>JACKAT010000050.1 GCA_020634935.1 Anaerolineales bacterium
ATTACCCGACGAGGAGTCATAAATGGAACAAGCAATTATTCGGGGTCGCATCTGGAAATACGGCGACGGCGTCAATACCGATGTGATTTTCCCCGGCAAATACACCTACACCATCTCTGATCCGGCCGAGATGGGCCAGCACGCCCTGGAAGATTTGGACCCGACCTTTGCCCCCAACGTACAGCCCGGCGATGTCGTGGTGGCCGGCAAAAATTGGGGCAACGGCTCCAGCCGCGAGCAAGCGGCCATTTGCCTAAAACAAGTCGGTTTGGGGGCGGTGATCGGGGAGTCGTTTGGGCGAATTTGGTATCGAAATGCCATCAACAACGGTTTGTTGGCTATCACCTGCCCCGCTGCGGTGGCTGCTCTTAAGCAGGGCGACCAGGTGGAGATCGACATGCAGGCCGGCGTGATCCGATGCGAAGCGGGCGAGTTCCCCTTTCCCCCCTTTGCGCCATCGGTGCAGGCGATTATTGCCGATGGCGGGCTTATTCCCCATTTGAAAAAGAAATTGGTCAGTAACGCTTAAATAACTGGTCTGGCTGCGCTGTTCGATGGGTTTGTTGTGCAAAAGTTCGATTGTGGTATAATACACGAATTAGGCAGGCGCTGAACGTTGACAGCCTGCCTATTATTATGCTGGTTTAAGGAGAAATATTTAGGTGGCAGGCCCTTTAGATGCATTACTTGGCCTCTTTTCGCTTGACGTTGGCATAGACCTTGGCACGGCCAACACATTGGTTTATGTGCGTGGTAAAGGCATTGTTATCAACGAGCCATCGGTGGTGGCCATCGATAAGAGAACGAAAAAACCGCTGGCGATTGGCGTTGACGCCAAAGAGATGGTCGGTCGAACACCGGCGAACATTGTGGCGATTCGGCCGCTGCGCGATGGTGTGATTTCGGAGTTTGAAATCACCGAGGCGATGCTGCGGTATTTTATTAAGAAAGTCCACGAGCAAACCTTGATCCCCACGCCGTTTTACGCGCCACGGGTAGTGGTTGGGATTCCCAGCGGGGTGACTCAGGTGGAGAAACGGGCCGTGTACGACGCGGCCCGGAGCGCGCGAGCACGCGAGGCCCAAATCATCGATGAGCCGGTGGCCGCGGCCATTGGCGTTGGCTTGCCGATTACCGAGCCGCTGGGCAGTATGGTCATCGATATCGGCGGGGGAACAACCGAGGTGGCCGTCTTCTCGTTGGGGGGCATCGTCGTCAGCCGTTCGATCCGGGTGGCCGGCGACGAAATGGATGAAGCGATCATCAACTACGCCCGCCAGAAATACAATTTGCTCATCGGCCAGCGGATGGCCGAACGGGCTAAAATTACTATCGGCTCGGGCTACCCGCTGCCCGAAGAACAGACGATTGCCTTGCGCGGGCGTAACCTTATTACCGGCCTGCCCGACTCGGTTGAGGTGTCGAGCGTCGAAATTCGCGAAGCCTTGAGCGACGCGGTCTCGGTTATTGTCGACGCCGTGCGCGATACGCTCGACGAGACGCCGCCGGAGTTGATCGCGGATTTGATGGAAAGCGGCATTGCCCTGGCCGGCGGAGGGGCGCTGCTGCAAGGTTTGTCTGAGCGGCTGTCGGAAGAGACCAAGATGCGGGTCTATATTGCCGACGATCCCTTAACATGTGTGGCTCGCGGAGCCGGTAAAGTGCTGGAAAGTTACGATAAATATGCTAAGGTGCTCAATACCTTAGACCGAAGCAGCACTAACCACCGGTAGACCGGATTGATTGGTAGCAAGCAGTAAACCCCAATAATTATGGCGATCATTAGAAACCGGCAGATTTATATCGCGCTGATTATCGCTCTGGTGTTGCTGGGCTTTGGGCTGGAACAACTCGGATATTTATCGCCGCTGACGGACCTGGTTCAGACGTTTGTCGCCCCCATCCAGGCCCAGATGACCCGTACGGCTGATTTTGTCTCCGGCCAGGTTGAACAAACCACCGATATCCGAGAACTCCAAGAACGAAACGCCGAACTGGAGTCGCTGGCCAACAGTTTGATGGTGGAAAATGTTCGGCTCAAAGACCTCGAACGCGAAAACGAAATTTTGCGCCAACTGCTTAACTACACCCGTAATAACCCCCAATTTACTTACCAAACCACGACTATTCGCGGTCGCAGTATCGGCCGTGAGCCGACTAATCTCCTTTACTTTATCTTTTTGGATGTCGGTGCGCGCGACGGCGTGGCCAAAGATATGCCGGTTATCACCGATCGCGGTTTAGTGGGCCGGGTGACCGCGGTTGGCCCTAACTCATCGCAGGTATTGATGCTGATTGACCCTTCAAGTGCGGTCAATGCGCTCATTCAAAACAGCCGGGTCACCGGCCTGGTCAAGGGCAATATCGATGGGACGTTGACGATGGAGCGTATCCCTCCCGGTGAAGAAGTCAATCCCGGCGATATCGTGCTGACCTCCGGCTTGGGCGGCAACTTCCCCGATAAATTGGTCATCGGTCAGGTGACGGAAGTGACGCAGCGTGATCAGGATATGTTTCAAATAGCCCGCATCCGGCCCACGGTCGATTTTGGTAAATTGGAAACAATGCTGGTCATCACCTCGTTTGAGCCGGTCGATTTCGAGGCGGAGATCATCGAAGCGCAGGAGTCAGAGAATTAGCAGCCTTATTGCCTTCATCGTTTTAATTAGTGCCGCGCTGATTCAAACCACCCTTTCGCCTTACATAAAGATCAACGGTATCCACCCTGATTTGGTCATGGTGCTGGTTATCGCCTGGACCATTCTGAGCGATCTGGAAGACGGTCTAACTTGGGCGCTAGTCGGCGGCTTGAGCCTGGATTTTTTGTCGGCAGCGCCGTTTGGCATTTTTACGCTGGCTTTAATTTTAGTGGCCATTGTAGCCAATATTTCCCACGGCCGGATTTTTGGCAGTAGTATCGTTCTTCCGCTGGGCTTCACCTTTCCGCTCAGTATTCTGTTTAACGGTAGCGCGCTGCTGATTCTCAATGTATTGGGCCGGCCGGTGGTTTGGCTCGATGCGTTTAATGACATTTTTTTGCCCGTAGCTATCTTCAATACCGGCGTCATGGTGTTGGTTTTTCCCCCTTTGTATTATCTCTATCGCCGATTACATCCCCAACCACTCTCTTTTTAGATTATTCTGGCAGCGATGAGAGGCTTATCGATCTCCCCAGATCGATGTAAGGCGCTATGGGCTTATTTAAATTAATTTCGATTTTA
Source organism: Anaerolineales bacterium (assembly GCA_020634935.1). Classification (GTDB taxonomy): domain Bacteria; phylum Chloroflexota; class Anaerolineae; order 4572-78; family J111; genus JAGRBY01. The sequence goes on from JACKAT010000050.1 coordinate 3,222, forward strand.
TTGTTTCTTGGGTATAATCCCCATTTATGACTGACGCTCAAATCCAAATTCGCAGTTTCATATTTAAAACATTGGTATTGTTCGCCTTTATCGTGTTGTTTTTGCAGCTTTGGAATTTGCAGATTGTTAATGGCGAAAGCTACCGGGAACAAGCCGACGCCAACCGCTTTCGCCTGGCGCAGGTGGCGGCCTCACGCGGCGTTATTTACGATCGCAACGGTAAGCTGTTAGTTCGCAACCGACCTGTCTATAACGTCGTGGTTATTCCTGCCTATTTGCCGGAAGACTCAACTGCCGAAGCCCGCGTTTTCTCTCGACTATCCGAGTTGTTGAATTTGCCAATTACCACTCAATTGGAGCCGGTGACCGGGCTGAATACGGGGTATTTTCATGCCATCAACCATCACCAATACAGCCGGCTGCCGCAGCGGCAGATTATCAATCCTCGCAGCCGACGGTATATCAACCGGCCGGAAGGAATCCGCGATGCGGTCAATGCCAACCGCGTTTTTGCCCCATTTTTAGCAGTGACGATTGCGGAAGATGTTGATCCCATTATTGTCTCGAAAATAGAAGAAGAACGGCTAGATCTCCCCGGTGTGCAAATCGATATTTCGCCCAGCCGTGATTACATCTATAAAGATTTATTTAGCCATATGTTAGGTTACATCGGCCCCATTCCTGCCGAGCAGTTTGAGAACTATGAAGGGCTCAATTATGATTTGACCGATATTGTCGGCCTGGCCGGTTTGGAGTATCAATATGAACAGTGGCTGCGCGGGATCAAAGGTCTGGAAAATATTGAGGTCGATGTAACCGGCCAAAAAATCCGGACTGTCAGCCAAGAGGTAGAGGTTAGACCAGGCCATAATTTGCGGTTGTCGATTGACCTGGGGCTACAACAGGCCACCGCCGAAGCTCTACAAGAGGCGATGGATGAGGTCAACTCCAAGCAAGGCGTCTCGATCTCGATGAATCCCCAAACCGGGGAGATTCTGGCTATGGTCTCACTACCCAGTTTTGACAACAATCTTTTCTCGCGAGGCATCACTGCCCGCGAATTGTCACTGTTGAGCGAAGACCCCCAAGCCCCCCTGGTCGATCATACCATCGCCGGTCTCTATCCGCCCGGCTCGATCTTTAAGATTATCCCGGCTTCCGGCGGTTTGCAGGAAGGCACAATTACCGAACAGACCACCTTTGTCGATGAAGGTGTACTATATTTGCCTAACCTGTTCCAACCCGACAATCGTGATCTGGCTCAGCCCTTCTATTGCTGGCTTAGAGGGGGGCATGGGCCGGTCAATGTCGTTTCGGCGTTGGCCTGGTCTTGCAACGTCTTTTTCTACCAAGTTGGCGGTGGTTACAGCCCGGCCGAATATGAGGGCCTGGGCTTGACGAAACTGGGAAAATATGCCCAGATGTATGGTCTGGGTCAGGCAACCGGGATCGACTTGCCGGGCGAGTCGGAGGGCTTGGTGCCAACTGAACGCTGGAAACGGCTCAACTACGCCGAAACCTGGCTTACCGGTGATACCTATAATATGTCAATTGGGCAGGGCTTTGTGCTGGTTACGCCGCTGCAAATGTTGAACGCTTACGCCTCGATCGCCAACGGCGGAACGCGGTACCGGCCCCATCTGGTTAAGGAAATTCTCGATGCCGACGGTAATCTTGTCCAACAAATTGAGCCGGAGGTGATTGGCCGGCTTGATGTTGATCCGCAGTACATCCAGTTGGTCCGGCAGGGTCTGTGGGGCGCCATTAACTGGGAAAATGGTACCGCGGCTAAATTTTTTGATGTCCCCGGTATCGATGCGTCTGGGAAAACCGGCACCGCCGAATTCTGCGACAACTACCCCGCCTGCCTCGATCGCGATGGTCGGGTGAAAACCAGCCACGCCTGGTTTGTAACCTACGCTCCCACCAATAACCCCGAAATTGTCACGATTGTGTTTGTTTATGGGGGTAAGCAAGGTGCCGGGGTGGCTGTTCAGGGGTCTGAGGTAGCGGTGCCGGTTGCTAGCAAAATTCTGCGCTACTATTTTAACATTCCTGATGAGGAGGAAGAGGGGGATGGACAGGCCACTGACGAAACGGTAACCGAGTTCGACTTAGGCACCAAGTTCAAGGCCCGCCTACTGGGCACTGATAGTTGGAGTCGAAACGAGGCGAATATGTCGGGCTTTGTCCTTAACGCCGCTGGGCAGGGAGTCAGCGACATTCCGGTTGAAGTGTTGATCAATGGCGAGGTAGTAGCTCAACTGATTTCCGGTGAAACCGGGCAGTTTGACTACAGCCGGCCTGATTTGGTCAATGATGAAACTTGGCAGGTACGGTTAGCCGATTTTCCCGATGCTCCCTCGTTGATGTTCGATGCGGTGGAAGGCGTGCGGTATTTGGTTGAATTTGAAGCGCAGCCCCCTCAAGAGACTGCTGCGGCAGTTGGAACAAATTAATAGAGTTTTTAGGGTTCATAGAGTTTGGGGCGAATTTTGCTCAAGCATAAGCCCTAGTTGGGATGAATAATTCATTAAACTTCCTAAAATCTATCAACTCTGTAGACTCAAATAATTGGGGCAATTAAAGGCAAAATTTTAAGCTTCAATACTACATATTGTGGTATAATAGATTTTATAGTACAATATATAGGGTAAGTTGTTTCGAAGATGACGGATCGGATTGCAATTAAAGGGACCAGTAACGGGTTGATCATCACAATGGGGTCCGGCGACTGGCAGGGGCTGGTTGAGGAACTGGGGATACAGCTTGGGTCTAAAGCCTCCTTTTTTAAGGGCGGTCGTGTGGCGCTGCGGGTGGGAGCGCGGCAGTTGACCCCGGCCCAGTTAGCCGCTGTTGGGGAAACTTTAAATAGTCATAATGTCTCTCTATGGGCCGTTGAAAGTGAAGATGCCAGCACGCGCCAGGCTGCGGCTCTGTTGAGTTTAGAAACCGATATCGGGCCGGCTAAATCCCACATTACCCCGCCCCGAGTGGCCCGGTCGAACGCCGACTCAATCGTCACCCGCCGGACTTTGCGTTCAGGGCAGATATTTCGACATTCGGGTCATGTCGTCATCATTGGCGACGTTAATCCGGGGGCTGAGATTCAAGCCGGGGGCGATGTGATTGTCTGGGGCAAGCTGCGGGGCAGCGTTCACGCCGGCGTTAAAACCGGCTCGGAGGCTATCGTCTGTGCCTTACATCTGTCACCGATGCAACTGCGAATTGGCGACGTCATTACATTGCCGCCGCCTGATGATGCCCAGCGAGACGTTATTCCGGAGATCGCCTCCGTTCAAAATGGTCAAATTGTGGCCGAACCGTGGCGTGGGTAGCACAACATTAAACCGTGGAGACGTGAGAACGACGGAAGATCGACCCCATAATCGACAGAATTGACGTGATTATCACGATTTTATCGATCATAATTCGGTAAATCGTATTAATCCTGTCTAACTTTTTCTTCACCACGGTTTAGTACAGAGCTACCGTGGCGTGGCTGATCAGTTAGTATCGTACTATAAAAACTTAGCAAATGGTCGGGAAATGAGATATGAGCGCAACTGTCATTACAATAACCTCCGGTAAAGGGGGAGTAGGTAAAACAACCACTACCGCGAATTTGAGTGCAGCGCTAGCCGCCTGTGGCAAAAAAGTGGTGGCTATCGATGCTGATATTGGCTTGCGTAATTTGGATGTGGTCATGGGGCTGGAAAACCGTATTGTTTATGATCTGGTCAACGTGGTGGAGGGTACATGCCGGCTGCGCCAGGCTATGATCAAAGATAAACGGGTTGATGAACTGTACCTCATTCCGGCAGCCCAATCTCGCGATAAATCGGCCGTAAAACCCGAGGATATGATCGCGGTCGTCGATCAGTTGCGCGACGAATTCGATTTTGTCATTATCGATTCCCCGGCCGGAATTGAACAAGGCTTTAAAAATGCGGTGGCTCCGGCTGACCGGGTTTTAATTGTCACCACGCCGGAAGTCTCGGCGGTACGTGATGCCGACCGCATTATCGGCTTGATCGAGGCCGAAGAGAAAGGTCCTGCCGATTTAATTGTCAATCGGCTCCGTTTGGATATGGTCAAACGGGGCGATATGCTGACCACCGACGATGTCATCGATATTTTGGCGATCAACCTCATCGGCATTGTGCCGGATGACGAAAAAATCATTGTCTCCACTAACCAAGGACGACCGCTGGTGATGGAGAATGGCTCGATGGCCGGCCAAGCTTTTAGAAATATTGGGCTGCGCCTGATGGGGCAAAATGTACCTTTCATGAGTTTTGAACAGCCTGATTCGTTTATGAAGCGTCTTTCAAAATTCTTGATGGGATAAATTTAGCTTGTCTCAATTTTGATCTTGAGGGAAAATTATGAATTTCTTCGATCGATTGCTGGGCCGCACAGAGTCAAATAGTAGCCATGTTGCCAAAAATCGTCTACAATTAGTATTGGTTCATGATCGGGTGGATCTGTCGCCCGGTAAAATGGACCAGCTAAAGGATGATTTAATTGAGGTTATTTCAAAATATGTTGAAATCGATCAACATGGCATCGACATCGCCCTCACGAATAGCAACCGGCAAAGTCGCCTTACCGCCCAAATTCCTGTGGTTAACGTTCGCAAGTAAGGCGCTCTGCGGTCTTGGTTTCCCAACTGCAATAAGGATAAATTAAATGGATCGTCGAATCTGGCGGCAATTTGATCTGGTGCTGGTTGGAATTGTCGTCCTGCTGATTTTGTACGGCGTGATTATGGTGTTTAGCGCCAATCAAAATCAGGAAGATTTAAGAGACTTGTGGTGGACCCAACTCACTCGGGCCGGATTAGGTCTGGGATTGATGGTCATTGTTGCGGCCATCGATTACCGGTATTATGCCTCGCTGCATCGATTTCTCTATGTCGTTATGCTCGTCTTTTTGGGGACGCTGTTCATCGCCGCAGAACTCACTGCCGGGACCTTGCGTTGGTTAGATTTTACCCTATTTCCGGTTCAACCCAGCGAACTGGCCAAGATTATTATTATCATCGTCACCGCTAAACTTTTGGCTGACCGTGACGGTGAGATGAATAAATTAAGCAATTTATTTTTTTCAATGATGGTTATTGTGCCGCCGTTGGTTTTAATTTATCTCCAACCCGATCTAGGAACAACGATTATAGCCGCTGTGATCTGGCTGATTATGGTCTTGATGGCTGGCGGTAACCTGTTTCATATCGGGCTGCTAGGATTAGGTGGGATACTGGCCAGCCCAATTGTCTGGCTAACGATGGCCGAATATCAGCGGGAACGGGTGCTGCTCTTTATGAACCCGGACCAGACCGATCCATCGTACTTTAACATTCAGCAGGCCCTCATTAGTATCGGCTCGGGTGGATTGTTGGGCAAAGGGTTTAGCATTGGGACGCAAAACCAGCTTCACTTTTTACGCGTTCGCCATACCGACTTCATTTTCTCCGTCATTGGCGAGGAGTTGGGCATGTTGGGAGCAATTTTGCTGTTTCTGCTGATTATCGGGGTGATTTGGCGTATCTTACGGGCCGCCGATTTGACGAAAGACCCCTTTGGTCGCTCGATTTGTATCGGTGTCGCCGCCCTGATCTTCTTTCAATCATTTGTAAATTTAGGCGTTAATTTAGGACTGCTGCCAGTTACGGGTACGCCGCTACCTTTTGTAAGTTACGGCGGTAGTTCGCTATTTGCTTTTCTTATTGCCTTAGGATTGGTTCAGAGTGTGCTCATGCGGCACAAAGCGCTAGACTTTGAAGAAGTTTAGCCGTATCATCTCAGTAACTTTAAAAATATACGTTTAACCCTCAAAAGGACATCCCATGACGCTTACGACCCAAATTTCAAAGTGGGGGGTGCGTATTGTAGCCCTATGGTCTCTGGCTTTGGCCTTTCTGGCATTTGCCTATATACTACATCTGACCAATGCGGTCGGCCTAACCAGTAACGAATTAGGTGATCAACCCCAAGTATGGACCATCCTGGTAATGAATATCCTCTTCTGTCTAGGATTTCTGGTTTGTAGTTATGGTTTGTGGTTCAGACATAATTGGGGTCGTCTTGGTTTTTTATGGGTTATCGGCATTTGGTCCGGTTTTAACCTGGTAGCCGTGCTTGACCCTGGTGTTTTATTTACCACCAGTCAAAATTACACCACAACGACGTTGGCTTTGAACGGCTTACGCTTTGCCGCCACCCTGTTGATCCCGCTGTGGTATCTTAACAGACCTCAAATAAAGTCAATTTTTGTTATCCCACAGCCTAATGAGCTTTAAAATTTAGGTACTATTCAGGTGACTGGCACTTTTGCTCAAATGGTGACTGATGAGTGGCCTACAATGCTGCACTTAATCGCAGTAAGTGCCAGTCACCTGGGCTGCTGAATAGATACAGATTTAGGAAATGACCTTTTATGACTATGTCAACCAAACCGGTTCGGGTTCGATATGCGCCCAGCCCAACCGGTGATTTTCACGTTGGCGGCGCGCGAACTGCATTATTCAACTATCTTTTTGCCCGCCATCACGGCGGGAAATTTATTCTCCGCATCGAAGACACCGATCAGAAGCGCTACAACCCCGAAGCCGTGAACTGGCTTTTAAACGGGTTGCGCTATCTAGGTCTGGACTGGGATGAAGGCCCCGAAATTGGCGGCGACTACGGCCCTTATGTCCAGACCGAGCGGCTGTCGATTTACCGCCACTATTGCCAGCAGTTGCTCGATCAGGGGTTAGCTTACCGTTGCTTTGCTACCCCCGAGGAATTGGAAGAGATGCGTCGCGAGCGCAAACCGAAAGGGCTGCCGACCTATGACCGGCGCTATCGAGACTATGATCCTGATCAAGCCTTAGCCAGAGCCGACGGTGGCGAAAGCCATGTGATTCGCATTAAACTGCCGCTCGAGGGCAGTATTACGGTGTATGATGCGATCCGGGGGGACATCACCTTTCAAAATGAGAAACTCGAAGACGTAGTCATTGTTAAGTCTGATGGTATCCCGACCTATCACATGGCCAACGTCATCGATGACCATCTGATGAATATTAGCCATATTATGCGCGGCGATGAGTGGGTTAGTAGTATGCCCTTACACATTCATTTATATAACGCCTTGGGCTGGGAACCCCCGATAATGGCCCATCTGCCGGTTATCCTCAACCCCACCGGCCGGGGCAAAATGAGCAAGCGCGAGTCACGCGCGCCGGATGGCCGCGTCTTGCCTGTCTTTGTGCGGACTTTTGAGGAACTTGGCTACCTGTCCGATGCGATGGTGAACTACATGGCCCTGGTCGGCTGGAGCTACGATGACAAGACCGAAATCATGGATCGCGAAGAGTTAATCGACCGCTTCAGCCTGGATCGAGTCAACGCCTCGCCCGCTTCATGGAATTATGAGAAGCTCGATTATTTCAACGGCGTCTATCTCCGGACGCTCACACCGCTGGCCCTAACGGAACTGGTTATGCCGTATTTGGAAAAAGCCGGTATCAAGGCCGATAAAGCCACAATGATGCAAATTGCCCCCCTCATCCAGGAACGGCTCAATGTGTTGAGCGATGTCAGCAATTGGGTTGACTTTTTCTTTGTCGATGAACTACCGCCCTACAATCTCAACCTGCTCGTGCCTAAAAAGATGAGTTTGGCCGACATGCCGCCTATTCTCATCGCCGCCCGCGACACCCTGGCCCAAACCAACTTCAATCACGATGCTATCGACGCCGCCCTGCGCCAGAGCGTTGAAACCCTGGGCATCAAAGCCGGACAAATGTTTCAACCGATCCGGATTGCCATCTGTGGGAAACTGGTCGCCCCACCTTTATTTAATACACTGGAAATTTTAGGCCGAGAAACCGTTCTCAAACGGCTCGATCAGGCGATTAGCCGGCTCGAACAAAATTAATAGATTACCGCCGGCTGCCGGTTGACACTCAGCGGTCAGCCAGCGGCCGTTTCACGATGTAATATAATGGAAGAAAGGAAACAATGATGGCTGCAACCCCCTCCACAATGCTACCATTAGGGACCAGCGCTCCCTTGTTTACCCTGCCTGACACGGTCAGCGGCGATATGATCAGCCTGGCGGATGTTAAGTCAGATAAAGCCAATGTGATTATGTTTATCTGTAACCACTGTCCCTACGTTAAGCACGTCAACAGCCAGTTGGTGCAGTTGGCCCATGATTACCAGCCGAAAGGCGTGACTATTTTGGCCATTAATTCAAACGACATCGTCAGTCATCCGGGCGATGCGCCGGATAAAATGAAGGAAGTGGCCAAAACGGTTGGTTATACCTTCCCTTATCTCTTCGATGAAACACAAGAGATAGCCAGAGCCTACCAGGCCGCTTGTACCCCTGATTTTTATCTCTTTGACGGCGATTTGCAACTGGTCTATCGCGGCCAGTTTGATGACGCTCGTCCCGGCAATAACGTACCCGTAACAGGCCAAGATTTGCGGGCTGCCCTCGATGCGGCGCTTAGCGGCGAGCCGCCCGATCCTAACCAGACCCCCAGTATGGGCTGTAACATTAAATGGAAATAGGGAGATAAATGAATGACCAACGACCAAACCCCACCGCCCAATTTCATTAAAAAGATTATTGAGGATGATATCGAATCCGGTAAGTATAACGGCCGGGTACATACCCGCTTCCCTCCGGAACCGAATGGCTATCTGCACATCGGCCACGCCAAATCGATTTGCCTTAACTTTGGGTTGGCCAACGAGTTTAATGGGTTCTGTAATCTACGTTTTGATGACACCAACCCGATCAAAGAAGAGCAGGAGTACATCGACTCGATCAAAACGGATGTCCGCTGGCTCGGCTTTGACTGGGACGATCGAGAATTTTATGCGTCTGACTATTTCGGCCAGCTTTACGAATGGGCGATTAAGCTAATCAAAGACGGCCACGCTTACGTTGACAGTCTTAGCGCCGATGAAATTCGAGCCTATCGAGGCACCTTGACCGAATCGGGGCGCGAAAGCCCCTACCGCGATCGGTCAATTGAGGAAAACCTTGATTTATTTGAGCGCATGAAAAAGGGTGAGTTTGAAGATGGGACGTATGTCCTGCGAGCCAAAATCGACATGGCCTCCGGTAACTTGAACCTGCGTGATCCGGTGCTATATCGCATTCTCCACGCCGAACATCCCCGCACCGGCGACGAGTGGTGCATTTACCCGATGTATGATTACGCCCACGGTCAATCCGACTCGATTGAAGGTATCACCTACTCAATTTGTACCTTGGAGTTTGAAGATCACCGCCCGCTGTACAATTGGTTTTTGGATGAGCTGGATATTTACCATCCTCAGCAAATCGAGTTCGCCCGGCTTAACCTGACTTATACGGTGATGAGCAAGCGCAAGCTGCTGCGGTTAGTTAAAAATAACCTGGTCAACGGCTGGGACGATCCCCGTATGCCGACCATCTCCGGCATGCGGCGGCGCGGCTATCCGCCGGCCGCTATTCGCGATTTCGCCGAGCGTATTGGTGTGGCCAAAAACGACAGCACCATCGATTTCGCCCTGTTAGAATACTGCCTGCGCCAGGAGTTGAACCAGAGCGCCGCCCGGGTAATGGCCATCCTCGATCCGCTGAAGGTGGTGATCACCAACTATCCGGATGATAAAGTGGAATATGCCGAGGCGGTTAATAACCAGGAAGATCCAGCAGCCGGCACGCGCCAAGTGCCTTTCTCTAAAGTCGTCTACATTGAACGCGAGGATTTTCAGGAGATTCCCCATAAGAAATTCTTCCGGCTGGCTCCGGGGCGAGAAGTGCGGCTGATGCACGCCTATTACATCACTTGTACCGATGTGATCAAAGATGAGAACGGTGACATTGTCGAACTCCACTGCACCTACGATCCTGAAACGTGGGGCGGCGACTCGCCCGACGGACGCCGGGTCAAAGGAACCCTGCACTGGCTTTCGGCGGCTCATGCGCTTAGCGCCGAAGTGCGCTTATACGATCACCTCTTTACCAAAGAAAATCCGGATGATGTTGGCGAAGGAGAAGATTTTACCGCTAATATGAATCCTGACTCACTGCAAGTCATCGCCCAGGCCAAAGTTGAGCCGAGTTTGGCCGGCGCGGAACCGGGCAGCCGCTACCAATTTTTGCGGACAGCGTATTTCTGTGTTGACCCTGATACCACGCCTGACCATCTCGTGTTCAACCGAACCGTTACTCTGCGCGATACCTGGGCCAAAGTGCAGCAAAAATCGAATTAATATTTGATTCCTGGACATATTTGTGGCAAAGTATAATTATTGTTTTACACATCGTAATACTTAAAGGACAGTCCTATGATTGATCTCGAACAGAATAAAAGCGCCGATGAACCACTTACCGAAGAACCATCTACCCCGGAACCTGTAGTCGATATTGAACAGAATTCTATTGAAGACACCGCTTCACTTCAAGCGATTGAGGATGTTCATCCCAAATCGTCGTCAAGCCCGTGGCTTCTGCTCATTGTTGGACTGCTGATTGGCGGTTTAGGCGGATTTTACCTGCGGCCGATCATCTTCCCGGAGCAGCCGTCGGTGATCGCTCCGTTAGCCAGCGTTGAGTCTTCGGATGAGATCAATGAACTTGATCCTTACCAGGCGGTGATGATGGCTGTCAGTTCAGGGGCGCGCCATTACCAGGGTAAATCTGAAGCGCCCATCACTATCGTCGAATTTGGTGATTTCAACTGCGGTTACTGCGCTCGCTGGGCCAAGGAAGTTTTGCCGAAAATTAACGAAAAATATATCGAAACCGGTAAAGTGAAAATGGCGTTTGTTCACTTTCCCATTTTAGGAGCCGATTCGATGGAGGCGGCTGAAGCTTCAGAATGTGCCGCTCAACAGGATCGATTTTGGGACTACCATACCACCATGTACAGCAATGTTGGCATTGGCTATACCCCGGCCAACTTAACCAAACTGGCTGATCAGATTGGCCTTGATACCCAGGCTTTTGAGCAATGTCTGTCCACGTTCACGGATACAAGTTCAATCGAAGACGATATTCGTTTGTCGCAAATTATGGGGGTGCGAGGGACTCCGGCCTTTTTGGTCAACGGTGTTCCCCTGGCTGGCGCCTATCCTTATGAAGAATTTGAGCGCATCATTGACCAGCTTTTGGGTGACAATACCAGCGGTTAAGCTATTTCTCTAATGAAGGATAACTTTTAAGGGTGGCTGTTGGGCCACCCTTTTTTGTTAGAAAAATTTGATAGTTGAATATCACCTACCCACGGCTTTTTAGTCAGCATCTACGCCAAAAAGTACATCACTGCCCAGCCTAATAAAATACCGATCCCGATGTTGATAGCTCCAATGGTAATATAATAGGTTATCTTGAAAACCTGGGTATAAAATATAGGTAACTACATACAGGACAGGTAAAGAGGGATAGGAAAAGCAGGTTGAGGGAAGAGTTGTTGAATAGCCTCAAAGGGAGAGCGACCATGCAACTTGGCTGTGTCAATGACAGAAGCCAAAGCAACATAAGCTTCAGCGCCCCATTGAGAGCGAAAGCCACCGGTGACTTTGCGATGGATGACCGCCGGTCGCAAAGCCCGTTCAGCCACATTGTTGGTGGGTTCAACATCAGTCCGGTACAGAAAGACAAACAGATGTTGGCGGTGCTTGAGATAACGTTTGTGTAACTTAACAGCTTCGAACTGAGGAGGTGAGCGAGTTAACAACCAATCACCTAGACGTTCCAGACGATGTCGATAAGCTTGGAAATGTTCAGGCGAGAGTTGGTCACGACGATGATGCAGGGCGATAGCGGCTCGGAACAAGGTTTGCACGGCGCGGGGCCACCAGCCTTGCGGATAGTGGTCAATGACCCGTTGCAGATCACGGTTCTGGTGAGCCAGACACAGTTGGCGGTGGAGTCGGTCAGCCTTGAGTTGAGCCGGTAAACAATCACTGCCCCAGACTTCAACGTTGCTATCGGCCATCACCTTGTCAATGACGGCTGCGGCCCGCGAAGGTTTAATGACATGCAACACTGCTGTGAGTGTCCAAAAGACCCAATGCCACCAGGTGCGACCGGCCACCCGCGCCCCAGTTTCGTCACTGTTGACCACCGCACTTTGCCGCACGACGGCTGCAATAGCCTCAAGCTCTTGGGTAGCGGCCCGTCCGACGCGACCCATCATGCGGTTGATGGCCCCCTGGCTCAACTCAACCCCGTGTAAGTCTTGTAAGGCTTTTTGGGTTCGTTCATAACTCATATGTTGCTGGTGTCGATAGTAGACCGTGGTGGCTTCCAACCGGCTTCCAAAGACCCGCTCCATCTCTAAACCTTGGGGCGGTTCAGCCCGCTGGCTGTGACCACAGTCAGGACATTGGACTTCGTACTGCCGAACCTCAATCACTTTGGCTTTGGGTTCAGGCAACTCCGTGATCTGGTTCACCGCCACGACCTTGGCGGCCGCAGGCCTCAAATCGCCCTGGCACCTGGGACACTGCTCGGCCTTGAGTTCAACTACCTCATCCGGTTCAGCCACCCACTGCCGTTGGGCTTTATCATGTCCATAACCGCGACCGTGTTTACGCTTGGGGCTACCCTGCGGTTTGTTGGCTTTCTGGTCTCGTGAAGGGGGTTGGGAGGAGTTCTTGGAGGTGGGGGGCGGTTTCCGGGGCCCGTTGTGCTCCTGGCGCAACTGGTCTAGTTCAGCCCTGATGCTGACCATTACCTGTTCAATTTCCGTCAGGCGTTGGGCTTGTTCCAAGACCAATTCAATCAACTCTTCTTTTGTCAGCTTTTCTAGTTCAGCCCGAATCATACCTCCTGGTATGCCATATTTTTGTTAGTTCTTAATGAGAATTTTTCACTGTATGTAAATACAAATATATCCAGGTCATAAATTAAGCCGATAACAAATCCGGTGGTCAGCCCAATATACTCAAGGGGTTCAAAAATTTCAGCAAAATCCGCTCCCAGTATATCAATACCGGCTAAACTAATGGCTTTGCCCAACAGCGCGAAAACAACGGCGCTAAGGATAATGGCGAAGCCCCTGGCGATTTTGGTCCGGTACGCCTCAAGTAGGCCTTCCATTTGATTGATATGTTTCTTATGATAAAAGGTCGGTTTGTTAATGAACATGGTCCCTCCAATTCTCCGTTGATATCAAACCGATAGATTATTGAATTGACTTGATTGTATGGTAATAATTGCGGAATCGACTTAATAGTTTATTTTAAATAGGTTATAATTTACCAAAGGAATGTGGTCTATTTGAAGTGACCATTTAAAATTTATCCTGACTCATTTTCTCAATATTCCTCATTTTGACTTGCCCTGCCCTTCGTGCTACACTGCCTGCCGCAAATTTTGAGGATTAGAGGCTCAAATGACAACAGTAGCATTTCAAGGAATTGGCGGGGCCTACTCGGAGACTGCCATTTACCAATATTTTGGATCGACCACTAAAACGATCACCTGTCCTTCACTGGTTGACGTTTTTGCGGCTGTGGAAACCCAGCAGGCTGATTTGGGAATTCTGCCGGTTGAAAACGCGCTGACCGGCTCGCACCCCATGGCTTACGAATTGCTCATGGAAAGAGACTTGCGCATTCAAGCCGAAATTATCATGCGTATTCAACATACCTTAATGGCTGCGCCCGGCACAAAATTATCGAGCTTAAAGCGCGTCCGGTCTACATCCCAATCGCTCCGGCAGTGTGAAAAGTTCATCCAGCGCTATAAATTAGAAGAGATACCATCTTTTGATACCGCCGGCAGCGCCCGTGATCTGGCCGAAAGCCCCGAAGCGGATCTGGGCGTTATCGCCAGTAAGTTAGCCGCCGATATTTATCGGCTGGATGTCCTTGAGGAAGACATCCAGGATGCGCCTTTTAACTACACCCGCTTTTTTGTGCTGGGTAATGACGACCCCCCCCGCGCCCAGCGGTCAAAAACCTCACTTATATTTAGCGCGCGGCATTTGCCAGGATCGCTCTACCACTGCCTGGGTGAATTTGCCGAGCGTAATATTAACCTGACCAAAATCGAGTCTCGACCGCGCCGTAACCGGCCCTGGCAGTACTTGTTTTACCTGGATTTTGAAGGGCATTGGCAAGACCCCGTTGCCGAAGCCGCTCTGCTAGGGTTGCTGCGACGGGCCGGCTTTGTGAAGATGCTGGGGTCTTACCCTATGGCTACTACTCCCCACCCTGACGATAAGGGGACTCTTATTGTTAAAAATGGGGCTACGGGAGAAGCGGTTTTATGATTATCATCATGGACGCCGAAGCCACGCCCTTTCAAATTGATAATGTCATCGCCGAAGCCGAAAGCAACGGATGGCAAACGCACCTGTCTCAGGGTTCTGGTGATACTGTCATTGGTTTGCAGGGTAACGGCCAGCCGCTTGATCTTTTTAAAGTCGGTCAAATGCCCGGAGTCCGGGAGACAATGGCCATCACCCAGCAATTTAAATTGGTCAGCCGGACCTTCAGTCCGAAAAATACCACTATAAAAGTCAGAGATGTCGTCGTTGGTAGTGACAAGCTGGTGGTTATGGCCGGCCCATGCAGCGTGGAAAGCCGGGAGCAGTTGCTTGAAACAGCCCACGCGGTTAAACAGGCTGGCGCTACTATGCTGCGCGGTGGAGCCTATAAACCACGCAGTTCGCCCTACAGTTTTCAAGGGTTGGGTGAGGCCGGGTTAAAACTGCTGGCTGAAGCCCGTGAAATGACAGGGCTACCGATTGTGACCGAAGTGATGTCACCAACTAAAGTGGCTTTAGTGGCTGTGTATGCCGATGTCCTGCAAATTGGGGCGCGGAATATGCAAAATTACGATCTACTTAACGCGGTTGGGCAGGCCCAAAAACCGGTTTTGCTCAAGCGAGGCATGTCGGCCACTTTGGAGGATCTGTTGATGGCCGCCGAATATATTTTACAGCATGGTAACACCCAGGTGATGTTGTGCGAGCGCGGCGTCCGCACTTTTGACACTAAATACACCCGCAACACCTTTGATGTCAATGCTATCCCGCTGCTCAAAGATCTGTCCCACCTGCCGGTCATTGCTGACCCCAGCCACGGCATTGGTATCCGGCGGCACGTGCCGCCAATCGCCATGTCCAGTGTTGCCGCCGGCGCGGATGGTCTGATCATTGAAACCCATCCAAACCCTGATAAAGCGATTTCTGACGGGCCGCAGTCTCTGACTCTGCCCCAATTTGCCGAGTTAATGAGTCAGATCCGGAGGATGGCCTCAGCCGTTGGGCGTAGTTGTTAGCAGCAACATAAAGCAGCCATCCGAACTCATTCCGGTGATGCCGCGCAGCGAAAGCCAACGTTGTTGAAAAATTTGAAATCGCCATCTAAGCGCCAGACACATAAGGCCACATTGGCATCATTACGCCACGACGCGCCGCGCAGCACCCGGAAGCCGCTGGCCTGCCGGCTTTCGCGGCCATCATCAGGGTTGTAAGGATAAGGCCGAAACAGACTGTTAGTCCACTCCCAAACGTTGCCGACCATATCAATTAGCCCTTCTGGAGTATCGCCGCCCGGCGAGAATTGACCGACCGCACTGGTTTGACCCAGTTCAGCTTCTTTGCAGTTACATAGTCCATTATCAAAGGCATTGCCCCACGGATAGCGGCGGCCGCTGAGGCCACGGGCGGCCCGCTCCCATTCGGCTTCGGTGGGCAGGCGTTTCCCCGCCCAAGCAGCATAAGCCATAGCGTCTTCCCAAGTGACCAGCACAACCGGATGATCGGCTTTGCCTTCAGGAAAGGTCTGCTGCTTGGCATCCCAATTGTAGGCTTTGGTATCGCACCAACTCACCTCATAATTGGGTACAGCATAACCGGTTTGATCGATGAATAGTTTATACTCGGCGTTAGTAACCGGCCAGCGATCCAGGTAGAAGCCGGCTACTTCTAGATAATGCTCCGGATGGTGATGCGAATCGCCTTGATTAGCCCCCATAACAAAGCGCCCGCCGGCCATAAAAATCATGTCTTTATTGTCGGCCGGCCAGGTGATCATTTTTTCAAGCGTATCATCGGGTTCGGAGGGGAGTTGTTGGGTCATACGTGTTTGTCTCCTTATGTTTCAATGTCGTAAGCCAGAACGCAGCCGGCCAGCCAAATATGATCGCCGGGCTTGAGTGGTATCGATTGGCCCAGTTGGAGTACTTCTCCCCTAAATCTGGTTCCAAAACCGCTGCCTAGATCTTCAATATAAGGTTGGCCGTAACGCCAGCGGATTATCGCATGCCGCCGCGAGACCAGGCGGGCTACCTCTCCCTCATGGCTGAGATCAAGGTCGGGTATAAAATTGACCTGTTGATCGGCCCGGCCAATGACAATCTTCCTATTAATAGGAAAATAAAATTTATGACCGGTGGGCGTTACCACTAATTTGTGACGTACCTGTTTAGACTTGGCTTGTTCAAATACTTCGGCTGGAATTTTGTCATAGATCAGCTTAACGCCGCCCAGACTAACATGGTCCTTGACTTTAAGAATTCCGTGCTCGATTTGCTTGCCGTTAAGAAAAATACCGGCTCGACTCCCTAAGTCTTCAATAGTATGTTCGGCGTTGCGGGCGATAATTACGGCATGCCGCCGGGCAATAAGCCCAAACTCCCGATCTTCAAATGATAAATCGATATCAGGTGGGATGCCGACGTCAGGATCAAATCGGCCAAATGACATTTCGCCATTGGTTGGCAGGGCGATGCGGCGGCCAGTGTTAAGAATGGTCAGCCAGAAGCGATCTTCATCGCCAACTTGATTAAGTGGCTTTGTGGTTGACAGCCGGCGCAGCGGCTTGGATGGGCCTTTTTTGGACGGAGGGGCTACCGGCTTGAGATAGTCAGGCGACTGAGACGTGGAGCGTTCCGGTGAATCGAATTGTTTGTCAGGGCGCAGACGCCGGATGACCGAGCCTTTCGACTTGGTCATGGTGCTAGGCATTTCTAAATCATCGGTCTCATCGGGCCGGTCGCTTTGTACTTTGCGCAGGCGGTCAGACAAGGCCGATTTTGAACGCGCCTTATCGGCTTCTAACAATAAACAATTTTTCTGGAGCAGCCCCCAAGTGGCCAGGGTATCTGTTCTAGCCTCAAAAGCGGAGCGTACCATATTTTTAGTGCTGGTCGGGTTATCGCTTTCTTCTATACAGCGATTTCTAATGGGGCATTTACGACAACTGTACTTATACATTGCCTCAAAATCTTTCAGTGGGCCTGATCGACGCTGGTGTTGAGAATGGCTGCCTGAAAGCCAATCAAATGTGTCGATGTAATAGAGTTTAAAGAGGTTAACTTTAAGTATAACAACCGGAATGGTTAGTGTCAACAGACATAAAGTACTGCCAGCCGTGCTCATTTTATAGCAAAGACCTAAATTGAGAGTTTTATGGGTCGATAAATGGAGCGCTTTTGGAAACGTCCCTGATGCGATCAACCGGTATAGTAGAGTTAACAAAAACCACAATAGTCGTGCTTTATACCCACGGGAGGCCGTGATGCTGGTTGTTACGCAACAAACATGGGATGATTTTGCGAATCCGCACCACCAAGTTTTTTGGGAATGGATCTCAAATATGTTCAAAACAAAAACAGGTGAACTGCTTTCATTTTATGAAGTGCAGCGAACGCTGAGGCTTCAGACGATGGCTGCTAAAGGGTTACAGCAAATCGATGTTGATAAGGTTGTAGGCAGTGTTGGCCGCTACCGAGAATTTACCCGCTCATTTTTACCCAAGGACAAACGGGTGGCTTCGCGCTGGCGTCAGGTGGATGAACTTTTTTATGAAAAAGGGTTCGAGCCTATCAAGGTGTATGAGGTCAACCACATTTATTTTGTGATGGACGGCAACTATCGTGTGTCCGTTCGCCGGGCGCATGGTCTAAAAACCATCGATGCCTATGGTATTGAATTTTTCCCGCCAGTACCTATCTATCCTGAAGATGATCTGAGGCGTATCCGGCCAAGATGTGAACGGTTTAAGTCTGCAGCGTAACTATTTAGTGACTGGCACTTTCCCCCCATTTACAGTACAATGGGATAAAGTATTGGCCCTTTTGGTCTGGCCTTGTTGAGCCAACCTATTTAATCGGGTTGATTGACAAGCTTAGACCAAACATAGATATGCAAAGGAGCAAATCATGACAACGGTTGGTCAAATTTTAAGAAACAAAGGGGATGAAATCTGGTCGATTAGCCCGGAGGCAACAATTTACGACGCCTTGCAGTTAATGGCGGATAAAAATATCGGCGCGGTGCTGGTCATGGACGGCGACACTTTAGCCGGTATTTTTTCAGAACGCGACTATGCTCGCAGCGTCTCCCTTAATAAATCGGCTCACGAGGTTCAGGTTAAGGAGTTGATGAGTGCCAAAGTGGTGACCATCACCCGCGACAAAACCATTGAGAATTGTATGGAATTGATGACCAACCAGCGCATTCGCCACTTGCCTGTCCTGGACCAAAAGCGAGTTATGGGCGTGATCAGTATTGGCGATGTGGTCAAATCGATCATCTCCAAGCAGCAGCATACCATCAAAGAACTGGAAAACTATATCACCAGCGGCGTATCATAAAATTGACATATTTCTACTCAGGCAAAACCTAACAGATCTTATGTCTTTTACATTAGGCGTTACGCACTTGACATCCCATAATGTCATTTCGTAGCCGCAGGCGGAGAAATCCCTATAGAGTCTGCTTGCAAACATTATTCTCAGGGATTTCTCGTCGTTCCTCCTCGAAATGACATGCCAACGGCGTAAGTCATAAACATAACAAAAAAACGGCTCCCAAACATTCTTTGGGAGCCGTTAGGCGTGAAGGGTCTTTTAATTGTCTAGTTGGTGGCTAGCATAGCCCAATCCGGTACGGTGTTGAGGTCGATACCCCAGATGAGTTGTAGGAAGAGCATCACGAACAGGGTAATCAGGACGATACCGACCAAGTTCAGCCAGATCCCAACTTTGGACATTTGAGCGATAGTGACTTGACCACTACCGAAGACCACGGCGTTAGGCGGGGTTGCGACCGGGAGCATAAAGGCGTAAGACGTAGCCACGCCGGCAGCGATCATCAGGCCGTAAGGATGTACGCCCATCGCTACACCGATAGCGCCCATTGCCGGAATTAACAGCGTAGCCGTAGCAGTGTTCGATGTAACCTCGGTCATAAAGATGGCGGCGGTAGTGACCAGGAAGATGACAATGGCCAAAGCTAGACCGTTCAAGAGGGTGAATTGGCTGGTGAACCAGGTGTCTAAACCAGTGGCGCTCACTGCGGCAGTTAAGGCTAAGCCACCACCGAACAGAACGACCACACCCCACGGAATTTTAACGGCGGTTTGCCAGTCGAGTAAGAATTTGCCTTCACTGAAGTTGGACGGGATAAGGAACAGGCCAATGGCACAAATCATCGCGATAGTGGTGTCAGAGATAAACGCGGTGCTCATAAAGCCACGGATAATCCAGGCCGCAGCGACGGCGCCGAAAGCTACCAGAACCAGCTTTTCTTCTTTGCTCATCGGGCCAAGCTTTTTATATTCGCGCTCAATCAATTCAGCCCCACCAGGGATTTTGTCGATTTCAGGCGGCAGCATAACTTTAACTAAGAGGAACCAGGTTAGGCCCAGGAAGATAACGGTTAGTGGTACACCGAAGGCCATCCATTGCGCGAAGCCGATGCTTTGACCGTACTGCTGCTCAATGATCCCGACCAAAACGGTGTTGGGGGGCGTCCCAATAATCGTGCCAACCCCACCGATCGAGGCCGCGTAAGCAATCCCTAACATTAAAGCTGTACCAAAGTTGAAAGTTGATTTTTTGAGTTCAACGCCTTCACTTTTAAGGACATCCAATACCTGGCTGATAACGGCCATCCCCACCGGCACCATCATCATGGCCGTGGCGGTATTGCTGACCCACATCGACAGGAAGGCCGTGGCCACCATGAAGCCCAGAATAACGCGCTCGGGACCGGTGCCGATCATTTTAATGGTAAATAGGGCAATGCGTTTGTGTAAGTTCCACTTTTCCATAGCTGCGGCTAAGAAGAAGCCGCCGATGAACAAGTAAATCAAGTGGTTAGCGTAAGCTGTAGTTGAGGCCGCTGATTTCAACACTCCCAGAGCCGGAAACAGGGCAATGGGCAGCAGTGCGGTAGCGGGAATAGGAATGGCTTCTGTGATCCACCAAATCGCCATCAAAGCCATGACGGCTATAACACTAATCATTTCTTGAGTCATGCCCTCAGGTAGGGCAAACAATACCGGATACAATAAGATAGCCGCAAAGACTACCGGACCACCAAAAAAGCCAATACGTTTAGCTGCGTTCATGAGTATATCCCCCTTGTTATATGAATACTTCTGTGTAATTGATCATCTATTTGATTGAAGCCTTGCGGTAGGCTTAACAACTATTACAACCATAGCATACCAAATTAAAAAGCAGCGCACATCGACCTAAGGTCATAACTTTTGCAGTAAAAATTCGGCGATTTGGCCCTCATGATCTAAACCTCTAGTACTAGTACCATGACGGTTGAGGGACATTTGGGGGCCGTAACTCGCGCTCAGCCAACACAAAAAGGCTCCCATTTAGTTATGGGAGCCTTTAGGCTGTGAAGGGATATTTGGTTGGTTATTTAGTTGGTTAGTCGGTTGGTTAGTTCGTAGCTAGAGTAGCCCAGGCGGGTAGGGTGTTCAGGTCGATGCCCCAAATGAATTGCAGGATTAGCATTACAAACAGGGTGATGATAGCGATACCGGCCAGGTTGAGCCACAAACCGACTTTCGACATTTGAGCGATAGTTACATAGCCGCTGCCGAAGACCACCGCGTTGGGCGGCGTTGCCACCGGCAGCATAAAGGCGTAGGAGGTAGCCACGCCGGCAGCGATCATCGGGCCGAAGGGGTGCACGCCCATCGCGATAGCTACGGTCCCCATCACCGGCACCAACAGGGTAGCGGTAGCGGTATTTGAGGTCACTTCGGTCAGGAAGATCGCCACTGTAGTCACAATCAGAATGACGACAATCAGGGTCAAGCCGTTTAAGAGCGTAAATTGGCCGGTTAACCACACATCCAGACCGGTTTTACTAACCGCGTCGGTCATCGCCAGGCCGCCGCCAAACAGGACCACCACGCCCCACGGAATTTTAACGGCGGTTTGCCAGTCGAGTAAGAATTTGCCTTCACTGAAGTTAGATGGGATAAGGAACAGGGCAATCGCGCCAACCATCGCAATGGTGGTGTCAGACACAAAGGGTGTGGTCATAAAGCCGCGCGCAATCCAGGCCACCGCGACCGTCGCAAAGGTCAACAGAACCAACTTTTCTTCTTTCGAGACCGGCCCTAATTTGGCGATCTCGCGGTTGATTAATTCGGTGCCGCCGGGGATGGTGGAGATTTCAGGCGGCAGCATCACTTTGGTCAGCAGGAACCAGGTTAGCAGCAGAAAGACGATTGACAGCGGCACCCCAAAGGCCATCCAGCTAGCGAAACTAATGGTTTGGCCATACTGCGATTCGATAACCCCGACCAACACGGTGTTCGGCGGTGTGCCGATAATGGTGCCAACCCCACCGATCGAGGCGGCGTAGGCAATCCCTAACATCAGCGCGGTGCCAAAGTTGAACTTGTTGGGATTAACTTCCACCCCTTCGTCCTTGAGCACACTGACCACCTGGGTGATGACGGCCATGCCAACCGGCATCATCATCATGGCGGTAGCGGTATTGCTGACCCACATCGACAGGAAAGCGGTGGCAATCATAAACCCTAAAATAACGCGCGTGGGACCGGTACCGATGATGCGAATCGTATGCAAGGCAATGCGTTTGTGTAAGTTCCATTTTTCCATGGCCACGGCCAGGAAGAAGCCGCCGATGAACAGGTAAATTAAGTGGTTAGCATAAGGCGTAGTTGATTCGGCTGACTTCAAAATTCCTAATAGAGGAAACAAGGCGATCGGTAGCAAGGCGGTTGCGGGAATGGGAATGGCTTCGGTGACCCACCAGATAGCCATCAAACTAATTACAGCTAATAGACTAATCATTTGCGGCGTCATGCCTTCCGGCAGGGCGAACAATACCGGATAAAGCAAGATTGCGGCAAAAACTAACGGACCCCCCAAAAAGCCAATACGTTGAGCCGTGTTCATAGGTTTAAAGTGTCCCCTTTCTCGGACTAATACTACTTTGTACGTTGTTTTTTTGTGGCTACCCATCACTGGGCAGCTATATCATATTTCCTACAATATATGCAGATTCCCTATTTCTCACATCGATCCGAAGCTGTATCTTTTCAGGCGGTACTATCGATCTAAAGAACTATCTTTTTAGAAGGGCCCAAAAAACCAAATTCATCAAACTCGCTTGTCATAAAACCCTGATTTGTGCTACATTACCTTAACCCAATCAATGATCACCAGCCAAGGAGTAACTGTGGCTCTTCCAAGTCGAGCCGTTCGATCCGGCCACCTGGAACTGGGATTTCGCCATCCGGGGTGCGCCGGAAACCGGCGCCAGCAACGGTGAGGTTAAAGTCGAGTGGGTGCAGTTTGGTTTGGGCAGCCTGGATCAGATCGTTACCACCGACCTGGTGTTTCAGGTGAAAGCTTACAACACCAACTTCGGCCCGAATGACGGCGACGGCATCGATTTTATGGAGATGATCATCCGCAACAGTCACGGCGAGATGGTGCATCGCCGCAATGAGCAGAACGCGGCCTACTGCGCTTTTGGCGGCGGCGAACCGGATTGCAACCGGCTGCCGCTCAACCAGATCGACTCCGGCGCGTACACTTTACAGGCTATCGCCCACACCGTAAACGGGCAGACCCAGTCGATTGAGACCACCATTGAAATTCCGTAATGTGTTCTTTAATGGTGAAATTGCTCGTATGCCAGAGCATAGAATGCCGATGCCCCGCTAATCAAAAAGCGCCGCAGATGTCTGCGGCGCTTTTTCAATACTTACCGGTAAATGCCTTAGGCGATAACCCCAAACCCCAGCTTTTCCAACCGCTGCGGCGAGGCGATGAGCGCGACTTCGGCGATTTCTTTGAAATCACCCAGCCACTCATCCAGCGCTTCGAGCGCGGCATCGCGCTGTTTGGTGGCTTCCTGAGCATCCCCTTTTTCGCCTTCTTGCTGCTCATTCAGGCGAGCGACTTGCTCAATTAAAGCGCGTTCGCTTTTCAGCTTGGCCCGATCATAGCCGAATTGGGCCATACGGGGCAGCAAATCCGGCTGGCCGAGCAGATTGTTGTAGAAGGTTTGGGTTTGGCCCAGCCAGCCGGCCAAGTCCTGTTTGCGGCGGCCATCCAAAGCCAGAGCATGCCGCGCTTTTTGATGGTCTTTCAGCGCGACTCGGGCGACTTTGAGGGTAATATCATAGGCTTGAGCGGCGGTTTGACGAGCTTGCTCTAAGGCCCCGCTGGCCCCGTACTGTTCGCCATATTCGACTTTCTGCTGATCGACCAGGGTTTCGGCTTGCTCCAACAGATCCTTACCGGCGTTGATTCTGGCTTCATCATACCCAAAGCGGCTCAAGTCGGCCAGAATATCCGGGTCTTCCAGCGCATTATTAATGGCTAATTGGGCGTTCAATAGTTGTGCGTCAATCGTTGCAGTTTTCATGTTCAGCTCCTTAGTCATATTTAAAAACCCAATGTGTAAGCTTTCAGCGCTTCACAATCAACTATCCGCTTTGTCCTATTTTGGCGAAAGTTTGGGCCGGGGAGCCAACTATGAGGGTTAGAAGGTATCTTACGTGGTCAACTGACGGCTGAAGGTTCGTAACTAATCGCTTACTCCAATATTAACATACCTTAACGGTATCATAACTTTACTATAATGACAACCTTGCTCCTTAAAAATAGTGAGACAATTGTACCGCCCCTTGCTTTCTGAGCCGTAATCATCAAACTACCGCTGAATTAAACGGTTCGGCGGCGGTAGGAGTCGTTTTTCGACGGTAGGACTCGTTTTTCAGTTGGTAGGACTCGTTTTTCAGCGGTAGGAACGGTTTTTTGGTGGTAGGAACCGTTTCTCAGATGGTAGGAACGACTTTTTGGCGGTAGGAATGATTTTTTAGCGGTAGGAGTCGTTTTCTAGATGGTAGGAACGATATTTTGGCGGTAGGAACCATTTTGCAGGTGGTAGGAACGGTTTTTTGGCGGTAGGAATCGTTTTTTTACGGTAGGCATGGTTTTTGGACAGGGAAAAAGACAACAGCGGATGCGGAAGGGAACGGATAGCGCGGAAAACAATCCGTTCCTTTCATAATCTGTTGTTGTCGTTTTTACCCCAAAGGCCACGAAGCAGGCTCAGAGGGCGCGGAGTTTCTTGGTGGGTTTTGGGGTGAAATCTTCGATGTGAGAGTCGATGGACTTTTTGAGGGGATGAATGTATGGAACAAATGACCAAAACGAAATATTACGATATAATAGTTTGCGAGAGGACATTTTATGAATTGGATCGAAAAATAGATGTCAAAAAAATACTTCCAGTATCCCCTACCTTTATCTGCCGGAGAACCCCTTTCGATTGAAAAGCCTGAAGTGATTAGTAGTAATAATAATTCCATCAATCACGAGGATCGGGCTTTTCATGACTGGTATCGTTTTGTCTTATCGTACCCCCCCCATTTGGTTAGAGACTACATTCGCGATTTTGATTTAAATACAAAGTCAGTTATTTTAGATCCCTTCTGCGGTACAGGAACAACCATCGTGGAAGCAAAGTTAAATCATATCAAAGCCGTAGGTTTAGAGGCTAATCCTTTTCCCCGTTTTGCTTCCACGGTTAAAACGAATTGGGCCATCGCCCCCGACGAATTAGAGGCGCTCGCCGCACAAATTTCAGATAGCACGTATGCCGTATTGATAAACCAGGGCATCGATGACCGAACATTGCGTTGCGAACCGGATGTGAAATTGAAGCAGCTTGATGAGCCGGCGATGCGCGCCATCATCAAAAACTCGATTAGCCCGCTTCCGCTCCATAAAACGCTGGTGCTGTTCGAGCAAATTAAGTCGTTTGAAAATACGCCCTCTTACAAATATCTCGTTTTGGCGCTGGGGAATGCCTTGGTAAGCTCAATCGGCAATTTGCGTTTTGGGCCAGAAGTTGGGGTCGGCAAAATCAAGCCTGATGTTCCGGTTGTGGCCCTTTGGCTGAACGAAGTGAAAAAAATGATTGAGGATTTACACCTTGTGTTCGGCCAGGACTATCCTGATACCAACGTATTTTTAGCCGATGCGCGACAGCCGGCGGATATTATCAGCCCAAATACAATTGATGCCATCATCACCTCGCCGCCATATCCCAATGAAAAGGATTACACGCGAACGACACGACTTGAATCGGTCGTGTTGGGATTTTTTGAAGATATGTCCCAGTTGCGCGGTTTTAAAAAGACCTTACTCCGGTCAAATACCAGAGGAGTTTATAAAACAGATACGGATGATCAATGGGTGGCTGATATAAAGGCTATCCAACAAATAGCCACTGCTATTGAAAGCCGACGCCTTGAACTGGGCAAAACGTCCGGTTTTGAAAAACTTTATGCCCGAGTCACCAAACTTTATTTTGGAGGTATGGCCCGTCATTTTTCAGAATTGACTAAAATCCTCAAACCAGGCGCTAAATTGGCTTATGTTGTGGGCGATCAAGCTTCTTATCTACAGGTCATGATTAGAACCGGTCAAATATTAGCCGAGATAGCCGAACGTCTGGGCTATCAAGTTGAAAGAATTGATCTTTTCCGTACCCGGTTTGCGACGGCCACCCAAGCCGAACTGCGCGAAGAAGTGGTGGTGTTAACTTGGCCGGGCCAGGACACCTAAATCAATAGACATTAGTTGGAAATAACGAAAAACCAGGTGACAGTCACTTTTTGGTGCTAAATATGGGTACTGTTTCATGAACAGGCCCGATATCCAGTCCGTTAAGTGACTGTCACCTTAATTCCGATAAAGTCTAATCTGTATAGAGGATCAACGGAATGGGGAAATACGAACAGATTATTGAATGGATTTTTAATCAGAATTATCAGCCGCAAAAGGTCCGCATCCCCTTCAATCGTGAAGAATTAGTGCAGGCATCGGAAAATTTGGGGGTTAAGCGGATAAAAAATCTGGGCGACATTCCCTATTCGTTCCGTTTTCGCCGGGAACTCCCCGCCAGCATTCAAAACACGGCCCCGGCAGGAGCCGAATGGATTATCGTAGGAACCGGTATTGGTGAGTATCAGTTTCGACTGGCCGCCCCCGGAAAAATCCAACCCACTCCGCATTTCAAGTCGATAAAAGTGCCGGATGCCACCCCGGAGATAGTTCGCCACTATGCTCCCGGCACCGATGAACAAGCCCTCTTAACCCGGGCCAGATACAACCGGCTGGTTGATATTTTCACGGGGATAACCGCTTACTCAATTCAAAATCATTTACGGACCACCGTCGTCGATATCGGCCAGATCGAAGTTGATGAAATCTACGTTGGCGTTAATAAACGAGGCGCGCATTTTGTGTTACCTTGTCAGGCCAAGTCGCCCGGTGACAAATTCGGGATCGTCCAAGTTATGCAAGATGTCGCTTTGTGCCGGAGTCGTTATCCCCACGCGATATGTAAGCCTCTAGCGCTGCAATTTTTAAATGACAATGATGTGGCTATTTTGGAACTGGCCGTTATAGAAGAAAATGAACTTTTGAAACTCAATATTGTCGAGGAAAAGCACTACCAGTTAGTTCCAAGAGGACAAATTTCCGACGCAGAACTGCGCGAACTGATGATGGGGGAATTCTAAAACTTAGGCTGCCTAAAATGTCCGCCGGAGTACCTCACTACTGTTTGATCAAAAAGCGCCGTAGATGTCAGCGGTATCTTTTCTTAGACTCTTCCAGAGCAAGTTGAATCCACTATTAAACATCAAGAATTCCCATCCGAAATAGAATATTTGACCCTCTCCACCAAACCCAAAAAAGTAGAGACCTGATCGACCCTATACCGTTCGCACACCACATCAACATTGCCTTTACGCCAGTACCCAGCGGGGCAGCACACCACCAGCTTTTGGCTGCGGGCAAACAACCCTAATTCCAGCAGGGTAATGGGTGATTTGGTCTGGGGGTCAAAATACATGGCGATAATATCGGCTTGTTCTTGGGCGGCTAATTCCCACTCCACCTGTTCTCTGAAAAATTTATTGTGCGCACTTTGCGTCCAGTTTACATCCCAGTCATCTCGACGGGGGTTGAAAAGAAGGACGTCATTGGTTCGAAAGGCATGTTCAAAACGGTCTTGCCATTTTTCGGCCGTATCCATTTCGATCGAGCCGGCCAAAAATATCGATTTTTGACCGGGATTTTGAGGGAGAGGAGTCGGTGGTTTGATTACGGTTGCCATTGCACCCCTTATTGTAAAAAACGGGAGGCCCACTTCTGGACTCCCCGTTGAGAAACTTAATTGATAATCCCAGTTGCCGCCATTAGGCCAAACCAAAAACCAGGTGACAGTCACTTATTGTCGATAAATTAGTATCTGGCCGGCTCAAACAGACCAATTTAGCGCACTCAAGTGACTGTCACCTTTGAAACTGCGTAAGCCCTGACCAATCTATTTGAACCACAAAGACGCCAAGAACACAAAGATTTTTTATAAAAACTTAGCGAACTTAGCGTCTTTGCGGTGAAACCTACCTCATTCAGCCTCGCTGTCGTAGATGATTTTCATAACCCATTCGTCCGCAATAGATGGCGGGTCTCGCCCCTCGACCCACCCTACGGGCTACGAGCAATTAATCTCCCAATCTCCTAATCTCTAATCTCCCAATCTCCAATCTCCAGCCCTAACACTCGCTGAATCCGCACTCGTGGCACTTCTTGCAGCCCTCGATATTCAGCAGGCTGGCCGAGCCGCAGCTAGGGCAGAGATCGCCTTTGGGCATGAGCGGGAGCTGCTTGCTCTCGTCTTCGTCGGGTAGGCCGGGTAGGTCGCCGGTGGAACTGATGCCGACGTGTTCGGCCAGGGCTTGGGCCACGGCGTCGGGCATGCTCATCACCCGGTTTTTGCCGAAACCCTGGGCCCGGCCGGAGCCGATGCCGCGCAGTTGGGCCACGATATCGCGCACCCGCTCTTGTGGGGACAGCGGGCTGGGCATGCGCAGCAGCAGGCTGACCAGCCGCCCCAACCCTTCGGCGTCGGCGGCCACATCGCTGCCGACTTTGCCGACATTGATGAAAATCTCAAACGGCTGCGAGTCGCCTTCACCGTTGGCGTTGATGGTGATGTAGGCCGTGCCGATCGGCGTGTTTTTGCGGTAGGTGCGGCCGTGCAGCGTGCTCGGTCTGGCCCGCCATTTGGTCGCCGCCTTGAGTCGAGCCTCGACTTCAGCAGCGACCTTGGCTTCCATCTCGACCTTGGCCTCAGCCTCAGCCTGCTCCTTATCCTCGTCCTTCAAATTCAAGACCTGCACATCCCGCGAGCCGTCGCGATAAATCGTGCCGCCCTTGCAGCCCAGTTCGTACATCAGCTCGTACAGTTCGCGGGTCTGCTCGACGGTGTAGCTGTTGGGTGTGTTGCAGGTTTTGCTCAGGCTGGAATCGACCCAGCGCTGGATGGCGGCCTGCACCCGAACGTGAGCTTCGGGCGTCAAATCCATGGCCGTCACAAAGTAATCGGGCAGCGATTGGCCCGGGTGAACTTTCAGCCACTCATCGTACACCTCCACGCGCTCCTCGTGCGTACCCATACGCCCTTTGCGATGGAAACTCCAGAAGTAGAACGGCTCGATGCCGGTCGAGGTGTTGACCATCGTGCCGGTCGTGCCGGTCGGGGCCTGGGTTAGCAGGGTTACGTTGCGGATGCCTTTTTCTTTAATCGCGGCCCGCACGTCCTCCGGCATGCTCTGCATAAAGCCGCTTTGCAGGAACTGGTCGGCCTCGAATTGGGGGAACGCGCCTTTCTCGGCGGCGTAATCGGCCGAGGCCAGATAGGCTTCGCTGGCGATGAAGCGGTAGAGCTGGTCCAAAAACTGCTCGCTCTCCGGGCTGCCGTAGCGAATCTTCAGCCGGATCATCATCTCGGCCAGGCCCATCGTGCCCATGCCCACGCGCCGCTCGCTCCCCTGCTGGTCCTTATTTTCGTCGAAGAAATAAGGCGTCGCGTCGATGACGTCATCAAGGAAGCGGATCGCCGTCCGCACACCTCGGCCCAGGTTGTCCCAATCGACAGCGCCATCTTTGACAAATTTAGCCAGGTTCAGCGCCCCCAGGTTACAAACGCCCCAGGCGGGCAGTCCTTGCTCGCCGCAGTTGTGCAGCACCAGCCCGTTGCCGATAAAGGAGTGGGTCAGCGGTTCGGTCAGATCGTACACATCTTCGACCCCGTCTGCGGTGATCGACTCGACGGTGGCGACGAACTTCTCGGCGTAGGGGCCGCGCCGGCCGCGCCCGATGTAATCGCGCAGTTTGTCTTGTTTATAAGTGACCAGGAAGCCGATCTCATCGGCAAAGATGGTCATATTTTGTTTGGTAATGGCCAACTCGTGTTGGGCCTCGCACCAATATTCTTTCAAGCCGCCTTGACCGTCGGGCAGCGGGCGATAACCGGCCTGACGCCGGAAGCGATAAATCCGGCTGGCGATGCCGAAATTAAGGAGTAACTGCTGCACATTTTCCAGCAGTTCTAAGGCGTTGGCGGCCAGTCTAATGCTGCCACCCTTGGCTCCGCCGTCTAAAAAGGTCCCGTCGGCGGTAAACAGCGATTGGAGAAAACCGCGCTGGATCGCCTCGGAGCCGCGCAGCACTTCAGCCGGGACTTTGTGCTTGTTTTCGGTCAAACTGTACTGCTGCACCAACGTATAAAGGCGGGTTGAGCCGATGCGGGCTTCATCACGGCCTTTGATCTCGATGGGCGCAATCTCATAGCGACGGGCCGTGGCCGTTAGCGGTGCGACCAGTTCGTTGACGTGATCGGCAAACAGGCCGGCCAGTTCGCGCTTTTCTTCGCCGAAAAAGGAGAGCACGGCCTCATTTTGTTTGATCGTGCCATCGCCGACAATCCAGCCCAACACTCGCCCCAATTCCAGCGAACCTTCCGCGCCAAATTGGCCTCGGCGGCTGAGAATGTGGACGCTGTCGCCCGGCTGTAAATCTTTCAGGGCGACCCAACCGCGCGGCGTCATAATTCGATGGTCGGCCGTCGCTCGGACGTAATAGCCCTGCCGGGTTTGCAGGCGAAAGACCGGTTTGCGGCCCGTGCGGAACACATGCGAGGCCTGGGAGGTCGGTTGCTCCTGGCCAAAGCGCCGGTCGAGAACCACCTCAACCGGCCGGCCCTCTTGGTAAAGCTCAGCGGCGCGGCGCAGGCCGTGTTCGGTGTAAATCAAAGTGTCGCCGGTTACACAGGGGTTGGTGCAGAGGATCGGCGCGAAATACCAGGAGTTGCTCTGCTTATTGTAGCGCTCAACAAAGAAGACGCCCGGCTCGGCGCTGGCCCAGGCGCTCTCGATGATGTTGTCCCACACATCCCGCGCCCGGACGGTCTTGTGGACGACCACCGGCTTACCGGCGTCGCGCCAGGCTGGCAGATTGCCGTCCCAGGCGTCGTCGTAGCCGGGGGCGCTGGTATCGGGGAAAATGAGGTCCCAATCGGCGTCGGCTTTGACCGCCGCCATAAAATCGTCGGTGATGCCGACGCTGATGTTGGCGTTGGTAATGCGGCCCATCGTCCGCTTACTGTTAATGAATTCAAGGACATCGGGGTGCCACACATTCATGATCAGCATCAACGCGCCGCGCCGGCTGCCGCCCTGTTCGATCAGGCCGGTCACAAAGCTGTACAGCTCGCCCCAGGAGACCGCGCCGCTGGAGCGCCCGTTGACGCCGCGCACGTAAGCGTGATGCGGTCGCAGGCTGGAGATGTTGATGCCGACCCCACCGCCGCGCGACATAATTTCGGTCATCTGGGTCAGGGTGGTCATAATCCCCTCGCGGCTGTCGTGCGGGCTGGGGATGACGTAACAGTTGTAAAAGGTCAAGTTTTGGTCGGTGCCGGCGGCGGTCAGGATGCGCCCGCCCGGCACAAATTTCCAATCATCGAGCAGCCAGCGGAATTTTTCCTGCCACTCGGCCTGCTTGTCCGGCGCTTCCACCTCGGCGATGCCGCGCGCCACCCGGTCGAGCATCTGCTCCGGGCGGGTTTCCAGCGGCTTGTCGATATGCTCCAGTTGGCGCTCGACTACCGCGCCGTCGCGCAGTTCGATGGTGAGGTGCTGGCCGTCTCGGGTTTTGACCACGCCGATCTCGCGCTGGCCGGTTTCGACATTGATGGCCACAATGACGGTATCGCCGACAGCGACGGTCTCTTTTTTGGCATCTTTCAGGGCGTAGCGGTCGAGAAAGATTTTTTCACCCAGGTCGTTGAGGGCGTTGGCCTTGGGTCCGGTCACATCGTTGGCGTGATGGCCATTCGACCCGTTGAGTTTTTTGGATGTTGTTTTAGTTTGGTTCAATGCGGGCATAAAGTGTCTCCCCTAAAAAAATCGAGTTTGTTACAACAATAGAATGAGCATTCTTGGGTAGTGGTCAATTAGTGAGCATCCCGAGTAGCTTTCGTGAAACGAAAGCGTATCGAGGGGTGCGATTTTATCGAAACGAACGACTCTCGCTGCACCCCTCGATACGGTCTCGCGCTGCCCTTCGACAAGCTCAGGATACACTCGACCTACTCGGAATGCTTAATTTTAAGCTTTGTATTAGCCTACTCCCCCGTGATCGGCAGCGGAATCTGGTTCTTTAACTCCTCCTCGCGGCGTTTGCGCTCGATGAGATGTTTGATCTCCTCGGCCATACTATCAACATCTTGAAAGTGGCGGTACACCGAGGCAAAGCGCACGAAAGCCACATCGTCAATGTCGCGCAGTTGTTCCATGACCATTTCGCCCACTTTTTTGCTGTCCACCTCTAGCTTGCCCAGAGCGTAGAGGCTGGCCTCGATTTTTTGGGCGGCTTGTTCGATGGTGGCGCTGGAGACAGCGCGTTTGGTGCAGGCGATGCGCATACTTTTGACCAGCTTATCCCGGTCAAACTCCTCGCGCCGGCCGTCGGTTTTGACCACCAGCAGATTCATCGAGGCCACGCGTTCATAAGTCGTAAAGCGATTCTTACACTGATCGCACTCGCGGCGGCGGCGAATGCCGTCGGTCACCTCCCGCGTATCGATTACCCGAATGTGGCCGCTGCCTGAACCACAAAATGGACATTTCATTACATCCCCCCTGTTTTTGGCCCATAACAAAAGGCGACCTGCAAAGTTGGGCCTTTGAGTCACCTATAGTTAAAGCTTTTGATTTCA
Source organism: Anaerolineales bacterium (assembly GCA_020634935.1). Taxonomy (GTDB): domain Bacteria; phylum Chloroflexota; class Anaerolineae; order 4572-78; family J111; genus JAGRBY01. The sequence continues at coordinate 35,614 of JACKAT010000050.1, forward strand.
GTTCAGTTTTTGAAATAGAGTTGATTGAGGATTAGTCTGTTGTTGGCTGGAACACCCGATGATTGGTACCAATCTATTGGAAATAATGGTCTGTAAAAGTGCTCCATAGCTGTAAACCTTTGACTTTATCGGCTTGCTGAAATTGTAAGCCAAGAGATATAGAAATTTCAAATAAACCACTATATCTAGTGGTATTACATGTGTATGTACGAGATATTGTGTCGAAACCACGATCAGTATACACGTTTTTTGACTTCTTGACAAGCGAAACAGGTGAGGTTAACCTTAAAAAAGTGGGGATAATGAGGTGAAGTTTGGGAAAAGGGGAAAAGTTTCGTATAGGGGGGAACGGAGTACGTGGAACGTGGGAGGTAGAACGTGAACTTATTTAACACGTTCTACCTCCCGCGTCTTACGTCTCACGTTCTATGTTAGTTCTTTAACAACGACTCTAAAATCCACGCCGCCGCTCGTTTGTCGAGCGGTTCGTTGTTGTTGCCGCATTTGGGGCTGTGGATGCAGCTCGGGCAGCCGTCTTCACAGGGGCACTCTTTGATGGTGGCCAGCGTGGCTTCCCATAGGTCGGCCAGCAGCTCGAAGCCCTGCTCGGTGATGCCGACGCCGCCAGGGTAGCCGTCGTAGATGAAGATTTGCGGCTGTTGGGTGGCCGGATGCATGGGCGTCGACAGCCCGCCGATGTCCCAGCGGTCGCACATGGCGTAGAGCGGCAGCAGGCCAATGGCCGCGTGCTCAACAGCGTGCAGCCCGCCCAAGAAATCCCAGCCGCGTCGCGCCAGATGTTGGGCCCACTCGACCGGCACATCCCACCACATCGCCCGCGTTTCAAAGGTGTTGGCCGGCATTTCCAGCGGCGTATCGCCCAGGTTGGCCTCGCTGTATTGACGGACGCGCCGGTAGCTAACCACCTGCTGGGTAACCCGCACCGCGCCCCAAAAAACGTTGCCATATTTCAACTGCTTGTGCTGGTAAGAGCGGATAATGTCGATGTCGCTGACTTCGCGGGCTTGGGTATAATAATCGACCTTGGTTGGCCGCAAGGTGGCCTGTGACTTTTGCAGATCAAGCTCGACAACCTCGTAACTTTCGCCCTGATGCAGATAAATTGCGCCCGGATGAACCCGGCTAAAAGCCGACGCCTCATCCATCTCCTCCAGCCGCTTTTTACTTTTGTCGTCCACCAGGGCAATCGGCCGGCTGCCGACGCTGCGGATGCCGACTTGCTGGGCCGGATAACCCTGGCCGCGAAAGTACCAGCGGTCGTGGTTTGCTTCGTAAACGACCACGCTGCGCTCTTCCAGGCTGACCATCGCCTCAATAAAACCGGGACCAAAATATTTTTGATCGTCGGCGCTGAGCGGCTCTTCGTGGGCGGCGCAGGGCAGATGCTGCTCCAAAATGTAAATGTTCTGGGGATCGATCAGCGCGTGTTCGTGGGGGCGGCCGAAAAGCTGGTCCGGGTGGCGCATGAAATATTGATCGAGCGGGTTGTCCAGGCCAACCAGCACCGCCAGCGAACTGTTACGGCTGCGCCCGGCTCGCCCGGCCTGCTGCCACAAACTGGCCACCGTACCGGGGTAGCCCACCGACACCGTCGCGTCAAGATCGCCGACATCGACGCCCAGCTCCAGGGCCGAGGTAGCGGTTACGCCGATGAGCTGGCCGTGAAACAGCGACTGCTCGATCTCACGGCGGTGTTCGGCCAGATAGCCGGCTCGGTAAGAGGCGATGCGGCCGGTCAGCTCCGGCGCGGTCTGGTCGAGCGTCTGGCGGGCGTAGCTGAGAATGAGTTCGGCCACCACGCGAGCCTTGGTAAAGGTGATGTTGCGCACCTGATGGCGAATCAGTTCGGCAAACAGGGCGGCGGCCTCGCTGTTGGGGCTGCGGCGGGTCGATTTTTTGTCGTCGATAAAAGGCGGGTTCCACAGGGCAAACTGCTTGGGCGCTTGAGGCGAACCGTCGTCATCGACGACCACGGGCCGGAAGCCCGTCAGCCGTTCGATGTGGTCGCCGGGGTTGGCGATGGTGGCCGAGCAGCAGATGAATTGAGGCTGGTTACCGTATAATTCGCACAGCCGGGCCAACCGCCGGAAAATCAACGAAACGTGGCTGCCAAAGACGCCCCGGTAAATGTGGGCCTCATCGACCACCACAAATTTGAGATTCTTGAGAAAATGGCTCCACAGCCGGTGATTAGGCAAAATGCCGACGTGCAGCATGTCGGGATTGGTCAGGATGATGTTCCCCTCGCGCCGGAGCCGGGTGCGGCTGTTCTGGGGCGTGTCGCCGTCGTACGTGCCGAAGCGGAGCGTGGGCAGCGGGCCGCCATTGTTTTCGGCCGCGGCTTTAAAGCGTTGGGTCAAATTCTTCAGGCTGCGCAGTTGATCCTGGGCCAGGGCTTTGGTGGGAAAGAGGTAAATGGCCCGCGCCTGATAGTTGGCGGCCACGGCCTCCAGCACCGGCACGTTGTAGCACAGGGTTTTGCCACTGGCGGTACTGGTAGCGACCACTACATGCCGGCCGGCCCGGGCGGCGTCGATGGCCTGGGCTTGGTGGCTGTAGAGGCGTTCGGCGCCGCCGGCTTTGATGGCCTCCACCAGCGAGCGCAGCAACGGCTTCTCCAATGAGGCATAGCGTGCCCCGCGCCCCCCCAGCCGCTCGACGTGGACCAGTTGGTTTTGGTAAGCGCGATCTTTCTTGAGTTGGTTGAGAAAGTCGGTTGGATTCATAATGCTTTGAACGGATATTTTACCATAGCGTGTCCAAAAGATGAAGGAATGGTGAATCAGCGCAGTTTTATAATAGATGGGTCCAGTTTTTGCCATTTGGCTGAGAAAGTGGCTCAAATGCGCAGACTACTGAGGGGGTAATATGACTTCGGTCAGGAAACTGGACCCATCTGGGGATGTGGTTTTGTGAACATAAGCCAAAACAGGAGTGATGATAGTTGAATTGTGGCGTTTCTGTGTATAATTAATATGGTAGAGTTGATGGCTCTGAAAGAAAATTAAGAAAGAAGGATTATGGGTAACTTAATCTTAATCGTAATTATTTTGCTCGTTGTGGCCCTGGCCGCTGTTGGATTGCTGTTAGTCTTGCGCCGGCGTCGAACCTCGACCCCGGCCAGCGGAGAAACATCGTCCAAAAAGAGTCGCTCTACGGTAGCGTTGGCCAAAGAGCCGTCACAGGGAGACAAAAATCGCAGTAAACCTTCGGCATCGGCTCAATCGACCAAAACCGAAGCGCCCTCAGTCAGACCCGCTCCACTTGCCTCAAGTTCAGGCTCATCTTCGGATGATAAGATTCGTATTTTAATTGTGGATGATAATCTAGGGACCCGGGAAAACGTATCCCGGCTGCTCTATTTTGAAAAGGATTTGGACGTTATCGGCCAAGCGGTCAACGGCCGCCACGGAGTTGAGATGGCGGCGGAGTTAAAACCCCATATTGTTCTGATGGATATCAACATGCCAGACATGGATGGCATTACGGCTACCCGTGAGATGGCTGTCCAAGCGCCGTACAGCCAAGTGATCATTATGTCGGTCCAGTCTGACCAGCACTATATGAAGCGGGCTATGGCCGCCGGCGCCCGAGACTTCCAACCCAAGCCTTTTACCTCTGAAGAATTGGTGGGGTGTATCCGGCGCGTTTATAAAGTTGGTCTGCCATCGTACCAGCAATTTGAAGCGCTTGACCAAGTCAAAACTCATCCTAAAGAGGCGCAAGCCGTTCCGGGGGTATCGGCTCCAAAAATGACCAGTACGCCCGTAATCGTTGTCTACAGCCCTAAAGGGGGCGTGGGGACCTCGGCGGTGGCGGCTAATTTAGCCATTGCCTTTCACCAAGAACACGGGGGGGTGGCCCTGGTGGATGGTGATCTACAGTTTGGCGATATTTCCGTCCATCTCAACACGCGGCCCGATCGAACCATTAGTGATCTCATTCACGACGGTAAGTTAGAGATTGATCTGGTCAATGAAATTTTAATCGCCCACAATTCAGGGTTGAAGCTGCTGCTGGCTCCCCCTCAACCTCAACTGGCCGATATGGTTACTCCGGCTATGATGAAGGATATCATTATCAGCCTCAAGAACGACTTCAAGATGGTCGTTGTCGATACCCATCATCATCTTAATGACATGACGCTCAGTATACTTGAACTGGCCGATATTATTTTAGTGGTTACCACCCCGGAATTACCGGCTATCAAGAGTGTGAAACTGTTTTTGGAACTGGCTCAACAGCTTAACTTCCCGGCAGAGCATATCAAGATTGTGGTTAATCGAGCTAGTATACCGGGCGGGATCAAAGTTGAGAAGCTTGAGCAGGTCTTAACTGTGTCGGAGTCGTTCCGTATTCCCTACGATTCGAAGCTTCACTTTGCCCTCAATAATCGGGGTTTGTCGATTTACCAGCAAGACGCGTCGGCGCCGTCAGCACGCGCTCTGGCTGATATGGCTCACGTTTTGCTGCGATCGATGACCGTCTCTGATGCCGAATTAGAACCGGTTAGCTAACGCTGGTTTGGTTCAACCAAGGCTAATCATTTGACCTAACTATTTAAGGGGCTGGCGCTTCTGTTCAAAGCGACTGCCAGATGGCGTTTAAGGGCGGTGGGCGCCATCTGGCAGTCGCCGGCTTGGTTAGCCACAGGTTAATCACTTGAAAAACGAACTGTAAACATTGTTCCGGGTCGTGATGAAATTGCCCCTGTCATTGATTCAACCTCGAAACTGCCGTCCAATTGGTGTGTCGCCCAAATATCGACTAATTTCAACCCCAACGACTCTGTTTTTCGCCAATCAAATTCCTCCGGTAAACCAATACCGTTATCGTAGATGGTCAAAATAAATTCGTTATTCTGAGAGACGAATTTTATTACAATTTCCGCGGGTAGTTGTTCGACAGGGTCAGCAAGACCGCCGGGTGGCTTGAGGTCACTCGGAAAGGCATATTTTATGGCGTTGGTGACCAGCTCATTGATAATTAAGCCGCAGGAAATGGCCTGGTTGACCTTGAGGAAATACGGCGTCGCCTCAGTGCGGATTATAATATCTCGGTTTCCGGCTAAAGCCTGGCGTAGGTAATATACCAGGTCATCCACATACGCCTCAAAATCGATTTGGGCTGAATTCTCGGTTTGATACAGTTTTTCGTGTATGAGAGCCGTCGCCCGAATGCGCCCTTGTAGTTCGGTCAGGGCTTGGTTGACCTCAGGGTCTTTGGGCGCTGCTGTCTCCATATCGATCAAATAAATTAACGTTTGCAGGTTGTTTTTGACCCGGTGATGAACCTCCTTAAGCAAAACATCTTTCTCGACCAGGGCATTTTTGAGCAGTTCTTCGGCACGTTTGCGGGCGGTAATATCTATCCAGAGACCAATCGTCTGATCCGGCTGGCCTTGCTCATCATAAAGCTGGCGCGAATGACTGTAAAACCAGCGGTAAACGCCATCTCCGCACAGCCATTGAAACTCACAGTCGTACTCACCCTTCTCCTGAAACTCTTGGGCTTTTAGCTTGGCTCTGCCATAATCATCGGGGTGCATGCGGGTTAGCCACAGCCGTCTATCGGCGGTAAGTTCAGCGCCGGGAATACCAGTTAGCGTCTCAAATTGGTTGCTGACCCACAGATCTCCTGCTTTGTTAATCGTACAAAAAGCAACCGGCACGGAACGAAAAATAAGGGCCAGACGGGCTTCGCTTTCGCTTATCGCCTGGCTGGCCTGTTTTCGTTTGGCCGCCATACTGTTAAAAGCCTTGGCCAGGACAGCTAACTCGTCACTCGTTTTAGCTGTAATCCGATAATCTAAATTACCTTGGGCAAATTCGTTTACGCCGTTAATTAGTTGTTGGATCGGCTGGGTGATCGTGCGGGCGAATATAAGCGCCAGCACAATGACGCCTAAACTTATCGCCCAGGCAATGTTGCCTACCACCGCCCGAAACTTGAAGATCGGGGCCAGAGCCTCAGCCTCTTCCATTTCAGTTAGAATGCACATCTCCCAATCCGGCAGCCAGCGATAAACGCCAATAACCGTTTGACCTCGATAATTTTTATAGTGACTGGTGCTGCTGTTGCCGGCCAGGCAATCTTCCACCCCCTCGGTCTGAATGGCCTTTCTTAGGGCCAATCCCGGTTCAAAGCGGCTGTCGGTGACAAAAAAATTATACTTGTTGACCAAATAGGTTTCTTCGGTGGTGTTCACGTTGTTGCTAAACAGCATAATCGCCGACATTTCAGCAGGATCCAGATGGCTAACTAAAACAGCGATAAGCTCGCCTAGTTGATTTTTTACCGGTGTGCTGATCACCACTGCTGCCTGCTCTAGAGCCGGGGCATAAAAAACAGTTTGTACCGAAGTTTGTTGTTTCCCTTTGATAAAATAAGTGATATGTTTGTGGATTTCGCCAATTTGTTTGGCGTTGGTGGAAAGAATAACCTTGCCATTTTTACTGTCGAGTAGAAACAGATCGAGCGAGCTGTCTATATAATCGAGGTTGTGTTGAAAGTAGTCATCACGCAGCGTAGTGAAAGCGGCCTGATAGGCAGCGGTGTTTGAGGGGCTGGTCGTTAAAGTAACGATATACTCGCGGACCGAAGTATGGTCGGCTAATTCACGTAATTTTTGTTTATTATCATTAATCCATTCGGCAAACCCTTCTTCTTTCAAAATAGAGACAATCATCAGATGCCGTACAGTACTTTCGTTAAGCGATTGTTTCGCATGATCAACCGCCAAGTAGCCAACGGTAGCCAACGGCAGCAGCGATAGGATGAGAAATATAAGCACTAACTTGCTTCGAAAGCTCCACCAAACTTGAGGCAGGTGTTCATTACTCTCAAGTTCCCTATGGCTATCTTCACTCATCGGCTGCATCTCTCTATGTACTTCGTCATTAGACCAGATGACAGGTCCTTAATCCTGGTAATTACGGCGGTGTAATCCAGTTAGCCTTATCTATTTAGACGAAGAACGGGTTATCTGATAGTTATAGTGTTTGGATACCTAACAAAAAGGGAGGTGCTATTAGAACTAAAAGGTTGGAGAGGTGATTAATTACGCCCTTAATAATAGGATACATCTGGTTAAGCGTCAATTCCTATTATATGATAGAACGCGCGTGCGGTACAGCCCCAACTATAAGGGGGTGCGTTTTAACTTTGGGGCGAACCCGACATCTCGCATCGCTGAGGCCGCTGACTGCGCTGAAACCGCTGATGTTTCAACCAAACGTCCATTGACGGTGGTGCCAGCGGGTGACTTTCGCTCCCAGATGATCATTCAGCGGCCTCATTTTTCTCAGCGCATTCAGCGATTCAAACTTGCCCCCAATCAGGTGTAACGGAGCGACAAGAATGGCTTGGTCATTCACCGTGAGGTCAAAGTAAGCTTAACATCGTATTTTCAAGGGAGTGCGACAGAACCTCGGTACAGCACCGAC
>JACKAT010000051.1 GCA_020634935.1 Anaerolineales bacterium
TTGGCTTCATAGGCCGCGATAATGTCTTGATTGCTAAAGGGCTGACCGGCCAGCACACCTTCCCAGGGAGCCAGGGGGTGCCACGCCGAATGGATCATAACCCCGTTGGCGGCATCGCCGACACCTTCAAGATATTCCTGTTGGGTTCCCTGGCTTAAGTAGACGGCTTTGGGTTGGTACCCCACCGTTTGGAGGGCGCGAGTTAGCTGCACGGTTTCTTCCGGGGAAGCAGTCAAACCAATGAGAAATTCCGCGCCACTGTTCTTGACGGAGTTGGCCAGGGTAATCCAATCGGCGAAACCCTCTTCCGGCCACTGTTCGTTATAGACCAGTTCCATACCCGCATCCGCCAGCAAACTGGGCAGTTCGACCATCTGGCCCTCACTCACTTCAACTTCGCCACCCACCAGTCCATTGGCAATGCTATTGGCAAAAAAGTCGTCAGCATGAACAATTGCTGCTGTTTTGGGCAACTCTTCAGCAGGTACCCGGGTGGTGAGCAACTCAATGGGGCTTTTACCAACCTGCTCAGCCGCAACCGGCTGGAAATAAAACAGGGTATCAAAGCCGCGCTCATAAATACGCTGCGCGGCGCCGGAGGGTATCGGGTAGACCATGTTGTTTTGTTCGGTAATGGCGCTAACCGGGAACGTGAGGCGGCTGGAGAACGTGCCAAACAGCAAGTCGACCCCGTCCACGTTAATCAGACGCTCGTGCTGGGTAATGGCCGTCTCGGTATCGGAGCGATTATCGCTGACAATGACTTCTAGCGGTCGCCCAAGTAGACCACCCGCCTGGTTAATCAAGTCGGCACACAACTCATACCCTTCTTTGTGCTTCTGCCCATTCACCGAAAAGCCGCCGGTCAACGGTAACGAGGCACCCGCGATAATCGGGTCGCCGGAAGCGGCTTCGGCCTTGGCCGAGGAGGTTTGGCCCGTTAACAACGCCTGGGCGTCGTCGGTACTGGGAATGCACAACTTCCAGCCGGGTTCGATAATGTCAGAATTATCAATTCTGGCATAGCTATCATCAGCACCACGGGCCTGGTTGGTGGCCTCAACAATGGCGGGAAAGGCCAAAACGTCACCATAAAATTTGTCGGCCAGATTAGAGAGCCAATCGTCAGCCTGGACAATCGCATCTTGCTCGCAGGCGACCCCTTGCCGCAGCGGAGCGGCCAAAATTGCGGCCGGAGAAAGACCTAGCATAAACGTTAAAATCAAAAGAATATTAAAAAATCTTTTCATAATTCACCTCCTCGTGAAAGCTAACAGCTATGTTTGCACTTAGAAAAATATACAGCCTTTAATCGATTACTTGCATAGGCCCCTCCTCCCGGCAAATAATGGGCGATGAAAGATACGTTAGGAGATTGGAGATTAGAGATGGGGAGATTGGCTCTACAAATCTCCTCATCTCCATTTTTGGTATTGCGGAAGTTATTTATTTTCTATTTTTTATCGTTCACCACGCGCGGATTTTTGTTTCACCGTCCCGTATCAATGCCAGACATACGAGCCAACACGTCAAAAATAATCGAGAAATCATAATGCCCTAAACCCATCCCACGCGCCGCCGATAAATATTCGTTGGTCGTTGCGGTTGTAGGCAGCGGCACATTGAGGTGTTGGCCCAACTCTATCGCCAGGTTCAAATCTTTTTGCATCATATCGCAATCGAACATGGCTTTTTCGGGATGACCCAGAACAAATGGCCCGCGATAGCCGACCATCGGTGAGGCAATGGCGCTGTTGACCATCACCTCAACCGCTTGCTCCCGGGAGATACCACTCTTTTCGGCCAGCAGCACCCCTTCACTAAAGGCCAGCATCTGCACGGCCAGACTCAGATTGACGGCAATTTTCATGGCGACGGCCTTGCCGTTTTCGCCCAAATGAAAGACGTTGGGGCCAATATCTAACAGGACCGGCCTGACCTTTTCGTAAGCCAACTTATCCCCGCCAACCATAAAGGTGGCCTTGCCTTGCTCAAGGGTCACGGTGCTGCCGGAGACCGGCGCATCGAGCATCAGTGCGCCGGTTTCCGAAGCAACCTGGGCGGCCAGTTCTTTGCTGTAGTCCGGACTCATGGTGCTCATATCAACGTAGATTTTACCGGGCGTCAAACCGGCCAGGATACCGTCCGGCCCCTGGGTAATGGCCTGTACGGCTTTGGTATTGGTTACCATCGAAAAAATAATATCTGAAGCTTCGGTCACTTCTCGGGGTGAATTGGCCCAGGTCATTCCCATGTCAATCAGCGGCTCGGCCTTTGATTGGGTGCGGTTATAACCGGTCACGGAGCGGCCGGCGGCAAGCAGGCGCTTGACCATTCCGCCGCCCATATCGCCCAAGCCGATATATCCAAGATTAGGCATAAAATCCTCCTGTTTGTTATGAAATGGCAACTTATTACTATGTATCACTCAACCGCAATGCGACAAACTCTGTTGAATCAGTTTATCTCTTTAGGGTGAGTTTCAATCAATTTGTGATAGGCTTTACTAGCAGAACGATTATGTTGAGTCACAATGGTAATCAAAGCCTCTGTATCCCGTTCTTTCAGCAGTTTAATCATCTGACAGTGTTCGGCATGGGCGTCGGACATGCGCCCTGACGTAAACGGCTCTGAATAGAAATAGCGCAACCGATCGCGGTTATCCAAGGTACGCCGGGTAAAGCGAAGCAACATGTTCATTCCGGTTATTTGGGCCACCGTCAAATGAAATTGATTATTCAAATCGTACCAATAATCAGCGTTGCCTTCAGCCAAAGCTTCGGCCATTTGATCCACTAGTTGTTCTAACTGCTCGATATCATTTTGAGTAGCCTTGGCGGCAGCCACGCTAAAAGCCGCTGTTTCAAGCGACTCCAATAGTAGGAAAATTTCATTGACTATTTCGGGAGATATTTCAGAGACGTGTGCGCCGGTGTGGGGGGTGATGTGTACCAGCCCTTCGGCTTGAAGCCGTTGCAAGGCGCTGCGGATGGGGATGGGGCTAACCCCCAATTGGGTGCTTAGGGTATCGATAACCAATTTCTGACCGGGGGCCAGTTGGCAGCGCATAATAGCCGTGCGTAGGGTGTCGTACACATATTCTTCTTTAGTACGGTGGGAGTTTTGTGAAGGTTGTGTCAAAAACATTTCGTTTCACCCTTGAAACATATATCATATATGATATATGATTATAATAGGCGATTGGTGAATTTTGTCAAATCGTGATTGGGAAAAATAAACATCGGGGCGAGAATTTCAATATCATCCTACTTTGCCGTCTCGACCCAGATGCCGTTGCCGTCGGTGATCAACTCAATCGTACCCCGCTCATCGGTGCGAAGCACGGGCAGGCCGTGAGCGGCGTATCGCTCCATCACCTCTGGCGAGGGATGGCCAAAGCGATTGTCTTGGCCGACTGAAATAACGATCAACTGCGGCTTGACGGCATTGAGAAAGGTGTCGGTCGATGACGTTTTGCTGCCGTGGTGGGGACTTTTAAGAACGGTGGCTTGCAGCGGCACGTCGATTTGTACCAACTTCTGCTCGACCGGCGCTTCGATGTCGCCGGTGAAGAGGAAGCTGATTTGCCCAAATTGCAGATGCAGCACAATGGAGTGGTTGTTCGGCTCGTCGATGTGTTCGACGGCCGGGCCGGGGTTGATGATGGTGGCGACCACCCCCTGACCCAGGTTCAAGGGCATACCCGCCTGAGCGGGAATCGCGGTTAAGTGAGCCTCAGCCAATTCTGCCGACCAAGCCCGATAAAGTTGGCTGTCGCCCTTGACATCGGTGACCAGAGTTTGTTCGACGGTGTAGCGGTCGAGCAGCGACACCAATCCGCCGAGGTGATCGGCGTCCGGGTGGGTGTTGATGACTAACTCCAGAGTACGATCCCAAAATGGCATTTCCTGTCCCAAGCGCCAGTTCAGATCGGTCGGCGAGGGGCCGCCGTCGATCAGAATTTGGTCCCCTCTGGGTAAGGTAATGAGAATGGCGTCGCCTTGTCCGACATCCAAAAAGGCGACGTGCAACCGGCCATCGGGCAGTGCCAGTACCGCCAGCCAGATCAGCAGCACGATCACTCCGAAACTACCCAGCCACAGCCGCGTTTGGAGCGAGCCAATCTCAGGCAGACGAAAGTGAGGCCGGGCCTCGTCGTCGGCTGAACCGGGCGGATTGGCCGCCCACACGCCGGCAGCGATGGCCGCGTAGAGGAGAACCAGCAGCCAAAACGGAAACGTCCCCAAATCGAGCGAGGCATAGGGCAGCCGCGCCGTCAGTTCGACAATCCAGACCGACCAGGCCAGCGGCAGCCAGACCAACCAACTCAGCAGTTGGCCCAGCGGCAGCCAAACCATGCCGGCCAGCGTAGCGATCCCGCCGACAATCATGATCGGCGGCTGGACCGGCAGGATCAGCAAGTTGGAGAGCAGGGAAACCAGCGAAAATCGGCCAAAGTGGTAGACAATCAACGGGCCGGTGATAATCTGGGCGGCCAGGGTGACGATCAACAATTCGTTGAGCAAGGCCATCGCCAGGCCGACATGCTCGGTTTTAAGACGGCGTTGCAGAAAACCAAACGTCAGGCGTTCGAGCGGCGGCACCAAGATAATTAGTCCCAGCGTCGCTACAAAGCTGAGTTGAAAGCCGACATCCCACAGAATCAGCGGATTGATCAACGACAGGACCAATCCGGAGAAAATCAGCGAATTTAAGGCCAGTCCCGGTCGCCCCACCCAGATGGCTAAAACCCAGACGATGCCCATGACGGCGGCCCGGCTGACCGCCGCATCAGCGCCGACTAGCAGCGTGTAAATGATGACGCCGATGATAGCCAGCGGCGGCGCGTACCGTTGACCGACGAGCCGCTGACCAAGCAGCATAAAAATGCCAGCGATCAGGGAAATGTTGCTGCCGGAGATGACGATAATGTGCGAGGTGCCGGTCAGGTTAAACGCTTCGTACAACCCTTTGGGGATGCCGGTTTCGATGCCCAGCAAAATGCCGTTCAGCAGCGAGGCGTACGGTTCGGCCATCATGCGGTTGATGGTCTGCGACGCGCGGCTTTTGAACGCGAGCAACGCCGTCCAGAAGAAATGGCCCTGGCCGGACTCGATGAGCGTAATTTGAGGCCGGCGCACCATCGAGTAAATTCCAAAGCGGGCCAGGTAATCGGCGTACGAAAAATCTTCGAAGACAGGCGGCGTTTCCGGTTTCCCGGTGACGATCAGCCGGTCGCCATAGAATCGCTCCGGATAGCGCGGGGCGCGAACCAGGAGCAGCCCGTCCACAGCCTTAACGGTGCCTTTGTCTTCAATCGACTCCACTTGCAGCCGGAGATTAATGTGATAGTCGCGCACGTCCGGTTCGTCAACGACCACACCGGTAATTTTAAGCGGGGTCTCCGTATCATTATAAAAAACGATATGAGCCGGATCGACAGCAGGTTGAAAAAAGATCAGGCGAAATGCACCGGCCGTTAAAGCCAGAGTCAGGACAGCAGCAGATTTTATGTGAGGGTTGTGGTGATAAAGGAAGAGGGCGACGCCGGCTATTGCGCTGGCCGCAGCCGCCGCCGGCCAGGGTAAACTGAACCAACGAGTCAGGGCGATCCCTATAATCCAAGCAATACCAAGTTGAGATAAAAGAGGCACGAGCAAATCTCCGGATGGAAAATTCTATCATAGCTGGGAAAATAAAGTCAACGCCATTCGGAGAAATTTGAGCGCAATAGACATGGCCCTTTTCTCAATTTCGTAACTCAGTAGTAACTTAAATGCAACTGATATCGCTTATAATTCTGCTTAAGATTTAGAAAATTTTAATTTATTCACTGTGTATAACACAGGAGGACAAAATGAACGCAGTTAATCAATATGTCGATATCAGCAAAAACTGGTTTGATTTTCAACTGAAAACCGGCCAAAATTGGTTTGAAACCATCAAAGGTCTAAATCGGTTCGACCCTAACTTGTTCTGGATTAAAACGGTTGAGGCTTCGCAGCAGTCCATTCAAGGCAGCTTGGATGCGGAAGTCGCCGGCGCTCGGATTTTGTTCGAGGATGTGACCTCGGTCAATGAGCTGCCTCAACCCGTTGTTGATCTGTTCAATCAAATGTACACCATCACCGACAAGGTCACCGAAGCACAGCAAACTTTCGCCGATAACTGGTTTAAACTTCTCAAACAAGTCGATTTCAATCAGTCTCCCTTGGCCTTAATTTAGGAAGTGCAAAAGTAATTCACTTCAAAAATCGCCCAAAAAGTATAATCCGATTGGTTCAAACAAATTGAGCCGCCCTTGTTGAAAATGAGGGCGGTTTTTTGACTCGCTTCCCCGACAACCGTTACACAAATTATTAGTAAACACGGCAGCAGCCTGAGTGGGTGAAACTGTACCCAATTAGGCAGTACGCTCTACAAATTATTGAAAATTGTAGGTTGATAATCTATAATCTGATTATGTTAGAGCAGCTGATCAAACGAGGTCCAGGACAAACAGTGGCGTACATTGCCCGGCCAGAGGCGAAATTGCTGGCCGAGACGATGGTTGCCTTTGCCAACGCCGATGGCGGCACTATCCTGTTAGGCGTCGATGAACAAGGGCAAATCATCGATTATTTGACGGATGACGATGTCGAAGGCGAATTGGTACGCGCGATGGTCATGTGCCGCCCGCCGGTGGTGACCGAGTGGGAGCAGCACCAATTTCCGGATGGGGTTGTCGTTGCTTTGAAAGTAGCACGCAGCCCGGAACTGCATGCGTTGATGGATGGTCGGGTGTTGATCCGGCAAGGCCGCGAAAATCGCCCGCCCAGCGGGGAGGTCATTCGCCATCTGGCCGCCACCAAATCGAGCGGCGATTTTGAAGCCGAACCGGTGTCCGGCGCCACCCTGGTCGATCTGGACAAACACGTGCTGGATGAATACATGCGGCTGCGCCAGGAGCGCGGCAGCCGGTCACTGCGGGGGAATCTACAGGATCACTTAATCGAGATTGGAGCGATGCTGGAAGACGGCACCCCGACAGTCGCCGGAATGTTGCTGTTTGGCAAATCGCCGCAATCGTTTTTACCACAGAGCGGCATTATTTTTGTGAAGTTTCTGGGTAAAGATGCTCGCGGGCGAGATGGGCTGGCCGGCTACGGCCGGCGGGTGGAACTCGACGGGCCGCTGGCGCGGATGATCGAGCGGGCCTGGAACATCGTCCGGGAAGAGATGCGGGTCGAAGCCGTTGTCACCGGGCTGCGCCGCAAGGAACTGCTGGAATACCCGGCCTTTGCCGTGCGGGAAGCGCTGGTCAACTCGGTTTGCCACCGCGACTACCGACTAAGCGGGCGCAAAGTGGAAATTCGCATGTATAGCGACCGGCTGGAGGTCATCAGCCCCGGCGGATTGCCCGGTTACATCACGCTCGACAACATTGTTGAGGAACATTTCTCACGCAACCCGCGAGTGGTGTCGGGGCTGTTCCAATGGGGCTATATCGAAGAACTAGGGCTGGGCATCGACCGCATGATTGAGGAGATGCTGGAAAACGGCCACACTGCCCCCGATTTTGAAGCCAAACCGTACGCCTTCACCGTGCGCCTGCATAACACCCGCGAGCGCGAACCGGCTGCCCAACGCTGGTCGAGCAACATGAACGAGCGCCAGATGCGGGCCATGAGTTACGTCGAACAAAACGGCCGCATCACCAACCGCGATTACCGCCAGCTTTGTCCCGATGTCAACCCCGAAACGATCCGTCTGGACCTGGTCGATCTGGTGGATAAGGGGCTGCTGTTGAAAATTGGCGATAAGAAGGGAACTTACTACATCCTAAAATAAAGAGGGCCATGAATTACCGAAGAGGTAGTGGTGCGGTTTATAGTTGCTCAGGCTGTTCGTTGGGAGTCAAGCCAAGTCAGAATTTCCTGCGCAAATTGAGGAAAAGTTCGCAATCCCTTTTGAAAGTTCTGTGCCACGTTAGCAATATCGATCCCCAAGTAACGATGCACTAGAATGTTACGAAACCCACCCAGCCCTTTTAACTGGCCATAGAGCGAGACAGAGATAACCTTATTTTCCTTCAGCTTTTCAAGACTATCCTCGTAAGTTTCGGGGTAGATGCCATAGTGAGCGGCTAAAATATGATCGGTTATATCAAATATAATTTCAGCCGCAGCAATCAAGCCTCGTTCAATAATCCAGCGCTGGCTCAAATCTTGGCGCAAAGCCGTTTCATCAACTGTTCGGTATTTATTTAACTCGGCTAAGATCTCATCAAACTCTTTTAGCCGCTCGATGATGGTAGTTCGTTTGACGACCATTCTAACATCCGTTCACGTAGGATCAGTTCTTGTCGTTTCCTCATCCAGTTAGTGTCTTTATAAATTCTAAGCGTCTCTAATTCAAAATCGAGTTGAGACTGTTCGTCGTCTGCGAAAATAAGACGCCCGGTGCGGATGACTTCAAACCGCACTACCGGAGAGGCGACCGCTAAGTCTACCAAATCAACCCGCTCTGTCCCTAATAATTCGATAATCGCCGGATACAAGGCTAAAGCATTTTCTCCTTCTCGCAAAATCGCCAGATCGATATCGTGCCCCATTCGATCTTGAGCCAAAGAGCCGAAAAGATAAACCAACTTAACTCGATTTTGCTCAAAGATAGGGTGAAGTTGGTTTAAGCGCTGCTGGATATCTTCCGGCAACGGCTTGAATTTTCGCCAACGTTCAGGGTTACTCACAAACTTATCCTATGCACTGATGATTATAATTTTCTAACCTGCTCATCCGTGAGGTAATTTTACCATCACAAAAAATTAAAGCAACCAACGCCCAAAAAGGCAACAAAAAACCCCAGTTCACTACTCGAACTGGGGTCTCGTTTAAAGCCTATTATTCTACGACTCTAGCGTCTTCATCTCATAAACCGGCACATCGATCCGCACATACCGGGCCGCAACCCAACCGCTCGCGCCGTTCGGCAGGCCGACTTTGTACCAGCGCCCGCTGACGTCTCGACCGTAAATGGTTACCGATTGACCCTGGCCTAACCGATCAATGACCCAGTAGTTGAAGCCGGGACCACTGCGCACGTTGAGCGTGGGCGGAGTCACATAGCCGGTATAAGTTGCCGGCGGGTCCGGCATACCAACCTCGGTGATAGGCAGTTGCCAAATCGGCACGGAACTGTTTACATACTGAGCCGCTACCCAGCCTTTGGCGTAATTCGACAGCCGGACTTGCAGCCATTGACTGCGCGAGTCGCGGCCTAGCAGCGTAACGTGTTCACCGCGCCACAGTGTGCCGATAACCGGCTGGTGGAAACCGGGGCCGCTGCGCACATTGAGCTGCGAAACGGTAACGTACCCATTGGCCTCGGGTGGAACATGGGGCGGGGGCACGGGCGGAACGTTAGCCATCACCGGCAGATGGGCAATTACATCCCACGGGGCGTTGACGTAAGCGGCGTAAACCCAGCCAATTTGTCCCTCGCCTAACCGGACGCGCAGCCAGGTGCTATCATTCGTTCGATTTAAAAGATAAAGAATATGGCCGTAATAAACGCTGGCGACTTTATCGAACCCCGTACCCGGCCCGGAGCGGACATTTAAATATTGCGTATTGACCGTTCCGGTCGGCTCATAGCGAAAATGAGTCGCTTCAACCTGCCCCTCATTAGCCTCCGGTTCATCGGCTGCGACCGTCTGAACCACACCGCCGAGCAGAAGAATGCTCAGCAGTACTACCATGAATAATTGTTTGCTTTTGGATAACATTGAGTCTCTCCTGATATATTTTATTTTTAAAGTACAACGCTTCCTGGTTTAGAAGACGATGTTTAACCGCATTTGGTTCCCGTCGTAACAACCATGTTGATGAACCATTAATGGCTTCAGTATACGATCAAAGCCTTAAGATAACATCCACTAAATGTGGGATTTTTTGGTCGGTCCAGAGACTTAGGACTCAAGTACGGATTTAATCCGGTCTGCTCAAATTTTAATCATTTCGCGCTCACCCATCGTATAATAGGTTAGAAAATGCCACTTTTTGGCCTGACCCGGTTGCACATTATGTCTGCACAAATCAGCGCGCTAATTGAACGCTGGCAAGAAGGCGATGACCGCGCCGCCGAAGCCATCTATAACCAGCATCGCGAGTCGATCTTTCGGCTGGCTTACGGTCTGCTGGGCAACGCCGCCGACGCCGAAGAAACGGCTCAAGATGTGCTGGCTTATGCGCTGACTAGCATTCGTCGGTATGACCCGCAGCGAGCCAGCTTCAAAACATGGTTGCACACCATCACCGTTAGCCGCTGTCGCGACCGGCAACGGCGGCGACGGTTACCCAGTTTCTCGTTATCCAAATGGTTGCAACGAGGGGGTGATGCTCGCGATCCGGCCTTAACACCGGAACGCCATACCACTCGCGCTGAAACCTACAACGAGGTATGGGCGGCGGTACAGAGCTTGAGCCAACCGCAACGCGAGGCGGTCCTGCTGCGCTTCTGGGCCGGGCACACCTATCAAGAGATGGCCGACATTCTCGATTGCCCGCTGCGCACGGTCCAGTCGAGAGTACGGTTGGCTTACAAACAGTTGCGAGCCGTGTTGGCTCCAACACAGTTAACGAATATTGAAGGAGAGAGGGCACCGTAGTTCTGGTAAGCTGAGAAAATTTTTGAGTAAAGGGTGTCTTGTGACAACTCATCTGAATGACGATCAACAAATTGCATACATTCACCAGACTTTAACCGATGCAGAGCGGGAAGTAATCAACCAGCATTTGGCCGGCTGCCCGGCATGTCGCGCCCGTCTAGACGAAGAAACGGCCTTGCAGCGACGGATGCGTTACGAATTGGCTGCCGCTATGCGTACGATCAGCCCTTCATCACAGATGAACTTTACGGCTATTGCCCCTCGTGTGAAACGCTCAAGGAGATTAAGCATGTTCGTAGGACGATCAAATCTAATTTTGTCGAGTGTTGTGGCCATAATTCTTGTGTTTGGGATTGGCGTGGGGTTATATGCGCTAGTGAGTGATCGCGCTCAGCCGGTCCCAGAGGTTGAGGAGGCGGTAGTTCAGCCCACTATAATTCCCACCAAAAGCCTGGAATTCACCCCTACCACCACCGTGAGCCAGCCGGAGGCTGATAGCATCGAACAAAATGCTACGCCAGTAATTGATACGTCCGGCGGCAAATTAATATGGAAGTTTGAAACTGGGGGCAAAATAGATAACCGTCCGGCAGTGGCTGGTGAGTTCATTTATTTTGGTAGTGCTGATCGACATTTCTATGCCGTTGACCGCCAGACCGGGCAGGAAGTCTGGCGCTTCGAAACGGATGCAGCGATAGAGTCCTGGCCTACTGTCGCGGACGGAAGTGTTTACGTTGGCAGCAATGATGGCCATCTTTACGCCCTTGACAGCCAAACGGGGCAGGAGCAATGGCGGTTTAAAGCAGGCTTGGGCATTGAGGGTGGCGTAGCTATCGCGGATGGGATACTTTATTTTGGAAGCGCCGATCGGCATCTTTACGCCGTCGATGCCCGGTCAGGTCAGGAACGATGGCGGGTTCTGACTGAAGGAGCGGTAAGCCCTTTGCCGGCAATAGTAGATGGAACGGTATATTTTACCAGCGATGACGGTCGTGTTTACGCCGTAAATACTAGCACCGGTCAGGAACGATGGCGCTTTGAGGCAGAAACCAACATTTCCCACTACCCACTTAATGTGACAGAGGATACGGTCTATGTTGGCTCACTCGGTTACTTTTACGCCTTGAACGCCCAGACGGGCCAGATAAAATGGCGGTTCGACGCCCCAGAAGATTTAAGCGCAGCCGGCGTCGGTTCCGAAGGCATGGTTTATGCTCAGAGCTCTTTTCATCTCTTTGCTCTAGATAGCCAAACCGGCGATGTAGCATGGCAGGTAGAACTCTCCGATCCGGTTACGACTGTTAGTAATGGCTTAATTTATGCGGCGACGCTTAGTAACGGTTCGCTGATTGAGTTAGATGGTCAAACTGGTCAAGAGATATGGCGATTTGAGATTGGGCGTTCGGTGGGCTGGCCTGTTATCGTCGATGGTGTGGTTTATGTCGGTAGTAGCGATAGTTATTTTTACGCCATCAAGGCCGATCCAGTTTCAAATTAGATCGTGTTTTTTCAGTAGGCCCTATGACTGGCACTTAATCTCGGTAACGGCAGCCATGTATTCCACTCAACGTTTTCGATTTGAGAAAAGTGTCAGTCACCTGAATAGATTATAAGTTACGCAGTTCAAAAGGTGACAGTCACTTTTTGCTGAAAATGAACGTTTGTTTAGCCCAAACAAGTCGATTTATCACGCCCAAGTGACTGTCACCTTGTCCGTTACACCCAACTGCGTAAGTCCTATAGATATACCTCAATTACGATTGATCGCCCCATTCCTCTGCATTCGATAGGAAGCTGAGTTGACTGCGGATTTTCCGCAAAAATTCACCGGGGCGCTGAATGACGATTTTGTCATCAGTAGGTGTGAAATGGCGCGTATTGAAGGTGATCAAATGGGAACAGTTGGCTTGAACAGCCGCAACTAAAATGGGCAAGTCTTTTGGGTCGGCTTGCCCAACGAAAGCGGGTAGATCGGTTGTTTTGGGGTCGGGCACAATGGTGAGACAACGCTTGGCCAATAGGCGAAATTCGGCCAGCGCGTGGGGCAGTTTATCGGCCAGGTTACGTTCGACTTCGGTCATCACCTGGATTGAGGTCAAACAGTCCAACAGCGTGATTTCGCCCATCAGGAGAACGACGTAGCTGGCCCCCTGCGTCGAAGGAGCGGCCGAACCGGCAAAGATAACGTCGGCGTCAAGGAAGATTCTCGGTCGATGGGCCACTGTCGTCGTAATTTTCGGTGTTATATTTGGCTCGCTGTTCCCGCAATTCCTGAAGCATTTCCTCAACGCTAAAACCGGCTTCAATGCGCAGCCGCTCGATCTCGCGCGCCACCTCAGGCACCATAGGCGTCATTAACGTCAGGACAAAGACGCCATCCAAATCGACCAGGTTAAAAATGTCTCCCGTTTTGATGTTATATTTGGCCCGCAGGTCAGCCGGCAGGGTCAGCGTGCCTCGCTGCCGGACTTGAATGGTTGCACTCATATAAGCTCCGTCAGAATTTCTGCTATTTCTGATTTTCTGAATAGCTCCATTGTAACACACTTACCGAAAAAAACAAGAGGCAAAATTAGCTGCCGTTCTTCAACTCTTCCCGGCCAATGATGCCATCGGTCATATGAATGACCCGATCGGCAAAATCGGCCATGCGCGGATCGTGAGTCACGTAGATGACGGTTTTACCTTGTTCCTGATTTAGGCTGCGTACCAATTGCATAACCTCAAACCCGGTTTTCGAGTCCAGATCGCCGGTCATCTCATCGCCGATGAGGATGGGGGGATCGTTGGCCAGCGCGCGGGCAATAGCCACGCGCTGCTGCTGGCCGCCGGAGAGTTCGCTGGGGTAGTGATCCATCCGATCGCCGAGGCCCACTTGCTCCAGCAGGTATTCCGCCCGTTCCCGTCGAGCGCGCCGGCGCAGTTTGCCAGCCAAAACCATCGGCGCTTCGATATTTTCCAACGCGGTGAAGTTGCTGAGCAAATTGAACGTTTGGAAGACAAAGCCCAACTTTTGCAGCCGCAGCCGGGCCAACTGCTCCTCTTTCATCGAGACCACATCGGCCCCGTCGATGGCAATGTGGCCCCGGCTTGGCTCATCGAGGCCACCCAGCAGGTTGAGTAGTGTCGTTTTGCCGGAGCCGCTGGGTCCCATCAGGCACAGCATTTCGCCGCGCTGTACGTCGATGGAGACGCCGCGCAGGGCCGGCACAGCTTCTTTGCCCATCAGATAGCTTTTGTGGATATTGTCAACGTGAATAATAGTATTGGTCATAAAGATAATTTACCGGATTTGCGCCGGTAGCAAAAATGAGAAACAAGAAATTAAGGAGTGCGACAGAACCTTGGTACAGCAACAACAATGAAAATTCCGTAGGACAAACTTAAGTTTGTCCTACAAACCCATTTTCAAAGGAGTACGGGGGAGGAAGTAATGGATTTTGACTCCTTACCCCTACTCCTGAATAATAAGACATCCAATTTCTAATTTGTAATTTGCGGTATAGGTGGACAGTCTAACGGCTCGTCGTTAGTAATGGATTGGTAAAGCTGCCGAGTGGCGGACGTGGGGCTTTCGCCGAAAAGTTCTTCGAACACTTTAAGGCAGTCGCGATAGGTTTTGAGAGCCTGTTCTTTTTGACCACTGCACGTGTGGAAATACATCAACCGGCGATAGACCTCTTCTAAAAGGGGGTCCTTGGCCAGGGCTTCCTGGCAGGCTTCGATGGCCGGTGGATAATTGCCTGTGGCCGCGTAGGCATCGGCCAGGTGGGTGAGCAGTGTGCAAAACTCGCTCACAATCTCACGGCGGGTGTCGATGACCCATTCGATATTACGATCATCGGCCAGGAAATCACCCTTGTATAAAGCTCGGCCGGCCTCCAGTTGCTCAATCGCCGCCAGCCACTGCTGCTGTTGGAGCAGTGGCCGGCCTTGCTCCAGGTTCCGGCGAAAGTCGAGTAGATCCCAAGTGACCGAGTCGCCCAGATCAAAATAGTAGCCGTTGGCCTCGCGGAAAATGAAGTTAGAGTGCCGGGCCTCGATATCCGGCTCCAAGGTCAAGCGGATGCTGTTGATAAGCGGCAGTAGTTTTTTGCCGTCGTGATCGCTGTCGTCGTGCGGCCATAGATGCGCCGTCAGGGCATCGACCGTTATTGAACGGCCGCCTCTGGCTCGCCGCGCCAGGAGCAGTTTGACCGCATCTTCGGCTTTTGAATTCTGCCAGATGCCGATGGCATGCCCGTCCCGCCAGATTTGAAACTGCCCCAGGGTTTGGAGGCGCAAGGCCGGTAGTTTAACGGCCTGGGCAATGGCGGTTTCGATGGCCTGCGGAGTGAAATACTGTTTTTCAATAAACCCGATGACCGGATATTTGGTCAGCAAATCGGCCACATCACTGGGACCGGCCCGGCCACTGAGGACCACCACCTTGGTTTTGGGGTGGTTTTCCATCAGATAGTCAAGCAGCAGCCAGCCCTCGTTGGAGCGCAGCGGTAAATCGGTAGCCTGAAGTTTCAGATCCAGGATCACCAGGTGGAAACCCTCATCATTGAGGTGGGTCAGGGCAGCGGGTGCAGTTTCGGCCACCCGCCAGAAACAGTTTTGGGCAGCCAAAATGGTGGTTACGATCTCCTGCCAATCCTTTCGATTTTCGACCAGCAGCACTCTGGGCCGGCCGATTGCTTCTTCCGGCGACGGTGGAGTCAAACCTCCACTGGGCAGTAGGGTCTTACCGGACGTTTTCTCAACAACTGATGTTTCCGGGAGAGGGCGGCCAATCAATTGATCAACCAGCGAGTTGAATTGGGTAGGATCCCACCTTTCCTTGAACATCACCGGGGCGTCGGGATCAAGATGGCGCAGGCTAACTTCCATATCGTGGGTGAGGGAGCCGGTCAAGACAATGATGGGGATTTTCGGGTGGGTTTCGCGAATTTTCTGGACAATGCTCAATCCATCCCGGTTAAAACGATTGGCCATATCTAACACCGGGTCGATGATAGCCAGACTAAAAGGATGAGTGGTTAGAGCGGCCAGCGCATCTTGATAGGACGTGGTGGGATGGGCCGTGTAGCCGTGGTCAGTCAGCGTAGTACACAAAATATCCTGCCAGTCGTGTCTATCTTCTACAACCAGCACGTGTCTGGATGGTTGAGCCATAAATAAATTCTCCAAAACAACAGTCAGCCTTAATCATAGACCCGCACCCTTTCGCTTACTCAGGTGCTGCGTCTATTAATCGGGTGCGGGCAGTAAAGTTACAGTAAAAGTAGTGCCATTTTCAGACGAACAACTTTCAACCTGCCCATCAAATTGATGAACAAACGTTTCAACTAACCACAACCCAATACCTAAACCACCATCTTTGCCGGAAACACCCGGCGCAAAGATTTGGTCTTGTAAATCAGGGGCGATCCCCGGCCCGTTATCGATTACATCAATCCGAACCCGATTGCCGTCTATTTGCGACGTAACAATCTGAATCTGGCCGCCCCGATCGGCCAGCGCCTGGATAGCGTTCGACAGCAAATTATGAAACACAGCTTCCAACCGTTCGGCATTGGCTCGCACCGGGGGAAGGAGCGGGGCAAACAACCTCACCAACTCGACATTTTCCGGCCACCAGCAGCTCTGCACGGCGGCAGCAATACACTGTTCAGCATCAACTGCCGTTAGCTCCGCATGCTGTAAGGGGCCGGTCATGGTGCTCATCAGTTTGATCGCTTCTTCCGCATTTTGACGAATCTGGCGGATGGTTTTTTCAAACTGGCTCAGCGGCGATTGAGGGCTGCGGCGAGAAGCCTGTTCTAACGTAGCCGCCCAGACTCGGACGGCACCGACGACGTTGTTCATGGTGTGAGCCATATCCAAAATGATGGCAGCGACGGCCCCGCGTGTTTCAGCGGCAATGCGGCGCTGCTGCTCGGCGTCGAGGTCTTGATAGGCCCGAACTCGTTCATCAAACAGGCGAGCATTGTGCAGCGCAATCGCCGCCCATTTGGTCAACTCGACCAGCAGAGCCTGGTGCAAATCCGTAAACTGTTGCCCATCGATCTTATTCAACACCTCCACAACCCCGATAACCTGGCCTTCGACTTTGAGCGGAACGCACAAAATCGAGTGGGCTTCATACCCGGTTTCAATCGCGATTTGGCGCAGGTGACGCGGGTCGCTGTGGGTGTTGTTGACCAGCGCCGGTTGATCGTGAGTGGCGACCCAGCCGGCAATGCCCTGCCACGGCGCCGCGAGACGGATCTCGGTGTCGTTGCGGGTGCTGTAACGCAGCACCAACTCGTTGGTTTCGGCATCGATTAGAAACACCGAAGTCAACTCGGTTTGCAGTAAGGTATTAACCCCTTCGATGATCACCTCAAAAACGTGATCTAAATTCAAGCTGCGGGTCAAGGCGCTGCCAATCTCATTGAGGTAAGTTAGGTGCCGAGTTTGAGCCTGCATCTGAATATATTGGATGGCATTTTGCGCGGCCAGGCTCACCATGCGGGTGATGCTGCTTAGCAAGCTAATCTCTTCGACGCCGTAATGATGCCGGGTAGTGCTGATGACGGCCAGCGCCCCATTGACAGCGCCGTTAATCTTAATGGGCGCCATCGCCAGCGATTGAATGTCGGTGGCGGCTAAATACCCCCCCAATGTAGCCGGCAGCGGGGTTTGCCCATCGAAAATGAAGACATCGTCGGCTAAAAATTCGCTGAGGTTTTGGTTGAGCAACCAGGAGGCGAGTTGGCTCAATGCCTGTAGCTGCCGCTCGATATCAGGGTGAGTTTCAGAAATGGGGCGACCCAACTGCACCGCAAAGATATCGGTTTGAGCGTGGTAATTGGTGACGCACATGACGCCGGCCTCAGCCTTGAGAACGTCGAGCGACTGCTTAAGCCCTTCGTCGATGATCCGGTTCAAATCAAAGGTACTGCTCAGCGAAATGGCCACTTCATTGAGAGCACGGAGCTGGCGGGCCTGGCTGGCTTCCTGAAATAGCTGGGCATTCTCGATGGCAATAGTTGCCGAGGCGGCGAAAGCCGTCAGCAGGGTCACATCAGCCTGATCAAACCCCTGCATCCGGCGTTTGTTGAGAGCTTGCAGGACACCCACCACCCGATCCTCCAATTGCAGCGGCACACACAAAAGCGAATGGGTCACAAACCCGGTTTCTACTTCACCGAACCAGCGACCGTCCTGGCTGACATCGTTGATACAGCAAGGCTCACCGTGAGTCATCACCCATCCGGCTACGCCTTGATCCTGATTAAGCCGGGTCGAGATGTTCAGCCGGGCGCCATTGGACACTGAGGTGGCAAATGTGAGATGGCCGGTGGCGTCATCCAGCAGCAGGACGGAACTGGCCTCAACATCGAGCATACGGGTCACTTCGGCCACAATCCGGGTCAAGACCTCATCTAAATCGAGCGCCTGAACCACGCTGCGGCTCAATTCGTTCAAAAGGGTTAGCCGTTCGATCTGGTGTTGATGCTCTCTGGCCCGGTTAATACCCAGGGCGGCCTGGTTGGCAAAGGCGCTAATAAAATCGAGATCGTTCTGGCCAAAAATACCCTTTTTAGGGTGGTCGATGTAAATCAGGCCGACCAGATTATCGCCGGCTTTGAGCGGGACGGCCAGCACAGAGCGGATGCCTTTAAAGTTCATCGTCTCGTGGCTGGTGATGCCCTCATAGCGCTGGTCGGTGGGCAGATCGACCACCAAACGGGGTTCGGCCCGATTTAGCACATCCTGAATAACCGTGGTACTCACAAATTTAAGAATACGATCCACATCGGGCTTGGCGACTTTCTGCCCCCGGACAACGGCTACATCTAACGGATCGGTGGTCTGGTCGTTGTTGAGCAGCAGGACGCCGCTATGACCGCCGGTCAGATTCAAAGCCCGGTCGATGATAAACTCCAACAACTGCTGCAAATCATAAACCGAATTCATCCGGCCGATGAGTTCATACAAACTCTTCAGCCGTTCCAGATTCATATTTTCTTCGGGAATAATTTTGCTCTCTGAGTCGACCGGCATGTTAAATTTCGTGTTTATTCAACAGACCAGGTGACTGGCACTTTATCGCCGTAATTGCACCAGTGTATTTCATTCAGCGTTCTCGTTTTGAACCAAAGTGCCAGGCACCTAAATTGTTACTAAATTTCTAGACTCAACCCATCGTAAGCCACAATCACTTCACAATCAAAATCTTTTGGCGAGCGGCGGGCCAGATAAGCTTCGGCTTGCTCTTTGCCCGCCCAAATTTTATCATCGCTGCTGGCCGGATCGTGATGAAATAGGGCTAACCGTTTGGCTCGGGCGCGGTAAGCTAACTCGGCGCCCATCATGGCGGTGCTGTGGCCCCAATCCGGCCGGTCAAGCGCTTCGGTCAGATTATATTGGGCGTCGAAAATGAGTAGATCGGCATCGTGAAAAAAATCAACGTAGCCTTCCGTGCTGCTGGGATCGACCCGCTTGTATTCTGAGTCGGAGGCGCACACCAAACAAGTGTGGCCGTCTTCAATGCGATACCCGTAGGCTCGGCCCGGATGAGACAGCAGCATCGGGTAGACCCGAAAATTGCCGATCTGGCACCACTGATTTTCGGGCAGATGCTTGAACTCAAGCGTGGCGCTCATGTAAGAAATAGGCACCGGGAAAAAGTCCGGATGCTGCTGGCGTTGCAGGCGCTCGGCCAAATCATCAAAAGGGCTGTAAAAGGTAAAATGATTGTTGGGAATAAACACCGGCCGAAAAAAAGGAAAGCCTTGAATATGGTCCCAATGGGTGTGGGTAATCAAAATATCGGCGTGATTATTTTGGCCGGAAAAGCCTCGCTCCAACAGGTCAGCCCCTAACAATCGAATACCAGAGCCAGCATCAACGATCAACAGTTGATCGCCCGAGCGAATTTCTAAACAAGGCGTATTGCCCCCGCTCGATCCCTGAATGGTAAAGGGTAATCGATCAAGATATCGATCCAAGACCGCTTTGTCGGTTAAATCCAAACCGGCGGCGCCTTCCAGCGCTTTGCGAATCTTTTGCTTGATATCGGGCAGAGAGGCCGGCGTCGGAATCGACCCGCGGGTTCCCCAAAATTTAATATACATATTAGTACCGTGACGAGCGCGATGCAGAGGTTATCGCAATTAATGCTAGTTCATAGTACCACAACTCGCAGATTTTTTTCAATTGGCTTAGGTCGTAATGGGCGTTTTGATCATCAACGCGGCCAGACTGCTGCCGGCAAAGAAAAGTACGGCCACAGCAAACACAACCTGATAGCCTAAGGCCACTGTGCCAAAAAACCAGTTAACCCCGTCAATCACAGGGCCGCCCAATCGCCCGCTGGCGCTGCCGATGATGATGACACTGTTGGCCAGCGCCAAATACCAAGCGCCGTTGGTTCGAGGCACTAAGGTGGTGGCCAAGGCCCAACTGGCGCTGGCGTAAATACCCGCGCCTACAGCAATCAGCCCGCAGCCGGCAAACAACAGGGTCAAATCGCGACCAGTCAGCAGCACCACCCCGCCCCCGGCGGCGACCACCCCGGCCGCCATCAACAGCGGCCGCCGGCCCAGGCGATCAACCATCATGCCGGCAGGCAGCGCAATCAGAAAGATGCCGAGGCCTAACACCACCAACAGACGACCACTTAAGGCTTGAGCTTCGCCCGGCGACAGGCCCAGCACGTCATTCAGATAGTTGAGTAAAAACGTGCGGATGGCAATGGCCGACGACCAAAACAATACGCGGTTGAGGGACCACCACCAAAACGCCGGCGGCGACTGGCGGATACGGGCCAGCAGGTTCGACGGTGAAGCCGGTGGCTCGACCTCAAACGCCGGGCCGGCTGGGCTCGATGAGCCGCGCAGGGCCAGTAACGTCGCCGCTAAAACCATCAAAAATAGGCTAATCGCCAGCAGCGGCGGACCCAGGAGTTGGCCCCGAGCCAGCAGCAAACCGGTCAGTCCGGCTCCGGCCACCCCACCGATCATCTCCAGCACCGTTTTAAATCCGGCTGCCGCGCCGTGCTGAGCCTCCGGCACCTGATCGGGCACTAAGGCATGCCAGGCAGCCTGGGCGGTGTTGGAAAAGGCGGAAACAAGCATTACCCCGATAATCAGCAGCCACAACGAGGTGGCTGTCACCACCAGCCCCAAAGCCAACGCGACCCCCACCGCTCCTATCGCCAGGTACGGCGCGCGCCGGCCCCACCGGCTGTGAGCGCGATCGCTCCATCGCCCGATCACCGGCTGGACCAAAAAGGCGACGGCCAGCGCCACAATCGTCAACAAGCCCAACATCGTATTTTTAATCTCCGGCGGCGCCAACAAGCGAATTTTTTCGCTGTAAAAAAAGGGGTCGAGCATATTGATGTTGAAGCTAATCGCCAAGCCAAACAGGCCGATGGTCAAAAGAAACAGATGGCTGCGCTGCCGGGGATCTATTTTGGCGGGAGATTCCGTGATAGAGGTGTCGATAAGGACTCCCTTAAACTCCATTAAGTAGTTTTCAACTCTAAGTTGTTACATTAATTTAGACAGAATTAACAGGATTAATATGATTTTTCCTTATTTTAATCTTGGAAATCCTGTAAATCCTGTCTATTCATCCTGGTCTCAAACTCACAAGTTAGTTATGAAAATTACTTAACTCTAAAACTCTATAAACTCTATTGTTTTGTAGCCCGGAAGATTGTAGCACAGTTGCCATTGAGGGGAAATCGCCGTCTCAAAAAGCTTGGCTTCACCTGCCGGGCCAGGTATAATACCACTACGCCTCAAAATAAATCCAGGTGACAGTCACTTATTGTCAATAAATTAGACGCTGGGTTGCTCAAATAGGTCGATTTCGCGTGACCAAGTGACTGTCACCTTTAGAACTGCGTAAGTCTTGTTATCGAAAGGACAATCCTTATGGCTCGCCTCAATTTGGCTGCCGGTATCATTTTGACACTGCTCATCGCCTTGTGGTACTGGACTGTACCAGGCGCTTTAGCCCAGCAAAGTGGCCCGCAAATTCTCGTGGCCGATGTTAAAGGCCCGGTCACGCCGATTATGCTCAGTTTTATCGAGCGAGCCATTGTTGAAGCCGACGCCCGCAACGCCGAGGCCCTTATTCTACGCCTGGACACCCCCGGCGGCGAAATCAGTATGACCAAGCGCATCATCCAAACAATGATCGCCGCCGATGTGCCGGTGGTGGTCTATGTCTGGCCGCCGGGCGGCGGCGCCATCTCCGCCGGCACCTTTATTACGATGGCGGCGCACGCCAACGCGATGGCCCCCAATACCTCTATCGGCGCGGCCAGCCCGGTGGGCGGCTCCGGTGAGGATATCGATGACACCCTGCGCTCCAAAGTGGAAAATATGCTCATCGCCGATATGAAAGGACTAACTGACCGGCGCGGCGAAAAAGCCATCGAATGGGTGGAAAAGGCGATTACCGAGGCTAAAGCCGCCACCGCCCAAGAGGCGCTGGAGATCGGCATCATCGACTTTATCGCCGATGATGTTGATGATCTGGTCGAACAGCTCGATGGGTTTACCGTCAAAGTCGGCGGCGAGGATATCACGCTCCATACTCACAATGCCGATATTAGTTATTTTGAACAAACTTCATTGGAAAGCGTGCTGGGGATCATCACTAACCCCAGTATTGCGCTGCTGCTGATCTCACTAGGCAGCCTGGCGCTTGTCTACGAAATTATCCATCCCGGCGGCTACATGAGTGGGATTATCGGCGTCATCTTGCTGCTCATCGGCTTTTACGCCATCGGCCAACTGCCGGTCAACTATGCCGGATTGGGGCTGATCTTGCTGGGGATTGCCCTCTTTGTAGCCGAACTCTTCACCCCCACCTTCGGGGCGCTGACCGCCGGCGGGCTGGCCGCTTTTATTTTTGGCGCGTTGATTCTGTTCAACACCAGTGAATTTGCTTACGATATCCCCCTGCCCTCAATCATTGGCATTCCCTTGGGCATGGCTGCCATTATGGCGTTTGGGTTCCGCAAAATCATGCAGGCCAGGAAACTGCCGCCGGCCACCGGCCAGGAAGCGATGATCGGTGCGACCGGCACGGTCAAAATCCCCCTCGACCCCAAAGGCAGCGTCTTGGTCTGGGGCGAACGCTGGGAAGCCGTCAGCCAGGACGGCCAGCCGATCAGCGCCGGAGAGCAGGTTGAAGTAACGGAGATGAAGGGCTTCCGGCTGAAGGTCAAAAAGGCTCAGTAAAGAAGCGGGGCGGTGTTCAGCTATCAGCCGTTAGCCTATGGCCCGTTGGCGTTTTTTTATTGGAGAGGCTTGCTTGTCCACCCTACAAACTTACCTCGATAAACTCAAAGAGAACGTTATTGTTCAAGGGCCGCTCTTGCCCGAACCGGTGCGGATCATTACTGCTGTGCCAATGGGCGATGCGGTCAAGTTGATCGGCTCTGGCGTTCGAACTAACAAGGTGGTCATTAACGGCAAGCCGGTCGAGCGAGACGGCCAAACCTTTGATTATAAAATGATGTTGACGGAATATATTCGCCGGCAAGCCGCCGTGGATGATCTCATGTTGCGGGTTGAGTTGCTAAAGAAAGCCCGGAACTGGATGGGGCTGAAAGACTAAACGCGGTCGATGAACGCTGAATGCTTGAATTAGTTCTGCAAAACGGTCTCAAAACTGTTATACTAACCCCATGACCCATAAAGATTGCGTGTAACTACTCAGGTGACTGGCACTTTGGCTCAAATCGAGACCATTGAGTGGAATACAACGCGGCTATTATGGCGATTAAGTGCCAGTCACCTGGTCGGCTGAATAAATACGATTGCGTCCAATAGAAATTAGCGTTCACCGGATTTTAGGTGACTGACGCCTATTTCCGACAATTTACAAGGAGTTAATTATGACTGTTGAAACGGTGTTAGATCGCCATATCACCATCACCCCGGGGGTAGCCGGGGGTAAACCTCATATCGTTGGGCATCGCATTACGGTCCAGAATATTGTTATCTGGCATGAACGGATGGGACTAAGCGCCGACGAAATTGTGACCGAATACAACGTGACGCTGGCCGATGTCTACGCGGCCCTGGCTTACTACTACGATCACCAAGCTGACATCGATACAGCGATCAAAGAGGACGAGGCGTTTGTGGAAGCGCTGCGTCAGGTATCGCCGTCCAAATTGCCGGAGAAACTGCGTGGCTAAGGCCATGAAGAACCGGGTAGAATTCCTATAACCTACGCCAAATGCCTCTCGCACGTTGGGTATTTAACTCAAGTTGCCACCTTGTGCGGAAAAGACCTTTAGGGTTTCCGAAAGGGCCTTATCCCGACCTAAATTTGGATATTTAACGCCAATTCTTGTCAAAATTAGGGTCGAAACCCTAAAGGTCTGGAAGGGTAGCAACTTGAGTTATTTATCTAATCCGTAATAAAACAATTGACTAACTTCTTGTGGGGTCGTTTGGGCCAAGGTTGACCTCTCTTCCTAAGCTTTGGTCGCCCTGCATCCGGCGCGTCACTCGCCAATTGAATTCCTCTTCCCACAAATCAGGCTGGCGCTGGCGTTCCGTCACGCGCACCGCATCCAGAGCGAACGGGTACGCCTGAAAGGCCACCGCCAACCGTTCGGCCGGGGTCATTTTCTGCCAGGCCATCATCTGCTGCCGGTCGCGGAGTTGATCAATGGAGTCGGAACAGTTTTTGGTCGCTACTGGAACTTCTGATCACACTTTGGTGTCTAATTATAAGCGCGGCGAAAGCATTTATCGAAGTGATATTAAACGGCAGGACAACGCAGACAAAAACCTATTCCTTGTGGTATAATGTATTTATGCAACCTCTACGATTCATCGGGTCAAGTCTTGACGACCTTCGTAGTTTTCCCGCCGAGGCCAGGAGACAAGCGGGTTTTGAACTGTACAGCATTCAACGTGGGTTAGAGCCATCAGACTGGAAACCGATGAATACAATTGGTTCAGGTGTGCGAGAAATTCGTATTCATATCTTAGGTGAATGGCGTGTTCTCTATGTAGCCAAGTTTGCTGACGCTATTTATGTCCTGCACGCTTTCCAAAAGAAAACACAAAAGACTCGTCGTAAAGATATCGAAACAGCCCGGCGGCGGTATAAACAATTGGGAGAATAATTCATGGATGAGCCAATTTTTGAGTCAAGCGGCAATGTATTTGCAGATTTAGATTTAGAGCCGGCAGAAGCAATGATCTTACATATGAGAGCCAAGTTGATGAATGATCTGCGATTGTATCTTCAGTCCAGCGGTATGACCCGGATGGAAGCAGCGAAAAAACTGGGCATCGCTGAATCGCGTGTGTCAGAGTTAATGGGCGGGAAGTGGGACAAGTTTAGCTTGGAAATGTTGATCACACTCGAGGCTCGTGTTGGGCGTCAAGTGACACTTGAACTCGCTGCTTAATGAGCTAGATAAATTGTTTGTTTATGGATCCAAACGCCACCCTTTACGGTGGCGTTTTTTGCTGTCTCATTTCGAGTAGCGTAGGACGGGTTGTGGCCCGAAACCCGACAGATACGGGCGGGGGCGTTGGGTCTCGACCCTCGACCCCAACCTATGCCTTCGGGGTCGAAAGGCCGGGCCGTCGATCATAGGAGTGGGCGCTCCGAAGGATTTGATCACGCGTGTATTCATACGATTGACAATAAGTGACTGTCACCTATTAATCCAATCACGAAAAGCCCGATGCGGGAGAAGAAAACTTGATTTAAGCAAAATCATGAATTACGGTATAATTCTTTTGGGAGGTAAGTTATGAATATTCGTGACATTTTGGCTGATATTCACGCTCTTGAAGAAGAGTTGCTGGATTTTGAACGTAAATTCGGCATCCGCTCAGAGACGTTTTACGCTGCTTATGCCAGTGGTGAAGAACCGGAAGATGATAACTGGATGCTGGACTTTGGCGAATGGGCCAGCGTTTATCGCACCTGGCTGACCCGCCAAGCCGAGTATCGGGATGAAATCCAAAAGATCCAACGACAATCACCGAGTTTGGCGGGCTTAATTCGGGTTGCCGCATGACCCAGCCCTTCCGCACACCGGAAGATTATGAGTTATTTTTGTATTCGCTTACGGAGCAGTTTCCATCAGTCAATCGTTCAACCATTGTCTTCATTCGACGTGGGGCAACGTTAGCCCGGGTGGCGGGAGAATTGCACTTCAAACACAACATTCGCCTGGTTGTCCGGGAGCGGGTGTTGTATCAGCACTTACCTCTTGTGATGGATTGGTATGGTTACGAAGTGTGGCAAGATGAAGAAAAATTGTACTGGTATGACTCTCAACCGCATCCTAATAACCCAGAGTTGGCCAGTACACACCCTCACCATAAGCATATCCCGCCAGATATTAAACACAATCGTATCCCTGCTCCAACGATGAGTTTTACCCGTCCAAACTTACCCGCGCTAATCCAAGAAATTGAAGAACTTATCAGTAAGATAGAGACTGAAACTGATACATAGAACTTCATCATCTTTGAACCGAGATGCCGGCTAACAACGGCTTTCTGCGGAGTACATCATCCAACTTTACGCTAATAGTGAATAAGGTCATCACCACCCCCCCCCATCGATTTCAACGCCAACGTATACGTTGGCGTTTTTTGTTGCCTTCGCCATAGCCAGGGTGAATCCGCTCTGATAAATGAGCGGTTGGCTGAAAAACCCTCAGAGGGCTGGTGATAAACGGTCTTTTCCGCCTTCGGGGTCGAAATGTTGGGCCGTCGATCATCGGGGTGAGCGTGCCAAGGTATCCGATCACGATCGTGATCGAAGGGTCTGGAGCAGCAAGATATACGATCACGATCGTGATCGAAGGGTCTGACGCGCCAAGGTGTCCGATCACGATCGTGATCGAAGGGTCTGGAGCAGCAAGGTATCCGATTGTGATCGTGATTGAAGGGTCTGACGCGCCAAGGTGTCCGATTGTGATCGTGATCGAAGGGTCTGGAGCAGCAAGGTATCCGATCACGATCGTGATCGAAGGGTCTGGAGCAGCAAGGTATCCGATCACGATCGTGATCGAAGGGTCTGGAGCAGCAAGGTATACAATTACGGTCGTGATCGTAAGGTCTGACGCGCTGAATGCTTTTGAGTCGCCCAAAAAATTCAACGCGACTCGACAAGGTTAAAAAAAGGCGATATACTGATCTTAACCTTACAATTGAATACGGGGGACTACTTACAACTTTATCAACTTCAATTTAGCAATTTCTATCTATCGACCTGAAATCGAGAAAGGCACACGAAATGTATCACGTCATTTTAGATTCACCCAGTCCTTACCTGGTCAACATCCCCACCCCCAACCAGCCGACCAAACTCATCCCCGCCGGCCAAAACTTTGTCGCTTACGATGAGACCTTACCGCCCGAAGAGCAGTCGTACCTCTTGCCGGCCCTCCGGCAGCATTTGCAGGAATGTGTCCCCTCGCAAAACAGCTTCAAAGCCAGCGAAGCCAAGCGCACCATCGCCTCCGAAGCCGTGAAGCGGCTGGATGAGCAGGCCAAAATCATCATCCGCAAAATTCACCGTAAAATCGATCTTGAATATATGGAAACACCGGAAGCCGCCGAAGAGTGGGGCTTTCAGGTCAAGCAAAGCACCCGCAATATCTTGTTGCCCAAAACCCAATCAGAACGGCTGGCGCTGCTGGATACGTACATCGCCACCGAAGAAAGCCGCCCGCCCGAAGAACGCTTCACCACGCCCGATTTGGTGGTCGTCGCCAACCTGCGCGATGATCTCAAAGCCAATTTGGAGGCCCGCCGGACCAACCGCAGCCGTCGCAAAGACAGCCACTCAGCCCGCACCGAAGCTTTAGAGGCCTTGTATGATACGCTGCGCCTGGCCGGCGGCTTACTCGTCCTTGAAAAGTTCAACCGGACCGTGACGACGGGGTTGGAAAAATGGGGCTTTGAGGTGGTCAAGCGCCAGAGCAAAGGGAAGGATGCCGACGCCGCTCCGGCCGCCAACGGGACCACGACCACCATCAACGGCAGCGAAACGACGACCAACGGCGCAGCGACCACGACCAGCGCCGAAACCACGACGCCCAACGGCGCGGCGACCACGACCGAAACCTCGACCAACGGCAGCGTTGATCTTAACGGCGCGGCTGAGGGAGTGGTTGAACTGGGCGAGCAAGGGTAAGGGCCACTGGGGGTGAGGCTAACCCTTCGACAGTGCTCAGGACAAGCGCCGTCGCCCTGAGAGAGGGAAGGACGCTGAAGCGCCCTTCTATGACCTTTGACCAACAGGACTTACGCAAAAACCAGGTGACAGTCACTTATTGGCGATAAATCAAGCACCTGAATGGCTCAAACAGGTCGATTTAGCGCGCTCAAGTGACTGTCACCTCTGGAACTGCGTAAGTCCTGACCAAGTAGGATCGTCCTCCGCTGTTAAAATCCAAAACATTACCGGGCCAGACCTGCCCCAACGTAGGCAAAACGTAACGGCTCAGGCATGTCATCCATTCGACCAGCTCAAGACAGGTTTCGAGGCGTTTTTTACCGAGAAATCCCCCAGATATTAGGTTGCTAACAGCGACTTGGGGGATTTCTCACTCCCTCGTCGCTTGAAGCGACTGACATGAGGGCTGAGTAGTGACTAATAGTGAATGACAAAGCCAGCTTTGTCGCTCCGTCCGTTTTGACAAAGCCAGCTTTGTCGCTCCGTCCGTTTTGACAAAGCCAGCTTTGTCGCTCCGTCTGTTTTGACAAAGCCAGCTTTGTCGCTCCGTCTGTTTTGACAAAGCATTTTTATCCCCCTATCATGCCCATTCAAATATCAATTTTGGAGACGCCTCATGGCCAAACTGAACCGCGAGGAAGTTGAACGCATTGCCGAACTGGCAAAATTAACTCTATCCGACGCCGAGAAAGATATGTTCCAGGAGCAGCTTTCAAACATTTTGGAGTATGCCGAGATGCTCCAGCAGGTCGATACCACCGGCATCCCGCCAACCACCAGCGCATTGCCGCTGAACAATGTCATGCGGGCCGATGCGTTGGCCCTCTCGCTGCCCAATGACGAGGCTCTGTCCAACGCCCCCGACGCCGAAGACGGGAGTTTCAAAGTGCGGGCCGTACTTGATTAATTACTCGTAAGCGTTCAGCCCTTAGCTGTCAGCTATCAGCTTTTAGCTTATTGGGGCAAATATTTAGGTTACATAGTCGATCATGAAAGCCCAGACGTATCTTTAGCATTAAAGCTGACGGCTGATAGCTGAACGCTTGCAATCGCTAAACTGGAGGAAATGTTGGAACTCTATTCACTCACCATTCATGAAGCTCAAGCGAAACTCCGTCAAGGTGAAATTAGCTCGGTTGAGCTGACCGAGAGCGTGCTGGAACGCATCGACGCAGTGGAAGCGAAAGTGGGGGCTTATATTAGCCTTCAGCCGGAACTGGCGTTGCGGATGGCCGAGATGGCCGACGAACGCCGCGCCGCCGGTGAAGATCGGCCGCTGTTGGGGATTCCCTTGGGCATCAAGGACACCATCATCACCCACGGCGTCCCGACCACGGCCGCGTCGAAAATCCTGGATGGCTTTATCCCCCCCTTCGACGCCACCGCCATCGACCGGCTGCGCCAGGCCGGGGCGGTGTTTGTCGGCAAGACCAACTGCGACGAGTTTGCCATGGGCAGTTCGACCGAATATTCGGCCTTCCACCCGACCCGCAACCCGCGCAATCTCAACTGCGTGCCTGGCGGCAGCAGCGGCGGCAGCGCGGCGGCGGTTGGCGCGGGCGAGGCCCTGGGCAGCCTGGGCAGCGACACCGGGGGCAGCGTCCGCCTGCCGGCCTCGTTTTGTGGGGTGGTCGGCTTGAAGCCGACCTACGGACGCGTCAGCCGCTATGGGCTGATTGCCTTCGGCTCCTCCCTCGATCAGATTGGCCCGATCACCAAAGACGTGGAGGATGCCGCCATCCTGCTCAACGCCATCGCCGGCCACGATGCCCGCGACGCCACCTCGCTCAATGCGCCGGTGCCTAATTACGCTGAGGAGATCAAGCAAGGCGATGATCTCAAAGGGATCAAGGTTGGTATTCCGCAGGAATATTTCACCGAGGGCATGGAGCCGGGCGTGGCCCAAACGGTGCGGGCCGCCATCGATCATCTGGCCGGTCTGGGCGCGGAGCCGGTCGAGGTGTCCCTGCCCAACACCGGCTATGGCATTCCCGCTTATTATATCGTCGCCACCGCCGAAGCTTCGGCCAACCTGTCGCGCTATGACGGTGTGCGGTTCGGCCTGCGCCAGGATGGCGGCGATATGTGGAACACCTTCCGCCAAACGCGGGAAGCCGGTTTTGGACCGGAAGTCAAGCGCCGGATTATGCTCGGCACCTACGCCCTTTCGGCCGGTTATTACGATGCCTACTACCTGCAAGCCCAGAAAGTGCGGACGCTCCTGCGGCAAGACTTCGAGCGGGCATTTGAACAGGTGGATGTCATGGTCTCGCCGGTCGCGCCGATGGTGGCCTTTGAGATCAACGCCAAGGTGGACGATCCGCTGCAAATGTACCTGACCGATGTGCTGACCGTTTCGCTCAACTTGGCCGGGGTTTGCGGTATCTCTGTGCCGTGTGGCTTCTCTGAAGGGATGCCGGTCGGCCTGCAAATAATCGGCCCGGCGCTGGGTGAGAGCGCCATACTGCGCACCGCCTACCAATACGAGCAGACTACGGCTTGGCACAAGCAGCCGGCGGTGTTGTAAGTCAGGTAAAATAGACAGTTATATTATCAGGACTTACGCAAAAACCCAGGTGACAGTCACTTATTGTCAATAAATTAGCATCGGAGTGGTCCAAACAGGTCGATTTAGCGTGCTTAAGTGACTGTCACCTTTGGAACTGCGTAAGTCCTGATTATCCCAAATTAACATCGGGGAGGCCAGAGCATTGCCTTGGCCTCCCCGATTATTTTTGACGACGATGACTCTTGATCTATCGTCTCTTTTTATTCGGTCATATCCTTAAACTTTGCCACAATTTTTTCGGCTCGCCGGCGATTAAGACCTCTATCGCCATAGCCCAATCGGGCGGCGGTGCGGAGGTGAATCAACTTGGCTTCGTCATCGATATAAATTTCCGTGTCATCTAAAAAGCCAAACACCAATGTTTGCGATATCGCGTGAATATAGTTGGGGGTGATGGATAAAACATCGGTGCGCGGCAGCGACCAGACGATCTCCAGCAGCACCGTGCGGGTCTCGGTGAGGGACAGGGTGTAGGGAATCGGATCGAGGTGATGTTCGACATCGTCAGCTTGGGTGGAAACACAATTAGGCGAGGCCGGACAGGGGGCCAACCGGCCGGCGATAAGGCCAATTGTGTTCGGTACGGGGCTAGCCCGTTTGATCAGCTTGCGGCTAACAATCCAGCCGCCGATACTCGCCATAACCAGAGCGCCGGTAATGGCAACAATTTTTCCTAAAATAGTCATAGTAGGGATAAAACTCCTCTAGAAATATAATCGGTCGCCCACCATTAAACCGTGGCAACGGGAGATGAGGGAAGATCGACCCCATAATCGACAGAATTGACAAGATTATCACGATTTTATCGGTCATAATTCGGTAAATCGGGTTAATTCTGTCTAATTTTTCTTCACCACGGTTTAGGGCAGAGCTACTATATAATCGCTTTAGCGCTATTTCAGCCCTAAATACAGCGTAAACTAAGTTTTTGAGGGACGACGAAGCCATCTCCACGTTCGGAAAAGGGGATTGCTTCGCTTTGCTCGCAATGACAAAGGCTTCGTTACTTAATTTACAGTGTACTAAAGGGCTTTACGAATTAAATACGGTCATTGTTGCCCGGTAGGGGGCTAAAACCGCTATGTCACTTAAATCATCGCTTCGAGTTCCCAAAAGTCCGGATAGGTAGTAACAAACCCGGCAGCATTAACCGGCAGGTCTCGAACAAATTTGCCGCCGGCTGACTGGTAACGATAGGTCGTCTCAGTCAGCCGATGATAGCTCTGCTCAAGCGGCTCCAGGGTAAAACTGGGGAAGCGAAGCCAGGCCGCTCTAACGGGTGCGGCTTGCCCAACCGTTAATTCCATACGGCGGATAGGCAGTAAATTGGTCGAAGGGCTGAAATTCAGGTCCAGATCAAGACAGCCGGCCACCGCCGCGTTCTCCGTGCCGTTGAGCCACCAACGGCCGGCGACGTCAACCGAGATATCTACTTCAACCGACTCAGCGCCAACCCAGCCGGCTACCCGACCTGATCGCGTTTGCCAGGTTTTATCGCAGATTATCCGATAATCCAACCGGCACGGCTGCCCATTGTGGAGGAAGTTGGCTGTGCCGGCCAGCCGCCAAAAATCGTCCTGAGCGGATAATCGCGCCGCTTCGTGGCCGGGTTGATCTACTCTGCGCCAGAGGATCGCTGCGTTGGTCATCGATTTTTCCTTTCAATAAGCATCCGATCAGTCACCGTTGACTTAACCTTTTTACGTCCAGCTTACATCCCCAAACAAACCCTCATATTGACCGCGCTGGACAAATGCCTCAAAGGCGGGGCGCTCGTCGCCGAGGCGGAAAGCGGGGCCGTGGCCGGGGTAGCACCTGGTGTCATCCGGCCAGGTGAAAACGATATTGCGCATGGTTTCCATTGTGACCTTAAAATAGTGGGGCGACCAGGTTTTGCCCGGCCCGCCTTGAAAAATGGTGTCGCCGACAACAGCGCGATGGTCCGGCAGCATCAGGGTAACCATGCCGTGGGTATGGCCCGGTGTGTGGATAATCTGGAGGGTATGCAGCCCCAAAGTAAAGGTGTCGCCATCGGCAAACCACTCATCGGCCATAACCCCCATATGAGAGTCGGCGGGATGGATGAAGACCGGCACGTTAAGTTGGTCTCGCATTTGGGGCAGCGCGCCGATGTGGTCGGTGTGGGCATGGGTTAGCAAAATAGCCACCGGCGTGGAGTCGACCAGCATGGCGGCCAGTTTGTCTGGATCGGCGCCGGGATCGATTAAAACACTTTGGCCGGTGTCCGAGCAGATCAACGCGTAACTGTTCATCGGCCAAGGTCCAACCGAAGCGGTTTTCAAAATCAAGGGTGTCGTCATTGGTAGCCCTCCTTTTGGGTTATAAAAAATTGACCGCCGTGATTTCTCCGGCGGTCAATGGTGCGGGGAGGGTGGGATTCGAACCCACGGTCGAGTTTTACCCCGACAACCACTTAGCAGGCGGCCCCAATCGTCCACTCTGGCACCTCCCCAAATTTAAATAGTATTATTAAAGCGAGTGCTAGCGGAGGGAGAGGGATTCGAACCCCCGGAGACCTTGCGGCCTCAGTGGTTTTCAAGACCACCGCAATCGACCACTCTGCCATCCCTCCAAAGCCAGACGGTAAATGACATTTTAGCAAAGGTATGATGGAAAGTCAATTGAGAAATGTGAAGGCGTATGGTAGAATGATAAGAAAATTAATGATGGAAAGGACACATCGCCGTGACCGAAACTGACTTGCAGCCTAACCAATTTACTATTCAACCCCCCCCTGGTTCTACATCGAGCCAGCCGTTGGAACTGCGCCACCTCTCGCATGATTTGCGGGGACCGCTCAACTCCATTTTGGGTTTTTCTGAATTGTTACTGGATGGGGTCGAAGGCCCGTTGACCGATTTGCAAACTGAGGATATTGCGGCGATTCGTCAAAGCGCCAAACATCTCCTGCAACTGATCACCACGGTCGTCGATTTGAGCAAGTTAGCGGCTGATGAGTTAAGGTTTGACATAGCCGATGTATCTCTGCCGGACGTAATCCAAAAATCAGTGGCAATCATCAAGCGAGACAGCTCAGTTGAGATTGCGGTTGATATGCCGAACTCCATTCCGATGATACGGGGCGACTCTGACCGAATCGGCCAGATTATTCTTATTGTCAGCCATTTCTTGATTAACCACGAGAAAGTCAAAAAAATGAGGCTAATCGTCAAGCCTGGCGAAGCCGATGTCACCCTGCGGATGATAGCATCCAACCTGGTTATGGCTGCACCTAAGCTCAATGAGCTTTTTGAGCTGACTGTCCAGGTGGACACGCAGGGGCATAGCAAGTTGAGCTATGGCGGCGTGGAGTTACCGCTGGCCTGGCAACTAGCGGCCTACCATCAAGGCCGTCTATGGATAGAAAGCCAGGAAGACAGCGGCACCTGCTTTTTTTTGAAGTTGCCGCTACCGGTAGACTCGCCCGCCCAAAAATGATTTATTGAACGGATATGCCTGGTAAATATGTTACCCACAAGTAAATATTATCCTCTCTTTGAATATCTTGAACGGCAGCCGGACTCGGGTTTGATCGAGTTGAGTTTGGCTGAGATCGAAGAAATATTGGGCCAAAAGTTACCCGTTAGCGCTCAGGTGTCAAGAGCGTGGTGGGCGAACAGCGCCACGACCCAAGGACGAGCCTGGCAAGAAGCGGGTTGGCTCATCGACCTGCCCGATCTTGAGAATAAAGTGATTGTTTTTCGGCCGGCTCGGATTACCTATCGAGTTAGTCCTATTCGGAAATCGGTGGGCTGGACCGGCGACCAGATTAAAGCGCTGCGCGAGTTTGCCGGCTGGTCTCAACAAGAGTTGGCCGATCGGCTGGCTGTCCGCCAACAGACGATTAGCGACTGGGAAGTGGGCAACCATACCGCTCGCCGCTCGATGAGCAAGCTGCTGCATATGATCGCCCGAGAAGTGGGATTCCCCTATAAAACCGACACGACTGAAGACGACCAGTCCGAACAAACCGGTTAAAATCACCCCTTGACATCAACACGGAAACGTGTTATCATCTTGACCACTTTAAGCGAGCTGCCCTCGCTTATTTTTCGCAACATAATACACGAAAACGTGTTTATTAACAAATTTATCAAGGGGAAATATCGATGAAAAAGTATGAACTAACCGACCTCATCAAGCGCTGGGAGCGAGAAGAAATGACGGTGGAACAGGCCGTTGGGCAAATCTTATTATGGCTGAATACCTTATCAGAGCGGGTTACCAAGCTGGAAACTCGAGTGCGCCAGACACGTGGCTCTCAGTCGGCGGAGGGGTAAAAGGGTAAACAGTAATTGGTTATTAGAGGCAGGGCAAAATGACCGGTTACTGTTTACCCACTACTCAGAGGAACCCCATGCGATACGTTGAACCAGCCCAAAAATCAAAAAGAAGACAAAGGCTAAATCAACCAGAAAGTAGGCGTGATCAACCAATCCGTGGGTCGTGATGACGATCATACTGCCCATCAACCCCAAAAGAAGCGACGTGGGCTGTCTTTTATAACCGGCCCAGGCCTGAGTCCAAAATCGAACTTGCAGCCAAACTAGAATCATAATGCCCCCCACTCCCAAACTGGCGCCGAAGTCTAAAACCACGTTATGAGGATGCGATAGATTTGGCTCCTGCCAGGCTTCGGGCAAGATGTAGAAGGTGCGATATTGATAGAGAAAGTTATTCAGGCCGACACCCAACAACCAGTGATCGCGCAGCATCATTAAAGCCGACTGCCATAGTTTGAGCCGGAAGAAGCCGGTACCCTGGCTGTAATCGATCACCGTCGCCAGTCTGGTTGTTGTCATAAGAGGCAACAGCGCCGCCAGCAAGAGGACTAACCCCAGCCCTATGATCGATAAGCCATAGCGCCACTCTTGGCGATAAAACCCGACCAGCAAAGCCATGCCGATTAGGGACCCCGGCAGCGCCAATAATAGCGTTCCTCGGGAAAAAGTAAGGTATAGGGCCGCGGTGAGCACCCCTAACCCCAGGCCATACATCCCTCGTCGCTGCCTCGATGGGCCGGGCAGGAGGGTCACGGCTAGCAATATCGGCCAGGCCCGCTCCAGAAAGAGCGCCAGATTGTTGGGAGTGGGGTAGACCGGCCCGACAACACGGCGAACGCCTTCCGCAGCGATAAATTGATGGTCGAAAAAAAAGAGGGCTAAGGCGATCGCGGCGTGGATAACCGCGCCGAAAACGAAAGCGTCAACCCATCGCCAGAGCAGGGTGGATGGGGGTAATTGCTTCGGCGGAGCGATAAATACCATCAGCATACAAAAAACAACCGGACCAAGCACCATCGTCCGCCAGGCCAACATGCTAACGCCGAAATTTTGGGCAAACAATGTCGCCAATAGGCTAAGAATGAGGAATGAGGAATGAAAAATGAAGAATGGAGAATAGTTGAATGATGAATGATGAGTGATGAATGAAACGTGATACACGCTGAACGCTGAACGTTGAACGCTGGCAACTGACCGGATCAGGCCGGCGGCGCTAAATA
The DNA here is from genome assembly GCA_020634935.1 of Anaerolineales bacterium. Classification (GTDB taxonomy): domain Bacteria; phylum Chloroflexota; class Anaerolineae; order 4572-78; family J111; genus JAGRBY01. Next base: position 35,968 of record JACKAT010000051.1, read on the forward strand.
AGAGCAGGGCTTCTAAAAGGGAGATATTGAACAGGGGCGTCGGCTGTTGATGGGGCAGAAACGAGAGGCTGAAGGCGATTAGCATAAGGCCGAAGTCGGGCCGTAGGAAAAGGCAAATAGCCAGGAAACCCAACAGCGCTGGCCCAAAGTGACCGGAACCGAAGTAGAGGCCAACAGCCGGCGCAGCGGTGAGAATGAATTGAATACGCTCATCCAGCTTGTAAAAGAGCGCCAGCCGGTTTGTGACGAAGCGGCGTGATTGGCTAACGTCTTTGGCAAGGGTACGGGTAAGAGCGACGCCACTGAGCGCAGCCACCAGCCCCGCGATAATCAATCCCCACCGGGAGAAAGCACTATCGATTTCGTTAGTTACCGACCAACCCGCGATGGTCCATTGACCCCAGCCACCCTCAGCGGTGATTTCCGCTTGATGCAAGCCGGGCGGCAAGTCGCGAGCGAGGGTGATCGTTGTTGACTCACGCAGCGGATCATATAAAACCACGTAGCTGCGTCCCCGGCTGTCGAGCGGTAGGGCGTTGGCCGGCTGACCGTCGATAGTTACCCACAGATAACCGCGATAGCTCCCCCGATTGACCACCAAATCAAGATGTCTGCCGTTAAAAGAAATAGTCAATGTCCGAGGTTCGCGGCGGGGAATATCAGCTTGGGTACCGGCAAAACGCCAACCGGAGCTGTACTGCCCGCTGGGGTGATCGGCCGGATAAACGCCTGGGGCGGCGATAGTTGGACCGCCGGCAATGGCTTCGAGCGCGGCCAGTATGGGCGGCGTATCGCGTAGGGCAAAACCGCGAGCCGGATCATCGGGTTCAAGGCCAATTGGGTCCCACCGGATCGCCAGCATGGGGCCGAGCCAGGGCCAATTTTGACGAGCCAGATTGATCGCCTCAGACGTGCGCCGGGCCTGCCGGTCAGGCGGTCCGGTCTTCCAAGGTGATTTGGGGCCAGCCCAATCGGGCGGGAGTGCGTTCCAGCCAAAAGCGGTGGCCCAAATCGGTGTTTCAGCATCGCCGTGGTTGAGCATAACCTGACGCAGCAGTTCGACGCGGCGGAAGTTGAGCGTGGCGGACATAGCCGGATCGGATGGATCACGGTCAAAGCCATAGGGCTGCGCGGCAACGATATCGAACCAGCGATTAGCTTTCACCTGGTAGAGCCGATCCAGGTAATCGATGTCGTTGAGGTTAAGCGGCCCGGTTTCCAAGGTTGGGGCCAAAGCCGCCGTCATAATGATCGCTTCGGGGTCGATCTCACGCAGGTTGAGCGCCCCCTCACGTAGCAGAGCGGCGTAGGCCGGAGCATCGACGAAGGTACGGCCCCAGTTGGCGCTGAGATTGGGTTCGTCCCAGATCTGGTAAACCGCGATCTGATGGTGATAACGAGCCGCAAAAGCACGGGCGAACCGGCCAAAATCGCTGGGGGCGAGGGGGGGGGCAGTTGCAGTCGTATGTGGCGCTCGCGCCCAGCGGGGGGAGGTGAGGAACACGGCGATGAGTTTGAAAGCGGGGGAGTGGGGGTGTTGGTTGGCTGAGAGGATAGTTGGTTGGGTGGGTGATTGAATGGGTAGAAAAGGATTGTTTTTTGAAAGGGTTAGTTGGTTAAAGTGGGTGATGGCAGTGGTAATGCGGTCGAGCGGCTGCCAGTTGAAATGGCCCGGCTCCGGCTCGAGGTCGGCCCAGCGAATGGGCTGGCGCAGCCAGGTGAGGCCACCGGCGTGGAGCGCTTCGAGCGTGGATGCAAGGTCTTCATCGTCGTAGTGAGTCAGATCGATAGTGACGCCGTAGCCTTTGTCGGCGGCCAGAGAACCGGCCGGAGATGGCGGCCTTGAAAGCGAAAGTTGGTTAAAAAAATAGGCTGCGGATAGGGTTGATGCCGCGAGTAGGAGCAGCCATATGGCAGTGAAGCGATGAGAATTTAATAACTTAAGCATAGAGAGAGCCAGATCGTCCCTTAGCTTAGGGATGACGCCGAGAATGAAAATGTATTGGAGCGACAAAGCTTGCTTTGTGATGCAGGATAGGGTCAAAGTAAACTTTGACGCTCCAAACGTCTATTTTCAGAATGGAGATTGGAAACTTGCCATTGAAAACGGCGTCATCGCCTCATCTCCATTTGCTCGGCCAATCGTTGAATAATGCCGATGATGAGAAAAAAAGCAAAGGCCAGGTCAACTAAAAAGTAGGAATTATCGACCAGGCCATGCCCCAGAAAAACGGCCATGCTGCCCATAACCCCAAGGACCAGCGGATCGGCCTGCTGCCTGAAAAGCCGCCAGGCGTTGCGCCAGAAAGCAACCTGCAAGCCAATTAACAGCAGAATACCGCCGATACCTAGGCGCGTACCAAAATCCAAAATCAGGTTGTGGGGGTGGTTCAGGTCCGGTTCCTGCCAGGCTTCCGGCAAAATATAGCGAGTGCGATACTGATACAAAAAATTATCCAAACCAATACCGATCAACCAGTGATCTTGCAGCATAGCCCAGGATGACTGCCACAGCTTAAGCCGAAAAAAGCCGGTGCTGCCGTCGCCAAGATCAAATGTGGCGCGGAACCGTTCGGTTTGGCTAAACGGGATTAGGGCCAGCACAAATAGGGTCAGTCCAAGGCCCAGCGCCGCAGCCACCCGCCGCCAGGCCCGACCCCGGTGGCGCAGGCCGTACAGCAGCGTCATCACCACCAGGCTGAGCGGTAATCCGAGCAGCAGCGCGCCTTTAGAGAACGTCAGGTACAGAGCCAGGCTGATCGGCAGCAGCGCCAGCCCATACAACCAGCGCCGCCGTGAGGCCGGTGACAGCACTGCCACAGCCAGCAGCAGCGGCCAAGCTCGGCCGAGAATAAGGGCTAAATTGTTGGGCGATCCCCCGGCCAGCCCCAGCGCCCGGCGGACTCCTTCGGCATCGATAGTCTGATCGGTGAAAAAGTAAAAATAGAGCGCAACCACCGCCTGCAATACGGCTCCGGCGACAAAGACATCGATCAAGCGCCAAACCCATCGTTTGGGCGTTGGGTTTGGGCCAAAATCAAGCCCCTGACGAACCAGAAAGTAGAAGATGACGGACTCGACCACCACGACGCGCCATTCGCGCAGGCTGACGGCCAAGTTATCGGCAGCCAGGGTGGCGAGGAAGGCGAGGATAACGAGAGTGAGGGCAAGCAGATCAGTGAGGCAGTTGATAATTGATAATTGATAATTGATAATAGGAGGCTGGAGATTGGAGATTGGAGATTGGAGATTGGAGATTGGAGATTGAGGGGTAGTGGTTTCGAGGTGGGGGGACTTAGCCTTAGTCTTGGCCTTTGGCTGATCGGTTGCCGGCTCTGAGGAATATCGGGAGCGGCCGAGGGTGAGGAGAAGGCGGAAGGTGAAGCCAAGAAGGGTGAGAGCCAGAGTAAGTTCGACCGGAGAGAAAGCGCCGATTGGGAGACGGAGCGGGATTTCAAATAGGAAGATGGCGAGGGTTACGAGAGCCAAGCCGAGATCGGGGCGAAGCAGGATGAGCAAGGTCAACAACGGCAGCAACACCAAAGCGATGATGCCTTGCGCGAGAAAGATAACAGCGGCCAGGCCGAAGGTCAGGAGAAGCTGACCGCGCTCGCCGAGAATGTTGTAGAAGGCGATACCGATTTCGCTCCAAGCCCAGGCTTGTTTGACGATTTGAGGCCATAGGCCGAACAACAGCCATACAATCCCCCAGCCGCTCACTATAGCTGTAAGTCCGGCAACAGTCAGGCCCGTTTGCCAGGCGCGGGTATCGACTTCATTAGCGACGGTCCAGCCGGCGACGGCCCACTGCTCCCAACCGCCTTCCGCCTCGATCACAGCTTCATGGTGGCCCTCGGGTAGGTAATGCGCCAGAGTGACCGCAGCTTGCTCGTACAAGGGATCGCTTAGAATAAGATAGCTGCGGCCCTGGCTGTCCTGCGGCAGGGCGTTGGCGGGTTGGCCATCGATAGTAACCCACAAATGGCCGCGGAAGTCACCACGATTGACAGTCAGGTCCAGGCGAGTTCCCTCAAATGGAATCGTCAATGTGCGCGGTTGTTCCGGGGGGATATCGGCTAACGTGGCAGCAAAACGCCAACCGGGGCTGAAATGGCCGCTGGGGTGCGTCGCCGGATAGCGCCCCGGCGGAGCCGATGTCCGGGCGGCGGTTTCGATTACGGCCAAAATTTCAGGTGTTTCGGTCAGGGCAAAGCCCCGGGCTGGATCGTCAGTCGCCAAGCCAACAGTGTCCCAGCGAGCGGCCAACATGGGGCCGAGCCAGGGCCAGTGGCGGCGGGCGTGATCGATGGCGGCAGCGGTACGGGGCGCTTGCACCGACGGTAGATCGTTGCTCCAGGGGGAGGGTTGGCCCGACCAATCGGCCGGCAGCGCAACCCAGCCGAAACCGGTAGCCCAGATGGGCGTATCGCCGTCGCCGTGGTTGAGCATAATCTGCCGAAGCAATTCAGCGCGGCGAAAATTCAATTGGTCAGGTGCGGGCGCGTCGAGCGGTTTGGTCCACAAACCAAAGGGTTGAATGGCGACGACATCGAACCAGCGATTGGCGTTGACCCGGTAGAGTTGATCCAGGTAAGCCAATTCGTTGAGGTTGAGCGGGCCGTCCTCTAAGGTAGCGGCTAGCGCGGCGGTGAGGATTATTGCCTCAGGATCGACCGTCCGAATGTTGAGAGTCGCTTCACGGAGTAAATCGGCGTAAGCGGCGGCATCAACAAATGTATCGCCCCAGAAGGCACTAAGGTTGGGCTGGTCCCAGATTTGGTAGTGATCGATCCGGCCGCCGTAGTGAGCCGCAAAGGCGCGGGCAAAAGCGCCGAAGTCGCTGAGTTCGGTGGGTGGAGTGGTGACAGGGGTGTTGGCGGGTCTGGCCCAAGGGGGCGTATCTTGCAGGACGGCGATAAGTTGAAAGTTGGGTGGATTGTTAGTTGGTTGGGTGGATTGTTGGTTGGTTTGCTGGTTGAAAGTGTTGACGGCGTCGATGATGCGGTCGAAGGGTTGCCAGTTGAATTGGCCCGGTTCGGGTTCCAGTTCGGCCCAGGAGATAGGCTGGCGCAGCCAAACGAGACCGCCGGCGTGCATGGCGTCGAGGGTCTGGTTGAGGGTTCCGTCATCATATTGGGTCAAGTCGACGGTGACGCCGTAGTCTTTGTCGGCGGCCAGGAAATTGGCGGGCTGCGGTGGTTGGCTGCGACGGATCTGCCAGCCAAAATAGCCCCCAGCCAGGGTCGAGAGTATGAAAACGAAAATGAGGATTAACCCCCAGCGGAGGGTACGTTGCATCACGATTTACAATTCACCTGGGAATTAGTATACTCACAAGCATTATTTCAAATGTGTTGAGTATAGCGATTGTTGAAGGATTGACAAAGCGGAATTCAGTTACCAATACTATGGCCTCTCTTTTTTCAGATTTATTAACCTATAGCCTTGAGTTGGGACAAGAAATTTTGTCACAACGCTCGGACAAAGAGCGAAAAACTCAAGGCCAGTTTCTTACCCCTATACCGGTAGCCCGGTTTATGGCCAAACAACTTGGAGAAATCAGCTCGAGTAGTCGGATACTGGAGCCGGCTATTGGTTCCGGTATCTTGGTTTGTGCCACAATTGAGCAAATTGTGACCAGGAACCAGCCGGGCGAATTTTGGATCGATGGGTATGAAACGGATGAAGAATTATTTCATGCCGCAAAATCAATAGTGACGTTGGCCCAAGAAAGAGCAGCAAAATACGGCGTTGTTATTCATCACTGTGTTCAAAATAAAGATTTTATCCTCAATAATGT
>JACKAT010000052.1 GCA_020634935.1 Anaerolineales bacterium
TTAGCCGGCGGACGATCGTTTTTAATTGGGTAATTTTGACCTGATTCTGGCGCTTTTTTGTCAAGATTTATCAAAGATTTGTTGATATCCTCAATTCAGCACCATTAGACAGATAAAAAGGGGGTATTAACTTATGTCACATCATAAAATTTGGCTCACACTTCAATTAAGCGGAGTAGTTATCGGTTTGCTGGTCGCGCTAAGCTGGCCGGGAAAGGTAGGGGCCGTCAATCTCACGGCGGACGCTGCTCAAAATAAGCTGGGGCCGCACCTGCCTCCGGCTCAGAGCGCCGCCCTGGCCAAGATTGAGTCCTCGCTGCTGACCGCCGCCGCGGCCGACGACCCGGTCGATTTTTTTGTATGGCTGACGGACAAGGCTGACCTTAGCCCGGCCGACGCTTTAGAGACAAAGGCCGAAAAGGGCCGCTTTGTGTTCGAGACCCTGCGCAGCACCGCCGAGCAAAGCCAGAAAGCCCTGCGCCAAGAGCTCGACCGGCAGGGGTTGAGGTATCACCCCTTTTACATCGCCAATAAAATTCTGGTTCAAGGCGGCAACCAAACCACCTTAGTCAATCTGGCCGCCCGGCCGGATGTGGCCCAAATTACGGCCAATCATCTTTACCAGCTTGAAAAACCCCGCATCAACCGCGCCGCCGCGCCAAAAGTTGCGGCGGTCGAGTCAAACATCAGCTTTATCAAGGCCGATGAAGCCTGGGCATTGGGCTTCGATGGCCACGGCGTGGTCCTGGCCGGCAATGACACCGGCCTCGATTGGGATCATCCGGCCCTGATTAACCACTATCGCGGTTGGAACGGCGCGACCGTCGATCACAACTACAATTGGTGGGACGCGACCGGGACTTATCCTAACGCGCCCGGCGATGGCTATGGTCACGGCACCCACACCACCGGCACTATGGTCGGCAGCGACGGGGCCAGCAACCAGATTGGCGTTGCCCCCGGCAGTAAAACCGTCCACTGTAAAAATATGGATGATTATGGCGGGGGTAATGATGCGACCTTTATCGAATGTTTTGAATGGGACCTGGCGCCGTGGGATCTGACCGGGGCCAACCCGCGCCCCGATTTAGCGCCGGATGCCATCAACAACTCCTGGGGATATTGGTCCGGCAACCAGCCGCAATTTGAACACGAGATTACCGCGCTGCAAGCGGCCGGGATTATTGTGGAAGTTTCGGCTGGAAACGAGGGGCCGAGCTGCTCAACGCTGCGTTCGCCGGGGGATTATCAGCAAAGCCTGACCACCGGCTCGATCAGCCACCTTGGCAGCGCTTTTCCCGGCCTACTGACCTATTTCAGCAGCCGGGGTCCCTCCCTGCTCTTCCCTGATGAATTCATGCCCGACGTGATGGCCCCTGGCGAAGATATTCGCTCCAGTGTCCCCGGCGGCGGCTATGAAGGCGGCTGGAGCGGCACCAGCATGGCCGGCCCTCATGTCACCGGGCTAATTGGCCTGCTCTGGTCGGCCAATCCCGGCTTACGAGGCCAGGTTGATGAGACCATTCAAATCATCCTCAATACCAGCGTCCCGCTTGTCAATCAACCCGGCTTCAATTGTGGCGGCGATTACGTACACGGTCCCAATAACGACTGGGGGCATGGGACCATCGATGCCCTGGCGGCTGTGCAGCAGGCGCTGATGTTTGGCGACACCGGCACGCTGGCCGGAACCATAACCAACTCGGCCTCGCAAAGTCCCATCGCTCAAGCCCAGGTTCAAGCCACGTTGAGCCCCACCTTAACCTGGCAAATCACCAGCGACGTTTCGGGCGCGTATTCGGCCATCGTCTTTAGCGGCACTTATACCATCGATGTGACTAAATATGGGTTCTTGCCGGCTCAGCTAGATAACGTGACGGTGGTCTCCGGCTCGACGACCGCGCTCGACATCAGCCTGGACCCGGCACAAACCTACACCGTCAGCGGCTACGTGACCGACGCGGTGACCGGCTGGCCGCTGCCGGCCCGCATTGACATTGACGGCTATCCCGGCGAGCCGCTGCAAAATGATCCGATCAGCGGTTACTACAGCATTAGTCTGGCCGCCGGAACCAGCTACCTGTTTCACGTCCAAACTGACACCGAAGGCTATACGCCGCTCAGTCGCACGGTTGAACTGTTAAGCGGCGATCAAAGCGAGGATTTCGGGTTGATGGCCGACATCGTCGCCTGTACGGCTCCCGGTTACACGCCCGCCTACCAATTCTTTGATAATTTCGAGGCGGGTCTTAGCCACTGGACGGCCACGGGGTTGTGGCATCAGGAGGCCGAAACCGATACCTGTGGTGCGCAAGTGATGCCTTTCCCCAGCCCAACTCAGGCGGCGTATTATGGGTTGGCCGACACCTGCACCTACGCCGATAGTCCCCCCTTTGATGGCACGCTTACCCTGGCCGCGCCCGTTAGCTTACCGGCTTCGGGTCCGGCCAGGTTGTCCTTCGCCAGTTATGAGGAGACCGAATGTAACGGCAACTGTACCTGGGATAACCGTATTATCGAGATTTCCACTGATGGCGGCAGTAGTTGGGAACCCCTGGGCGAAGGTGATACGGAAGATGTTTGGTACCGGCCGAGTTTTGATTTAACGCCCTACCTGGGCCAAGACGTTATTCCCCGCTTCCACTTTGATAGCGGCGACGACCAGTTTAATAATCACCTGGGCTGGCTGATCGATGATGTGGGGGTGCAGACCGGTTGTACGCCCCTCAGCGGCGGTCACATCTATGGCTACGTTTACGATGCCAATACCAATTTACCGCTGGCCGGGGTAGCCATCGCCGTGGAAACGGTGGGGAGTACCACCACCGATGCTAACGGGTTTTACCGGCTGTTTGCTCCGGTCGGCGCCCACACCGTTACAGCCACTCCCACCAGCAGCTACGGCTCCCAAAGCCAGACCGTGACCCTGAGTGAAAACGACACGATCCAGCAAGACTTTCAACTGCCTGCCGGCTGGCTGTCGGAATTACCGGCGAACCTGGCAGCCACCTTGCAGTTGGGCGAGCAGCAAACTATGACCTTTCCCCTAACCAATACCGGGGATCGGGCCGCCTCGTTTATCTTCCGGGAACATCCGGGCAGTATGGTTCCTTTAGACCCATCGCTCACCTCAATCGGGTTCCAGCCCACCGGGCAACCTCATATCCGCTCTGTCGAAAAAGAGGCCGAACCTGAAGCTTCGCGTGAGGCCAATGTAACCGTATCTGTTAGCAATCCCGATCCCTTTGGCTACAGCTACGCCGACTCCAACGAAGACGCCGGGCCCAGTTATGATTGGATCGAAATCGCGCCGCTGGCCGGCGGCGATGGGATTGAAATTACCCAATTAACCGGCGTCGATGAGGGTTATGTGGGGCCGGCGACCTTGCCGTTTGCCTTTAACTTCTACGGGACGGCGTATACCCGATTGGCCGTCGCCTCTAACGGCACCCTTTACTTTGAAAACGATTATCAGAGTTATATCAATGAGCCGATTCCTAGCCCCACCTATTATGGGGTTCAAACCTTCATCGCCCCCTTCTGGGATGATCTGATCATCGATCCCGGCGCGGTCTATTATCAGCTACTCGCCTCAAGCTTGATTATCGAATTTTATCAGGTTAGACATTACGGGCTGCCCGGAACGATTACCTGGCAGGTCATCCTGTTCGAAAACGGTAACATCCTATTCCAGTATCAGGACGTGAACTTTGACAACAGTTATTACGATCAGGGTCAGTCGGCCACGGTGGGCATTCAAGGCAACGGCACCACCGGCTTACAATATAGTTACAATGAGCCGCTTCTAACCGATGAGCTGGCCATCTGCTTTGCCTACCCCGGCCAGCCCGCCGACTGCCCGCCCCCGGACGTACCGTGGCTGTCGGTGTCGCCCGACGCCGGCGCTCTGGCCCCCGGCGCGACTCAAGATATAACTGTGACCTTTGACGCCAGTGCAGCCCAGGCGACCCAGCCCGGAGTCTATGCGGCTGAGCTGCATCTTAAGCAGGACACCCCCTATCAACTGCTCCCCATTGCGGTGACAATGACCATCACCCCCTCAAGCGTAACCTTAGCGCCAACGGCTGAGACCAAGGTGGGCCAACCCGGCAGCAGCGTCGCTTATACCCTGTACCTAACCAACTCGCTAAATCTTAGCGATACCTACCAACTGAACGTCAGCGGCAACAGTTGGCCGGTCACAACCCCCTTAAATGGCGGGGCCAATCTGTCCCAGCTCATTATCGGGCCGGTGGCCTTTGGCCAAAGTGAGCCGGTTGAGTTGTTTGTTCTAATCCCCGCGGACGCCGCCATCGGCGCGAGCGACACGGCCACCATCACCGTCACATCGCAAAGCTACCCCAGCCTGTCCGCCACCGCCAGTTTAACCACAATTAATAATCCCAATGATGCGGCGTCGATTAGGCAAACTTTCTTACCTTTGATTATGAAATAGAGAAACAGCAGCCTATTTTGGGCCGTATCACTTATCTAAGCCGCCACCTGATCGGTGGCGGCTTAGAGTTCTTTTTGGTAAAGCCTATTCCGTTATACCGGCTCTCCGTCCGCCGTATCGCTTGATAACCTGACTGGTACACTGAGGCATAAATAGTTCCTAGTTCGTAGTAATGGCTAAAGCCATTGCTTTGAATAGCACCGCTCGACAAAGAAACCGATCGGATCCTGGAAACCGTCTCTGACTGGCTGAAGGTGCTCATCAAGGAAACCCAGGTCCCCTTTTTGGTGGTGGGACTTGAAGGGCGGGTTGAACTGATCCTCAAAAGCAACGAACAATTATCACGTTTGTTTGCCCTGCGCGAAACCTTGCACCCCTTTGCCTGAAATCCTCATAATGCCGCCGCTACCCGGGCCTTCGCCTCTTTTGTGCAGATTGTGGAAACAGGCATTCAGTTCCCGCTGTCCGACGAACTGCCGCGAGCCGAGCTGCTGCAGCGGTTAAAAACCGACCTGGGCTTTTAGCCCAACTAGCGGGTAGAGACTAAAGACCGGGGTCAACCCAATTTCCATCCCACCACAGAGATGGTCAAGCGTATGAGCAGCAGCGGTTCGACAATACCGGCGGTACGGAACAATTTATGCGCGGGAGGATACCACATGAATGCCTTGATGACCGAAACAGCTTAACCTGGCAACCTGTACAGGCCCGAAACCCGACAGTCGACTGTAGGAATTTCATGAAGATTATCTTACAATAATAAGGATAAGCGAAGCGCTTATACCGCAATACTAATCAAAAAACATGGTACCAGATATGCCCTCTTGCCTTCCTAACATGTTACTTATGGCTCGCTTCAGTTATGTCCCCCACGGCAATTAACTAAAGCGGGCTAAGCCGCATTTTTCGACACGATCTTCCCTCTCCATAGTTACCGTGACTGTCGGGAGGCAAATCTTGCTGAAAATAAGGTTATTAGGTACAGGTGAAGCCCGTTACCGTAATCGGCCCCTGGCTAGCTTTCCTAACCATCAATATCATCGACTGTTCTGTTACCTTCTCCTCAATCGGAGCCATCCTCACCACCGCGAGCGGCTGGCGGCGGTATTTTGGGGTGAGCATTCTACTTCAGCTTCGCGCCAGTATTTACGCAACGCTTTGTGGCGGCTGCGAAATGCTTTGCAAGCCGATGGTGTTCCGGTAGAACAGTACTTGTTGATCAATGAGGAAAATGTCTCTGTCCTAACCTCGGACGAACTATGGCTTGATATTGACCATTTTGAAACGATCATCTCGCGCTATCAAGATATTGCCGGACAACAATTGACTCCACCTGAGGCCGCCCAGCTAGAAAAAGCGGTCGATCTCTATGGCGGCGACCTACTTGAAGGAGTTTATGAAGACTGGTGTCTATATGATCGGGAGCGCTTGCATATTCTCCACTTGAATGCGCTTGGCAAACTGGTCGCCTTTCACGAGCACAACGGCACCTACGAGTGCGGCCTCACCTATGGTCAGCGGATTTTAGCCCTTGATCCGACACGGGAAAAGGTCCATCGCCAACTGATGCGCTTGTACTGGCAGCTCAACGAACCGGGCGAAGCGCTGGCCCAGTACAAATGCTGTGTTCAAGCCCTGCGTCAAGAACTGGGTACCTCTCCTATAACCCGCACCAAACGCCTCTACCAACAGATAATCCACCACCAGTTCAACCCAGCCAGCTGGCTTCTTCAACTGGATGATCGTTCGCCTGACTTTAGTGAGACCGACGAGTCGGCTAAGGCCCTGGTCAAACACGCACTGCAAGAGCTGCATCGTTTGCATGCCAAGGCCGAGGAAACGTGCACTGAGTTGGAGCGCGTTGAGCATTTGATCAGTCAAGTATTAGCCACCGTCAACCGCACTTAAAGACGCTGATTCCCCCTTTAAAAGACGCGATAACCGCCAAAGATAAACGCTGCAAAGACGGCCCCTAGCTAAAGTGTAAGAAGGGATGTTAGTAGGTGATTGGGAGGGAGAGCTTTGTGCTGGGCGATACGCAGGCCTTTATTGTTCGGATTTGGTCCGAGGAATTAGATCGGGCCGGGAACATCGTTGCCTGGCGCGGCTCCATCGAGCACGTGAATCATGGTGAGCGCCGTTACTTTGACGATCTAGACGTAGTCGTACGCTATATCCAACAGACGGCCGGGATTAGTACCCAGCGCGTCGATCCCTGTTGGAAACGACTGCTAATCCGGATTTGCGAGAAACGGGGTTAATCTCAACGAGGGTTCGGGATGGTCCCCTTTGAAAGCTCCTTACAACATATTCTGGCCGAGCTGGAACGCATTGACTTGCTCATTCGCGTGCAGGTTTGGCGGGCGCGGCAGTTGATCGAAGCCGACGAAGAATTTCAAGGTCTCTACATCTCGGAAGAGGAGATTGAGAGCCTGATGGCAACGCCGGCCGGTTTGCCGCGCTGGGCCACGGCCCCGACACCGCCGGCCCTTGATAACGTCCAATCGACCCTCGACCAGCTTGCCACTGGTATAGCTGAACGAAAGACGGAGAGCGCGCGGCGGGGGGTCACGCTACGTTTGGAAGAATTGACCCGTCTCTTCAACCTGACCCCCTTTGAGATCGACGTCCTGCTGATCTGCTTGGCCCCGGAGATCGATCTGCGCTACGAGCATCTCTATGCCTACCTCCAAAACGACGTGACCCAGAAGCGGCCCAGCGTCGATCTGGTTTTGAATCTGCTCTCACCCTCTTTCGAGACCAAGCTGGCCGCCCGAGCGCGATTTTTACCGAGCGCCCCCCTGCTCGACCAGCAGTTGCTCGTCATGTTCGATGACCCCGCCCACCACCAGCCCCCGCTGTTAAGCAAATATCTCAAACTGGATGAGCGAGTTGTCAACTATCTGCTCGACTCGGACGAACTCGACGTCCGCCTGCGCCCCTACGCCCGGTACACCGTACCGCAGCGCGGCTTGGAAGAGATGCTTCTATCGTTGGACGTTAAAACACGCTTGACGCGGCTGGTTCAAGAAAATAGAGCGAACCAAAACGGTCTCATCTTCTACTTTCAGGGACCTTACGGCGTGGGCAAACAAAGCACCGCCGAGGCGCTGGGCCGGGAAGTGGGTATAGGGTTGTTAAACGTGCAAGGCGATCAACTGTTAGAAGCAGCCGAGTTGCCCTTTGAAACCGCGCTTAAGCTCATAGCCCGTGAAGCCCGGCTGCAAAATGCCGCCCTCTACTGGACCGGCTTCGACCCGCTGCTGGCGGAGGACAGACGGTTCTGGCGCGCGGCGCTGCTGCGCATGTTAGAAACTCGGCCTGGCTTGACCTTCCTGGCCGGCCAGACCACCTGGGAACCAAGCGGCGCGTTGCACAACCGGCCCTTTGTCCGGGTCAAATTTTCCCAACCCGCCGCAGCCGAACGGCAGCAGCTTTGGGGGCTGTCATTGAACGGTCATATGCCCCCGAACGCCGAGGTAGAGTTAGATGCGGTTGCCGGTAAGTTTCGGATGAGCGGCGGGCAGATCCGAGATGCAGCCGCCACGGCTCGCAATTTGGCTCGCTGGCGCGATCCAGAGCGCGGACAGATTAGCGTGGCTGACCTCTACCAAGCCTGCCGGCTGCAATCGAACCGCAAGCTGGCCACCCTGGCCCAGAAGATCACGCCCCACTACATTTGGGATGACATCGTCCTGCCTCCCGACCGGCTGGAGCAACTGCGGGAAATCTGCAATCAGGTCAAGCATCGAGTCCGGGTTTACGATGCCTGGGGCTTCGAGCGCAAGCTGTCGTTGGGTAAAGGACTCAACGCCCTCTTTGCCGGCCCGTCGGGTACAGGCAAAACCATGGCCGCCGACATCATCGCCAACGCGTTGGGTCTGGATCTATACAAGATCGACCTCTCGACTGTGGTCAGTAAATATATCGGCGAAACCGAAAAGAACCTGGCCCGCATCTTTGCCGAGGCCGAGACCAGCAATGCTATCCTTTTCTTTGACGAAGCCGATGCCCTCTTCGGCAAGCGCAGCGAGGTGCGTGACGCTCACGACCGCTACGCCAACATCGAGATCAGCTATCTACTGCAAAAGATGGAGGAGTACGAGGGCGTTGCTATCTTGGCCACCAACCTGCGCAAGAACATCGATGACGCCTTTGTGCGCCGGGTGCAGTTTATCGTTGAGTTTCCATTCCCTACAGCGCTCTACCGGCAGCGCATCTGGCAGCAGATTTGGCCGGAAGAAATGCCTCGGGCGGACTCTTCAACCGGCTCCGGACCGGCTCTGGATCTGGAGCTTATGGCCCGTCGCTTTGAAGTCGCCGGCGGCAATATCCGTAACATCGCCCTGGCTGCCGCATTTATGGCGGCTGATGACGGCCAGGTCGTCAATATGGACCATCTAATCCGCGCCACCCGACGCGAGTATCAAAAAATGGGTAAGGTTGTGACCGAGAGTGATTTTAGGATCAAACAGACATGATAAACAGGTACAAAACTGAGGCAACTCCAAAAACGCAGCTTTCCCTCCTACGACAGGTCGATGAGCAAACGGCAGGTCAGACAGTTCGCCTGTCCCAGTACGATCCGCTGGCGCAAATGACCCACCACCCCAGCAATGGGGCCAACGCCGAAGCTCGCGCCGCCACTTTGACTCGGGTCACGGCCGGACGCCCGGCCCGAGCCGGGCAAGCCCTGCTGCAGTTGCAGCGGCAATATGGCAACCACTACGTGCAGCGAGTTGTGACTCTGTCCAGAAAAGCTAGCGGTGAGGCAGAAATTCACCCGGTAGTGGAGCAGAACATCCAGCAGGCCCGCGGCGGCGGACAGGCGCTGGACAGCGATGTTCGCGGCCAGATGGAGTCCACTTTTGGCGCCGACTTCACCGGCGTGCGCATCCACACCGGGACCCAGGCGGATACGCTCAACCAATCCCTGAATGCCAAAGCCTTTACCACCGGCCGGGACATTTTCTTCCGAGAAGGGCAATACAGCCCCGCCAGTTCAAGTGGGCGCGAATTGCTGGCTCATGAACTGACTCACGTGGTGCAGCAAGGCAGCGGCCAAGTCCAACCGAAGCTGACGCTGGGCCAGCCGGGCGACCGGTATGAACGTGAGGCCGACGCCGTGGCCCGCGCCATCATACAGCACGAGCAACGACCGGCACCTGTTGAAGCCCATCGAGGGGCTATACATCGCCAGACCACGCCCGAAGAGGAGGAGACGTCTGTCCAGGCTAAAGTAGACCAGCATCTGGCCCAGCGTCAGGCGGAAGAAGAAAAAGAAGAAGAGACACCCATTCAGGCTAAAGGAGAAGCAGCGGGCATCCGACGCCAAACCGAGGAAGAAGAAGAGCCGGTTCAGACCAAAGCCACCGCTGGTCAAATCCAGCGTCAGGCCGAAGAGGAAAAAGAAGTAGAGACACCCGTTCAGGCCAAAGGAGAAGCAGCCGGCCTCCAACGTCAAGCCGAGGAAGAAGAAGAGCCGGTTCAGACCAAGGTGAATACCATGGGGCTGCAACGGCAGGCGGAAGAAGAAGAGAAGGAGCCGGTACAGGCTAAAGCAGAAAGTAGTTGGATTCAATGCCGGACGGACACGGTTAGCGCAAATGTCGGTCTTGTTCCAGAGGTGCTCCCCCCAGGTCTGATAGGCGCGCCAGCGCCCCCTAATACTCTGCCGGCGTCTCCTCTGATTCCGGCTCCAATGACCGTGGTTCCGTCAGCGCCACAAACGCCGGTAGCAGAAGCCAGAAAACGGTCCCTCGCTGTAACATCAGCAGCGAAAGACGAACAGACTGCGCCCGGCTCAACTGCAGTTGAGCCGCAATTTGGCCAGGTTACGCCTTTGGCAAAGTCCGTGGGCATGCCATCCGCACCGCCCTCAGTTGAAGTAACCCTGACGTCAACCTCGACTACAGTAGCCGCAGAACCCGCGGAGGCGACAGCCCCCGCCCCGGAAGCAGAAAAAGCAGGTGAGACGCCGGTCAAGACTGATCTCGAAGCAACGAAAGAGGGTGTGGTCGAAGCCGAAAAACCCACTGCAGCGCCCGCGCCTGAGAGCGATCCGCGTTTTCAAGGCGTTATGGCACGTCTGGAGACAACTGCAAGAAAAGAAAAGCGGCACGCTCCCGCCGCCAGAAAGGTAGCGGAGGCCAAGGCCGCCGTTCGCCCCCCCGCCAATGATCGCCGCAGCCGAGCCCAGGCGCAACAGGTTGAAGTCATGGATCGGCAGGAGGCCAAAAAGCCGGATAAAAACGACTTTCTGACCATGCTGCGGCAACAGTTAAAGGCGATTGCGCCTAGCAATATGGAGGACACTGAAAATTTCAAGAAGGAGGGCAAAGCTGGTCAATTAAAGGCATCCTTGACCGGCCAGGTTAGAAAGCAAAAAGAGGCCTCTGAACGGGATATCAAAACGGCGACAGCTACCGAACCTGATCCCAATCGTGTGCCGCAAAAAGAAGTGGTCGACATGCCTCGGGAACCAGGAGATAAAAGCCCGGCGAACCTCCATTCCAAAGAGATTTTACCGTTGCCCAAAGCCGAATCCGAAATCTCGGTCGAGTCCAACAACAAGAAGGCCGAGCAGCTCATGGCCGAGAATGACATCGACGAAGAACAGTTGGAAAAAGCCAATGAGCCTCAGTTCAGCGAAGCCTTGACCGCCAAAAAGGATTTGGAAAAACATGTCAAGCAGGTACCCAAAGCCTATCAGGCCGAGGAAGGTGCGTTTCTCAAAACTGCCCAAGCCGAAGTTGCGGCTGAAGAACGATCTGCCAAGAAAGCGATGCGCGCCCGGCGAACCAGAGCTAAAGGCGCGGTGAAAGGTCGCCAACTGGAAGCCCAAAAAAAGGAAGAGGAAGCGCGAAAAAAGGTTGCCGATGATATCCAGGGTATGTACCAGACGACCAAGAAAAAGGTTGAAAAAAAGCTCAACAGTCTAGATAGAGACGTCAATACCATCTTTGACAATGGGGAGAGGCAAGCCCGCAACCACTTTGAAACATACGTTGCGCTGCGGATGTTGATTTACAAAAGGCAACGGTATAGTGGGGTCAGCGGGGCGGCCAGATGGATTGGAGATAAGCTTACAGGCTTGCCCGACGAAGTCAACCGATTCTACCGGGAGGGTAAAGAGCAGTACATCGCTGAAATGGACGCCGTCCTGGTCAGAATCGCCGCTGTGGTGGAAAGCCGCCTCAAGGAAGCCAAGGACGAAATCGCCAAAGGTAGGCAGAAGATCGAGGAGTACGTTGAAGGTCTGGATAGGCGCCTGCGAAAGAGCGGCCAAGAGGCCTTGAGAAACGTATCGTCCCGGTTTGAAGCGTTGAATGAGGGTGTAGAAGCCAAGAAGGGGGACCTGGCCCAAAAGATGGTTAAGCGTTACAAAGAGGCCAGGAACAAGCTTGACGAACGTATCAAGCAACTGCAAGAAGAAAATAAGGGGCTATTAAGCGACTTCATCGCCAAGATTAAAGGCATCATCAAGATCTTTCGTGACTTCAAGAATCGGATGGCGAAGCTGCTCGCAAAGTCCGGCAATGTCCTCCGCCAGATTATTAAAGATCCCATTGGTTTTCTCAAGAATCTATTGGGGGCGGTTAAGCTTGGCTTTAACCAGTTTTCGAAAAATATCGCGCTTCACCTCAAGCGAGGCCTCATCAGTTGGCTCTTTGGGACTATGTCTGAGGCCGGCATCGAGATACCGACAGAATTCAGCCCTAAGGCCATTATGGGCTTGATCTTGCAGATTCTGGGCATCACCAAAGAACGCATCCGGGCCAAGGTAGTTAAACATATCGGGGCCAAGAATGTAGAGCGCCTCGAGAAAGCCTGGTCGGTGATCTCCACCCTCATCAGCGAAGGGCCGGCCGGTTTATGGCAGCAGCTCAAGCAGTATATCGGCAATCTCAAGGACAGAATAGTTGAGGAAGTCAAGCAGTGGCTAATCACCCAAATCATCAAACAAGCCATATTGTTCGTGGTGAGTATGTTCAATCCGGTCTCGGCCTTGCTCAAGGCTATTCAGATGATCTACAACGTCATCATGTTCTTTATCGAGAATATCGAGCGGATTTTGCGCCTAGTCGAGGCCGTCATTGCCTCTACGGTCAAGATTGTGGTTGGCGATATTGCCGGGGCCGCCACCTGGATTGAAAATGCCATGGGCCGTATGGTACCCATCATTATAGCCTTCCTGGCCCGCCTATTAAACCTGAGCGGCATCAGTCAAAAGGTTAGATCGATCATCAAGAGGATCCGCAAGCCGGTGGATAAGGCGATTGATAAGGTGTTGGTCAAGATTGTGAGTAAGGTTAAGGGGGTGTTTGGGAAAGGGAAGGCGTTGGTAGGGAAAGCCAAAGCAGGCGCAAAGAAGGTTGTGGCAAAGGGTAAAGAAGCAGTAGCCGGTATAATACAATGGTGGAAAGCCAAGAAAAAGTTCAAAGCAAAAGATGGCACAACGCATGTCTTGTTTTTCACAGGATCTGGTAAAAAAGCGATACTAATGGTTGCGAGCGAAAAGAAAACACCTTATGAAATTTTTCTGAAATGGGTAGCAGAAGGACATTTGAATACAGAGTACAATGCCGATTTTAAGAAAGCAGAAGGGCTTGCTGGGAAGATCGATATGCTGAAAGCGGAACCGCTACCGAAGGGGTTGCCAGATGTAGAAAAGGAGAAAAAGATCAAAGAGAAGACAAAAAAAATGGAGGAATTGCTGGAAAAACTTAGAGAACTTACCGCCAGACTATTTGGGTTTGGACAAGTTTTGCCGGAGCGGATTGAACCACATTACGAAGGAAAAAACAGTGCGGGATTTGGCAAATGGATAAAGGCAAAAGCCTTGACACGGAACGATAGCAAATTTGGTTCTCGCCCCACCCAAGCTCGGCATCCCACGTATGACGTATTGAACAAACGGAGAGAGAGAAGCGGTGCAAGCTATTATGTCAGAGGCCATTTGTTGAGCGAAAAACTTGGTGGAGAGGGTAAATGGGAGAATATGACACCTCTTTCGCGACGCGGTAATAAAGACCACGAAGCCGAATTTGAATCTATAGTTAAAGCTGCAGTAAATGCGGGCGCCATCATGGAATACCGTGTGGACCCTGTCTATGCGCCAAGAGGTGACAAGGATTCCTTGAAAGATGAAGTTGATAAAGGTCATAGTCCAAGCAATGCAGCAGAGATTAAAGCGATCATTGATAAGGAGGACCACGTTCCACTTGGATTAACGTGCGAAGCTCATATATTGAAAAGAGTCGGCGAACGTGTCGGATCCCCAAAGAAGTGGTCTGTAATAAACACGGTGGATCGAACAGCAGCAGAATATCATCTATCTGGTTCCACTAAATTTGAGCCTGTGGACATCAATAGTGGCGATGAAGCTGAGCTAAAGAGATTACCAGGCATAAAACCGAATCAGGTGCAGAACATTCGTGATGCTATAAAGAAACGTGGAAGACCGTTTGGAAATTATAAGGTATTGGCCAGAGAGGTACAATTGCCACAGTTGGACAAGTGGAGAGAGCGTGGCGAGATTGTTTTGCGGCGGTAACAATGCACATCTAAGTTTTTACAGAACGCCCGAAATGCGCGGCACAGAACAAAGGTGAGATTTCGATGAAAACGAGAGAAAAATTCAAGACGCTCTTGAGCGAATTAGGGGGACTGGGGAATATTCGGGTAAATACCTACCGGCTTACCTTCTATGCCCCGAAAAGAATCAGGAACAGGGCAAGGGAAATGGGCGCCCCGCAGCAGCTTATCTCCTTTTACGAAGACTCGGATGGATTTGAACTGGATTGGGAAATGCTTGATGCTCCTGACCCAGATGTTCTGGGAAAGGTCGGCATATTGTCGCTGGCTGATTTGCTCCGGAATTGGGAAAACGTCGTGTATTTTGATGACACCGAGCCAGATGACCCGATCCGTAGTTTTCACCCCTTCGATTTTTTTGTGGATGAAGCCTGCGTGGGAATTTACTTCGAAGAGAATTTCGACAACTCACTTTATTTGTATGATTTCAAATCAGAGCCGTTCAGGCTGGATTTGGATATTAAGGGGTATATTGAATTGCTCATTGCTTCGAGAGGGTTTCTTTACTGGCAAGATACTATTGAGACGTTCAAATTGAAGACCGAGAATCCTGCCACGAATAAATTTAAGACCTACATGCCTCAGCTTTTCAAAGATTTCAGTTTCGACGAGTTTTCCAGTACCTATCAGCATCTCCGGCTTTCAACGCGTTAAGGAGAGCTAAGTTTCAAACGGTCCGACCGAAGTGTCCAAGTTGAAGTCTCTGTCGAAGGTACAAGATCAGAACGGACGCATTGGGACAGAGCAGCGGACGAGTGTAAGCAAATTGTGCGACAGAATATGGCCGAGAGTTTTAACGAAGCGATAGTGAGTGCCGGGCCAAGGAGTACACTTGTGTAAGCCTGTAGGGGACGCAACGACGCGTACAAATGAATATCGTCAATTCTATCAACAATTGCAGTTAGGAGCGCTAACATGAACGAAAATAACGAATTTCTTGGCCTTGTGCAAAACGGACAATTTTTGATCCTGCTGCCGGAGAGTGCCGATCCCGGCCCAAATCGATTAACCACCACCATCCAAATGCAGGAGCCACGACCGCCGGAGAGCGCCGAGTTGTCCCTGCGCGAATATGAGGGCAGCGCCCTTATGGTTCGGGGGACCAGTGGTGGGGGCTGGATCTATTCGGCCGAGGTGATTGAGGTGGCCGGGCCGATACTCACGGCGGTTGTCAGCCGGCTATTTGGGCGGTTGGAAGCGTAGCTCCTTTGAGGGGTAGATTAAACCTGCCGAGTTGCGTCAGCGGAAGGTGAAAGTATGAGCGAGAATGGACAGGAACTGATATCGTCAAGCAGCGAGCCAAATCGGCCGGACAGGGCCGAAGCACTGCGTCAGGCAGTAGTCGAAGGCCTGCGCTATACCCACAGTCGGCTCAATGCGAACACCAGCAAAACGTTGGAGGCGTCGTCCTTTCTCTACGCCCTGATCGAGCTGCTGGAGGAAAAAGGCCTGCTCTCGGTGGCAGAGTTGGACCAACGCAAGCGGATTGTCGGCGAGCGGTTGGTGGCGCAGTACAGACAAAGCGGTAATGGCCTCATAGTCCAGGATCCGGAATGCGACAAGTACAACTTTTCTGAGACAGTTGAATTCGATTGTGCGGAGCGGGTCCACTTATGTCGCGCCGCTTGCTGCCGGCTGCCCTTTGCCCTATCCCGGCAGGATGTGCGTGAGGGGGTCGTTCATTGGGAGTTGGGACAGCCCTACCTGATTGAACAGAGACAGGACGGCTACTGCAACCATTTAGATCGTTGCACCTGGGGCTGCACGATCTACCACCAGCGACCGGTACCCTGCCTAGCGTTTGACTGCCGGCAAGACCGGCGAATCTGGCTGGATTATGAGAATAGGGTTATCAATCCTGAAATCAATCGAGTTGATTGGCCGGCATGCCTGGAGACCAAGGCGGTGCATCATGATCCATGATTTGGACAAAACAGTAGAAGTTCTGCTTAAGCAAGAACTGATAGACTTTAAAGATCTTGAGATAAGCTTTGCCACCCCCGATAATGAATTCGCACCTAACGGGTTCGCCGTAAACCTTTTTCTGTACGACGTCCGGGAGAACCGGGAGCTGCGCAGTAATGAATTGTATGTAGAGCGCCAGCTCGGCGGAGCCATAACAAAACGGCACTCCCCGGTGCGGGTCGACTGTTCGTATCTGATTACCGCTCACGCGAAAGGGCAGAACCCGCAAGGCGAGCATCGATTGTTAGGAGCGGTTATGAAGGCCTTGCTGCGCTATCCCACGCTTCCGCCCGAGGTGCTGCAAGGAGAACTGCGAGAAAAAAAGACCGCGGAGCAGGATTTCCCGCTCCCTACGGCTATCCTGCAACCCGGCCGGCTGCAGAGTGTGGGCGAGTTTTGGCAGGCGATGCAAGGAAAGCCCAGGGCCGCCCTGAATTATACGATTACGATTAGCGTCGCGGCTCACGAGCCGGTTACGGCCGGGACGCCGGTGGGGGTAAGATCTCGCACCTAAGAGAGGGAACGTATGTCGCACTGGTTGAAGATTACACCAAAACCGCCTCAGGTTGCCATTGTCGGACAGGTTGTTGATACAGAGACAAAACGCCCCCTCGAGGGGGCGCAGGTGAAAATTGTTAACATGACCGCGCCTGAGAATTCTGTCCTCAATGATAAATTTGTGGCTCGACTGGTAACAAGAGCCAAGCTGGCGGCCTTACCCAAAAAGATGGCCGAGGTCTTGTTCCCGCTTCTAGACAATCCAGAGTCAGTTGGCAAGATCAAATTTCAGGCGGCTCAGATCATATTGGATTATGAAGGGCTTGTCAAAACCGGGTTAGGCGCTGTCCCGGGAATGATGACGGCCATATTTCAGGAAGAGGATAAAGAGTCCACCGGAGAAAATGGAAATGACAGAGGGTCCAGCGGAGACGAAGAAAAAACTGATGAAGAGGAAAAACTGGAGGCGACGCTCAAAAAGGCCGAATCGATCTTGGACGCTCACTGGCAGCGAGTTGGACAAAGTGATCTGGTCAGGCGTCCGGATCGGACTCGTACTGGGGCCGACGGCTTCTTCTACTTTGCCGATCTGCCGGCAGGGAACTATACCCTGGTTGCCTCGCTACCACAGCTTGGCAGCCGGTATGGCGCAGGCACAAGTAAGCCGTTGGAGGTGAAGACCCCGGACGAGGATACGTTGAAAACAACTGTTGAGCTGCCGCCAACGACCCTCAGGGGGCGTATCATCGATACAGACGGCAAACCGATAGGCATGGCCGAAGTACGGATCCAGGGTAGCGGCGAGCGCACGTTCAGCAGCGGTGGAGATGAGAGCGCCCCCGAGAATGAGAAAGGATGGTATCGACTGGTTGGCCTGGAGGCGGGAAAAGTAAAAATTGGCGAAGGGAAGGGCCAACGGACGGTGCTGGTCTCGGCTCAAGGGTACGAACCGGCTAATGAACAACCTACCTCCGAAGAAATTCTCCTCGTTCAAGGTGTAACGAAGGAGTTAGATTTTAGGCTGAAAAAGATATCTCAACAACCGTCGGGGTAGGGAATTAAAACAGGGAAGGGAGTAAAGTAATGTTACCATATAAGTCACCCGGGGTCTATGTCAAGGAAGAGCCTTCAGCCGTCCAGCCGATTGCCGGGGTCGGTACCAGTACGGCCGGTTTCATCGGGGTGGTACCAAATGAGATCACGGTACCCAAGTCCAATCCTGATTATAACCCCAATTTAGAAGAGGGCGAAACAATCGAAGTTGCGCCCACTGTGGAGCACCTGTTGGGACAGAAATTGGTTAGTAATACGCTAACGCTTGAAGCAGGGACGAAACTCAACGAGGTTCAAGTAAAAAGAATCACAAGTGAAGCCTCCACGAACAAAATCTCATTACTACTAAATAAGAAAGAGGAGGAACTAAAAGCGAAAGATATTTTGTTGAAGACTGTAACTTGTAAAGTTAATGACACAGATACGGAACTTGAAGAAGGCATCCAGTTAACCAAGCCACAAGCGGACGCGATCAACGCAGACGACAGAATTACAG
Organism: Anaerolineales bacterium; assembly: GCA_020634935.1. Taxonomy (GTDB): domain Bacteria; phylum Chloroflexota; class Anaerolineae; order 4572-78; family J111; genus JAGRBY01. Next base: position 18,066 of record JACKAT010000052.1, read on the forward strand.
AGGTGAAATTCAAAAGACAGATTAAGGCTAGCGACGTATCGAAAGACAATGTTCTAGCGGATCCTTATGAAATTCAACTGGATGATCTGGGAGATGGCAACATTATTAAAACTGCAACTCTGGCCCAGGAGATTGCCGACCTTCTCGACCCTCAAAAAGTTCGAGCCGAGAATAGTGTGGCCGTCAAACCCACCTTCACCCTGCCCGATGACCCTGGCCAGGTCAAGCTATGCACTAATTTTGGCCAATTCAAGAAGTACTTTGGCGACTTCTCCGACACCACGACCACGAACCAAAATAGATTGGCTCACGCCGTGTATGGCTTCTTCCAAAATGGCGGCACTCGCTGCTACGTCGCCCGAGTGGAAGAAAACGAGGCTTACGTTACGAATTTGAAGAAAGTACTCGAGGAAAAGTTCGAAGCGATCGATGAGATCGCTATCGTGGCCGCGCCCGGTCTAACCGGCGATGAAAAAAACGGACCAGTCCTGCGCGATGCCATCATCACTCACTGCAAGGCGACAGAAGACCGCTTTGCCATCTTCGACAGCCCGGAAACAGTTGAAAGCGGTGGGAAGCTCGACTTAACGTTATTAGGCCCACCAAATGAGAAGAAGTTCCTACCTGATAACTCCGATTACGCCGCCTTCTATTTTCCCTGGATCAAAGTTTTTGATCCGGTTAAAAAGACGACGGAGCCAACAAGCGACGGACAAATTGCCGTCCCGCCCAGCGGTCACATGGCCGGCATCTATGCCCGGGTCGATGCCAGCCGGGGGGTACATAAAGCCCCGGCCAATGAGGTGGTCCTCGGCGCTCTAGGTCTACAATATCAACTCAGCCGCAACCAGCAGAATGGTCTCAACCCGCACGGCGTCAACTGCATCCGCGACCTCAACGGCAATATTCGGGTCTGGGGAGCGCGCACTATTGGCGGCGACAAAAACGGTGAGTGGAGATATATCCCCGTCCGGCGGCTGTTCCTGTTCCTGCGGGAGTCGATCGACGAGGGCTTGCAGTGGACAGTTTTTGAGCCGAATGAGCCGGCCCTGTGGGCTAAAATCACACGCAACGTCACTGCTTTTCTGATGAACGTCTGGCGCTCGGGGGCGCTGTTCGGCGCTACGCCGGAGCAGGCCTTTTATGTGAAATGTGATGCCGAGACCAACCCGCCGGAGGTGCGTGACCTGGGCCAGGTGGTAACCGAGATTGGGGTGGCGGTGGTCAAGCCGGCCGAGTTTGTCATCTTCAAGATCAGCCAGTGGGCCGGACCCAGTGGCGGGTAGCTATATGGTGGGTTGCTAATAAAGAAAGGAGCAAGGATCATGCCGCAATATTTATCGCCAGGAGTGTATGTGCAGGAGGTACCCTCGGCCGTTCAGCCGATTGCCGGGGTCGGTACTAGTACCGCCGGATTTATTGGAGCCTTCGAAGGTCAGTATGTTATCGACGAAAAGGTTGGGGATGCTGATAATGAAAAAAAGGAGTTTCCATTAAAACATACCCCGCTAAAAGATAAAAGTAAGTGGGCGGTAAAGGTAGGTGATGCCATATACACCGGAAAGGTTGGCACAGAGACAGACAGTGTTGTACTGAAAGATAAAAAGGTGATATTTACCAAAGCGCCACCATCGGGCGAGATCTTGGTATCGTACTGCGCGAAGGAGTCGTCGGAATTTTTCGCGATCATTTATCCAGCGAAAAAGGAGGAACTAAAGGTCGAGAAAGCGGATCAAACAACCTTTGTCTTACAAAATTCTCCGGTCCTCGAGGGCAGCGGATCAGTGAGTAAGAACGGAACAACAGTTGAGCTGAAAAATGATTTTCCCAAAAAAGGACAGTCCAGCGCCGTGTTAACGCCTGGTCTAGGTCTAAACGATACGAAGGTCACAGTCACCTACAATCCAGTATTCAGGAGCGTGCTTGCTGGTGAGGTGAAGCCTTGTACCAACTTTGGCGAGTTCAAGAAGCATTTCGGCGACTTCACCGCCGACGAGAACCAAAACAGATTGGCCCACGCCGTGTACGGCTTTTTCAACAACGGCGGTACCCGCTGCTACGTCGCCCGAGTGGAAAATGAAGCCAAGGTCGAGGCTGTCTTGGAGAAATTTGAGGCGATCGATGAGATTGCCATTGTAGCTGCGCCGGGCTTGGTAGAAGATAGTACTCGAACGGCTATTGTCTCCCACTGTGAGAAGATGGAGGACCGCTTTGCTGTCCTCGACAGCAAAGAAATGGATATCAGCCAGAGTCTGACCAAAGAAGAGATTAAGCCTCCTGCCCCGACAAACTACGCTGCCTTCTATTTTCCCCGGATCAAAGTCTTTGACCCGGTCACCAAGGCGATGGATCCGAAGGGTGATGGACAGATACTTGTCCCGCCCAGCGGTCACATCGCCGGCATCTACGCCCGGGTCGATGCCAGCCGGGGAGTGCATAAAGCCCCGGCCAACGAGGTCGTGCGGGGCGCCTTGGGCCTGGAGCGTCTGGTCAGCCGCAGCCAGCAGGAAGGCCTGAATCCGGACGGCATTAACTGCATCCGCGACCTCAATGACAATATCCGGGTCTGGGGAGCGCGCACTATCGGCGGCGACGGCAACGGCGAGTGGAAATACATCAACGTCCGGCGGCTGTTTCTGTTCCTGCGGGAGTCGATCGACGAGGGCTTGCAGTGGACCGTTTTTGAGCCGAATGATTCGGCCTTGTGGGCCAAGATCAGGCGCAACATAACGGCCTTTTTGATGAACGTCTGGCGCTCGGGGGCGCTGTTTGGCGCCACCCCCCAGGATGCCTTTTACGTCAAATGCGACGAGGAGACCAATCCGCCGGAGGTGCGTGACCTGGGCCAGGTGGTGACCGAGATTGGGGTGGCGGTAGTCAAACCGGCCGAGTTTGTTATCTTCAAGATCAGCCAGTGGGCCGGACCCAGTGGCGGGTAGGGCAGGGGTAAGGATGCCAACGTATCAAACGCCTGGAATTTATCGAGAAGATCGGTTTCCGGCGCCGGCCGCAGAGCTGCAGACGGGTGTACCTGCATTCTTGGGATACGCGGATAAGGAGTCACTCAATACCGCCCAGCGGCTCACCCACTGGTCTCAATTTGAACAGCAGGACCCTCCATTGCATGATGGCTACTTGGCCGAGGCCGTGCGGGGTTTCTTTGAAAACGGCGGCCAGGTGTGCTACGTGATCCGCCTCGATGATGATCTCCCGCCGGAAGCAGCGCTGGGCCAGGGACTGGCGGCCCTCGAACCACTGAATACCATCGACCTCATCTGCGCCCCGGATATTATGCGGTCGCCGGCCGAGGCGGAACGGTTGCAACGTATGGTGTTGCAACATTGTGACAGCCTGGGGGATCGCTTTGCCATCTTAGACTCCGGACCCAGCATCAACTCGGAAATAGACCTCAAGCAGCGGCAGGGCTTGAAAGGAACCAACGGCGCTCTTTATTTTCCCTGGGTCGGCGTCCGGCCTGAGGGGGGTAAGGTGACGTACGTGCCACCCTGCGGTCACGTGGCGGGGGTCTATGCTCGGAGCGACCAGCAGGTTGGGGTCCACAAGGCCCCGGCTAATCAGGCCCTGGTCGGCGTGGTGAGTTTGCAGGTCGAGTTGGACACTGTTCAGCAAGGACCGCTAAACGATGAACACATTAATTGTCTGCGAGCTTTTCCCGGGCGCGGTATCCGGGTCTGGGGGGCGCGCACCTTAAGTCGCGATCCAGCCTGGACCTACATCAATGTGCGGCGCGTATTCCTGACCGCCGGCCGCTGGATCGAGCGTAATCTGACAGGAGTCGTCTATGAACCCAATACACCGCTGCTGTGGAACCGCATTCAGCGCGAACTAACCACTTACTTCAGCAAGTTATTCCGGCAGGGAGCGCTCAAAGGACGCGCAACTGAGGAGGCTTTTTATATCAAATGTGATGCCGAAACCAATCCACCCGAGGTCCGCGAAGCGGGACAGGTCATTACCGAGATTGGGCTGGCGCCGGCGGTTCCCGGCGAATTCATTGTAGTGCGAATCATTCACAGCAGCAGCGGCATGACCATGGCCGGCTGATGGCCGGCTGTGACTGGCAGCATTGAAATAGGTTATTCAAAGTGAACACAGGGGATTTGGGGATACCCCCCAAGCTCCCAACCTATCGGCGATTTACGAGGAGGGATTATCATGGCCGTTGGAGAACGGAGAGATCCATATCGCAGTTATAACTTTTTAGTGGAAATCGACGGCATTACCCGGGCCGGTTTCCGGGAGTGCTCTGGGCTTGATTCCACGCAAGACCCAATTGATTATAGGGAGGGTACCGATCCGCTAACGCCTAGAAAGCTCCCTGGTTTAGTCAAATATTCCAATATCAGTCTCAAACGGGGTATCACCGATGACGCCGAGTTGTGGGAGTGGCGACAAAAAGCGATGGACGGCAAGGTTGACCGTAAAAACGGCTCAATTGTCCTGCTTAATGATACCGGCGACGAAGTTGTTCGCTGGAACTTCCGGGAAGGCTGGCCGACCAAGTGGACCGGACCCACTTTCAACGCCACCGGTACCGAAGTGGCCATTGAAACGCTGGATATTGTCCATGAAGGAGTTACCAAAGCATGATCTCGCAGACGGAATTCTCGTTTACTTTACCGCACGGCTACGTGGATGCCGAGGGCGTCTGCCATCGTGAGGGGGTGATGCGTATGGCCACGGCCTATGATGAAATTGTGCCGATGAAGGATCCGCGGGTGCAGGTCAACCCGGCCTATCTGATCATTATCCTGCTGTCGCGGGTTATTACTCGGTTGGGAGACCTGGAACATATCAATCCCAAAGTGATCGAGGGGCTTTTCTCGGCCGACTTGGCCTACTTGCAGGATTTCTACCAGCGTATCAATCAGAACGGGCATAATCGGCTGGCAGTGACCTGCCCACACTGTGAAAGAGAATTTGCAGTGGAGCTCGACAGCCTGGGGGGGTAACCGGCTACCCCTCGGACCGCTTGCGCGAGGAGGTAGCGTATTTAGCTTACCATTTCCACTGGCCTTATGACCAGATCATGCGCTTGGAGCACCGGGAGCGCTTGTGGTGGGTCCAAGAAGTGGCCAAAATCAACACCCGGTTGATGGAAAAGCCAGGGATAGCCCCCGGCGTCTAGGAGGTAATGACTATGACCACAGGAATGAATGTCGGTTTCAGTGTCGCCGCCAATCTGTTAGGGGTTCGGTTTGACCCCTACAGTTCGTACAATTTTCTGGTTGAGATTGAAGGCTTGCTGGTCGGTGGTTTTAGCCAGGTATCGGGTCTCCAGGCAGAAACAACGGTTGAAACGTATCGCGAAGGCGGCCTGAACGAGTATGAACACAAGCTGGCTGGCCCTACAACCTATTCCTCTAACCTGGTGCTCAAGCATGGGTTAATCGATCTTGATCTGTTGTGGCAATGGCATGAGGAGATCAGGCGGGGCAACATCATCCGCCGGAACGGCACAATTTACCTGCTTGATAATCGACGACTACCAGCAATGTGGTGGGATTTTTTAGAAGCTTATCCCGTAAAATGGATCGGGCCGGATTTGCAGGCGGGTTCCAGTGCGGTTGCACTGGAGACCATTGAACTGGTCCACCACGGGATTGTTAAACCTACAGAAAGTACCGCGCTGTCAGCGGCGCGCGGTGCCGTTGGCGGAGCAGCGCAATTATTCTAAACGATGGCTAGCAACGACTCACCTCAAACGCAAACACCTACAATTCCGGGACAAGCAGCCGCCGAGGTTGCGGCCAACGGTTCTGATCTGGCCCATAGCCTCTGGCGACGATATGGCGACTCGCCGGGGCTGATCAGGAATACGTTTGCCCCGGGGCTGGTCCAGCGCCTAAGTCGGCCAGGGGGCGCTCGCTTTTCGCTGTTAACTGCGGTGCAGCGCCGCTGGCTGCCGGCTGCGGCGTTCGCTACGAGTCCTGGGGGCGAATTGCCATATCTGCAACGATTTGCCGTGGCCGAAGCTTACGCCCAGCCAACGGGCGCGGGCCTCACTAGGCCAGTCGTCCAGCCGGATTCGATGCTCGCCCCGGTCAGTTTAGCCGAACAACCCGACGCCGGGCCAACCCGACCAATCGTTACACCCAGCCCAACCCGCTTTCCCTCCTGGCCAGACGAGGGCCAACCGCCCATCCGGCGCAAAACTAGCTTGCCTGAGACAGAACTGCCGGCGAGTAGTCGTGGATCAACCATTAGGCCGAAACAGGCGTCCGATGCCACCATTTCATCAGAGAGGAGTGAGACACCGCCGCGGCCAATGACAAACAGCCCGCAGGTGTCGGCTTCGGGAACGATCGATCCCCCCAGTTCCGTGAGCAAAACTCTTGCACAACCAGAAGATGCGAGGCAAGGCAGTGAGGTATCGAACACAACGCCGCAGCAGTCGATTCAGGAACATCCGGCTGAACCGTTGGTTCAGACCAAATTTGAGGCAAGCCGCGCAGAAGGTCCGAGCCAACGTCCCTGGCTCAAAAAAGTGGTGCAGTCGCTACCTGATTCTGACCCCGTTCCAGCCGCCCAGCGACGAGCTGAATCGGCGGCGATGCCGGCAGACCAAGCGACGATCGGTGATATTGATACACCTAGCACAACCGTACAGTTAAACCAACTGGCTGGACCAACACTTCAGACCATGCTGGTGTCACAAGAGGTCCGGCTACCGGCCAAGCCTCCAGAGTTGATTCATACTCAGTCGACGGCAGCTTCAAATTTGTCAGCAGACTCGTCTCAGACCGCCGAGCCGGACCGTAGACCGGTTGCGGCTCAGGCTCAGGCGGAGAATGCCGCTACAACCAACGTGGATATCCTCAGTGCAGCAATTTTGCAGCGCTATCTGGACAGTCCGGCCGGGCCGGCAATTCAAGCGAGGTTTACGACAACAATTCCAACTTTAGCGCTCGAGCGTCCGCGGCAAAGTCAAATACAGCCGGCGGCGGCTCAGACGGGGGGCGCAACCACTTTTAGCGAGGATAATTTGAGTGCAGCAATTTTGCAGCGTTACCTGGACAGTCCGGCCGGGCCGGCAATTCAAGCGAGGTTTACAACAACAACTCCAACGTCAACGCTTGGGCGTTGGCTCCTAGGGCAGGCGCGACCAGTCGAGCCGACGACGGCGCCGAAGGAGACGGTCGCACTCTTTGGAACTGAGCGTGGGGACCGTACAGGCGAAGTGCAGCCGGGAGTAAACCCGGCGCCATCTCCGGCCGAACCAGGTCCGTCACGAGTCGGCGACTCTGGACCGGCCAACCTGCAGCGCGAATTTGACAGCGCTTCATTACCAATTATCCGGCTCAACCCGGCATCGACGGCCCCTCGACCCGACCAAAAGAGGACTCTGGCCCAGCTTGAACCATTTCTTCAAAGAGAGACGGTGAGCGGGGTAGGGCCTGCCCGGGGGTGGGCCGGGACTTTGCCCGGGCCGTTGCCGCCGGTCGGCCGAACGCAGTTTGCCAATGGTCAGCTAAGGGCTGCTCCAACCGAGCCGAGGCTGGCGAGTCCAGCCGGCAAGTACGGATTCGAGTTACCCCTTGTGACGGCTGCGCCGACAGATCAGGTAATATCCCGGCACATCGAAACAAGTATGGCGCCCCTCATAGGAGGACCTGCCACGCCGCCCAATATACAAACGGCAGTTGGCGCAACCCCTGAACCAATCAGCGCTTCGGGGGCTGTGTCTCAGTCCGAGATTGATCTGGCGGCCCTGGTCGAGCAGGTGCTGCGCCAGCTTGGGCGACGGTTAAGTATAGAACGTGAACGCCGAGGAGTTGAAAGATGGCATTAGCAAAACTAAACATCAAACCACTCCCCCCCTCGAAACTTGCGGAGAAATTTGGAACAGAGGGCATTAAAGTTTTGTTCAATCCCAATTCGTACTCGATCACCAAACAAGTTACGTGGATCAGTCCCAACTCCTCTAACGGGAAAAAAAATCAAACTCAGAGGAAGGGAAATGCGCCAATTTTGACTTTTGGCGGTGGCGGCAGTCGCCAACTCACGCTCGAACTCTTTTTCGACGTGACCGAACCTGTCGAGGGTAAGAAATTAGGGGACGTTCGCCTCGAGACGAACAAAATTGTGGCCCTCACTCGCATAGAGCGCGATTTAAAGAAACCGCAGCCACCAGTCTGTGAAGTTTCGTGGGGCAAGGGTCCGCCCCCAGGTTCCGATTTTCCTTTTACCGGTGTCATCAGCAACTTGACGGAAAAATTTACGTTGTTTACCAGCGACGGTGTACCGGTAAGGGCCACTCTAACGGTAGTTTTTATGGAATTTCTGGATCCAGAGAAAGATAAACGTCAGATTGATCCAGAACTAACGACCCGAGTTATCAAACAGGGTGACACCCTAAGCAGCATTGCGGCTGAGGTGTATCACAACCCAAACCTGTGGCGGGCGATCGCCGAAGCCAATCAATTAGATGATCCGCGCCAACTTCAGGTCGGACAGAGGTTGATCGTTCCAAAATTGAGGTGAGCGTAAATGCCAGTTGCTAATCCTGAAAGACCATTAGTACCGGATTTTGAAATTATGATCAATGGCTCGCCATTACCCGTTGAAGCCGAAATGCACGTTATCGGCGTGACCGTTGATGACGACGTCAGCCTGCCCAGCATGTTTACGCTGGAACTGGCCGGCTCGGACGATCAGTCTGAAGCGTTGCCCTGGATCGATGATGAAAAGCTGTTTGCGATCGGCCACGTGGTTGAGGTCAAGCTGGGGTACGCCGATGATTTAGAAACGCTAATCACCGGCGAAATTACCAGCTTGGAACCAGAATTTACCTTTGATCGGCTGCCCCGCTTAACGATTCGCGGCTACGACCGTCGCCACCGTCTTCTCCAGCGGCGCAAAACCCGGACTTTTGTCCAGCAGAAAGACAGCGACATCGCCGCCCAAATTGCCAGTGAAGCCGGGTTGACCGGGCAAGTTGAAGACAGCGTGGTGGTTCACGATTATGTGATGCAGGCCAACCAAACCGATCTGGAGTTTTTACAGAAGCGGGCCCGGCGTATCCAATACGAGGTCGTAGTTGAAAATAAAACGCTCTTCTTCCGGCCGGTGGCCAACGCTGCTATTGAAATCATGACCCTAACAATGGACGGTGCCTTGTTAGAATTCTATCCCTATCTCTCTACGATGCGCCAACTGAGTGAAGTAATGGTGCGCGGGTGGTCCTTCAAGGAGAAAAAAGGGATTGTGGCCCAGGCCAAATCGGGTGATGAGGTTTCCATGATGGGCGGTCAAAAGAGCGGCGCGGCCCTGCTGGAGAACGCGTTTGGCCCGGCCATCGAGATGGTGGGGGATTGGCCAGTTATGACCCAAGCCGAGGCGGATCAGTTGGCCAAAGCCCGCTTCAACAAAGTGGCTTTGACCCTGATCAGGGGTGACGGCGTTTGCTGGGGCCGAACCGATCTACGGGCTGGCAAAGTGATCAAGATCGACGGCGTGGGGAAGCGTTTCAGCGGGCAATACTACGTTACGGCTGCGAGCCATCGCTACACAGGGCAGCGGGGATACCAAACCCTATTTACGGTTCGGAGGAATGCAGCATGAACTTTCTTGACCTCTTGATTGATACCGAGAAGCAAGAGGCGCTGGCCAGCCGTATCCAGGGCGTGGTTGTGGGTGTGGTCACCAACAATCAGGACCCCGATGGCCTGGGCCGGGTCAAGGTTAAATTCCCCTGGCTTAGTGAGGAGGATGAGAGCTACTGGGCTCGCCTGGCCACGCCGATGGCTGGGGAGAAATGCGGCCTCTTTTTCCTGCCGGAGGTTGACGACGAAGTATTGCTGGCCTTTGAGCATGGCGATGTGCGCTTCCCCTACATAATTGGCGCCCTGTGGAATGGCAAGGATCAGCCGCCGGTCAACAACCAAGATGGTAAAAACAACGTGCGCCTCATCAAGTCACGCAGCGGTCACGTGATTCGCCTAAATGACGAGGATGGCAAAGAAACAATCGAGATCGTCGATAAGAACGAAAAAAACAGCATTACCGTTGATACGGCAACCAATACCATTACTGTGAAGGCAGACAAAGACATCATGTTGTCGGCGCCGCAGGGAGGCATCAAATTGGAGGCGCAGACGATCGAGATCAAATCCTCGGCAGATACAAAGCTCGAAGCCGGGGCCGGGATGAATGTGAAGGCCAGCGCGACGATGACGATCAAAGGGACGATAGTGAACATAAACTGAGAGGAGTGATTTTTGATGGGGCAACCCGCCGCTAAACAAGGTGATCAAATTATGGCTACTGATACCCATATTGTGATGGTTCCCAGCCCAGGTGGGCCGGCGCCAACCCCGCTTCCCCATCCTTTTACCGGCGTCATCAGCGGGGCCTTAAGCAGCGACGTAAAAATTATGGGCATGCCGGCGGCTACCGCGGGCAGTACGGCCGATAACACGCCGCCGCACATCCCAACCCCACCTGGGACGGCGTTTCAGAAGCCGCCGGCCAATAAGGCTACGATTAAGTTGGGCAGCCAGACAGTAAAAATCAATGGCAAGCCGGCGGCCCGAAACGGCGATATAGCCGAAACCTGCAACGATCCGGCCGATCTGCCGGTCGGTCAGGTGATCGCAGCAGGGACGGTATTCTTTGGTTAATTAAGGAGAGATCTGATGCCAAAATCTTTCTTGGGCGTTGGCTGGTGCTTTCCAATTGAGCTTGATGCCAACGGCCAGATCAAACAGGCCGCATACGAAGAAAGTGTACGCCAATCTATCTGGATTATCCTGGGTACGGCCAAAGGCGAGCGGCTGATGCGGCCGGATTTCGGCTGCGGGATGCACGACCTGGTCTTTGCGCCCAACACCGCTTCCACTGCCGGGCAGGTTTCGGAAGCGGTGCAGGAGGCGCTGCTGTCATTCGAACCTCGCATCGACGTGATCGACGTGCAAGTCACCCCCGGCAGCCAGGGGCAAGTGTTGCTGATCAGCCTCGATTATCGGGTGCGAGCCACAAACAACGTCTTTAATCTCGTCTATCCCTTCTATCTTGAAAGGGGGACGGTACCATGATCACCCAAGCGCCCCTTATAGACAAGCGAACCGCTGAGGACATTGAAAAGCAGGTGCGGGATTTGCTACAGAAATATGGTGAGCGATGGCATGAACAGCATCCAGAGCAGGCCAAATGGCATCTCCTCGAAACCGATACCTTCAGCACCGCCTTGATCAATATCATTGCTCGATATACCGAACTCATTATTCAGCAGCTCAACCGAGCGCCGGAAAAGAACTTGTTGGCCTTTCTGAATTTGCTGGGCGCCTCGTTACTGCCGCCGCAGCCGGCCCGCGTGCCGCTGACCTTTTTCCTGGCGGCCGGCAGCGCCGTCGATGGGGTGGTACCCCGGGGGACGCCGGTCGCGGCCCCACCGGCCGAGGGAGAGTCAGAGCCGGTCATCTTCGAAACCGAGCGAGAGTTGGTGGTCACTGCCGCTCAATTAGACAGACTCTTTGTCCACGATCCGCAGCAGGATGCTTATGCCGATCTGAGGGCTCTGGCGACGCCCGGCGAGGCTGCGGGTGTCGCCTTGTTTCAGGGCAATCGCCAGAGCGAGCATATATTTTACATTGGCCATAGCCAGTTGTTGGCTTTTTCGAAGTTGGAGACGTTGGAGGTAACGGCGACATTAAAAGAGCCTGTTGAGTCAGAGTCTTGGGACATGCGGTGGGACTACTGGAATGGAAGCAATTGGACGGAAGATGGCACAGAAACTAAACAATTAACGCACCACTTCACAAATCTCAAAAATATTCCGCTTAGTGAAGTGGGTGGGGTGCAAAACCGCTGGCTGCGCTGCCGTTTAAAAACCCCGATCGTACCATCACCAGAGACGTCGAAGGAGTCCAAAAATGAACTAAGTGGTATGATCCGCGCCAATCAACTGCCAACCGTCGAGAGTATCACAATGAAGGCCATCATAAACCGCTCCGCTTTGCCCATAGAGCAAGCATTTTTCAATATGATATCGATAGATTTGAATAATGTTTTCTTCCCCTTTGGCGAGAAACCCAAGCAAGGTGATACGTTATACCTGGCCCAGAGTGAGGCGTTTGCCCAAAAAGGGGTCCAAGTAACCCTGAATATCACGTTGGCACAAGCAGGCCATGGTCAAGAGACTCCAGAACTTGTATGGGAGTTTTGGAACGGCACGGCGTGGACACATTTGAAAAGGACTCCGGACTTATTCACTAGCAAGGAAACCAATACCGATGAAAATGAAGCCAAACCCGATGAGGTAATAACATTTTTATTTTCCGAAAAACCGGAAAGCACGACAGTTAACGGCGTTGAAAGTTATTGGATCCGGGCACGGTTTGATAAGGGTGATTATGGTCAGGATATGCGCTACGACTATCTCAAATATGATGAGAATGGGAAGCCTGATCCAAAGGAAGGAGTTTATGTAATCCTTCCCACGTTTAAGCCGCCGGTGATTAGTGGACTGACAGTTGATTACAACTTGCAGACAGATGCGTTACCTCCTGAAAAGATCCTGTCCTACAACGATTTTGTTCATGAATTAGTCGAGAAACCACCCTTTAGGCCATTCCGAACGGTCCAGGCTGAAAACGCCCGACCCACTTTCTACCTGGGCTTCACTCGACCTGAAAGGCGCGAGGCTTTCCCAAAAGGTCCACTCACCCTCTTTTGCCATCTGGCCGACTTCAATTACGACGTAACTCTATCTAACGGGATTTCACGGACGCCTACAGGCGAGCGATTACGCCTGGATTGGGAATATTCAACCGGCCGCGGCTGGAAAAAATTGCCTGGAGTGCGAGATGATACCCAGAACTTCATCCGCTCCGGCCTGATCGAGTTTCCCCCGCCGGCCGATTTTGCCTCGCGGGCCGCCTTTGGCGAAAGCCGCTACTGGCTGCGAGTGCGCTGGCAGAGCGGCGACTACGAACTCGACAAGCCCAGATTACGCCAGATGATGCTTAATACGACTATGGCCGCTCAGATCGTAACCCTACAGGAAGAGATTCTCGGCTCCAGCGATGGCAGCGAGTCCAAAGATTTCCGGACCAGCCGCGCGCCTGTGCTGAAAGACCAGCAACTGGAGGTGCGGGAGAGTGAGGTTTGGGTGCCTTGGCAGGAAGTGTCCGACTTCTACGGCTCGGGGCCGCAGGATCGGCACTACGTGATCGATCATTTGACCGGAGCAATTCTGTTTGGAGATGGCCGGAGCGGCCTGATCCCGCCGCTTGGCCGGGGGAACATTCGCATGGCCCGTTATCGGACCGGCGGGGGGACCGCCGGAAACAAGCCGGCAAAGACGATCGTTCAGTTGAAAACGACCGTCCCTTACGTGGATAAGGTGACCAATCAGATTGCCGCGAGCGGCGGAGCCGAGCCAGAAACACCCAGCACGCTCCTGGAACGCGCGCCGCGGACAATCCGCCACCGGGAGCGGGCCGTGACCTGGGAAGATTATGAGGATCTGGCCAGACTGGCCTCACCCGCGGTCGCTCGGGCCAAATGCGTACCCTTGGGCAATCTAACCAAGGCGCCCCTCGACCCAAAACCAGCTGTCGATGGCACCGTGAGCGTGATCATTGTCCCTAGCTCAGACCAACCGAAACCACTGCCCAGCCAGGAACTGCTCAATCGCGTCCGGCAATACCTTCAGGATCACGGTCCGGCCACAGCCGCCGTTTCGGTCGTGGGTCCCTTATACCTACAAATAAAAGTAGTTGCTGAAATTGTGCCGGTCTCGCTAGAGCAGGTGCGGACAGTCGAACGGGCCATTGATGAGAAATTGACCCACTTCTTACACCCCCTGACCGGCGGTTTGGATGGCAACGGCTGGGATTTTGGCCGCCGGCCCTACAGATCCGATTTTTATGCGCTACTGGAGGCGGTACCCGGCGTTGACTACGTCCGCCATCTTGAGTTAAAAGATGATGAAGATGTGGCCGGGGTTAAGGAAACGGGCCGCTTCCTGGTCTATTCCGGTGAGCATAATGTTGAAATTGTCTTTGAGGAGGTGTGAGCATGCCTTTGCAGTTACCGAATCTCGATCAGCGAACCTATCCCGATCTGGTCGAAGAAGCCCGGCGGCTGATCCCGATTGACGCCCCGGACTGGACCAACCACAATCCGTCTGACCCGGGCATAACCCTGATCGAGCTGTTTGCCCATCTTACCGAACTGCTGCTGTATCGCCTCAACCGGATTCCTGAAGCCAACCAAATTGCTTTCTTAAAGCTAATCAACGGTCCGGACTGGCCACACGATCAGGACAAAAAGTTATCAGACGAAATCCGGGAGACGGTGCAGAAATTGCGGGAGCGAAATCGGGCCGTGACTTGCCAGGATTTCGAGACCCTGGCCAAGGCTGCCGCGCCAGAAGAAATCGCCCGGGCTCATTGTGTACCGCGGCGCAATCTTGAATGGGGTCGGATCGATCAGGAGAAACCAAGCCACATCAGCGTGATCATTGTGCCAGCAAGTGTTGCGCCTCAGCCCCAACCTGGGATTGACCCGCCCGACAAAATGAAAGCATATTTGGAGCAAAGGCCCCAACCCGCCGATGATCTGCTTAACAAAGCGAAAGCACATTTAGAGCAAAGACGGCTGCTGACGACCCAGGTTCACGTGGTCGGGCCGCGCTATGTCACCCTCGGAATTCAATTAAGTCTGTTTCTCAAGCCGGATGGCGTTAAAGAAACAGTAGAGTCTGAGGCGAAAACCGCGCTTCAGCTATTTTTCCATCCGTTGGTAGGTGGGCCGGATCGCAACGGCTGGCCCCTTGGTCGCAATGTGTATGTATCCGAAATTTACCAGTTGCTGGATGATCTGCTAGGCGTGGATTATTTGGAGAAGACCGGGGATACAGATGAGCTTACGACCGATGATCCGACCCGCTTGAAAAAGTCGGACGACAAAAGAAAAAAAGAGCTGATAGGGGTGGAGCTACATGCCAATGAATTAGTTGATCTGCCGGCAGAAAAAATTCATCTCACGATCAGGTCTCAGATCAGATCTTAGTGGAAAGTTCGATAATGGGAGCACGTTTGAGAACGATGATGCCAACACAGACGGAAGAAAAACCAAGTAAATTGATGCAATATTTACCAAGCATTTTCCAGGAGTCGCCCTTCCTGGGCCAATTCTTGTTAGCCTTTGAGAAAATATTGCTGGGGCAGATGGATGATGACGTGGATTTCTGCTACAACAAGGATGGCGAACTTGCTTCTTATATCAAAGATGATCCTAAGCTGGTTTGCTATCAAGGGTTGGAGAAAACCATCGCCAAGCTGGCTATCTTCTTTGACCCCGGGCAAACCCCAGCGGAGTTTCTGCCGTGGCTCACCCGCTGGACGGCCTTTACCTTACGAGCTGATCTAACTGAACAGCAGCAGCGCGATTTTGTGGCCAGGATTATTTCTCTGTATCGCTGGCGCGGAACCAGTCAGAACTTGGAAGAGCTGTTAAGAATCTTTACGATGGGCAGCCCCAAAATCAGTGAAGCCGCTGCTGACCTTCAGATCGGGGACCGCTCAACGGTTGGGAAGGATACCTACATCGAGGGAGGGCGACCGCACATTTTTAAGGTGACGGTCGTCCAACGGCGGGCGCTGCCCACCGTCCAATTACGGCAGCTGGCCATTACCCGGGCCTTGATTGAGTTGGAGAAACCGGCCCATACCGCTTACGAACTAGAGGTTATTTATCCCGGTATGCAAATCGGCGTCCATTCGGAAGTGGGGATCAATACGCTACTGGGGAGGGCTTTTCTGGGGGTGCAGGTTGGGGACCATTCTACGGTCGGGGTCGACACTTTGTTGGAAGAAATATTTTTTTGAATGTAGCTTGAGTCCCTTTCTACAGTAGAGGCTGACACCTTGCTTATGGACATTCATTGAAGAGTTAGGTTAAAAAGGAGTTGAACCATGGCTGACAAAGAGTATGTAAAGCGAGTTAACTATTTTACGCATCAATTCCTGGAGGCAAAGGATTTCACGGCTGAACAACAATACCATCTGAAAATGCGCCGGCGGCATAATCGGGTGTTTCATTCGTGGGGCGTGGCAGAGGGTCTGGAGGTTACGAAAAATGGAGAAAATACAAATACATACTTGATAAAACCCGGCACAGCCGTTGACAGGTATGGCCGAGAAATTGTGCTTTTGGATAAGGAAGAGCATACGCTACAAACCACAGAGCCACAAGATTGGATCTACTTAACTATTCGTTATCCTGATGAAAAATTACCCGAAGAAATCTGGGATATAAATGATAAAGACCCTGGTGGAACGGATAATTATATCCGCCTAACAGAAAAACCAAAAATTGAACTTAACACGCAACCCAAAGATGATGGCTCGGTGATTATACTGGCGAAAATTAAACTGAAGGACGGGACGATTGAAATCGATAATACAGTCCGCAAATATATCGGACTACACCCACTGAAACCAATAGAGTACGATGGTGGTCCTGAGCTCACGAGTCTTGACGAGTTCAGCTATAAAATCAATATCGGAGGTAATAAAGATGCCAGAATTGCTGTTGATAAACCGGAACGTTCATGGGCGCCACCCGTTCTTGTGGTGCAAGTATATGAACTTCCCAGGCCAGGTGACAGTATTTCCTGGCGAGAATTCTCTTGGAGAATAGGTAACGATGAATTTGTCCGAGGTGTGATCTTTCATAACGAAATGGACAGACAAATAAGTGTAGGGTTCACAATCTATGGCATTTACTTCTAAAGCGGTTTGTTTTGTGACAACCGGGGCTTAAGGAAACAGTTATTGACAGAAAAAGGAGCGTAAACATGGCTAATGAAGATAACCCCACCCTTGAAAGTGTCGTTTTTAAGTATGGCCTTGATGGTGATGATTATCCGATGTTACAGGCCGGAGCGCCAAAGCGGCTTGACTTGGCAGGCGGTTTGAAGGTCAGCGGTGATCTCAACTTAGAACAAGATTTAACAGTGTATGGCAGCATAAGCGGCGCACTCGGTCCCAACATGGTCAAGGAAGAGCAGATGTGTAACGACGCCGTGTCAAACCGAACTCTCCAAGACCAAGCTGTTGACGCGGCTAAAATCAAGCCCGGCAGCGTCGGCAAGGATCAACTGGCAGATAGCGCTGTCACTCAAGAAAAATTGGCTGGCGACGTCCAGTCAGTCATCGAGCAGGCCGGTATCATACCCGAAGAAAGCGTCACCGAACCCAAGCTGGCCAACGACGCCGTGTCAAACCGAACGATCCAAAACAACGCTGTCACTGGAAGCAAGATAAAAGAACGAAGTATAAATACCAGAGAGTTGGCAGATGGGGCGATCACTTGGGAGAAATTGGCTGTGTCAGCACAAGGTACACGCTCTTGGAACGATGGCAATGGGCAGGTGACCACGGAGGTGAAGGTTGGTATCGGTACGACGGATCCAATGTCCTACCGGCTCAAGGTGGAGGGCGGAGAGACGCATTTCGACGGCCCTTTGACCGTGATCGGGACAACCAGATTGAATGACACCCTCACCGTAGCGGGCAAAGTCGGCATTGGGACGCCAGATCCAGTTGACAAACTTCACGTGGGCGGGAATATCAGGATGAGTGGACAAAATTTCGTTATGGATGAATCACTGCGTAGCCTTCACATCGAAACAGGTGGTAATCAGGATAACTATCTTCACATTAACGCTTTTGGAGATCACCCAGGAGTCAAGATCAATCAAAACGCCGCAAGGTCTTTTGATGTCAATAGAGGTCAGTTGCATATAACGTCGGACGGTAAGATTGGTATCGGGACGACAGAGCCGGGCGCAAAGTTGGATGTTGACGGCGGTGACACGATCATCAGCCGATATCTCGAGTTGAGGGATTTCGATACTAACGCCGCTGATAAGAGCGTGAGATTAGTTGCCCGCAATAAAAACTGGATGTTCTGGAACGGCGGTCTAGTGGTAGGTCAGTATAGAGACAGCGAAATCGATGACGTGGGTACCGGGAATTTAGTCGTCAAGGGCAAAGTCGGCATCGGGACGGATAAACCTAACGAGGCTCTTGAAATTAATGGCTCGGTGAGGGGTAACCAAGCGGGAGCCCTTCGAATCAAGACAGCGACAGGCTACACCGACATCGGCTCAAAGAATGGCGACTGGTCCCATTTCTACACTGACCGGTCAAAGTACTATTTCGATAAGGAAATCCGGGTGAACAGCGGGAAGATAGGCAGCTTCGATGAGGATCTGAGTTTGTGCATCTCTGGCAACACTAAGGTAACTATCCTTAAGATGAATGGCAACGTTGGCGTTGGCACGGCAGATCCAAAAGCGAAGCTGGATGTTAATGGGATTATTCGTATGGGCGGAGAGTCTACCGATATAGTAGGATACAAGGATGAATCCACGCCTCCTCGTCATGAACAGAAAACGCATTGGATAAAGTTTCGGGGCGAAAATGTACTTGGCTTTCGAATATCGAGTTCCGGAACAGGGGTCAGTAAGAGTATCATTCTGGGCCGAGGATGGGCATTAAGAGACGCGAACGGCAATGTTATTCGTTGATTGAAGAAAAGTAAAGTGCAAAAGGAGACAACGATGTCAATTTTTGGAAGACGGCTCAAATATGTAACCGGGAAAATGTGGTACGCCGGCCAGACCGGTTACCCGGAAAAGGATGACCCTGAGTTCAAAGTTGAAGAGATGGAGGGCCGGCCGAATGTAGGGCTAGCCTTTTCGGGCGGAGGGACGCGCTCTGCCTCGGCTACCCTGGGACAACTGCGCGGCCTGGCGGCCTTAGATCTACTGAAAAAAACGCGCTACATCTCCTGTGTTTCCGGCGGCTCATGGGCTTGCGTTCCCTTCACCTATTTACCTTCGAACTGGCCCGACAAAACCTTTCTGGGCCAGATCATTCCTCCCCAAGATGTCACCACGCAATATCTACAGCAAACCGATCGTAACAGTCTGGCCCACGCTATTGCCAACTCAGAGATTCTCGATAAGTTCTGCAAAGATGCTATCCAGTTTGCGGGCGATGAAACGTTTGCCCGGGCAGTGGGCGATATCTTTTTAAATTCGTTTGGATTGGACTCTGCCAAACATTTTTTTAGCCTCAACCAGCAGACAGTCACAAAGATCATCGAGCACAATCCAGCGATAAGCCCCTCAGATTTTCATCTGGTCCGGCCCGGCCGTCCCTACCTGATCGTTAATTCGATTATCCTCCGCCCTGAGAATCCACCGCCTTTACCGCGTTTAATTCACGTTGAGTCAACGCCTCAATATACCGGGGCGCGCGTGCTGCACAAGGGCGCTGGCTCGCGCCAACGGGATATCGGCGGCGGCTATATCGAACCCTTTTGCTTTGACTCGGATGCCCCCGAAGGTCCCCCTGACCAGCACCAGCGCGTCCGGGTGCGGTTGGGCATCTCCCAGCACCGCTACACCCTGGCCGACGTGATTGGCACCAGCGGGGCTGCGCCGGCTGAGGTATTGGCCAAACTTGGTCTAGACTGGATTGGCTTGCCCGAATTTAAGCACTGGCCGCTGTCAGACACAGGTAAGATCCGCGCCCGGGAGTATGCCTTTGGCGACGGTGGGATTTTGGAGAATCTTGGGGTGATGCCCCTCTTGATGCGCAAGGTTGATCGCATCATTATTTTTGTAAATACCAAAGATGAGTTGGGCGGACGCAAGGACGAAATCAACACCTCGATTCCGCCGCTTTTTGGACAGGTCCCCAGCTTTGGGTTAAATCACGTCTTTCCGGCCGACCAGTACGACGCGTTAGTAGAGGGATTTCAGGCCGCGAAAGAGGCAGGCGCCACCGTCATGTTTAGGGATCGGTATCGAGTTAAAGAAAACCGGCATTATGGGATCGAGGGCGGCTGGGAGGCAGATGTGTTGTGGGTATACAACGAGCGGGTCCCGGCCTGGGAAAAAAATCTTCGGGCCGATATCCGGCGATTAATTGGTGTGGGGTCCTTGGGCAACTTCCCCCATTACAAAACCTTTTTCCAAAATCCACCAGCCGTCATCGACCTGAGCGCCAAACAGGTTCACATGTTAGCCCACCTGTCCTGCTGGAATATCATCGAAAATCAGAATCTGTTCCGGGCTATGTTCAGTTGAACGCCTGAAATTTGCGTTCGGTCTAACGGAAAGGAGTTGGTTCTAGAAGAATATCAACGGTCTGAGGCGTTCGAGATTGGCATTGACGAGATACTGCTTAGCCGAAAGCGGCGCGTAGTTTAGTCAGCCGTGTTGGGTGTAACTTCACACCTAAAAAGAGTCTTATGAAAATTATTGATAGATTTAAAATGCAAAATAAAGGGGCTAAAAAATGAAGAGGAAGGTCGAGATCGAAAAAGTGGTAAGTTTTGGCTGCCGGTTTGACCAGTATGATCCCCGGGACTTTCGATACACAGCGCTGCCGGTCGCCTTGCCCACCTACGTCGACAACCGGGCTCAGGTTGCCCGTATCATGAATCAAAATCCCGAAGGCTCATGCACAGGTCACGCCGTATGCGGCGCGGCCGAGTTTCATTACTGGCGCAAAACCGGTAAAAAGGTAGACCTCAGCCAGCGTTGGGCATATCGCAAAGCCCGGGAAAACGATCCCTGGCCCGGCGAAAATTACCATGGTTCGACAACAAGAGCAGCAGTGAAAGCCTGGGCCAATTTTGGGATATGCGAAGAAGAGTTCTGGCCGTACGATGCCTATCAGGTGTCCGATGACTCCCCTGATTTCAACCTGGTTGAGTGGGAAGGGACTCCAAAGGAAGGCGCTATCGAGAACGCGCTCAAGTATCCGATGCTGAGTTACAGCCGTTGTTATGGATCCTTCGAGATCAAACACGCCATTCATGAACATGGGGTGGTAATCGTCGGCGCAGTCGTCCATTCAGGCTGGAACATCTGGGGCGCTGATACCATCAAGTATGATCAGTCCATTTCTGAATGGGGTGGGCATGCTTTTATATTGGTCGGCTATCACGAAATCGAAAAAGTGTATTATGTGGCAAATTCCTGGGGTACAGATTGGGGCGACGCTGGCTTCGCAAAATACCCGTACAGTGATGCCAAAGAGAACATTCGTGACGCCTGGGCGGTTACAGTTCCCACCTAGGAAGATATGAATGTGTTACAAAAGAACTGAAAACCGAATTCGAGGCCGGCAAAAAAACAGAGGCCGAGATGGAATTTATTTCTAAAGTGGATTGTTTTCCGGCAACCCGCGCTCAAGGAAACGGGCCATTGTCTGTAAACAGTCATTGACAGAAAAAGGAGCATAAACATGGCTAATGAAGATAACCCCACCCTTGAAAGTGTCATTTTTAAGTACGGTCTTGATGGTGATGATTATCCGGTGTTGACGGCCGGAGCGAAGAAACAACTTGACTTGTCAGGTAGTCTCAAGGTCAGCGGTGATCTGAACTTAGAAGGCGATTTAACAGTGTATGGCAGCATTACCGGCACACTCGGTCCCAACACGATCAAAGAAGAGCAGATCTGCAACGACGCCGTGTCAAACCGAACAATCCAAGACGAGGCTGTTGACACAGCCAAAATTAAGCCCGGCAGCGTCGGCGCCAGCCAACTGGCTAACAATGCCGTCACCCAGGAAAAATTGGCCGGTGACGTTCAGTCCGCCCTCGAGGCTCTGGTCACCGAAGAAAAATTGGCCAATAACGCGGTCACGGCCGCCAAAATCAAGCCCGGCAGTGTCGGCGCCAGCGAATTGGCTACCGGCGCGGTCACGAAAGACAAATTAGCTGGGGATGTTCGGTCGACGATCGAGCAGGCCGGTATCTTGCCTGATGGCGGCGTCTCCGAGCCCAAGCTGGCCGACTACGCTGTATCAAGTCGGACGATCCAAAATAATGCTGTCACTGCGGCCAAAATTCAGGATGGCAGCGTGGGGACTAGGGAGTTGGTCAATAATGCCGTCACCAGCGCTAAGATAGCCGATGGGAATGTGGGTACTGCTGAACTGGCAAATAACGCGGTTACGAATGCTAAAATTGCCGACAACGCGGTCACCAGCGTTAAAATAATCGATGGGAATGTGGGTACTGCTGAACTGGCAAATAATGCGGTTACGAACGCTAAAATTGCGAACAACGCTATCAATGCAGCTAAGATTCAGGATGGCAGTATTGGTACGGCAGAGCTGGCTAATAGTGCCGTTACTAACCAAAAGTTAGCCAACCTTACTGTTTCGATCAGAAAGCTTAAAACTAGAGAGTACTGGAACTCAACGACTTCTATAACGGCAAACGGGACAAGGGGGTTTAACGCGTTAGCAGTACCTTTATCATCGCCAAGAGGCGCAATACTTCTTGTTGATGCATATACTACTACGTACGGTGGACGGTTTGAATGGAGCGAGCAGTCTAGCACTGGGGGACCTACAGATAACCCGTGGATTAATCAAGCGGTTTACTTCAAGAATCTCAGTTCCAAAACAATCGAAGTCAAGTTCAAAATTTATGAGCTTCTCCCAGAATAAGGAAGAAGCGCAGGAAGGGAAAAAATGAAGATCTTCATAATATACAACCTTGAAGGTGAGATTCTCTCGGTTTCAAAAGTCGAGCAAATCCCAGAGGATTTGGATCAGCCCTTTGTTTTTTTGCCTGACGAGGAGAGCGTCCTTGAAATCGAAGCAACAGAGAACCTTGCGAAGCTATCGCCGCTGCAGTTTCACAAGCAATACGTGATAGATATTGAGAAAAAGAAATTGATGAAAAAAACCAAGTCATCAGGAACGTGACGATCTTATGTCGGAACGAGGGGACAATTCACGACTGATTAGGCTGTGACGAAGCATAACCACGGAAACGACAATGAGAGCGCAAATGGAACGACGTTGATTGTACTCAAAACGGGATTTGAGTCAGGGCAGTAGATGCTGCCTGAGTTGGAATCCAAACAGGTCAACCTACGAGAAACCTGCTGTGCATCAGCAGCGCTATCTAAGTAGTTTTCAACTCTAAGTTGTTACATTAATTTAG
>JACKAT010000053.1 GCA_020634935.1 Anaerolineales bacterium
GGCGGCCCATGACTGTGGTTGAGCAGGATAATCAGCTTTACTACGTTTTGGCCAAAATTACCGTTTCTTTTGATGATTACACTTTTGCGCTGCGGCTGCACCCCGTTAAACCCGCCGATCCGATGGAGCCGATGCAGATTCGCCCCGGGATCATTGCCAGCGTCAAGGTTAGCCGGGCCGAATTTTCGGAATTTCAGGCCAGGGTCGCCCAGGCCAAGCCCAGCTATTTTAGCGATCAACCGGAAACGCTCACAATTGAGGGCAGTTCCAATCAGTCGCTAACCACCGTGCTCAATCAGAATGTCGAATTGCTCTGGCATCTCATCACCAAATTTGAGCATCAAGAGCCTAATCCCGATGTTCCTACCCCAACGCCCAGCCCAACCGCCACCCCCTCGCCCACGCCCACGCCAACGTTAACCCCTACCCCGCGAAGTTTGCCGTTAGAAACGTCTTAGGCATAAATTTAATTATACACCCCCCCAAAAGCCCATTGTGTAACATTATTTCATTTGCTATACTGAAATAGTTAGAATCAGTAGAGTGCTAGTATGCTTTTTGTCCGGCCTCGATAGGTTCGGTCTTTTCTGTCTGCTGTGATCGACTATGCGTACAGTGTGCTGTACTTTAACATCTTAATCAATGCGGGTTTAAGGTTCAATACTCCACCGTTAGAAATGGAATAGTAATGCAATTTTATCTGTTTGCAGCTAATTTATTTACGCTGACAGCATTTTTGCTAGGATTAAGTAATTTCTCACGCGGCAAGCATAGCTGGCGACTCTTGCCGCTATTTTTTTTGGTTATTACCCAATCGATTAGCCTGATCGTAACGTTGGCCGGTTCAGCCGGTGAGGAGTTGGTTGTTTCGGCTGGCCGAACTATCGCCGCTTTAAGCGTATTTAGTGCCGTGTGTCTGGTTTGGGCTTTGACTCAGTGGACCAACCTGTCCGATTTGAAACGGCGTTTAGCCTGGGTAGCAGCCGGAGTGGCCTTGTTTCTATGTGTTTTTCCACTTATTCCCCATTGGCCGATTCCATTTGACATCCATATTGTCCTTATCACGATGGTTGGATCACTGCTGATCATAAACAGTTGGGATCGACTTAATTGGCTGCCATTGTTCGCCCCGTTTGCGATGGCGCTGGCCGGCTTGTTTAGCCTGCTCGACTGGCCCAGTTTGGCCTGGGGTGGTAATTTGCTGGCTTATGCTTTGCTCATTGCTGCTTTACATATCGAACAGCTTCAACGGTATCGGCTGCGCCAGTTTATGTCAGAGGAGTTGGCGGAGGAAGCTTTACAGCACAGCCAGGAAAAACAGCGGCTGCTGGAAGTGACCGAGATCATCAGCGCCATCCCCAGCCTGGCCGAGTCGATGGTTCATCTGGCCCGAAGTATGACTTATCTGACTGGCTCCGATCTAGCGGTGCTGTTATTTCTGGATATTGCTCAACCCAGTTGGGTTCATTTGGGGGCGCTTTATACCCCGGATCGCTCTATTGCCCCCAGCCGCCCTTCTTTTGAACTGGCCGAATTTCCGGTGCTGCAACAGACCATCGACAGCCGTCGCCCCCAGGTGATTACGCCCTATCACAATGGCGATAGTTTAATCCCGCTTTACGCTTTGTGGAACGGTAATTATGAGGGACCAACCCTTATTCACCCGCTGGCAGCTCATGGCCGGGCGATAGGGGTTTTAATCCTCGCTAATCCGCTTAGCGGAGCCCCCATTCAGCTCGAAACCAAAACGTTGTGCCAGCGTGTATCATCTCAGATGGCGGCGATGCTGGAGGCTTATCGGTGGTATCGTCATCTTAAACAGCCTCTAAACGGTACGGAGATTCAATCCTCAATTGATAATACCGATTATCTGGCTATTTTGGAGTCTCTGAGCGAAGGAGTGGTGGTGAGCGATATTAGCGGCCAGGTGTGGCTGGTCAACCGCGCGGCTGAGCGAATTTTGGGCCGCAGCCGCGTCGATCTGATCGGCCAGCCCATTGGCACAATCTACGGTCAAATCGATTCGGGTGAAGCGATTGAGCATCTGGCGGTCAACTTCTCGCGCCGCAATGAACCGCTGCCGACCTTTTATGAAGACGACCAACGGGCCATTCGCGGTCAACTAGCCCCCTGGCGAAATATGGACAGAGAGTGGTTAGGGATTGTGGCCATTTTTAGAGACGTGACTCACACGGTCAGAGCCGATCAGGCCCGAGATAATTTTATCGCTTCGTTGGCTCAAACCCTGCGCGAACCCCTGGCCATTATCAAAGGTTACGCCGAACTCTCACTGCAAGGCCAACTGGATGAATATTCAGCGGACCAGCTCCAGGTGCAGCACATTATTCATACCAGTGTGGATCGGGTTATCGAGGTCCTTAATAATTCGATTCAGGTTTGCGCCCAGACTAATCATAAAATATCGCCCCGGTTTGAAGAGATCAACCCCAACGAGGTTATCGACGAAGCCTTTCATAACGCCGAAGCGCTGGCTCAGGTGCGAGATATCACCCTGAAACGGGAAATCAAGGCGATTCTACCGCCTATTACCGCCGATCGGACTCACATCTTCCGGATTCTGGAGAATCTTCTGTCTAACGCTTGTCGATTTACGCCGCCGGGCGGGCGAGTGACGCTGCGCACCTGGGTTCAGGAAGAGCGTGAGCACAATAAATTTATTCCGTTTCTGATCTTCACCGTGGCCGATAATGGAGTTGGTATCTCAAAGCGAGCGCTCAAACGTATCTTTGAACCGTTTTACCGGCTAGAGAATCAAAATCCAACCGCAGAACAAGGGATGGGCATGGGCCTGGCCGTTGTCAAAGAGTTGGTCGAGGCCCATAATGGCCGGGTGTGGGTTGAAAGTACTATCGGCGAGGGCAGTGTGTTTTTTGTGGCGCTGCCCTTGTCGCAAGGGTAGTTTGAGCGTAAAGTGGTGACAACTGTTTAAGCGTGTAAGCCAAAGTACCCATCACCTGAACCGTGACCTTTTGACTTTACTTGGGTGGGGCATATAATTTCTGGGTTGTGTGGCAAGATCGTAAGTGTATGTAGGGATTAGATATCAGATAATATGCAAAACGTTGAAGAAAAGACCTCAATATTAATTATCGAAGATGACCAAACACTGCAACAAACGCTGGCCTATAACTTAAATCAAGAGGGCTATACTGTCTCTGTAGCCAGTGACGGCCAAACCGGTTTAAGCCTGGCCCGCTCCCTCACCCCCGATTTGGTGGTGTTAGACATTATGCTGCCTGAATTAGATGGGCTGTCGATGTGCCGCATTTTGCGCCGAGAGATGGACTCCACCGCTATTATTATGCTGACGGCTCGCTCGAGTGAAGTCGATAAAATTATTGGCCTCGATTCCGGCGCGGATGATTACATTACGAAGCCGTTTGGCTTTGGCGAACTGCTGGCCCGGATTCGAGCCGCTCTGCGCCGTAAACCCAACTCGGCCATGCCCAAACAGTTAAAGGCAGATGACCTGGTGGTTGATTTGGTTGGCCGCAAGGCCTTTTTGGGGCAGCGGCTGCTGGATTTGAGTTTTAAAGAATTCGATTTGCTGGCCGAATTGATGAACAATCAAGGCATTGTGCTTTCACGGGACTTGTTGTTGACGAAAGTATGGGGGTATGACTACTACGGGGAGTCGCGTACGGTTGACGTCCATATTCGCTGGTTGCGTGAAAAAATTGAAGAAAACCCCTCAAAACCAAAACGGATTACCACTATTCGTAGTATCGGTTATCGGTTTGAGGGGTAATTAATGGTAAGGGCAGCTAAGCCGGCATCTTTTGCCAATCGGTGTTGGTTTCGTACATCAGACCCGTCGTAATATAGATGATGCGTTCGGCTACATTGGTGACCAGGTCGCCAAATCGCTCCAATTCTCGCGCCATTCGTAAGAATTCATAATTGGTTTCACATTTATCGGGGCTTTCTGCTCTGGCCATTCTGACCATGATTCGGGAGAAGAGTTGAGCATAGAGCTCATCGATCTCCCCATCGCGGTTAGAAATTTGCTGGGCTAAACTGATATCGCGGTTGGCGTAAGCCGTCATTATTTGGCGCAGCATCTCCGTAACAATGGCGCCCATTTCGGTCAATTCAGACGGTTGGGTTTGAGAGGGATTATCTTCCAAGTGAAGCACCGCTTTAGCGATACCTTTGGCCTGGTCGCCCATTCGTTCCAAATCAACAATCATATTCATAACAGCAATGATGGCCCGTAAATCTCGGGCGTTCGGCTGTTGGGTGCTGATAATCATGGTGCATTCTTCCTCAACAGCAAAGCGTTTCTCGTTGACGGCTCTGTCAGCGGCATAAACTTTACGAGCTAGTGAAAAATCAAGACCATGCATTGCTTTTAATGCCAAGCCTAGCTCTTCTTCAACCATACTCCCCATTGTCAAAATATCGTCTCTTAATCTATTAAGTTGACTTTCGAATCTTTCGCGCATAATTTGATTCCTCTCCTGAAAAAGTTCCACGGGAATTCTATGAGCAAATTCCAGAGGAAATGATCAATACCTATTTATATTTTAACACATTTTTAAGAATTTGTTAAGTGGATTTAACAAATTTGATATAAAAAAGTATAATGCCTATATTCTTAGCAAAAATAGCTACAACCCGATCACTTTTAAGTAATGCGGCAAGAGCAGGCGTGCTTCCTATAATTACCGGGGACGTGGGGACTATAATTTTGGGTTTGTTAGGTCGTTTGGCCCTCTTTTTTTAGGGCATGGATCCAATGCTCGTTTTAGTTACCATTTGATCTGCGGCACAGCCCGGTAGTTAATGGGCGGCACTGCTATTAAAGGCAGATAAGGAATTGTAAATTATATTTAAAGATATTTTTACAAAATATTAATTAGTGCTTAACTCTTTCTTTAATTCGTTCATTTACAGTTTTTCGGGACACTAATATAGTAATTCTTAGACAAGTCTAAAGTAATTGTGGGTATTTCAAAAGGGGACCGGCCTGTGCAAGAAGCTGTTGAAGCTCTGAATACACGTGAGAAAAAATCTATTCTCATTATCGAAGATGATGAGACCTTGCGACAAACCCTGGCTTACAATCTTGAGCGAGAAGGATACCTCGTTACCACGGCTGAAGAGGGACGGGTCGGTCTGGACCTGGCTCGAGAGGGCGTTCCGGATTTGATTGTCCTCGATTTGATGCTGCCCGGCTTGGATGGATTGTCTGTATGCCGCCTGATCCGCCGCGAATTAGATATACCGATTATCATTTTAACGGCACGTTCCGGCGAAGTCGATAAGATCGTTGGTCTTGACTCTGGCGCTGACGATTATATTACCAAACCTTTTAGCCTGGGCGAACTTCTAGCCCGAGTTCGAGCCGCGCTGCGCCGCCAGCCCAAAGCTGTCGCCGATCGGCTTGAGTCGAGTGATTTATCGTTAGATTTAATCGGGCGTAAGGCTTACAAAGGGGCTGACTTGTTAAACCTCAGCTACAAAGAGTTCGACCTCTTGGCGGAACTGATGCGCAACAAAGGCATGGTTCTCTCACGTGATTTGCTGCTAACCAAAGTCTGGGGGTATGAGGCGGTGGGCGAGTCACGAACGGTGGATGTTCACGTTCGCTGGCTGCGCGAGAAAATCGAAGATAACCCATCAAAACCTAAGCGCATTACCACGATTCAGCGGATTGGGTATCGTTTTGAAGGTTAACCTCGCCTGATAACCTCTTGTTAAAAAAATTTATCCCTATTTTTACCCGAATTTAAATCACCCTTAACCCTCTGATTAAGCTTATTGGCTATAATTCCTCTTGATTATGTTCAGGAAGGAACCTTGTCATTGGCAACAAGCGATGGCAGAGTTCCATTTGTAAAATGATATTTAATTAGTTCATCGCGAACAAAGGAATTCACTATGGAAAGGAATGTAAAACTGACAGTGGAAGAAACATTTGGGACTGTAAGTCTCAGAATAGCACGGCTAGAGAATGAGTTAAGGCTGCTTGATGCCAAACAACAACTGAGTAGAGCTTACCCTGACTATCAGGCCAAACTCACTCTGCAACAGGCTGCTACCCAGCTTCAATTGAACCAAATGCTCGCAGTTCGAGACCAATTTATACGAACCTGTTAATAAATGATGAGGATATTGATGAACGGTATCAAAGAAGATAAAAATCGATTTGGCCAACTGGTTGAAACCTTATCCGACGGCTGGGAAATTGAACAACCGGTCCTGCTCGGCTCGATGTGGACAGACAATGCCTATCATTTCGTTTTGCGGAAACGCGCTGAAGACAAAACCAAGCTACTGAGTTTGCGGCCTTCACCGGAGCTTCTGGTTTTTTTGTCGGAAAACAACATCAACATTAAAGCCATTTAAGCGTAAACCTTCAATTGGAAGCAGAGGGAGTGGAACAATGGATTCCGCTCTTTTTATTTCTCCGAATCCCTCAAAACTTTTCCTCTATTGAGTTCAATATAATTGCTCCGGCTGGCCCAGCCTCTCCCTGAATTCTGTAAAACAGTCTTAACATGAACTTTACCCGACCTTAATATCAAGTTAATTCCGGCTTTACCTCTATGTTTTACTATGACGGTGACCATCTTCTTCTCTATCTCCTCCTTTTGGGGTAGAGGACAAAAACCTCTACCCCAAAATAATTTTTACCAGAACGGTCCTGTTAAGAATATTTAATAGCATTTTAACTCAACCTTAATACCGAGTTAAAGAACCCTTTAAAGGTGCGTATTATCTTACCGGAGTACGTGGAAGTCATTTTGCGCTTCGTGTGACATGAAATTGTTTGAGAAAACATCATGTAAAATTTTCTATTCAGTTAATTAGGAGGAAAGGTTAAGTTATGCAGTGGAATAAATTAAGACCATTTTATTTAATGATAGGTTTACTACTTATCATGGGCATTGTTACAGCGTGCGGCGGCGCTCCGCCAACTGAAGCCCCGCCGGCTGCTGAAGTAGCGCCGACGGAAGAAGCGATGGCCGAAGCCGCGCCGACGGAAGAAGCGATGGCCGAAGCCGCGCCGACGGAAGAAGCGATGGCTGAAGCCGCCCCCACAGAAGAAGCGATGGCTGAAGCCGCCCCCACAGAAGAAGCCATGACCGAAGAAGCCCCGGCGGAAGGCACGATGGCGATGGGCGCACTGCCGGAAGTGGACCCGCTGAGCGTGACGGGCGACATCATCAGCGCGGGAAGTTCGACGGTGTTCCCATTGAGCGAGCGGATGGCGGAACGGTTCCAGGATGAAGGGTATGGTGGCAACATCACCATCGACAGCATCGGCAGTGGAGCTGGGTTTGAGCGGTTCTGCGTAGCGGGTGAGACGGACATTTCGAACGCGTCACGGGCGATCAAAGACACGGAAGTTGAGAGCTGTCAGGCGATAGGCCGGGAGCCGATTGAGTTCCGGGTAGGGACGGATGCGTTGGCGGTGGTGGTCAACCGGGAGAACGACTTCATCGAAGGGGCGACGTTGGAAGAGTTAGCGACGATTTTCTCGACGGCGGAGACGTGGGCAGATGTGAACCCAGACTGGCCGGCAGAGCCGATCCAACGGTTTATTCCGGGGACGGATAGTGGGACGTTCGACTACTTTGTGGAAGCGGTGTTTGATGAAAACGAAGAGCCGATTCTGAGCGCGAGCAACTTGCAGTTGAGTGAAGACGACAACGTGCTGGTGCAAGGGGTGGAAGGCAGCCCGTACGCGATAGGGTTCTTTGGGTATGCTTATTACAATGAAAACCAAGACAAGCTGAAAGCGTTATCGGTGGAAGGGATAGCGCCGACGGCGGAGAGTGCGGAAGATGGCAGCTACCCGTTAGCGCGACCGTTGTTCATCTACTCGACAGCGGACATCATTGCCGAGAAACCGCAGGTGGGGTCATTCATCAACTACTACCTGACCCATGTCAATGATGAAATCTTGGATGTGGGCTACTTCCCGGCCAGCGATGCCGCCATCGACGAAGCCAAAGCCAAACTCGGCGACGCCTTAGGGATTGAGATGGCGATGGCTGAAGAAGAAGCCCCGGCGGAAGGCACGATGGCGATGGGCGCACTGCCGGAAGTGGACCCGCTGAGCGTGACGGGCGACATCATCAGCGCGGGAAGTTCGACGGTGTTCCCATTGAGCGAGCGGATGGCGGAACGGTTCCAGGATGAAGGGTATGGTGGCAACATCACCATCGACAGCATCGGCAGTGGAGCTGGGTTTGAGCGGTTCTGCGTAGCGGGTGAGACGGACATTTCGAACGCGTCACGGGCGATCAAAGACACGGAAGTTGAGAGCTGTCAGGCGATAGGCCGGGAGCCGATTGAGTTCCGGGTAGGGACGGATGCGTTGGCGGTGGTGGTCAACCGGGAGAACGACTTCATCGAAGGGGCGACGTTGGAAGAGTTAGCGACGATTTTCTCGACGGCGGAGACGTGGGCAGATGTGAACCCAGACTGGCCGGCAGAGCCGATCCAACGGTTTATTCCGGGGACGGATAGTGGGACGTTCGACTACTTTGTGGAAGCGGTGTTTGATGAAAACGAAGAGCCGATTCTGAGCGCGAGCAACTTGCAGTTGAGTGAAGACGACAACGTGCTGGTGCAAGGGGTGGAAGGCAGCCCGTACGCGATAGGGTTCTTTGGGTATGCTTATTACAATGAAAACCAAGACAAGCTGAAAGCGTTATCGGTGGAAGGGATAGCGCCGACGGCGGAGAGTGCGGAAGATGGCAGCTACCCGTTAGCGCGACCGTTGTTCATCTACTCGACAGCGGACATCATTGCCGAGAAACCGCAGGTGGGGTCATTCATCAACTACTACCTGACCCATGTCAATGATGAAATCTTGGATGTGGGCTACTTCCCGGCCAGCGATGCCGCCATCGACGAAGCCAAAGCCAAACTCGGCGACGCCTTAGGGATTGAGATGGCGATGGCTGAAGAAGAAGCCCCGGCGGAAGGCACGATGGCGATGGGCGCACTGCCGGAAGTGGACCCGCTGAGCGTGACGGGCGACATCATCAGCGCGGGAAGTTCGACGGTGTTCCCATTGAGCGAGCGGATGGCGGAACGGTTCCAGGATGAAGGGTATGGTGGCAACATCACCATCGACAGCATCGGCAGTGGAGCTGGGTTTGAGCGGTTCTGCGTAGCGGGTGAGACGGACATTTCGAACGCGTCACGGGCGATCAAAGACACGGAAGTTGAGAGCTGTCAGGCGATAGGCCGGGAGCCGATTGAGTTCCGGGTAGGGACGGATGCGTTGGCGGTGGTGGTCAACCGGGAGAACGACTTCATCGAAGGGGCGACGTTGGAAGAGTTAGCGACGATTTTCTCGACGGCGGAGACGTGGGCAGATGTGAACCCAGACTGGCCGGCAGAGCCGATCCAACGGTTTATTCCGGGGACGGATAGTGGGACGTTCGACTACTTTGTGGAAGCGGTGTTTGATGAAAACGAAGAGCCGATTCTGAGCGCGAGCAACTTGCAGTTGAGTGAAGACGACAACGTGCTGGTGCAAGGGGTGGAAGGCAGCCCGTACGCGATAGGGTTCTTTGGGTATGCTTATTACAATGAAAACCAAGACAAGCTGAAAGCGTTATCGGTGGAAGGGATAGCGCCGACGGCGGAGAGTGCGGAAGATGGCAGCTACCCGTTAGCGCGACCGTTGTTCATCTACTCGACAGCGGACATCATTGCCGAGAAACCGCAGGTGGGGTCATTCATCAACTACTACCTGACCCATGTCAATGATGAAATCTTGGATGTGGGCTACTTCCCGGCCAGCGATGCCGCCATCGACGAAGCCAAAGCCAAACTCGGCGACGCTCTAGCGGCGCTGCCTTAAGCGGAATTAGTTAGGCGTAACTGTTCAGGTGATTGGTGCTTTTGCTTAAATCAAGTGCCAATCACCTTATCTACTAAGTTAATGGCTGCGCATAGTAAATTAGCTAGATAAACCCAACGTGCTGTGGGATGACAGGTCTTGCAATACATCTCACAGCACGTCTGAGTAATCTAAAACTTCGTTTATAATCAAAAGATAAGCCTTTAACCAACCGGACAATTTAGCAAATTATCCAATTTCTAGGATTAAAAACGCGTAGAAATAGCTATTTGCCCTACATTAATAACAGCACTAATTTTTAATTATTCAATTTTGTTTTCAGCCTATAAAATATAGTAAGATAGAGTAACTTTGTAAGTTAATTCTCTCCATCTTTACACCGTTTTGCCAGGCGTGCGATAGAAAAGAGGAGCAATGAATGCTCCTGTCTGCCACGCTATTTACAGAGGAGGATCACGTTTAATGGCAGTAGGGGCATCGAGTAGACCTGAAGTCACATCACAAACGGAAGTCGATATCACAACACAACTCCGCAAGCATCCCCGCGTTGGAGAAACGTTGATAGAGGCATTCTTATTTATATGTGGTGCGGTTTCAATATTAACAACAGTAGGTATAGTTTTTGTTTTAGCTGAAGAGTCGCTGCTCTTCTTTACCTCCGGTGAGGTATCGTTGACGGAGTTTTTCACGGGGACAGTCTGGCAGCCCGCTATCGGGCAATTTGGAATTTGGGCCTTGATGAACGCCACCTTTACGGTGACCATTATTGCGATGATAGTGGCCCTACCGCTAGGGTTAGCCGTGGCAATTTATTTGAGCGAGTATGCCTCCCTCCGGGTTCGCAGTATCCTCAAGCCGATTTTGGAAGTGTTGGCCGGTATTCCCACTGTGGTTTACGGCTACTTTGCCTTGACCTTTATGACGCCGGTCCTGCGCAACATTTTCGGTGATAATGTCGTCCAAATCTACAATACAGCCTCGGCCGGCATTGTCATTGGTATCCTTATTTTACCATTGGTTAGCTCAATGGCTGAAGATGCCTTAAGCGCCGTACCCGGTTCGCTGCGCCAAGCCGCTTTTGGCTTAGGCGCCACCAAACTGGAAACGGCTGTACAAGTGGTGCTGCCGGCCGCTGTTTCAGGTATCGCTGCCGCGTTTATTGTGGCCATCTCTCGAGCCATCGGCGAGACAATGGTGGTGGCTATCGCCGCCGGGGCTGGCCCTAAATTCACCTTTAACCCTTTTGAGGCAGCGGAAACCATGACCGGTCACATCGTCCGCATCAGTGGCGGCGATTTGAGCTACGACTCCATTGATTACAATAGCATCTTTGCCATTGGTTTAGTGCTGTTTTGTATCACCCTTGTGCTTAATATTATCAGCCGCTATGTGGTGGCCCACTTCCGGGAGGAGTACGAATGAGCCAAGATCTGCAACCGGGCAACATCGGTTCTTATCCCGAGGATAATGACCTTAAAAAATTTATCGATAACCGTAAACGGGGTGGGTTACTCTGGCGGCTTTCTTTTCAACTCGCTACCCTGATAGCTATTTTAGCCCTGCTGGCCCTGCTGTATAACATTTTCAACGGGGCTTTCGGTTATGTCGCCCTTCAAAATAAAGTTGATCCCAATGCCCTGGTTCTGGCAATGGAAGAGGACCAGATGCTGTCTTCGCCAAAAACTGTTTCGAGTGAAGATGATAACGAGTTAGTCAAGCGCATCGAGAACAACCCCAACGCCATCGGGTTTTTCGGCTATGCTTATTACAATGATAATACTGACAAGTTGAAACTTGTCTCTGTTGAGGGTCAAACTCCCTCACGAGAGACGGCTGAGAGCGGCGAATATCCACTGGCTCGCCCCCTGTTTATTTACAGTGCGGCTGATGTTATGCAGGAAAACCGGGCTATTGGCGCCTTCATCGATTATTACCTGACCAACGTGAATACCGTAATCGAGGATGTGGGCTATTTCCCGATATCAGATGAACTGTTAAATGGGGCAACCACAAGTTGGTCCGAAGCTGTTGGAGATCAGGCGGAAGCGCTTCAATCTTATGCGGCTAATCCAGCCGACGTTAGTGATCACGATATTCGCATATCGGGCAGCTCAACCGTCTATCCGCTAACCCGTCAGATGGCTATTCAGTTTCGCCGGGCCGGATTTCAAGGGGGCCTTGACTTGCAACAAACCGGAACTACGGCCGGTTTTAGAGCTTTCTGCGAAGATATGACCGCCGATATTACTAATGCCAGCCGGCCCATTACCCGAGCCGAGAGTGAAGCTTGTGGAGATAAAAAACGGACCCCGGTTGAGTTTCGAGTAGGAACTGATGCCTTAGCTATTGCGGTGAGTTCAAAAAACACCTTCCTTGAAAACGTCACTAAAGATGAACTCCGCCAGATTTTTACCACCGCCGAAACTTGGTCGGACGTCAACCCGGCCTGGCCCAACGAGCCGATTGAACGCTTTATTCCCGGCGCCGACAGTGGAACGCTCGACTTTTTTGCTGAGACGGTTTTCAATCGCAAGTTGCCCGAATTAACCGAATCGGAATTAGTCAAAATTTTAGAAGCTAATATATCTACCGGTTTGATGCGCCGCTATGAGGCTGAAAAGCCGCTGGCCGAGCGCTCTCAAGCGGAATTGGTTGATTTAGTACTCGAGCGGGTGGTAGAACAGAAGGTGGTTGGCTCCTGGAAATTCACCGAGTCGCTATTTAATCGAACCAAAATTGAAGAAGAGGTCGCCCGAATTCCTCAGGGCGAATTGCAATGGCGCAGTTGGATATCACCTAAGTTCCTTATTACCCCGCAGTCGAGTACGCCGGAGTTGGCGGGTGTTCGTACCGCGCTTTTTGGCACCTTGTGGGTGATTGCCATCACCATTCTGGTGGCTCTGCCCATCGGGGTGGGGGCGGCCATTTATCTGGAAGAGTACGCCGTTATGGTCGCTAACCCGATCTTGCGGCGAGTCAACGCTATTATCCAAACCAACATTAACAATCTGGCCGGCGTGCCTTCCATTATCTATGGGATATTGGGCCTGGCGATTTTTGTGCGGGCCATCGAGCCGATTACCAGTGGCACCCTCTTCGGCATATCCGATCCAACCACAGCGAATGGCCGGACGATTATTTCGGCCAGTTTTACTTTGGCCTTGTTGATTTTGCCCTTGATTATCATCAACGCCCAGGAAGCCATTCGCGCCGTACCCAACTCGTTACGCCAGGCCGGGATGGGGTTGGGGGCAACCCGCTGGCAAACCATTTGGAGCCACGTGTTACCCAATGCCATTCCCGGGATTCTAACCGGTAATATTTTGGCTATGTCCCGCGCTATTGGAGAAACAGCCCCGCTGGTAGTGATTGGAGCTTCGACTTTTATCACGGTTGATCCCACCAGCCCCTTCTCAAAATTTACAGTTTTACCCATTCAAATCTATCAATGGGTCTCCCGCCCCCAACCTGAGTTTCGCAACATTGCGGCAGCGGCGATTATTGTTCTACTTATCTTACTATTAACGTTAAATGCATCGGCGGTCATATTACGCAACCGCTACAGCCGGAGATTATCATGAGCACAACTGGTGTACCCACTTCCAATGGCAAATATGCCTTAGAGTTACAAGATGTTCACTGCTACTATGGCAGTTTTCGAGCCGTTAAAGACGTTAACCTTAAACTGCACGACAAAAAGATTACGGCTTTTATTGGCCCATCCGGGTGCGGTAAAAGTACGGTCTTGCGCGCCCTCAACCGGATGAATGACTTGATCCCCGGCGGTCGGGTTGAAGGCCGCATCTTATTGCGCGGAAAAAATCTGTATGATCAGGATGTTGACCCGGTCGAAGTCCGCCGCCGCATCGGTATGGTCTTCCAGAAACCCAACCCGTTCCCCAAAAGCATCTTCGACAACATTGCCTGGGGGGCCAAAATCAACGGGTTCAAAGGCAACATGAAAGAGCTAGTCGAACAGTCACTCCGCTCGGCGGCGTTGTGGGATGAGGTCAAGGACAAACTGGACCAAAGTGGTTTGGGCCTATCCGGTGGCCAGCAGCAGCGGCTTTGTATTGCCCGCGCCATTGCTACCCAACCCGAAATCATCTTGATGGACGAGCCTTGCTCGGCGCTTGATCCGATTGCTACCCTTAAAATTGAAGATCTCATGCGCGAGTTGGTCAAAAATTACACCATCGTCATTGTCACCCATAACATGCAGCAGGCCGCCCGCGCCTCTGATTACACCGCTTATTACCTGATGGACCGGAGCGACCGGGCCGGTGAATTGGTTGAATATGGCGAAACGGATCAGCTATTTACCAACCCCAAAGACAAGCGCACCGAAGATTATATCACCGGCCGTTTTGGCTAGGATATGGAATTAACATCACTCCTGGGTTCGTAGTAACGGCTTTTGTTACTGCCACTGAAGCGGTTACTACGAACCATAGATGTACTTCGCCGCGATGCAATACACTGCATTTCGTCTCCGTTGACGACCCGTCTTGATAATTTAATGGTTTCATTGAACTCAAAGGTTGAGGTTAATTGATGAACAAAAAGCAAGTCTTGATTCTATGTACAGGCAACTCTTGTCGAAGCCAGATGGCCGAAGGCTTGATCAACCACGCCTTGGGAGATACCTGGCAGGCTTACTCAGCCGGCACGGCTCCCAGCGGTTATGTCCACCCGCTGGCCATCAAAGCGATGGCTGAATTAGGGGTTGATCTCTCCCAAAACCGATCCAAATCAACCGATGAATTCCGTACCATGACTTTGGATCAAGTGATTACCGTCTGTGATGACGCCGCCGAAAACTGTCCCCTCTGGCTTGGTTCTGGTAACGTGACCCATATCGGCTTTCCTGATCCGGCCAAAGCCACCGGATCTGACCAGGAAATATTTGCAGTTTTTCGACAGGTGCGCGATGATATTAGAGAGCAGGTTTTGAGTTACCTGAGTCAACAAGCCTAATATCCTTTATTCGACCTCATCTTGTCACCCGTTAATCTAAAACTTTTTAGAAATACCTATAATTTATAGCTTCACAGGAGGTCAAAAATGCCTATTAGGCAGGAGTATACCCGTAGTTTGAACCGTTTGCAGGATGAGGTTCTCATTTTGGGCAGTATGGTTGAAGGCGGGATCAAAGACGCTATTCATGTTCTCCAACAACGCGATATGGAAGGCTCCCGCCGGATTATCGGCTGGGATAACCGGGTTAACGAAAAACGATTCGCTATTGAGAATAATGCGCTTACTTTGATCGCCACCCAGCAGCCCGCTGCCGGGGACCTGCGCATTATCGCCGCGATTCTGGAAATCATTACCGACCTGGAGCGGGTTGGTGACTACGCCAAGGGGATCGCCAAAATCAATTTGTTGATTGGCGAAGCCCGTCTGATCAAATCGCTGGAAGATTTTATGGCTATGGCGGCCGATGCCTGCCAAATGCTGCACGATGCGCTGGATGCGTTTGTCCATCGCGATATGGACTTGGCTAAACAGATTGCCAAACGCGACGACGCTCTCGATGAGCAGTATAATCAGATTTTCAGAGATTTGCTCCAGATCATCATTACTGATACCCGCGTCACCGATCAGGCCACCTATCTGCTCTGGGCTGCCCATAATTTAGAGCGCACCGGCGACCGTGTCGTGAACATTTGCGAGCGCGTCATCTTTATGGTGACCGGCCAGATGATAGAATTGAACGGCAGTGTTGAAGTGGAAACTAGTCCAACCTTGTAAAATTAGATCGTTCAGGACTTACGCCGTTCCAAAGGTGATAGTCACTTGAGTACGCAAAAATAACCTGTCTGAGCCATCTTAGTGCTGTTATATCGACAATAAGTGACTGTCACCTGGTTTTTCCTATAGATAAATAGATATGTTGTTCAGTACATCCAACTATATAAATCCTCAACATGCAATCAAATAGATTACTTTTTTTCGGCATAATTAGTATCGCGGTAGTGGTTGTCGCCGGTATGTTCCTGGCGCGATCGCTGCTGGTGAATAACGATCCCATCATTCTTTCCATTCTGTATTCTACTGAAAAAGACGCCTGGCTTAATGATGTTAGTTCCGGCTTTACTGGCTCGGTTCACGGGCGGCCTATTCAGTTGGAATTTGAGAAAATGGGGTCACGCGAAATCTACCTGTCGGTGCTAGACGGCTCCCGGCAGCCGGATGTGATCAGTCCAGCCAGCTCGCTGCAAATTTCAATTTTGCACGATCAATCAATGGTCGAAGACGGTACGCCCATTGTCAGCGCGAGCGGCGCTGATGACTGCCGCTCGGTGGTGAGTACGCCGCTGGTGCTGGTGGCCTGGCAGGAGCGAGCCGAAGCGCTGGGCTGGCTGGCCAGTCCGGACGCCGATATGTGGGAGCAGTTACAAGCCGCCGTGGTCAATCCTCAAGGTTGGGCGGCTTACAACCATCCGGAATGGGGCTTTTTTAAGTTTGGGCAGACCGATCCCAATAAATCTAACAGCGGCCTGATGACCTTGCTGTTAATCACTTACGATTATTTCAACAAAACGGCCGGCCTATCAACCGCCGACATCATCGCCGATGATTATAGCCAATGGTTCGGCGAGTTGGGTAAATTTACCACGATTGGCGATAGTACCGGCACTTTTATGCAGGAGATCGTCGCTTTCGGGCCAAGTAAATATGATATGGTCGCGGTCTACGAGGCCACCGCCATCGAGCAGGTGGACAATGCCGCCGGGCGATACGGCGCGTTGCACATTTACTATCCGCCGGCCACTGTTCTCAGCGACCATCCTTTTTGCACCCTCCATGCCGATTGGGTGACCTCGGACAAGGTGGAGGCCGCCCAGCAGTTTGTTGACTATTTGCTCACCCAACCGGTCCAGGCCAAAGCTTTAGAGCTGGGCTTTCGGCCGGCTAACCCCACCATTACGCTCGATAGCCCGAACAGCCCCTTTACCCGTTACGCCGCCAACGGCCTCAAAATCGATCTGCCGGCCGAGGTTGAACTTCCCTCCGGCGAGGTCTTAAACACGCTCATTAATTTCTGGAACCGGCATCATCGCTAGCTATCACAGAGAACTGTCATGAACACTCGATCTAACAAATTCATCGTCATTACTATCCTATGTCTCACCTTTATGGCCTGTGGCTCGGAAACAGTAGGCTCACTGATGGGCAATAAGGACGTAGTGGTTAACCTGGTCTATGGTTCTGAGAAGCAAGAATGGCTGGAGCCATTAGTGGCCGAATACAACGCCGCCAACAATAAAACCGCCGATGGCTCCACCATCGTCATCGAAGCCAAACCTATGGGGTCGATTGAGGCCATTAACGCCATTATCGGCCAGGAGATTCAGCCAGTGGTTTGGAGTCCGGCCTCGTCGGTTTATTTGCCCGTGGCCGAAGCTCGCTGGCAGGAAAAATTCGGCCACGAATTAGCCGCTCAACCCCCTGCCGATCTGGTACTCAGCCCGGTAGTCATCGCGATGTGGCAGCCGATGGCTGAAGCCTTGGGCTGGCCAACCAAGCCGATTGGCTGGTCGGATATTAGCGAGCTGGCTGTTTCTGAGGACGGCTGGGCGGCTTACGGCTACCCGGAATGGGGTAAGTTCAAATTCGGCCATACCCATCCCGATTTTAGCAACAGCGGTCTGGTGGCGATTTTGGCGCAAGCATACGCCGGAGCCGGCAAACAGCGGGGATTAACGCCGGATGATCTGCTCAGCCCGGAACTGGCCCAATTTATGGAGCAAGTCGAGAGCAGCATCATCCACTATGGGTCCAGCACCGGCTTTTTTGCCGATACCATGTTTAATCGCGGCCCCTCTTACTTGAGCGCCACGGTGATGTATGAAAACCTGGTGGTGGCCCAGAAAAGCAAACGCCTGTCCGGCGCAAGTTCTCAGATCCCCGTGGTGGCGATCTACCCCAAAGAAGGCACTTTTTGGACCAACAACCCCTACGTTGTTCTTAACGCGCCTTGGGTGAGCGATACCCAAAAAGAGGCCGCTGAAGCGTTTGAAACCTTTTTGTTGGCTCGGCCGCAGCAGGAGCGCGCCATTGCTCTGGGCTTCCGTCCGGCCGATCCGTCAATCCCCTTGGGTAGCCCGCTCGATGCCCAGCACGGCGTCGATCCGAGCCAGCCGCAGACAGTACTGGAGGTGCCTGAGGCGGCTGTGATCGAAGAGGTGCAATATTTATGGCGGCAGGCTAAACGTCCGGTTGATGTGACGCTGGTGGTTGATACATCCGGTAGCATGGCGGGCGATAAAATCACGACAGCCCGTACCAGTTTGGTCGAGTTCATCAACCAGTTAAGCAACCGGGATCGGGCCCAGATTGTGTTGTTTAATAACCAGGTGTCCGTTTTATCGCCGCTAACGCCGCTGGCCGATAAACGCGAGGAGTTGGTGCGCCGTGTGTCGGGCATCATCGAAGGCGGCGATACCTCGTTGTATGATGCGACCTTACAGGCGTACCAGCAGCTAGAAACGGAGGGCGATCCGGACCATATCCGGGCCGTAGTGGTCCTGTCGGATGGCGAAGACACCAGTTCCGTGCGGACCTGGCAGGAAATCCTGCAGGAAATCGGCGCTAGTGGTGAAGTAGAGGGCGGCAATTCGATCAAAATCTTCACGATTGCCTTCGGCAGCGGCGCCGATACGACCGTGTTGCAACAAATGGCCGAACCAACCGGGGGTAAACAATTCACCGGTGATCCGGCCACTATCGATGACGTTTACGCCGAAATCGCCTTATTCTTCTAAGGCATAATTTGGACTTCGCCGCCGTCTTCCCGTAGTTCGTTAACCAAAGATTGGTTATCGGTGATGACGATATTGGCGATGCCCAAACGAGTAACCCGGCACTCAGGATAATTCTTGGGCATTTTTACCGCCCAAATTACATCGGTCGCATTCGAACGAATCGAGTCGTGAAAAGCTTTGGCTTGCGGCCAATCAACTACCCATTTTACCATCAAGGTCTACTCCTTTTTGTCTTAGATTTAATAGGTCCAAGCCATCGATGACCAAATTTCTAGGATATAGAGTAATTGCCCCGTTTTAAGCCTCTGTGATCTCGCCTTAAAAATATATTTAAGAAAATATTAAAAATAATTAACGATGTATAGTTAGATCAATCACTACCTTTGCACTTTAAAGTATTATGGCCAGAAACCCGGTTTTTTAGCGTTAAAAAGAGGGGCTTTTTGTCTCAAAAGGGTATCAATTAGGCCTCAAAAACCGGGTTTCTAAAAAAGTGCCAACATAGTGATCAATTTAGTGTTAATAAAATTTGATACAAACTTAAACCCTCCTTAACTTTAAAGTTACGCCGATTTAATAATTCCCCTGTAAAATGCAACAGGTTAAATTTTATATCTTTTATCCTTAAAACGCCTTTATACAGCGTAGCGACATGATCAATTTAACGATAGTCTTTATGATCAGCATGCGGATGGCCCGGTAATTTTGACCGGGTCATTTTGCATCAGTTGCGGCAGATATTTGATCAACTGGATCAATATGTTAAAGATAGGAGTTACGCAGTTCACAAGATGACAGTCACTTTTGCTGAAAATGAACGTCCGTTTAGCCCAAACAAGTCGATTTATCGCGTCTAAGTGACTGTCACCTTGTGCGATACATCCGACTGCGTAAGTCCTAAAAGAAATGGTTGTATCGATGTAGGAACCTAGTTTTCAAGGATAGTCTCAATGGAACGAGTACTATTATTAAATACCAGCTACGAACCTCTGTGCGTCGTTACCTCCAGACGAGCCTTGGCGTTGATCCTCAAAGGACGGGTTGAGGCGGCCTGCGGCGACTTACTGGAGATACAAGGCGTGTCGCACAAACTCCGTATTCCTACAGTTATCCGGCTGCGCCGTTATATCAATGTTCCCCGGCGGGGCGCTCGTTGGAGCCGCCAGGCCGTTTTTCAGCGGGATAATTATACCTGCAGTTATTGCGGTATTCGTTTGGGTGAGAAACAACGTAATAAATCGTTGTCGCGGAGCGACTTCACCATCGACCACGTTTTGCCGGTCAGTCGAGGCGGCAAAAATAGCTGGACCAATACGGTCTGCGCTTGTGCTGTT
This sequence comes from Anaerolineales bacterium, assembly GCA_020634935.1. Taxonomy (GTDB): domain Bacteria; phylum Chloroflexota; class Anaerolineae; order 4572-78; family J111; genus JAGRBY01. The sequence goes on from JACKAT010000053.1 coordinate 19,956, forward strand.
TGTAACCAGCGTAAAGGCAATCGAACCCCCCATGAAGCCAATATGAGGTTGAGCTGGGAACCCAAAATGCCGCGAGTGACCTATCTGGTGGCTTCCGGCCAAATTCCCGCCTCCTGGAAAGTTTATCTGGAAGTCCAAAATTAGCCTGCTTATGAGCCTCGCTGGATTTATGGTATACTACCTATAGTTAACTGTTAAGAAGAAAGAAGCGCATCAGTATATGAGTGTTTGGTGGGGAATTACAGCCTTATTAATCGTGCTGCTTGCTGTTCGGTTTTACCAGTACCGGCAGAAAAAAAAAGAACTGGAACTACAGATCAGCGAAAATATGCGGCTGCAGCGCAAGCTGTCTAATACGCGCCGAGATTTAGCCGAATTAAATGCTCGGCGGAAAAAACTACTGGCTGCCTCCACGCAGGGCTTGATCATTGTGGAGCGGGATGGCCGCATCTCAAGTGCGAATAAAGTGGCCAAACGCATCTTTGGTAAATTCCACAAGGAAGAAACCACCCTCATGCGTTGGACCCGCCAGCACCAACTGCACGAACTGGTGGAGCAGACTCTGGCCGGCGAAAAAATGCCGGCCATATATTTCAACGCCGGTGAAAAAGTATTAGAAGCCCACGCCCGGTCCATCAAAGAAAGTCATGAAATTGTGGCCGTAGCCCTGGCCATCAGCAATGTGACCGAACTCCAAAAGCTCAGTCAATCACGCCGCTATTTTGTGACAAATATCTCGCATGAATTGCGAACCCCGCTGGCCTCGCTGCAACTGCTGACCGAAACGCTGCTCAACGGGGCTCTCGATGATAAAGAGATGGCGCCTCAACTGGTGGGGAAAATGGCCGCTCAAGTCGATACCTTGAGCCAACTGGCCCAAGAAGTTTTGGATTTGTCCTTAATTGAGTCGGGCCGCGCCCCGATGAAAATGGCCTCATTTCCGCTGAACGACATCGCTCAGACCCAGATCGACCGCTTATCTTTGCAAGCGGAACGAAAAAATCTTTCCCTTAAAGTTGAGATTCCCCCTGAAATCGCGGTATTAGTTGATCAGGCCATGATCAACCGGGTTTTTACCAATTTGGTGCACAACGCTATCAAATTCACGGAAAAAGGCGGGGTGACTGTTTCGGCTCAGATACCGAACGGGAAGACCGTATTTGGCAGCCGGGAAGTTGAACCGGGTTGGATTGTGGTGGGTGTTTCCGATACCGGAATTGGCATCTCTAAAGAAGACTTGCCCCGTATTTTTGAACGTTTTTATAAAGTTGATCGGGCGCGGAGCGTTGGTCAGGAGGCCGGCACCGGTTTGGGCTTAGCGATTGCCAAGTATATAGTGGAAGCCCACGGTGGTGAAATTTGGGCGGAAGGCAATGGCCGGGCCAAAGGCACCACCTTTTACTTTACACTGCCAACGGATGAGATTGTGGAATAGAGTTGGGAGTTTGTAGCGTTTATAGCGCTCTTAGAGTTTGTAGAGTTGGGGCGTTTATAGAGTTTAAGGGATTGGGGATTTTGTGAGTTTACCAGGATAGGGGCAGAGCTTGGGGAAAGTCGGTGATGAGGCCGGATACGCCGGCTTGCGTAAAATACGCCATATCTTCCGGACGATTGACGGTCCAGACATTGACCTCGAACCCCACTTGGCGTAATGCCTTAATTTGGGTCGAGTCGGTCAGTTTATAATGCGGATGGTAAGCCTGGCATTGTAACTGCTGAAGTAGGGTGAGGGGATCGGTCACGGGCTGCTCGATCAGCGCGGCGGTGGCAATTTGGGCATTGAGGGCTTTGGCGGTTTGCAAATAACGATGCTCAAATGAGGAGAGCAGCACCTGTTCAGCCATATTTAGCGATTTAATTAACTCGATAACCTGTTTGACCACGGGAAAAGACTCCAGCGGCGGCGGAGTCTTTTTGATTTCAACATTCACTCGCCAGTGGTGATCACGAGTGTAGACCAGCGCTTCCGCCAGAGTAGGAACCGGTTCGCCGCGCAAGCTGGCCTGAGTAGGGGCGGCGATGGTTCCGGCGGCAATGGTTCCAAACGGATCGGTCTCGACAAAAAACGACCCGGCGTCGAGCTGTTTGATTTCAGCCAGACTGAACATGGTCACCGTCCAGGGGGCGCGATCCGGGAAGCGCTGCCGGGCATCGGTGGTCCGCACCAATGAATCATCGTGCATGAGAATTAACTGGCCGTCGGCGGTGACGCTGACATCCAGTTCCCACATATCGGCCCCAACTGCCAGCGCCTGCCGGGCGGCGGCCATAGTGTTTTCCGGGGCCAAACTACGCGCGCCTCGATGGGCAATATTTAGGGGATAAGCCATAACTCTCCCAAACTCAGTTTAACTGGTTTTGCCAGACATCCACCAGTTCATCAATCCCGCTTAGAACCATATCGGGCTGGATGCCTTTTTCCGAAATGGTCTGGGGGTTATCGACGCCGGTGGTAACCAAAATGGTTTTCAACCCGGCGCGCTGCCCGCCTAAAATATCGGTTTCCAGCCGGTCGCCGACCATGATGGTGGTGGCGGGTTGGCTGCCCATTCTTTGCATCGCCACTTCAAACATCAACCGCTCCGGTTTGCCGATGACGGTCGGTTGGGTATCGGTGGCGGCCGCAATCGCTGCTAAAATCGAACCGGCCCCCGGATACAGCCCTTCCTCGGAGGGAAAGGTCAAATCGCCGTTTGAGCCGACAAAGCACGCGCCGCGCCGGATAAGCAGCGTGGCATATTTGAGTTTGTCATAGGTCAGGGTCGAATCGATGCCGGCCACAACCGCCGCGGCCGGCTGGCTGGCATCATTCAGTACATTGAAACCGGCCTGACGCACGGCATCGTGCAACCCATCTTCTCCGACTACGTATACATTGCTGCCCGGCTCAATTTTGTTTTTTAAGTACATTGCGGTCGCAATCGAGGAGGTCATAATCGTTTCCGGTTCAACCTCAACCCCCAGCCTGGCAAATTTCTGGATATATTGGTTCACCGTTTTGCTGGCGTTATTCGTGGCTAAGGTATATGGGATGCCGTGGCTTTTCAGGAAAGCAAATAACTTTTGCAGACCGGGCAAGGGCGAGTTGCCACGCCACAATACACCGTCCATATCGGCAATAAAAGCTTGAATTTGACTAAAGTTCATAGGGTTTGTCACCAGGTAAAAAGATTAAGGTGGAGATAAATCGGACCAACGCCAGCAGGCCCAGCAAGGCTCCGGCCGCCAGAGGCAGAGGCGCTGATCCGGCCAATAAAATGAAGGGCATAGCGTAAATCCCGGCGAAAAAAGTGTATCCGGTATTGGTCAGCCAAATCAGATATTTGGCTCTGGGATTTCCACCGGCGGCCATTCGCCGCATCGCGTAAACCATCACCGGGATTTCTGCCAGCGAAAAAAATAACAAAAGCGAAAAGAGACTCCAGGTGAGCAGCGGGTTGTCGAGAAAAACGGGTAACCAGCCCCAAATCACAACTAACATGCAGACCGCAGTTAAACCTACCGCGCCCGCCACTCCCACTAGCCCCGTTATAACCAGGCTAGTTCGCGTCATCCTCTTGTGGGGGCAACGCCGCCGCCTGTTCCGCCTGAGCCGCCTGCACATCGGCCTCGACTTCTACGGCCGCTGTCGCGATAGCCCAACTCACCACGCCCCAGACGCTGCCGGAAATCAAACTGCCCACACTCAACGACCAGGCCGTAATGGGCGTAGTTGGGTCTCGAAAAATGCCCATCACTGTCAGTACAATACCGAGAATAGCAAATGCCAGGCCCACCTTGAGCGGCCCATCGAGCTTTTGCCATAAGGTTTTGGATGTCGTCATCGTACGTATTTACTCCGATCAAATAGCCAATCTCAGTCGATCCAATTTTGGATAGGTCAGGAGCGTCAAAGTTTACTTTGACCGACAAAGCCGAGCTTTGTGCCTCCAGAATTTAGATGGACTTAATCTTCCTGATTTTAGCAGATGTGGACACAATGTCAAAGCTGCCTCTTTTAAGCCCATAAAGGTGACGGTCACTTTTGAAAAGGCAAAACCGCTGATTTCGTCGATCAAATGCGTGTTTTTGACCAAGTGACCGTCACCTGCTGCTTTTAGGCTACTTTTGACACCATTTTGCTTTTTGATATACTCAGAGGTCGAACAAAGTTTGCTCTGGGTGGAACAGCGTCAATGATTATTTGGTCGGTTGTGGCCATTATCGTGGCCTATTTATGTGGTTCAATCCCGTTTGGGGTCATTGTAGCCCGCTTGTATGGCGTTAATGTGCTGGCTTCCGGCAGCGGGCGCACCGGTGGTACAAATGTGTTGCGGTCGGCGGGGCCGTTAGCCGCGGGCCTGACGGTTTTAGGCGACGTAATGAAGGGCCTCCTCCCTATTTTTTTCATTCATATCGCCTTTCCTCCGCTTGTGGTGGCTTTGGCCATGACGGCGGCCGTTTTGGGGCATAATTACTCCATCTTTTTAGGCTTTAGAGGGGGCGTTGGGGCCGGGACCGCGGTGGGTACGGTGGGGGGGATTAATTTTTGGGCAGGGTTGACGGTAGCCATCTGCGGGCTTATCGGCCTGGCTGTTACCCGTTACGCCTCCATTTTGTCCACGGCCGTCGCGGTTAGCAGCGTGGTGGTCTTGACGATTGGGGCGTTATTAGGCTGGACGCCATACCTATACATTTTGGGCAGTATATTAACGATGTTGGTTATGTTTTACGCCTTGCGCGAAAATTTTGCCCGTATCCGCGCCGGCACTGAACGTAAAGTTGGCCAAAAGACCGAGAACATTGCCAAAATTTGACGGTCGGCGGTAGTTGGTTTATCATCTTTATTAATTCTAGCTAACAGTTTTTAAGAAAACGAAGAATTTTTAAGGTTTACGCCGCAGAAAACCCCTATATTTAGGGGTTTTAAAATTTGTAAGGCCAATATGTAGTGGTATAATCAAGGCGTATTGCTGATGCCAGCAATTTAAAGAATCATGGAACCGTTAACATTTTTCCGACCAAAATTACCTGTAGATTATTTTCGTGAGATAACTGGCCCTGGCTTCAATGCTTGAGTCGGTATTTAGAGACCGGTACAACCCTGGGTGTCAAGGTGTAGCGGTCTTTCTTTTTGCCAATAATGGTGGAAATAGAGAACTGAGGCTGTATAACGTTAATCTTTAATCTCATTAGTTTAGAGGAGAACCGAGAAGATGATGAAGAAATACTCTATTACCATTGCCGGAAACATGGGCGTTGGCAAAAGTACACTCACCCAACTTTTAGCGGCAGAGCTAAATTGGTCTCCCTTTTTAGAAGCCGTCGATGACAATCCATTTTTGGAAAAGTTTTTTCAGGATATGAATCGATGGAGTTTTCATTCCCAGGTCTTCTTCCTCTCCCGGCGGTTTCGCATTCATCGCGAAATCGCCCAGCATCCCGGCTCGGTCATTCAAGATCGCAGCGTTTATGAGGATGCTGATATCTTCGTTCGTAATCTCTATCGCCTGGGCAAAATGTCCGACCAAGAATATCAACTCTACCGGGATCTGTACGACGAATTTGTACAGATCCTCCCCAAACCCGATTTAGTGGTGTACTTAAAAGCCAGCATCCCCACCCTTATCGCGCGAGTCCAACGCCGGGGTCGCCATTATGAACGGTATATCTCGCCGCTGTATCTGCAACAGTTGAACGAACTGTACAATGCCTGGATTGAGGATTTTACCCTGTCGCCTATCCTCACTATTGACACCGACCGGCTTGATTTTGTACGTTCTTCCACTGATTTTAGCAGCATTCGCGGCAAGATCTTGGCTGAATTGAATATTGAGCCAGTTTACCTTTAAGCTCACCGGAGAGCACCCATCTAACAACTGAATCACCGGTAATTCAACAACCAAGAGACCTCGCGGATCTTCGACCCCGGCGGGGTCTTTCGTTTTAAAGTGATAACTATAGGACTTACGCAGTTAGGTGTATCGAACCCGGTGACAGTCACTTAGACGCGATGAATAGAGTTGTTTGGGCTTAAGCTGACGTTCGTTTTCGGCAAAAAGTGACTGTCACCTTACCCGCTAAACCAAATCGAGCTGGTCATCTCGCCGGTCGATGCCTTGGCCTTGCAGCAGCCAGACTCATTGTACGTCTCAATATGGGAGCGTGACAGTTTCACCTGAGACGACACCCACAATGAAATTTTGCTGCTAAGTGATCTGATCTTGTCTGTAAGCATAGATTTGGAATATGTGTTTTTTGAAGTTTAACATTTTTAGTAGTTGCATATAGGTCATTAACATTTTCACTGGTATGGGAAGAAGCATTTGGCGAATTTTCAACGTATACGCTTGATTGTGTAGGATGTTAATTGTTTTTGCGATCTGGTTAGCGTGATTTTTGTCAGAATGATGGTATTCGATGTTAATTTGGTTGACGTATTTTAATTTTGGCTGAATTTCTTCAAGGACTTGCGTTTCCGCTCCTTCGATGTCGATTTTAAGCAAGTCTACCGTTCGATTGATATAATGAGATAATTTAACTGACTGAACGGTGATGGACTGTGGGTTAGGTATTGGGGCCATACTCTCGATGACTGAAGCATCCCACCCCGAATTATTTTCGGTGTGATAAAACGTAATCTCCCCTTCCTTTTGGCTCACTGCGGCCTGGTGTAGTTGGACATCGGTCAAGCGATTTTGGCGAATATTTTTTTGAAGGAGTTTAAAGTATTTAGGATTGGGTTCAAAAGCAACTATTTCAGCGTCGGGGTATAATTTTTTAAAGTAAAGCGTGGCTAACCCAATATGGGCCCCTACATCCAGAACATAAGGTTTTGGTTTATCGGTTTGGAAAAAATATTCTTTAAGAATAAAAATTTCAAAAGAAAGGAATATTAATTCTAGAAGACTAATGTAGAAAATTTTTGTTTTACCCAGCTGGGAATTTCTAACTTCATTGGCCGAATCTTGGATCATCTTGCCGACGGTGGTTCCCATCGGAAATAAATTAAAGAGGCTGCTACACAACCCGATCAGCAGACCTTCTCCTTTATTATGACCAAAATAGATAATGAACCCGACTAAACTGCATGAAATTACACTGCTGATCAGAATTCCATTCTCGGTATGGCCTCCATACAGAATCCAGGTTGCCATTACCAACCAGAAGAAGCCAATCAAGCTACTCAGAACAAGTCCAAAAAATAAGATGTTAAGTACTTTCTTTGCCATTTGCTGTGCTTCCAATCTCGATAACTACGTTTCGCTATTGCCCCTTAGTCGTTTTCGCACCTTTAATCTCGATCAATAATAGACAACTGGCTCAAGTGGGGTTAAATCGGGGGTGCGATCCTGAAGGGATAGGGCTGTTGCATAGGATGAGCCGTTTCTGTTATGCGGCCTCGATGGCTTGGTGATTATGAGGCAGTTTCAAAACAACACGATAGGCGCTGCAGAAATAATCCGGCTTGATCATGGCGGCGGAGGTGCCGGCATACAGCACTAAAAACAGACGCCACAGTTGTTCGTTGGATTTGGCGATAAAAGGCTCTTTATTTAGGAGCAGTTTTTCGTAGCCTTTTTTGGCCCACAGGTGATAGTTGTGGCGGTCGTTGTAAATGCCTTCAATTTCGAACCGAGAGTCATTCACGGCCTTGATAAATCCAGGCATATAGACCATGCGAAAGGTACCCGGCCACACATATTTGGTAATAAAGCTGCGGGTGGCAAACGATTCTTTCTCGGAAGCAAAATCGAGATAGACGCGGCCGCCCGGTTTGAGGAGGGTGGGCAGTTTGGCCATAACGCGCTGGTAGTCCGACAAATCTTCGATAACGCCCATCATCGATATGGCGTCGAACTTCTCCGGGGGGCTGTAGGTGAAGAAATCTTGATATTTGACCTGGGCGTTGGTAAAGTTTCGCGTCTCAATTAACGACTGAACGTAATCGAATTGCTTGCGCGAGAGCGTAATGCCGGTGACATTGACCTCGCGTGCGGCCGCAAAGCGCAAGACCCCACCCCAACCGCTGCCAACATCAAGCAGTTTATCCTGGGGTTTCAATTGCAGCGAGTCATAAGCGAAAGCCAATTTGCGTTCGGCGGCAACTTCCATACTTTCATCGTCGCTGTGATATATGCCGGGGGTGTAGGTATCGTAATCATTTTCGATGCCCAATAGCTGCAAGTTGTCGGCATCGTAATGCTTGGCTATCCAGGCGGGGTTGCACTTTTCTCGACCCAGGATAAGGGGTTTTGCCACCCGCCACGTCTTTAAAAATATGTTGCGATCATCAAACAGATCTTGGAAATTGATAATCGCCTTGATGAGATCACCGGCTAAGTCGATATCGCCCCGCATAAAGGCTTCGGCAATGACCAATTCGTGCATAGACATACAGGCCTCAAAGCCCGCCTTGTTTTTAATAGTTACTTCAAACGCCGGTTCCGATGCGCCTACCTGCATTGTGGCCCCGTCTTCGCCATGAATAATAAAACTGTAGGGCAGCTTCCCGGAACGGGTTAACAGGGCCACCAGCTCCCTTAAAGCCGGGGATGTTTTTTCGTTCTGGGTATTAGGGCTGTTTTCTACCAGTACTGCGGTGTTCATATTTAGTTCTCCTTTAATTGTGCTTTGCCATGAAAATATTCTTAAGACCAACTGATGAAAGTTAAGAACATAAACAGGGTACGCCAGGCCAACAAACGCGAGGCTAAAGCCATCGCGTTGAAAGAGCGAAGGACGCTAAAGCGCCCTCAGATGGCGCCATCTTAGCCCGACAGGGCTTCGCTCTCTGAGCACAGGTCTTTAGGCCCGTGCTGCGGGGGACGGCCAGGTTTGTACCCCGATTAAATTCTTGATCTTCATAAGTTGGTCTCCAACATACTTTGACCGACCTCACAATGCCAGCTCTGCCACCTGTTTTTCTAAAGGGATGGCCATCCTCTTGAGTAACCGCTGCGTAGCCGCCTCCCACGACAATTTCGCGGTATTGGGATCATATTTAGGCTCGTGCGCCAGGGCATATAGAAAATGGCGCTTAAATTCCGGCCTGTTTTCATAAACCAAACAATTTTGAAACTGGTAGAAAAATTCATTCGACGGGTGTCTGGGTATAATGACCCATTTTTGCATGGCCAGCGCCTCGGCGGTGGTGGTACACAAATGCTCGCTTTCGGAGCAATTTATAAAGAGTTTATAACCCGCTAAATCATGCCAGGGCTGTTGGCTGACCCCTTTGAAGATCGGGGTAATACTGTAATTGGCCGCCAATGCTTTGACCCACGCCCGGTCGCCCTGACCAAAAAGATCAATCGTTGGCATCCCAACGGCCTGTAATCCTTCAAATAGCTCCGCCAGCCCTTTTTCGGGAATAAGTTTCCCAATAAAATAATACCCCTGCTGTGATTGAGGGTTGACCTGCCGGAAAAAAAGAGGGTTTACCCCATTCACATTCTCAACCGCACAATGCGGTAAACGGCAAACATCCTGGTGAACCGAAGAGGTGCAAATTAGGTGATGGCAAACCCACTGCATCAAGCCCCGATTGTACTTGTAAAACATGCGGCGATTGAAATCCGGGTGGGCTTCGGTATATTTTTTATAATTGGTATGAACAATGCCGGTTACATGCCTGCGCTTACGTTTGAGACCTGACCACGGTTGGAAATAAAATAGATGCTCCGGTTCTTCTAATATCACCGTGTCCTGGGCCACCAGCCTGGAAAAGGATTGGATCGGAAAAATAGAAGTCCAGGGTTTATATAACCAGGCCTTGTAAAATTGTATCTCCGGCATCCATTTACGTAGTTCGTTGGGGAGCCACTGATAAATATAAGCCCGCTGCTCGTCGGGATGATAAAATTGCAAGTTTTCAAAGCAATAATGCTGTTGGGCGGGCTTAAGCCAGGGCAGGTATAGCGTTGTTTGCTGCCCTTGTTGATTTAAGAACACGGCTCGAAATAAAGGAAGAACACTGGTTCCGGTAAACCACGGGAGAGAAGCCGTGGTCACAATGCCGATTGATCGAGAAGCGGGATTATGGTTTGGATAGCCGTTTCCGCCAAGTCTTAACGCTTTTGTCATGATAGAGTCCCGGTGAACCTGTTCGTTGTAGAAGATAAACCCAGGTGACAGTCACTTATTGTCGTTAATCAGAAGGTTGATAGCCTAGACCGGTCGATTTAACGTGACCAAGTGACTGTCACCTTTAGAACTGCGTAAGTCCTGTTTAGGTGATCAGCCTGTCTCACGTTTCCAAAGCGCGATAAATTGCAAACGACTGGTTCCCCAGCGCATGGGTTTAGGATGACAGTAAGCTGGGTGGATAAGGTGATCAAGGCTGAAGCCTGCGTCCTCAAGGCATGAAAACCATTGCCATCCCTTTTGGAATTTGTAAGGGGTTTTAATGCCAAAAGGGCGATTGCCAATTTCATCTAAGAAACAGAGGGTGAGCCAACCTGGAAATGTTTGGTAGGTATGATCCTTAATGACCAGGTATTGGTCAGTGCAACGGAGAATTTCTTTTAAACTGGCGACAGGATCAGGGCAGTGATGCAGGACGTCGATGCTGTAGGTAAGCTCAAAAGAACGGTCGTCGAAAGGCAGCCGCCGGCCGGAATACAGCAACGGTTCAATATAACAGTTCTCCTGACGGTGAACATCAACAGCGACCACCCGGTTAGCGACGCCATTTTGCTGGAACTTTTGGGCAAACCAGCCGTTTCCCGACCCAAAATCACAGGCAGTGGCGAAGGGCATGTAAGGCTCAAGCAGGGTCTGGCACAGGCGATAGATTCGACGACGGTACCCCAAGTTATCGGCGGTTATCTGCCTTCTATAAAAATCCAATAGGGTGTTGACGATGACAGGTTTCGAGATAGTCGCCATAAACTTGGGGCAATCCTTAGGAAGGCAAAATACCGATTAGCGCCGCGATGACGCCCACCATGCCGTGTAAAACCGACACGCCCAACAGGCTTTTTTGCCGCCAATAGACATAGCCAAACAGCAGGCTGGCCAAAAAGGTGATGGTCACCACGATAAAGCCGTAGTTGATGTGCATAATGCCGAAGATGGCCGAAGACCAGGTAATGGTTTGCACGCCCCGCTCATCCATCAGCAGACGCTGCATACTGCCCTGGATGATGCCCCGGGCCAATAGTTCTTGACCAAATGAAGAGACGAGATAAATCAGCCCCGCCAAGAAATGAAATCGTCTTATATCGAAATCAAGTCCCAACAAAGTGTCGTTAAAAAACCAGGCGTCAACGGCCATAAAAACCGCCAGCAAACCGGACAGTATCAGCAATATCACGCCGACCTCCAGCAAATCGTGCGGCCAGTTGCCCAGCACCAGCCCAAATTCACGGGCCGGGTGGCGATGCCGCCAGGTGTAGTACACTACCGGCACGGTTAAAGCCGAGCCAAAGATAAACAGAAAACTTAATGAGGTGGGATCAAAGGCGGTTTCGGTGGTCGAGACGTAGCGGCTCACCAGGGTGATGATGGTGAACACGGCAATGGTCATCACCAGAAATGTACCCAATTCCAGCCGCTTTTGGAGCTGCTCGATTTGTTTTTCCAAACTGTGCACCTGCTCCTCATTGCCGGCTCGCAGGCGGGTGATATTGATCAGGCCAATATGGTTGGCCAAGACCTGCTCTATTTGGGCGGCTTCGGGATGGTTCTGGTGCAGCGTCTGGCGCGACAGGGCAATACATTTGACCGGCGTCACGGCTTTTACCGTGGCCGAACGGGGCGCGCCGGTTAAAAATGACACATCGCCAAAAATCTGATTATCGGACAGAGTCTGTAATGAATACTGGTGCGTTCGGGTCTCGTCCCACTTTAAGATGTCAACCTGACCGCGCATCAAAAAGTAAATCTCATCCGATGGCTCGTCTTCCTCAAAAATCGTGGCTCCGGCCTCAAATTCTTGCTCTTGCCACAATTTGCGCAAAGCCAATAACTGCCGCGTAGAAAGAACGTCTAAATAATGGTGGTTGGCCAGAAAAGTTCGGGGGGCGATTTCGGTAACGTTGTGTACGGTCATTAGGGAGCCTATTGATTCTTCTCTCTACAACGTTACCTCGACAGCCGGGCGTTTTTTGAGCCGCTTTTCGGCTTTATCGGCGAATTGTTGAGCGCGGCGATACCAAATGTTGAGGCGGGCGAAGGCGTGGTCGCGGTCAACGGTGCTTTGCAAGGCCGTTTCTTTGGCCTGTTCCTGCACGTGGTTGGCCTCGATGGTGGCTTCAACATCGGCGGCTTCTTGGGTAAGCCGGTCGGTGGGGTAGCCATAATTATTTAGGACCGGCGCGATGTCGGGGTGGGTCAGGGCAACGTGGTAGAGGTTGCGGCTCCAGGCCTGAAATTCGGCGAAACTGGCCGTTTTTCTGGGGCGAGTCAGCCGGCTTTGCCCGGTCGTTTGGCTGCGCTGGCGGTGCAACCCCAAAGCGGCCAGAGATTCAGTTTGGGTTTTGAATAAATCGATACAGATATCGGCCAGCTCTTGGCATTGCTCCCAGGTGTGATCGTAACTTTGGCCGAAAGCGTCGGTAGCGCCCAATTTGGCGCTGTAAGCCAACTTATTATTACCGGCGGCGGCTTTGGCGGCTTCGATCAGGGCTTCGCCTTCGGCCCAGCGTTCCTCATTGTACCCGTATGTGGCCATTGCGGCGGCCATATCAGGGTTGTTTTGCGATTTATGAGCGAGTTGCTCGGCTTGATGAATGGTTTCTTTTTGATCTTTGGTCATACCTGGCATGAGATGTACCACCTTTCTGTTTGAATGATGTCGATTATGGTTTGGATGAATGAGTCACTGTATGGTTTTAGTGAGTCGTTGACCAAAAGGAGTAAGCTAACTCCTTGATTTTGTCGCTTAGATGATTGATTTTGTCACAATCTGCCCGAATTATGCGCGTCAAACTTTGGAATAAGTGAGTCATTCCAATGAATATATAAGACAGCCAACGGTAATGTAAGACAACTCAACGATTATGTGAGTCAGCCCAACGGCTTTATAAGACAGCCCAACGGATATATAAGACAGCCAACGGTAATGTAAGACAACTCAACGATTATGTGAGTCAGCCCAACGGCTTTATAAAACAACTCAACGATTATGTGAGTCATTGGCCGGATTAGGTGAGTCCCTCGAGTGATTTTCTCAGTCCGCCAAATGATTATGCGGGCGGCCAAACGGATTATGAGTGTTGGGGCTGTGATTGTTAAAGTGCGCCGGTGTGGGATGGTCATCAGCAGAATTATGGTCATTGTCACTAATTGGATGATGAAGGTCGGTATAGGAAAGAGCTAAGGTTTTGGTCAATAGCTGGCCATCGTCGCTGTTTATACGGGTCATTGTCGCCATACAAAGGGTTGTCGGGTATGGAGATGTCTGGTCGTGGTCGGGTTGGTCGATTTATTTGTTGATAGGTTAAGGATAACATAATCAGACTCCTTTATGTAGGGCCAAAAGTCATTTATTTCATGTGACTTTAGTACCATGATTTTTGCCCAAAAGTAACTAACTTGAGTTGTGACGGGCCATTAAAACTGAATTTCCTGCGACGGGGAACGGTCATCGAAAGGGGTTGGGCGCGATAAGCAATATCCGCATTTTACTGTAGTTATGCTATACTGAAGGCAGAATGAAACCACAACGTTTCATTGACTCTAGCGCAGGCGGTAATATTGCCTGAACTGCATAAAACGTTGAATAAAGGAGAAAGTTTATGCAAGCACCCCCTGAAAAACTCGGCTCATTCTTCTTGGGGGCTGAGTATGATCTGGCCGGTAAACAACGCCTCGATGTGCCGGTTAGCTATGACGCCCGCGATTTGACCACGCACGGCGTGTGTGTCGGGATGACCGGCAGCGGCAAAACCGGCCTGTGTATTGGGCTGTTGGAAGAGGCGGCCATCGACAAAATACCAACGTTGATGATCGATCCTAAAGGGGATATCACCAACTTATTGCTCCAGTTCCCTGATCTGCGCCCGGAGGATTTTGAGCCGTGGGTTAACGTGGACGACGCCCGGCGTAAGGGCCGCACCGTGGCCGAACACGCCGCCGCTACGGCTGAAATGTGGCGGGACGGCCTGGCCGATTGGGGCCAGGGGCCGGAGCGGCTGCGCCTGCTGCAAGAGTCGGGTGATTACACCATCTTCACCCCCGGCTCCGATGCCGGCGTATCGGTCAATATCTTGGGCAGCCTGGCCGCGCCGCAGCTTGATTTTGACAGCAACGCCGAGTTGATCCGCGAGCGGATTGGCGGAACCGTGGCGGCGATGCTTAGCTTGGCCAACCTTAAAGTCGATCCGGTTCGCAGCCGCGAGGCGATTCTGCTATCAAATATCTTTGAGCATTTCTGGAAGCAGGGCGAGGACCTTGATCTGGCCAAACTGATAACGTCGATCCAAACTCCGCCGGTGCGCCAGATGGGCGTGTTTGATGTGGATACCTTTTTCCCGGAGGCCAACCGGTTTGAGTTGGCGATGGCTTTTAATACCCTGGTGGCCTCGCCGACGTTTGCGGCCTGGCTGCAAGGCGAGCCGCTGGATATCGACGCGCTGATGTACACCGCCGACGGCCAACCGCGCCACGCCATCTTTTACATCGCTCATCTGTCGGACAGTGAGCGCATGTTTTTTGTGACCTTGCTGCTGGAAAATCTGTTGACCTGGATGCGCCGCCAGCCAGGCACAACCAGCCTGCGCGCCCTGCTCTACTTTGATGAAATCTTCGGTTTCTTTCCGCCCACCGCCGAGCCGCCGTCTAAACGACCGTTATTGACGCTGCTCAAGCAGGCGCGCGCTTTTGGGTTGGGCGCGGTGCTGGTTACCCAAAACCCGGTCGATCTGGATTACAAGGGGTTGACCAACGCCGGGACGTGGTTCATCGGCAAGCTGCAAGCCGAACGCGATAAGGCCCGGGTGCTGGAGGGCTTGAAAGGGGCTATCGCCGAGGCGGGCGGCCGGGGGGAGAATGTTGATTTTGATACGATCCTCAGCCAGCTTGGCAGCCGGGTGTTTCTGCTGCACAACGTCCATGCCGATGGGCCGGTGGTGTTTCAAACCCGGTGGGCGCTGAGTTACTTGCGCGGCCCGCTGACCAAACCCCAGGTCAGGCAGTTGATGGCCGATCGGACAGCGACGCCGGCTACGCCGGCCGCGCCGGCGCCGGCGCCGGTCACCATCGATAGCCCGGCTCCAACTGCGAGCGCTCCTGACGGGTATTCGGCCCATGCGCCGTCCTTATCCTCCGCCGTGCCGCAGGCGTTTCTGCCTATCGAAGTGAGCGAGCAGGCGGCGGTGCGCCGGCTGGGTGATGAGCAAAACCCGGTTACTGTCGACAAAATTGAGCTGATCTACGAACCGGCCTTCATCGGCAGCGCCACGGTGCGGTTTGTCGACACGAAGTACCAGGTTAACAGCCAAACCGACCAAACCCTGGTGGCTCGGGTAGCGGGCGGGCTGCGTGGCGTTGAGTGGAATGAAGCCGAAACGCTGTCGATATCGACCCGAGAGTTACAATCTGCTCCGGAGTCGCTGGGTGAAGGTCAAGGCCCCTATTTTGCCTCGCTGCCCGAAGATATGAACACCGAGCAGGAAATTAAGGGATTGAAGCAAAGCCTGTCCGATTGGCTTTATTACAACAGTCGCTATCCCTTGTTTCGGCATGAGTCTTTGAAGGCGGTGCAGCAGGCTGACGAAGATGAGCGGGCCTTCAAGATTCGGGTGCAGCAATTGGCCCGTGAGGCTCGAGACGATGAGGTCGATAAATTGGAAGAGAAATACGCTAAATCGCTGGATCGGTTGAACGATAAACTGCGTAAAAAAGAGATGGAGTTGAGCAAAGATGAAGCTAAATACACGGCTCGCCAACGCGAAGAGATGGCCGGCATTGGCGAGTCGGTGCTGGGGTTTTTCTTTGGTCGCCGCCGGACAAGCCTGATTAGCGGGGCGATGAACAAACGCCGGATAACCGGCCAGGCCAAGTATGATGTTGAGGAAACCCAGGCGGAAATTGAAGATATCAAAGAAGAGATCGCCAAGATCAAGCAAGAGCTTGAAGAAGCCAGCGCGGCCATTTCGACTCGCTGGGACGAGACCGCGGCCGGCATTACGACGGTCGAGATTAAGCCCCGCCGCTCGGATGTTGAGGTTAGTTTGGCCGGCGTAGGCTGGCTGCCCCATTGGCGCGTGAGTTATCGAGACGGCGAGACGCCTCGCAAGGCTACCGTTGAAGCATATAAAGGAGATTAAGTTCTTAAAAAATAGTCGTCTTTAGCCGCCCCAGCCAGGTCGAACGGGGACGGGAAAGGGTAATGGCTAATGAAGATTTAATCGGCGTACAAATTGGCCGGCTCTCGGAGCATGGGCCTAAAGACCCGTGCTCCGAGAGCGAAACCCTGTCGGGCTAGGATTTCGCCCAAGTAGGGCGCTTCAGCGTCCTTGGCTCTTTTAGAGCGATGGCTTTAGCCTCGCGCTTGTTGCTTAGCGTCCTAGCGTGGTGGCCCCAGGAAGCCGCGAGGTCTATTGTTGCCTGAATCTTCTCCGGCAAATGAAGCGACATGCCCGACGACCTGATCGCCTGCTTTTAATTCGTCAGACTGAACAACTGTCCACTCGCCTTGAGATGAGCTAGAAGTAACCGCCACCCGGCGGGCTTCCCCGTTTTGCATAACCCGAACATAACTCTTGCCCTCGAATTCAACGATAGCATTGCTGGGAACTAACCAGGCATTTTCAGTGCTGTCGCCCTGCATGGTAGCGACAGCGGTCATGCCGGGCAGCACTTTGTTTTGCGGGGTCAAATCCAGCAGTTGGATCATGACTTCGTAATTGACCACCCCGCTTTCTGAACTGCTAATTGGCACAATGCGGCTGACCTTACCGTTAAAGGTTTTGTCCGGCAGAGCATCGATGGCCACGGTTACCGGCTGACCGAGTTCAACCTGGCTAATGTCAACTTCGGCCACGTAGACCGGCAGCTCCAAATCGGTTAGATCGGCCAGGGTGATGGCGGTTAAGCCGGAGGTGGTTTGCTGACCGGCTTCGACATCGACGGTGAGAATAGTGCCGTCCGCCGGGGCTCGCAGGCTGGCCTGGTCCAGATCATCCAGAGCATTGTCCAGCTCGAGCTGGGCTTGTTGAATGTTTAATTGGGCCGCTCCCAGTTCGGCTTCGGTGGGACCTTCGAGCAGCGTGGCCAGGGTGGCTTCGGCGCTGGCGACTTGGGCTTCGGCGTTGGCCAGTTCGGCCCGGGTGGCATTCAGCCCTTCCAGTTGAACCTGGGCGTCTTTGATAGTTTTGAGCGCGGCCTTGATGTCAGCATCGGACGCATCTTCCGTGGCAATATCAAAGGCGGCTTTGGCGGTATCGTAATCGATGGTGGCCGATTGGAGATCCATCGCCTGCTGGGTGCTGCCGATATCGCCGCGATAGGCAATCTTGTTGTAGGCGTCCTGGGCTTGTTCCAAGGTGATGAAGGCCTTTTGCAGGCCGGCGCTGGCCTCGGTAATTTCGGATTCACTGGAGCCATCGAGTAAATCTTGGTAACTGGCTTCGGCGGCGTTCAAAGCGGCTTCGGCCGCATCGAGTTCAGCGGCGCTGGGACCCTGCTGTAGGTCCGCCAGATTTTCCTTGGCCGCCAATAAATTAGCCTGGCCCGAGGCCACTTCGGCCGGGCTAGGCGGCTCTTGCAGTTGGTCCAGTTGGTTTTTAGCCACGTCTAGAGCTAATTCGGCATAGCGAACCGCTTGCTCCAACTTGGTTTTATCTAAGGTTAAGAGCAAATCTCCTGCTGATACCTTATCGCCGGGTTGGACATCCACTTCGGTGATGATCCCTTCCACCGTTTCAATCCCCAACGAATATTTGTGGGCCAGGGCAATGTTGCCGGCGGCGCTAACCTGGGCCACGTCAGCCGCCGGCCGAATAGCCACGGTCGAGTCAGCCGCTCCTTCCGCCGTGCCTTGGGTTTGCGCTCGCGTTTCCGCGCCGCCGCTGACGGCCGTTGCCAGTGAGTTTCGGAAGTAGAAGGCGGCCCCGGCCAGTAAGATGATGACGATGGGAATCCAGATTTTTTTATTTTTCATAGTCAGCTAACTCCTGATTATTCTGATCGAAGGGCCTCAATCGGGTCGAGGCGGGTGGCTCGAAGAGCCGGATAGATGCCGAAAACTAAACCGCTGATTAGGCTGAAGCCAAGGGCCAAGGCTAGCGCATCCGGCTGGATGAGAACGGTGAAGGTAAAGGCCGGAATTTGGGCAAAGATTGCGGCCAGTCCGTAAGCTAGCCCAACGCCAATCAATCCGCCCAGGAAACAGAGCACCAGCGCCTCGACCAGAAACTGCATCAAGATATCATTATCGTGCGCGCCGATGGCCTTACGCAAGCCGATTTCGCGAGTACGCTCGGTGACGGAAACGAGCATAATGTTCATAATGCCAATCCCGCCGACGACCAGACTGACTGCGCCAATTGCGCCTAAAAAGATGGTCAACGTGGCGGCGATGTCGGAGGCTGTTTCCAGCAGGCTGGCCTGATTGAAGACGTTGAAATCGTTGTCTTGATCGGCGGTCAGGTTGTGGTTGAGGCGCAGGGTCATTTCGGCTTGCTTTTCGGCTGACTCCACTTGCCCGGACCCGGCGGCGGAGATGTTGAGGGTAGTAATCGTATAGTCGCCGCGATAGCGAGGCGCATTGAACAATCGGCCCTGAGCGATGCCGATGGGGATGAACGCCTTCTCGTCAGGGGTGTTTCGCCCAAAGCCGCCGGTCTCTTCCAGCACGCCAATAACTTGAAACGGTTGGCCGTTGATGCGCAGACTTAGACCCACCGGATTTTCATTGTCAAATAGATCGGCGGCCAGTACCGAGCCAAGGACGACCACCTGGCTTTGGCTTTCGACCTGTTCAGGGGTCAGGAATTCGCCGGAAGCGATAATCAGGTTGCGAACGATGGCATAATCGGTAGTTACGCCCACCACCGATTCGCGGACGTTGGTGTCGCTGTAAACTAACTGGGCGTTGGCGGAATATTCCGGGGCGACGTACGAAATGGCGGGATGGATATCTTTATTCATCAAATCATGAGCATCTTTGAGCGTCAACGTTCCGGCCGAGCCGCTGTCGCCCCGGATACCCCCGACACTGCTCGCGCCGGGGTTGATCGTCAGCAAATTGGTGCCCTGGCTTTCGATGCGGGCGGTGATGTTGGCCGCGGCCCCCCGGCCGATACCCATCGTCACCAGCACCGCCGCTACCCCGATGATGATGCCGAGCATAGTCAGGATCGCTCGTAATTTGTGAGCGGTGATGCTTTCCAGCGCCACCTGCAAATATCTAATGATTTTCATAGGCAGCCTCCCACGCAGCCAGGTTTAGATGATGACCATTGGCTTTATCAGACACAATTTTTCCGTCGCTGAGGGTAACTACGCGTTTAGCCCGTCCGGCAACGAGCGGATCGTGGGTAACCATGACCACGGTCAACCCCTGGGCGTGCAGTTCTTCGAACAGCGCCATGACCTCGAGGCTGGTTTGGCTGTCGAGCGCGCCGGTCGGCTCATCGGCCAGCAGCAGGCTGGGCTGGTTGACCAGAGCGCGGGCAATGGCCACTCGCTGCTGCTGCCCGCCGGACAGTTCATCGGGCCGGTGATGAGTTCTATCCCCCAAACCCACGCGCTCGAGGGCGGCGCGGGCCATCTCGCGGCTTTTCCGGCTGGTAACACCGGCATAAAACAACGGCAGCTCTACCTGGCGCTGGGCGCTGATGCGCGGCAGCAGGTTAAAGCGCTGAAACACAAAACCGATCTCCTGATTACGGAGATCGGCTAACTGGCCTTTGCTGAGTTTACTCGATTCGACGCCGCGAATTTTATAGGTGCCGCTGGTCGGCCGGTCGAGCAGGCCGATCATGTTCATCAACGTACTCTTGCCGGAGCCGCTGGCGCCCATAATCGCCACGTATTCCCCTTTTTGAATCTCCAACGAAACGCCGCGTAGGGCATGAACCTTGATGTCGCCCATCTGGTATACTTTGGTCATATCTTGAATTTCGATAACCGGTTCATTTACCATGATGTATTCTCAGAACAATCACTCTCTATCTACAAATTTTTCTAAACCAACCAGCAGCGCCCACAGCAGCATGATAAAAGCGCCGCCGCTTATCAAACATATTCCGCCCACAAGGGCCGCTTGAAGCCCCCAAATCAGGCCGATTAAACCACCACCGACCACAATAAGCAAAATTAACACCAGCCACAGTTCGATCTGCTCGCTGCGACGGCGTATCTTGCGGGTATCGGTGGGTTGGTCTGGTTTGCTCATGGTCTTCTTAGTTTACTGCTAAAATGTGCAGAACTTAAGTAGATGAATGTGTCAGTAGGCATTGTCTGTCACTATATGCCGCTCAACTAAGAATTTTCCAAGAAAAAGCTGAGAGAAGGCTGAGAATCGGCGGCTCTTAGCTTTTTCTCAGCTTTTACTTAGCTTTTGCTCAGTCATCGAGAGCATAATACAATGAAGAATGTAGAATGGAGAATGAAGAAAAAAGGGGAAGGGTGAACTGAGAAATTTTTTCTACTTTACGCTTTCTCCGGTGTTGAGGCGGGTGATGGCTACGATTTTGGTTGCCGATGATGATCAAAAACTA
>JACKAT010000054.1 GCA_020634935.1 Anaerolineales bacterium
TATTTGACGGACTGATTGATCTAACACCCGATGATCGTATGCTTTCAAGCGAATTCTTATTCTGTTCTTAGCCATATTTGCTCCATCAAATGTCAAATTTGTAGTGCGTGTTGTAACTTGTCAAGCACCCACCAAACTTTTTTCTACTCGATGATTTTGGTAATAACGCCGGCACCAACCGTTCGACCACCTTCGCGAATGGCGAACTTCGACCCGTCTTCCAACGCCACCGGCACAATTAGCTTCACCGTCAATTCTACGTTGTCCCCCGGCATCACCATCTCCACTCCGTCCGGTAGCTGTACTTCCCCCGTCACATCCATCGTCCGGATGTAGAACTGCGGGCGGTATCCCTTGAAGAACGGCGTGTGTCGCCCCCCTTCTTCTTTCTTCAACACATACACTTGGGTCACAAACGTCGTGTGCGGCGTGATGCTCTTCGGCTTGGCTAACACCTGCCCCCGCTCGATCTCATCCCGGTTGATCCCCCGCAGCAATACCCCCACGTTGTCTCCGGCTACCCCTTCATCCAGAATCTTCCGGAACATCTCCACCCCGGTCACGACCACTTTCCGCGTCGCTTTCAACCCCACAATCTCGATCTCTTCGTTCACTTTCACTTTGCCCCGCTCAACCCGACCCGTCGCCACCGTACCCCGACCTTTGATGCTGAACACATCTTCCACCGGCATTAGGAACGGCTTGTCCACTTCCCGTTCCGGCGTCGGAATGTAGCTGTCCACCGCATCCATCAACGCCAAGATCGGTTTGTACGCCGGGTCACTCAAGTCGTTGCCCGCTTCCAACGCCGCTAAGGCGCTCCCTCGAATTATCGGGATCTCATCCCCCGGAAAGTCGTAGCTGCTCAATAGTTCTTGCAGCTCCAACTCCACCAGTTCCAGCAACTCTTCATCATCCATCATATCCACTTTGTTCAAGAAGACCACCATCGCCGGTACTTCCACCTGCCGCGCCAACAGAATGTGTTCCCGCGTTTGCGGCATCGGGCCATCCGGCGCCGACACCACCAAAATCGCCCCATCCATCTGGGCCGCCCCGGTGATCATATTCTTGATGTAGTCAGCGTGACCCGGGCAGTCCACGTGGGCATAGTGGCGTTTTTCGGTTTGGTACTCCACGTGCGCGATGGCGATCGTAATCCCCCGCGCTTTCTCTTCCGGCGCATTGTCGATTTGTTCAAACGCCCGGAAATCGGCGAAGCCTTTCAGGCTTAACGTTTTGGTTATCGCTGCCGTCAACGTCGTTTTGCCGTGGTCCACGTGTCCAATCGTCCCGATGTTGACGTGCGGTTTATCTCGCTTAAATGTCGCTTTCCCCATAATGTTAAATCCCCTTTGTTGTACTTTTAGATAGGTCTGGAATGCACATGACCTTATGGTATAGTGATGTGCCAAGTTAATGGAGGGGGACGGATTCGAACCGCCGTAGGCCTAGCCAGCTGATTTACAGTCAGCCCCCTTTAACCACTCGGGCACCCCTCCAAATTTGAACTTAAAAACACGGCGCATATCGCGCCGTGCAAAAATCAAGTATACCAAAAATTGATCAAAAGTCAAATTCAAGGTAATTTTTTAATGTTATTTCCTACGAAAATTCCCTGGCCCGCCAAACTTCATATAAAATCAGGCTGCAGGCCACCGATGCATTTAACGATTCCACTTGGCCCCGCATTGGTAGCTTAACCAGAAAGTCGCACGTTTCCCTGATCAGACGGCTCAAACCTTTACCTTCGCTGCCCACAACCAGGGCTATTGGGCCGGAAAGATTAGTTTTATGAAAAAATTGGGCTGTGGAATCAAGTTCCACCCCGGCTATCCAGATATTATCCTGTTTTAAGATCTTAAGTACCTGGGCTAAATTTGGCACTTCGGCGACCCACATATGCTCAACCGCACCGGCCGAGACATTGACCACCGCCGGTGTGACGCCGGCCGCGCGTTGTTTC
Organism: Anaerolineales bacterium; assembly: GCA_020634935.1. GTDB lineage: Bacteria > Chloroflexota > Anaerolineae > 4572-78 > J111 > JAGRBY01. Next base: position 1,967 of record JACKAT010000054.1, read on the forward strand.
GGCAAAATGACACCATGAACGCCAACCGCCTCGGCTGTGCGCAGTACCGCCCCCAGATTGTGCGGGTCTTCTACATGATCGAGGACAATCAGGAACGGCGGCTCATCCAGCTTCGCTGCCCGGTGCAGCATATCCTCGACCTCAACCGTGGGATAGCGACCGGTTTTCAAGACAATGCCCTGATGTCCCTGGGCCAATTGATCAAGTGTTTTGCGAGCAACGCGTTTGACCGGGATGCGGGTCTGAGCGGCTAAAGCCGCCAGTTCATCAATCATTGAGGATGATTGCAGGTTGTCAGCCACTAAAAGCTCGTGAATATGACGCCGCCGCGCTCGAAGACACTCGCGAGCGGCGTTGCGACCATAAAGTATGTCCACCCCCATCTACCTGGCTTACCGGTTAATTTTCCAGACGGTGCCGTCCGGACGGTCTTCAAGGATCACCCCCGCTGCCGCCAGTTGGTCGCGAATAGCATCACTGGTGGCATAATCTTTATTTTTTCGGGCGGCAGTCCGCAAAGTGATCAAAATTTGAACCAGCTCATCTTCCAGTCCGGCAGCCCCGGCGCCTTGCGTTGAAATTTCTGCCGGGATAATGCCCAAAACGTCGCCACCTAACTGACGATAGGTGTTGTCAATTGCTTCTAAAGTTCCGCTGGAGACCGGCTGCTGGCTGTTGACCAACGTGTTCACGGCTCGGTTAAAATCAAACAAAGCAGCCAGGGCTTGAGGGGTGTTGAAGTCGTTGTTCATGGCCTCTTCAAAACGGGTTTTGAGATCGACCAGAGTTGCCGAAAACTGTGCATCGATCGTGCTGTTGTGGCTGTCCTGCTTGGCCAGCATTTGACGAACCAGACCAACTGTCCCCAACAGACGCTCGTAACCTCTGGCGGCGGCGCTAAGCGCTTCGTCAGTAAAATCGGTCGTTTGGCGATAGTGACTGCTCAAGATAAAGTAGCGCACTGTCATCGGCGAGTAGGGCTGCGACAGCCGATCATGCTTGCCGGTTAGGGCCTGCTGGACAGTGAGCGAATTACCCTGACTCTTGCCCATTTTGGTGCCATCGATCGTGACCATATTGTTGAGCAGCCAGTAGCGGGCAAATGCGCCGCCGTAAGCTGCCTCACTCTGGGCAATTTCACTCTCATTGTGAGGGAAGATATTTTCCAGGCCGCCGCCGTGAATATCAAAAGGCAGCCCCAAATATTTGCGGGCCATCACCGTACATTCGGCGTGCCAGCCGGGAAATCCTTTGCCCCAGGGGCTGTTCCACTGCATGAGATGGCCGGACGTAGCGGCGCGCCACACCGCAAAATCGCGCGGATCGCGTTTGTCCCCGGCCACTTCCAGCCGAGCGCCTTCCTCCAAATCATCGACCTTGCGACGCGAAAGTTTGCCGTAAGTGGGCCAGCTAGGCACCGAAAAGTAGACATTGCCGTTGCTGGCATAAGCGTGGCCCTTAGTAAGCAACTCCTGAGCCAGTTCAATCTGCTCCGGGACATGGCCACTGGCCCGGGGGGAGATGTCCGGGCGGCGGACATTGAGCACATCCATATCTCGAAAATAGTTGCGGGTGTACGACTCGACAATTTCCATCGGTTCGACCCGCTCGACTCGCGCTTGCCGGCCAATTTTGTCTTCACCCTCATCCCCATCGCCAACCAAGTGACCTACATCGGTGATGTTCTGGACGTAGCGAACCCGATAGCCCAAATATTCCAAATAGCGATGCACCACATCAAAGGTAATGTAAGCCTTGGCGTGGCCGATATGAGCATCGCCATAAACCGTTGGCCCACACACGTACATACCCACAAAACCGGGGTGGAGGGGCTCAAAGGTTTCTTCTTGTCGGCTTAGATAGTTATAAACTCGTAGGGTCATAATCCGTTTTCCATTTTAGCAAATATCATCCGGCCGGCGTTGGTCTGAATGACCCGGGTAACCGTAACTTCGACATTTCGATTGAGATACGACCGGCCGTTTTCAATGACAATCATCGTGCCGTCATCAAGATAGGCCACACCCTGATCACGTTCTTTCCCTTCCTGGATAATTTTAATGCTGACCGTTTCACCGGGCAAAATAACCGTTTTCACCGCGTTGGCTAATTCATTAATATTCAGTACTAACACACCTTGCAGTTTGGCTACACTGTTGAGATTAAAATCGTTGGTCAGAATCGGACAATCGAGCTGTTTGGCTAGCATGACCAACTTGTCATCCACGCCTTTAACTCCTTCAATATCAAGATCGCTGATCTGGACCGGCACTAACGAGTCGGCTTGTAGCTGCTCCAACACCTCCAAGCCACGCCGGCCACGGTTGCGGCGCAGCGGGTCCGACGAGTCGGCAATATATTGTAACTCGGCCAGAACAAAACCGGGGACCAGCATCGTATTGCGGATAAAACCGGTTCGGCTAATATCGACAATGCGACCGTCGATGACGACGCTGGTATCCAACAGCAGGACATCGTCGGTCGCTTTGCGTCCCAGCCCGTCAAAGGGATTACCAGAGATAATGCGCGGCCCAACCAAATTAAAAATATCTCGCTGCCGCATAACCATGACCGCCATGCCGATATAGCCAAAAATAATACTGACAATTATCGGAAAAATGGCTCCATATGGGTATGGCAAATTAGATACGGATGGATGTAGTAAAGCGGCCACCGCTAGCCCTAAGGCCAAGCCGATGACCCCGGACACCAATTTAGCGGCCGGCATCTTGCGTAGTTTGGCTTGAATGAGGTGAAATGGGCGTGTAGTGAGGTAAGGCGCTACCAGCAGTCCTAAAGCGGCTCCGGCCAGGGTTAAAACGATAATTAGCCGGGCCGATTCGCCGGGATTATTGGGCTGAAACAGGTAGCTGGATTGTACGCCAATAATGGCAAAGACAACCATGCCAACCAAACGAAAGACAAATTCGATGCTCATCCCCAGGTTAAAACTCCCCTAGCCCATTTGCCCGGCTGAAAATTTTTAACGGCCGGGTTGTGGTTAACTTACCACAAAAAAGGGCGACTGCACGATAAAGTACATTCGCCCAAACACTGCTTAACATTATTAGCGGAGTTCGATCTTACAAAAAGGGAGACAGTTTACCTGACGAGGTAAATTTGTCCGCGACTATCCATTTAAAAATTGGTCTGCCTATTTTGATACTTGTTAAATAACAAAAGTGAGCGCCTTATCGGCCAAAACCAATCGATAGGGATAAGCTATTTTCTCAAATTCAAACCTGAGTAGACAGACTATAAATTGTAAGATAAAAAAGATGAATAACAAAAATAAGTGCTAACAGTGTAGGATCAAGTGTTGGGCAAATAATAAAATTAAGTTAGAAAAAATAATAAAAATTTAACGGTTATAGTAACACGAACCCCGTATAATGTCAAAGGTTTGCCAAGATTCGCCTCAAAATTTTACATAACCATTAGACAAGCGTGATATCCAGCGCCTCTCCTAAAGAGCGGACTTTCAACAGTTCGAGCGATGAAAATTGAGTTTGCTTTAATTGAACTGATGCCGGCAGTAAACAGCGTTTGAAGCCCAGTTTGGCCGCCTCTTTTAAGCGAGTTTCAATATGACTGACGGCCCGTAATTCTCCCGACAGGCCGACTTCACCCACAATTGCGAGATCAGCAGCCACGGGCCGACTTTTAAAGCTGGAAGCCAAAGCCGCGGCTACCGCCAAATCAGAGGCCGGTTCGTTAATTTGCAATCCACCGATCACATTGACAAACACATCTTGGTCAGCCAGCCGAACGCCGACTCGTTTAGTGAGCACCGCGATGAGCAGCAGTAGCCGGTTCATATCGATGCCGTTAGAGGTACGGCGCGGATTACCGAAGCTGGTGGTACTGGCCAGGGCTTGAATCTCGACCAGCAGAGGACGCGTTCCCTCTAAAGTCACGGCAATAGCCGAACCCGTCGCATTGGGCAGTCGCTCAGCCAGAAAGATTTCGCTAGGGTTAGACACTTCACTCAAACCCACATCACCCATCTCAAAAATACCGATCTCGTTGGTTGCGCCAAATCGATTTTTTACGCTGCGCAGCAGCCGATAAGCATGGAATCGTTCGCCCTCTAGATAAAGCACTGTATCGACCAAATGCTCCAGCACCCGCGGCCCGGCTATCGTACCGGTTTTGGTCACATGCCCAATGAGGAAAACCGGAATATTTTGGCCCTTAGCTAGCCCTTGGAAGCGGCCAGCGCACTCGCGCACCTGACTAACCGAGCCTGGCGCCGACTGCAACTCCTCCAAAAAGACGGTCTGAATCGAGTCGACCACCAAAAATTGGGGCGGGGTTTGGTACAGATGCTCCATAATGGCGGTCATATTGGTTTCCGACAGAATAAACAGACGATCACTTGAAATTTGTAGGCGATCGGCCCGCAGTTTAACCTGCTGCGCACTCTCCTCGCCGGAAATATACAGGACCTGCCCTTCCGCCGCCAGAGCCGCTGAAATTTGCAGCAGTAGGGTACTTTTGCCGATACCCGGATCGCCGCCAATCAAAATGAGTGAACCGGGTACTAAGCCGCCGCCTAACACGCGGTTAAACTCATCCATCGGCAGCATTGTCCGCCGGTAGTTGTCGGCGGCGATTTCGGTTAGCGCCTGCGGGACAGATCGCCCCATTACCGCTTGAGGCGATCGCTGCACCACAGCGCCCGACGAGGTAGCCTCAACCAGCGTTTCCACCAGCGTGTTCCACTCGCCGCAGTCGGGGCAGCGGCCCATCCACTTTGGCTGGGTACTGCCGCATTCTTGACATACATAACGGGTTCTCAATTTGGCCATAGTACAGAAATTATATCAAAATCCGGGCAGAACAACAAGAACACTTGTTCACTGTCTTCTTACTGGGGAGACAAACCATTTTGGATCATTATTTTTACGACCATAAAAAAAGCTCGCCATTTACAGCGAGCTTTTCGAAAAGGGGGTTTAATCTACCGTTAACTGGCTACGGCTGCCAACATATTGTCAACGCGCTGTTGAATGGAAGGTTTGGGATGCGCCCCAACAATTCGATCAAAGATTTGGCCATCTTTTATGAACAACATGGTCGGGATGCCCTGAACGCCGTACTTAATGGCATACTGCGGGTTTTCATCGGTATTAACTTTAGCGATCACAATTTTCTCGCCGTATTCTTTGGCTAACTCGTCTAAAACGGGGGCAACCATTCGACAGGGACCACACCACGGCGCCCAAAAGTCAACGACAACAGGGGTAGTGGAATTTAATACTTTGCTTTGGAATTCGCTGTCAGATACATGAATGGGGGTAGACATAAATACACTTCTCCTTAAATTTTACGTTTAATCAAAAATCATATCTAAATATAGTAAGTTTCTCAATAAATGCCAGCTTAGGCTGCCAACGTAAGGACTCAGGTCATCACGCAGTTCTACCATTTCTGACGATAAAGCCTTGAGTTTTCTTACCAAAGTTGCTAGAGAATTGACACGAATGTGCTCTCAGAGTAAATTAGCCTTCTAAAGAAATGATGATCTAAGAGGATTTGATGACCCAAATTTTACCGGCCCATTCTCCTCAAGCCCTAAAACTGGCCCGCCGGCTGCTGCGAGAGGGAGAAGTCGTGGCCCTGCCAACCGATACGGTCTACGGCCTGGGCGCCAACGCCTTCGAGCGCTTTGCCGTGCGCCAAATCTTTCAGCTCAAACAACGGCCGCCGGACAAGGCTATTCCGATTTTCATCTACCAAATCGATGATCTCAACCTGGTAGCTCGTCACGTGCCGAACCGGGCCTGGCCGCTGCTGCAAAAATTTTGGCCCGGCCCGTTAACCGTAGTTTTGCCCAAAGTGGCGGCCCTGCCCGATGATGTAACCGTTGGACAGGATACAGTGGCCGTGCGTATTCCCGATCATCCTGTCAGCCTCGAATTGGTGATCAAATTTGGCCGGCCGCTGGCCGTTACCAGCGCCAACCTGTCCGGCCAGCCGACGCCCCCCACGGCTCAAGGTGTGGCTGATCAGCTCGGGCCGGCCCTGCCGTTGGTCTTAGATGGCGGTCCCAGTCCGTCTAGCCAACCCTCGACCATTATTGATCTGAGTACTAACCCGCCGCGAGTCTTACGCCCGGGCCGGATATCTATCGAGGTGTTAAAAACCTTTTTGCCCGATTTACAGTGAGGGAGACCGAAGATTAATTCCTTCACGTCTTCTACCCGCCTCACCCTTGGTATTGACGCCAGCCGGGCGGCTCGAGCCCGGCGCACCGGCACTGAGACCTATTCACTGGAAATCATCAAAGCGCTGGCTAAATGCGCCCCCAAGCAGCTGCGATTGCGCCTATATACCCCTCACCCGCCTCAGCACACCGACTGGCCCACCTCGGCTCAGGTGGAAACACGGGTTGTCCCCTGGCCGCGTTTGTGGACACACCTGCGGCTGGCGGCTGAACTCCGGCAGCACCCGCCCGATCGGCTGTTTGTGCCGGCTCATGTTTTGCCGCTATATTGTCCCGTTCCGGCGGTGGTCACCGTTCATGATTTGGGCTACAAACATTATCCCGCCGCCCACCGTTCGTTTGATCGCTGGTATCTGGATTGGACTACCCGCCGGCACACTCGCGTTGCCCAGCACATCCTGGCCGACTCGCAGGCTACCAAGCAAGACCTGATCGACTTCTACCGGGCCGATCCGCAGCGCATCAGCGTCGTTTACCTGGGCCGGGATGAAAGCCTGACTCGCGTGGCTGATCCCCTTATAATAGAAAGAACTAAAGCCAAATACGGCGTCGATGGTGACTATTTGCTCTATCTCGGGACGCTGCATCCCCGTAAAAATCTGGTGCGACTGATCGAGGCATTCCAACTGGCCAGGCCGCAGCTTCCGCCTACCCTCAAGCTGGTCATCGCCGGCCAGAAGGGCTGGCTGTACGATGAAATTTTTGCCCGGGCGCAAAGTTTGGGCCTGACCGGCCACATTCTCTTCCCCGGCTACGTTGACGATGCCGATAAGCCCGCTTTGCTGTCGGGGGCGCGGGCGTATATTTTTCCTTCACTGTACGAGGGGTTTGGCCTGCCGGTATTAGAAGCGATGACCTGCCAGACGCCGGTCTTAACCAGCCGCGTCTCGTCCCTGCCAGAGGTGGCCGGTGACGCCGCCCTGCTGATCGATCCCCACTCGTCTGATGATATTGCCGCCGGACTGGTTCGCCTGGTCGGCGACGCCGCCCTGCGTCACCGGCTTGTTGAACAAGGGTTGAAGCAGATCGAGAAGTTTTCATGGGATAAAGCCGCCAAACAGATTTTGGAGATTTTGGCAAAATGCTAAGCCAAACCCCGCCGACAGCCACTATCCTCAGCGTCAAAATCCATGCCTTGACCAACGCCCAGACGTTGGCCCTGATCGAGCAGTTCGTCGCCAGCGGTCGACCTCACCAGTTGACCACGACGAACCCCGAGTTTGTGATCGAAGCCCAGCACGATGAGGAGTTTCGCCGTATCATCAATAACGCGGCGCTTTCCCTGCCGGATGGGATCGGCCTGTTGAAAGCGGCTCGTTTCTTGGGCGCCACTCCGCTGCCGGAACGCGTCGCCGGGTCTGATCTGGTCAGCCGGCTGGCCGAATTATCACACCGGCAGGGTTATCGCATATTTTTCTTGGGCGCGCAGCCAGGCGTGGCCGAGCAGGCTATCGCCAACCTCAAACACCGTTACCCGCAGCTCCAAGTAGCCGGCTGTTACGCCGGATCGCCCGACCCGGAGGAAAATGAAGCGCTGCTTCAACGTATTCTACCCACCAAGCCTGACATCTTGCTTGTGGCTTACGGTCATCCTAACCAGGATAAATGGATCGACCGCAACTTAGAGCGACTCCAAATTCCGGTCTGTATCGGCGTGGGCGGCTCGTTCGATTTCTTGGCCGGGACCTCGAAACGCGCCCCGCGTTGGCTGCAGCAGTTACATTTGGAATGGCTGCACCGCTTAATTACCCAGCCCTGGCGCTGGCGTCGCGTCTGGAATGCTGTGGTTTACTTTAGCTGGCTGGTACTGGCTAGCAAACTGCGCGGCGTCACCGGACGTTATTGAAAATAGCTGACAGTCTCGTTTGGCTAGTAAGTGCGCCAACTGACTGTCACCTCAATCTGATAAATTCTACTGTACCAAAGGACAGGGTTTGAACCTGTCCTTTTTATTTGGGGTCACTCTGAGCCATAGCCCGATGCGATAAAAGCCAATTTTTGTTACGATAAGTTCAAATTCATCTTATCACCATTCACCCCATTACCCGACTAAAAATTCAGCCTATTACGACTACCCGCTCCACCAACTCAACGAGCTCTATAAACTCTAAAAACTCTATGAACTAACAGGGAGATCAATTATGACCTTGAACAATCAACCCCAAACCGCCCTCATCACCGGCGCATCGCGCGGTCTGGGGTTAGCCCTGGCTCGATACCTGGCCCAACATCATTGGCAGTTGCTCATCGATGCCCGGGGTGAAGCTGCACTGCGACAGGTGGAGAGGGAACTAGCTCAGCTCACCAGAGTCATCGCCATTCCGGGCGACATTACGTCCGAGACTCATCGCCGGGCGCTGGCCCACGCGGCCGAGTCGCTGGGCGGCTTAGACGCCGTGATCAACAACGCCAGTATCTTAGGCCCCAGCCCCCAACCGCATCTGCTCGACTATCCCCTGGAGGTATTGGAGCAGGTTTATCAGGTTAACGTTTTGGCCCCGTTAGGCGTTTTGCAAGCGGTGCAATCGACTTTGAAGCCGGGGATGCGCATTCTCAATATCACCAGCGATGCCGGAGTGGAAGATTATCCGGGGTGGGGTGGTTATGGGTCTAGCAAAGCCGCTTTGGAACAGCTTTCCGCCATCCTGGCTGCCGAAAAGCCGGAATGGCGGGTTTACTGGGTTGATCCTGGCGACATGCGGACTCAGATGCATCAGGAAGCCTTTCCCGATGAAGATATCAGCGATCGCCCGCTGCCGGAGGAGAGCGTCCCCGGCCTCATCGAGCTATTAAGTGGGGAGCTGCCTAGCGGCCGCTATCGAGCCCAAGAGGTAGGTGCGGTGAGTTTGGCTGCTATTCAAGAAGGTTAAGGCGAAGGAAAAATAATAATGAAAACAAATAGTTTCGTAAGCGAGTTATCATTGTTCGATTTGGTCGAGGCTCAGACTCCGGCGGGAGTCTTGGCGGCGGTCCAGACTAATTTGAACAGCTATAAAATGAGTGACAAGACTACCCTGGCGACGAGATCAGCCGCTTCGTTTGACTTTCAACTTCCCCCTGAATTGGAGGCGAGCGAACCACCGGAAGCGCGGGGGCTGGCTCGCGATGAGGTTCGGCTGTTAGTGTCTGACCCTACCACAGACCAGATTAGCCATACCCTATTTCGCCACTTACCCGATTTTCTGGCGGCAGGCGATGTGGTGGTCATTAATACCAGCGGCACGCTCAACGCGGCGGTGACGGGCACTCGGGCCGACGGCAGCGCCGTTGAAATCCATCTTTCGACTCACTTACCGGCCGACTTATGGCTGGTCGAGGTTCGCCGGCCGGATGAGAAGGCCAGCCGGCCCTTTTACCAGGCTGCGCCGGGCGAAACCATTGCGTTGCCGGCGGGAGGCTCAGTTACGCTGCACACCGCTTATCGCCGCGAGCAGCGAACTCAGCCTGAGGCTAAAGTCCGGCTATGGGTTGCGACCCTAAATCTCCCTGCCCCATTAAATGACTACCTGGCCGACCACGGATTTCCTATCCGTTACGGGTACGTCAAACAAGCCTGGCCACCACACTATTACCAAACCGTTTATGCCACCGAACCAGGCAGCGCCGAGATGCCGTCGGCTGGCCGGGCGTTCACCCCGGAATTGATTACCCGGCTGGTAGCGAAAGGCGTGCAGATCGCGCCCTTGATATTGCATACCGGCGTCGCCAGCTTGGAAAGCCACGAACCGCCGTATGAGGAGTTTTATCGCGTTCCGGCCGAGACGGCTCAGGTGGTCAATACAGCTCGCGCGGCGGGCAAACGGGTAGTAGCGGTGGGGACTACGGTGGTTCGTGCTCTGGAAACGGTAACCGATGGAACCGGCGTCACTCACCCCGGCGAGGGGTGGACCCGGCTGGTCATTACACCGGAGGTCCGGCTGCGGGCGGTCAACGGTCTGTTGACCGGCTTTCACGAGCCTCATGCGTCGCACCTGCACATGCTGCAAGCCCTGGCCGCTGCACGTCATATCGAATTGACGTATCACGAAGCTTTAACTCAGCGGTATCTGTGGCATGAATTTGGGGATATGCATCTAATTTTCTAGCTTTGCGCCACCGGGGAAGGGGCATCATCCCAGCCCAATGGGCTTCAACGCCAACACTTGCGTTGGCGTTTTTTATGGCATTGGCCGCCGTTACGGTCTTTACAGCGATTGATCCGCCTTCAGTGTCGAAATGCCGCCAGTCAATCATAGGGAGTGCGCAGAATGGTCCGTTTTGCGAGAATTCGTAGGGTGCTGCACGCAGAAGGGTTCATTTGGTGAGAATTCATATGATGCTGCACGCAGAATGGTTCATTTGGCGAGAATTCATATGATGCTGCACGCAGAATGGTTCATTTGGCGAGAATTCATATGATGCTGCATGCAGAATGGTTCATTTGGCGAGAATTCGTAGGGTGCTGCATGCAGAATGGTTCATTTGGCGAGAATTCGTAGGGTGCTGAGCTCAGAAAGGTTCGAAGGCTTCAATCAGTCACCCCATCCCTTAGCTCGTTAAGAACCAGGTCACAAAGTTCAATAATCTCATCGTAATATGGGAGCAGGTTTAGGCGGCCAGCTTATGGGACTCTCATTTAGTGAGAATAAAAAGACCTCTCAATCTGACGCCTCGAAACCAAGGCTGTCGAGAAAGGAGGTCTTGAGTTTTGCTGAGTTTGACATCAGTAGGACTTACGCAGTTGGGTGTAACGAACCAGGTGACAGTCACTTTTGGCCGAGAATGAACGCCCGTTTAGCCCAAATAGATCGATTTATCGCACCTAAGTGACTGTCACCTTTTGAACTGCGTAACTTCTAATCAGGATGAATAGACAGGATTTACAGGATTTTCAAGATAAAACAAGTAATCTTGTTAATTCTGTCTAAATCAACGTAACAACTTGGAGTACTTTGATAGCCGGGGGTTACAAACCCGCCGCAGCTTTCAACTCGTCAGCTTTGTTGGTGCGCTCCCACGGCAGGTCAAGATCGACGCGGCCGAAGTGGCCGTAAGCGGCTGTTCCTCGGTAGATGGGGCGGCGCAGATTCAGATCGCGAATGATCGCGCCGGGGCGCAGGTCGAACTGCTCGGCAATCAGTTGGGCGGTTTTGTTGTCATCGATTTTACCGGTGCCGAAGGTTTCGACGTTGATGCTTAACGGGCGAGCCACGCCAATGGCATAGGCGATCTGGACCTCGCAGCGGTCGGCGATACCGGAGGCGACGATGTTTTTGGCCACCCAGCGAGCGGCGTAGGCCGCGCTGCGGTCGACTTTGGTGCAATCTTTGCCGCTAAACGCGCCGCCGCCGTGGCGGCCCATCCCGCCGTACGTATCGACAATAATTTTGCGACCGGTCAAGCCGGCGTCGCCCATCGGGCCGCCGACCACAAAGCGGCCGGTGGGGTTGGTGAAAATGCGCAGGTCGTCGCTGAGCATATCGGCTGGCAGCACCGGGTTGATGACATGCTCGATCAGGCTGCTGCGAATATCTTCCTGGCTAATTTCAGGGGCGTGTTGGGTGCTGAGCAGCACGGTATGGATCCGTTTAGGCTGGCCATATTCATACTCGACGGTAACCTGACTTTTGCTATCGGGGCGCAGCCAGGGCAAGGTGCCATCTTTGCGCACGTCGGCCATGCGTTTGACCAGTTGGTGGGCGTAGAAAATGGGCATCGGCATGAGGGTTTCAGTCTCATTGCAGGCAAACCCGAACATCATCCCCTGGTCGCCGGCGCCAACCGCTTCGATTTCATCCTCGCTCATTTGGCCTTCTTTGGCTTCTTTGGCTTTGTCAACACCCATAGCGATATCAGGGCTTTGGGCGGCAATGGCTAATTGAACGCCGCAGGTATTTCCATCGAATCCCTTTTCGCTGCAATCAAAGCCGATGTCATTGATCACGCTGCGGACCAGCTTATCGAAATCGACAAAGCCTGAGGTCGTAATTTCACCCAGCAGCATCACGAAACCGGTCTTAATAGCGGTTTCACAGGCGACCCGGGAATAGGGGTCTTGTTCCATCAGGGCGTCCAGGACAGCATCGCTGATCTGGTCGCACATTTTATCAGGGTGGCCCTCCGACACCGACTCGCTCGTAAAGAGCAAACTGGGGGAAGTCATAAATGTTGTACTCATAGAATTTCTCCTTAAATGGGTGGTAATTTTTCAGTAGACCAGGTGACTGGCCCTTTAACCAACAAGCCAAAGGGCCAGTCGCCTGAATAGTTACAATTCATCTTAAAAACCGGTATCGGCGGCAATACCGAATACAACCAGGGCAATATAAAAGCCCACAAAGATCAAAAGCAGCAGCAGAATGACCCCCCCAGCCCCAATGCTCAACCAGGACAACTGGCGGGTCCGCTCCGGATTAAGCGAGTCTTTGGCCGAAACTAAGCCCACTATCCCCAAGATAATGGGCAGCAACGGCATACAGTATTGACCCACCCCCAACGTAGCGCAGGACAGCAGTGTCACACCGCCAACTACCACGCCGATAAAAGCCACAAGATCGTAACTATTACCCTGAAAAATTTTACCTCCGGAGCCTGATGGGGCCGACTCCGGCTCTGATGGCGTTGATGGTTTAGGGATAGGTAATGAGTCTTCGGTTGTGAAATCAAAGTCGTTTGGCATAATCGCTAAAACCATAGACCCTAAGGGTTGGCAAAACCCTTAGGGTCTAGCGAATAGACTTAGGTGCCTTCTTGCCAGCTGTTGAGATATTTTTCCTGCTCCGGCGTTAGCACGTCGATCTTGACCCCCATCGACTCCAACTTAAAGCGGGCAATCTCTTCATCAATTTCCTTGGGAACGCGGTAGACCTTGTTTTCCAAATTCTTACCGTTTTGGAAGACATAAACCGCGGACATCGCCTGGTTGGCAAAGCTCATATCCATTACCGCCGCCGGATGGCCTTCAGCCGCGGCCAAGTTGACCAAACGACCTTCGCCCAAAAGGCGAATGTTACGGCCATCGGCCAGTTGGTATTCATCAACAAAGGTGCGGGGATGTCGTTTGTCAACGGACATCGCTTCCAGAGCCGGAATGTTGATTTCAACATTAAAGTGACCGGAGTTAGAAACGCAGCAGCCGTCTTTCATGATCTCAAAGTGCTGTTTGTCGATCACATTTTTGTTGCCGGTGGCCGAGCAGATGAAATCGGCTTGAGGAGCGGCTTCGTCCATCGGCATCACCCGGAAACCGTCCATGACGGCTTCCAGCGCTTTCATCGGTTCCACCTCGGTGACAATGACGTTGCCGCCCAAACCCCGCGCCCGCATGGCGATACCCCGGCTGCACCAGCCATAGCCGGCCACCACAAAAACTTTGCCGGCAATTAAAATGTTGGTGGCGCGAATAATGCCGTCCAACGTACTCTGGCCGGTGCCGTAGCGGTTATCGAACAGATGCTTGGTATCGGCGTCGTTCACGGCGATAACCGGGAATTTGAGCGCGCCCTCGGCGGCCATAGCCCGCAAACGGATAATGCCAGTGGTGGTTTCTTCGGTGCTGCCGATAATGTCAGGGATTTGGCTGGTGCGCTCGGTGTGGAGCATGCTGACCAGGTCGGCCCCATCATCCATCGTCAAATTGGGGCGATGATCGAGCGCAGCGTTGAGGTGCTGATAGTAGGTTTCGTTGTCTTCGCCTTTGATGGCAAAGGTGGGAATCTCATAGACGGAGACCAACGCGGCGGCCGTATCATCTTGGGTGCTGAGTGGGTTGCTGGCGGTCAACACGATGTCGGCGCCGGCCATTTGCAAAGCACGGGCCAAGTTGGCGGTTTCGGTGGTGATGTGCAAACACCCACTCATTTTGACCCCATCCAGCGGGCGTTCCTTATGAAATCGATCCATTAAAGAGCGCATGACCGGCATCTCTTTCAAGGCCCATTCAATACGCCAGCGGCCTTGCTCGGCCAGGTTCAAATCTTTTACATCGAAATCTTTTTTACTCATTGAATACTCCTTACTTTAAGTTGTTGTAATTGTTCAGTTGAGTGGCGCTTAATCACCAGAAACTAAAGCGCCCATCACTGGTCTGTTAAATAGATACAACTTGTTGAATTTAGTGATTCGATAAATCAATCTTCATCAAGATAATTGACAAAATCGTCCAGTTCCGGCGCATCGCCAAATAATTCACGGTAGCGGGAAGCGATTTGACGCCGGTTGTACGTATGCCGCTGGGTGCCGTGCTGCTCCAACACATACACCGCCGTAACCGACCCCAACCGGCCGATTACCTTCCACGGGTAATTGCGCATCAGTCCGGCGATGATTCCAGCTCGATAAGCATCGCCCACGCCGGTTGGATCGGCAATACGGTTGGGCCTGGCGGGTGGGATTTCCAGCGTTTGATCGTCGGTATAAATCAAGGAGCCTTTTTCGCCCAAGGTAACGATGATCGTTTCAACCATTGATCTGATTTCATCAGTGGTCAAGCCCGTTTTGTTTTTGATCATCTCAAATTCGTAATCGTTGACCATCAGAATTTTAGCCCCTTTAATGCCTTTAACCAGATCATCAGCGGCCAAACGAGGGATTTGCTGGCTGGGATCGTAAATGTAAGGTATTTGGAGATCTTGACACTCCTGGGCATATTTGACCATAGCCCAGGGGTCATTGGGTGAAATAATGGCCAGTTTGATGCTTTGGCAATCTTGCTCAATAAAGCTAATCCGGCCCGATTTGGCCATTGCGCCCGTGTAAAACAGGGCGATTTGGTTGTTGGTCTGATCGGTACTTACAAAGAAGGAGGCGGTAAATTCATTGGGCAGTTGCAAAACGCCGCTGGTATCCACGCCGCGAGCTTTCAAACTGGCGATGTACTCCGGCGCATCCTGCCCGACAGTGGCCATTAGCAGCGCGGGCTGGTCCAGCAGCGCCAGGTTATAGGCGATGTTGCCGGCTGTGCCGCCCCGTTCGCGGCGCATCGAGTCGACTAAGAAGCTGACAGATAGCCGTTGAATCTGATCGGGCAAGATATGGTTAGCAAAACTATCGGGGAACGACATAATATAATCAAAAGCCATCGAGCCGGTTACGGCTACCTTCATATCCATACTCCTTACGCTTGCTTGACCAATTTATTTTGTTCCGCTTCCACCACGCGCCGCAAGCTAATTTCAAACGGGGGATAGACCACACTGTGTTCGGTGACAATGCCGGTCACGTACTTATGCGGGGTCACATCAAAAGCCGGGTTGCCCACTTTGGCATTCTTGGGAGCAATCGGCCGGCCAAATAAAGTTACGTCAGTAATTTCAGCCGGGTCACGTTCTTCGATGGGAATGTCATCGCCGGACGGGAGTGATAAATCAACGGTCGAGGTCGGCACCACCGGGAAAAAGGGGATACCGTTCTCTTTGGCCACTACCGCCAGTTTGTATGTTCCGATTTTATTAGCCACATCACCGTTGGCGGCAGTACGGTCTGAGCCGACAAAACAGATATCGACCTGGCCGGTGCGCATGTAATGACCGGCGGCATTATCGGCGATGAGGGTGTAAGGGATGTTGTACTGCTCACACTCCCAGGCTGACAGGCGCGCCCCTTGCAAGGCCGGCCTCGTTTCATCGAGCAGAACATGAATGTTTTTGCCCTGTTCATTGGCCCGCCGCACCACGCCCAGCGCTGTCCCCCAATCGACGGTAGCCAGCGAGCCGGTGTTGCAGTGGTGCAGAATAGTGTCGCCGTTTTTAACCAGAGCCGCGCCATTTTCCGCCATCCGCTTATTAATCGCCACATCTTCATCGGCCAGTTGCTGGGCCTCGGCTAAAATGGCCTGGCGAATGTCATCAGCATGGATGATCTCTTCCCGAGCGGCCACGCGCAGCATCCGATCGATGGCCCAGAAAAGATTTACAGCGGTGGGGCGGGTAGCCTTTAGCGTTTGAGCCGCCGCCTCTAAATCTCGCAACAGAGCCTCTCGGCCGGTGGCCTGGCTCTGTCGCGCGGCTAAGGCCATACCAAAGGCCGCCGCAGCTCCGATGGCTGGCGCACCTCGTACGTACATGTCTTGAATAGCAGTGGCCACATGCCGGAAGTCGGTAAACTCGGCGATGGTGAAAATGCTGGGAAGTTGTCGCTGGTCAATCATCTTGAGCAGATGGCGATCATAATCCCACGCGACAGATCTCATTTATCCTCATTCCTCTGACTTAACGGTCCTAGCAAAAAAAATCTCCGCGTCGGTAGGCGGAGGTAATTCCTTCTAATCACCGATTTAATCGTTGATGGGCAGGACATTGCTCAATATCACTTGTATCTGGTCGACTACACCTATAAAACAGGCAACTACAATATGATCTTTGATGGTAACATAGCCAAGGGGGATTGTCAAAAGGGTATATGAAAAACAAGTTTTGTTCCTGAATCTACTTTAGACTACAATACAGCAAATATCGAAACTTTCAAGGGTACAATAGTACGCCGATTGCTTAATACAGCAATTTCTTAACTATGAGCCAAACGCTATCAGAAACCGCTTCAGCCCGACCGCCGCTTAAGCGGCAAGTTCGTCCGGCCTCGACCGAGGCTACCCTTAGTAAAACGTTGATCCAGTTGGTGGTGATCGGCTTGATCACGCAGTTGATCTACGTCACTTATATTGTGGCCTTCCCTTTAATTTCTAATACCCAGGCCGGGGGACCGGCCGCGGATTTGGAAATTCTTATGCGTGGTTATCGCTGGTTTGCGCCGATCTATACGGCCGGCATCTTTTTGCTCTACTACCTCTTCTGGCGAGCGATGCAGTTGGTGGCCAACTTCAATCCTGCCCCCACTTCTCCTTTAAACTATGCCTCGCCATCGACAGCGCCTGCTGTGGAAAACCCGCCGCTTGAAACCGGCCGGCCGGCCTCGATCCGCCGCAACCAGGAGCAAACTTTAAAGCTGCTCATTTTGGGTTTTGGCATCGTTTTTAGCTTCACCCTGGTCTGGCTCTACCCGATCACCGCTAACGATCTATTCCGATACGTCCTGCGCGGCCGCGTCTGGGCTGTCCACGGCCAAAGCCCCATGCTGACTCCGCCCGATGCCTTTCCCGACGATCCTTACGCCGCTTTCGCCGGAGAGTTTGGCGATTGGGTGTCGGGGTACGGGCCGCTGTGGGAGATTTTGGTGCAGATTCCGCTGCGGTTAGGCGCAGTGGATATGGTGCCGGGCTCGATCGGCCTCAAATTGATCGTCGTTATTTCCTATATAATCGGCGCGATTTTGCTCGGTTGGGCCATTATCCCGGAGCGAGGAACATCGCTGACCGCGCTTATGTTTTTCGCCTGGAATCCCCTCATTTTGATTCAAGGGCCTGGCAACGGGCATAACGATCTGGTGTTTATGACGCTGATGATTCTGGGGATTGTCTTGTGGCAGCGAAATTTATGGTGGGCTGCGACGCTGGCGTTGGCGCTGTCGGCGCTGGCTAAAGCCTCGGCCTTTCTGCTCATTCCGCTCTTTGCCGTGGCCTTCCTACGCAGTCAAAAAACATGGTCTCAACGCATTATGAAGGGCATCGGCGCGGCCCTGATCGGGCTGATCACCTTTTATCTGGTCTATTCAGTACTGGGGCCGGTATCGGATACCTTGACCGGCGTGTCGGATATGTTGACCACCCGGCGCGGGTTTGCTATCGCGTCCGGGGTGCGGATGGTGCTGCGCGAAGTGCTGCCTCGCGGCGCAGAAGCGGCCATCCCGCCTGAGTCGATTTGGGGCGTGTCGGCCTTACAAGCCATCCCCTGTAATACGCAAGAAGCCGGCAGCCGGCTGGCCCAATTGGTGAACAACGTGGTTCCCTGCAACATCGGCGAGACGCTGCCTCGTACCACCGCTCGCAACATTTTTCTGGTGTTCTATTTGTGGCTGCTGATTCAACTGTGGCGGAACAAACTCAATCTGGTCACGGCCGGGTTTTTGGCCTATTTTGCCCAACTCATGCTGGGCCGGACTTTTAGGATTTGGTATCCCATGTGGCTGATCCCGCTGGCGGCCATCCACCTGACGCCGGCTACCTTCTGGCGCACATTTCTGTTTAGTCTCACCAGTGAATTGTCGATTATCAACTATTTTGTGGTGTGGCGATGGTGGCTGCGCTATTGGCCTTGGGAGAAAGTGGGGTTTTTAACTACACTTTACTACTGGCCGGTAATGCACCTGTTAACGGTACCCTGGTTATTTGGTATTCCGTTAATCGGCCCGCCTCTCATTAAATGGGCTGACCGGCATCAACAACCGCCCGACGCCGTTACAGTAACTCAAACGTAAAGACCATATGACTGAGGCGAACGGAGTCCTTGTGATTCAGTTCGACCGGCTGGCCGTGCTTAATCTCAACGCCGTTGACAAACGTGCCGTTGAGGCTGTGCAAATCCTCAATCAGCCAGCGCTGGCTGTGGCTAATGAGACGGGCGTGCCGGCGTGAAACCCCATATTTGCTGGCCTGGTACGGATCAAGATCGATATCGACCACCGTGTTCCCATGCGTTCGGCCTAAAATCAGCGTATTTTTGTTTGGTAAATCGATGGTGATCGATTTATCTTTCAGCACAATCCGGGCTGTAGGCCGAGCGGCATTGGCCCGCCCCAGTTGCAGCGTCCCTACATTTTCTTCCCCGGTCAACGCAATCTCAGGATTGGAGGTGGTGCTATCCCCCCGGCCTTCATTAGGGCGCTTGGATTTGCCGCCAAAAAATTTTTTAAAGGAGCCTAACAAGCCAGCCGGTTTTTCCTTCGGCGGCTCCAGCCAGACCGGTTCGTCAGCTACCTCGGGTGGATTAGCCAGAATCTCCTCAAGGGCATCGATTAACCCTTGCATATCCGGGTAGCGATTATTGCGATCTTTTTCCAACGTTTTTAAGATGACCTGTTCTAACTCAACCGGACAGTTGGGATTAAAATCGCGAGGGGATGGGGGCTTTTCGGTCACGTGCGCCAGGAGAATCTTATTGGGGACTTCGTAATCAAACGGCAGCCGACCGGCGATCATCTCAAACATCACCACCCCCAGCGAGTATAGATCGGCTCGGTGGTCGAGCGTCAAATCTCGAGCTTGCTCTGGCGCGATGTAGTTGGGCGTCCCCATAAAGGTGCCGGTTTTGGTCAAACTCTGCTCCGAGTCGGACCGCTTGACCAGGCCAAAATCGGCCAGTAACGGCCAATCGTCTTGAGGCATCAGAATGTTAGAGGGTTTGACATCGCGATGGATAATGTTGTGACTGTGGGCATAATGCAGCGCCTCGGCGATGGGGATGGCTAAATTGATGACCTGCCGCCAGCTCAACGGCGCCCCATTCAGGCGCTCTTCCAGGGTGCCCCCTTCAATATATTCCATAGCGATATAGGGCAGCCCTTCTTCTTCGCCGTATTCATAAATAATGAGAATATTGCGGTGGCGCAGCGAGGCGATAGCTTTGGCTTCGAGTTGAAACCGGGCCAGCGACGTACCTTCCTGATAATAGAGCACTTTGACAGCCACCCATCGTTTCAGGCTTTCCTGATATCCTTTGTAAACACTGGCCATCCCCCCTTCGCCAATCAACTTATCCAGTCGATAGCCGCCAAGGGTTTTACCCACCAGGTCAAGCGCCATGACTATTCCTAGCTCCTATCTTGAGGCTGACAAATCGTCATATTAGACTATATCACCAACTTGGAGATTTAGCTAGTTACTAGCCAACTTTATAGGGAAATATAACCGCAAATGATTTGCCCTTAGCTTACCTCGTGGCATAATAACCAGCCTATGTTAACCCACAAAAAACTACTTTTTTTGCTAGCCGCCGCTGTCGTTTTGACCGGCTGTCAGCTCGATGCCGAAAATCGACGCTTAACCTGGCTGGGTTATCCCACCGACACGCCGACATTTACTCCTGCTCCGCCTACGTCAACGCCAACCCCTAGCCCCACTCAGACCGCGACCGCTACCCCCAGCCCGACGTTCACGCCGTCGCCTACGCCAACCGAAACGCCCATTCCCAGCGACCGGCTGTCGACGGCGCAGAGCGCCTACAGCAGCGGCGATTATGAAACGGCCCGCGTTGAATATGATCGCCTGCTGGCCGATCCCGGCGCTTCAGCCGATGAACGGCGGCTGGCGCTATATTGGCGTGGCCGCAGTGAGGTGGCTCTGGGGGACAATGCGGCAACCGTCGCTTCGTTGGAGCAGTTTCTACAACAGTACCCCACCGATACGCTAGCCCGCGCAGCGCAGTTTAATTTGGGCCGGGCCTACGAGGCGCTGAATCAACCTACCGAAGCAGCCGCGGCCTACCAAGCCTCAATTGTCCCCAACGATCCAACCAATGTCTATATTTTTGAGCGCATGGGCGACCTCTGGTTCCGAACCGGAGCTTATACCGAAACCATTGCGGCTTATCAAGCCGGAATCGACTCGACCGAGGATGATAGTTTTGAAGTCCACTTACGTGAAAGTATGGCTGCCACAGAACTACAGCACGACCATCCCACGGCGGCCATCGACCAATACGAGACCATCTTAAGCCTAGCTCAAATCGGGGCTTATCGGGCTAAAATTCTCAAGCTGCTGGGCGACGCCCTGACTAAAATCGGCGACAAAGAAGCCGCTCAAGCGCCCTATCTGGAAGCGGTTAATCTCTACCCGGACGCGTACGACAGTTATCTGGCGCTGGTCGAACTGGTGGTGAATGACCATGTCCCCGTCGATGATTTTCAGCGCGGACTGGTCAACTACTACGCCGGATCATACCAGCCGGCTATCGCCGCTTTCGAGCGCTATCTGGCCGCACCTCAGGTAACTCCCCCACTAACCGGCACTACGACCTTGACGAGTACAGCATCAATCACGACCGAAGTTGAGATCGAACCAGAGACGACGCCCCCTCTGACTAACACGACCACCTTGACTCGCCCAGAGTCAATTACGGCCGAAGTTCGGACTGAACCCGAGTCGACCGAGCCCATTACCGGCACGACTACGCTAACAGTAACCGAGTCGATCACCTCTGAAACCACCATTGACCTAGAAGGGAGTGCCTCGGTAACCACCACTACAACGCTCACCACGACCGGAGCCGTGACCGAGACGATCGAACCAACGCTACCGCCCAAGGCTGAGGAAGCCTTGTGGCTAATGGCCAAATCATGGCAAGGATTAGGCCAATATAACAGCGCGATGACCGTCTTCCAACGGCTGATCGATACATTTCCGGCCGGCTCGCACTGGAGCGAAGCGCACGTCGCAATCGGCCAGTCGCTGATCAATCAGGGGAATTACGACCAGGCCGGCCAGTTCCTACACGATTTCGCCGCCGAGCATCCCGCTGATCCGTTGGCCGATGAAGCCCTATGGCAACCGGCCATTCTGGCTTTTAACCTCGACCAATATGAAGGCGCGGAAACCTACCTGTTGGAATTAGCCGAAAAATATCCCAAGAGCGACTACGCCAGCGACGCACTCTATTGGGCCGGTCAGTCGGCCTATCAGTTGGAAAATTACGAGGCGGCTATCGACATCTGGACTAAATTATACGAGCGTTACCCCGATGGCCCGTTAGTCAGCTTCGCCGGTTACTGGCGGGCTAAAACGCTGATGGAACTGGGGCGCGATGAAGAAGCCCAAAAAATCCTGACCGAACTGGTCGATGATCCCGCCGACTACTACCGGCTCCGGGCGCACGATCTACTGACCGGCCAGCAGCCCCACTCCATCCCTGTTAGCCTACCCGCTTCGGCTGACCTGGCCTCGGAACAAGCTGAAGCCGAATCCTGGCTGCGAAGCTGGCTGCCCGCAGCCGAAGACGAGGCCGATGCGGCCAATCTAGCTACTATCAATGAAGCGATTCGAGCGGACCCGGCATTTCAACGGGGAGAGACGCTGTGGCAGTTTGGCCTGCGCGATAAAGCTTTGGTTGAGTTTGAAACGGTCAAAGATAAATTTTGGGACGATCCTCGGGCCCTGTATCAACTATCGCTCTATTTCCGAGAAAAATTGATGGGGCGGCTCAGCATCCTGACCGTTGAGCGGCTGATCGATCTGTCGCCGGTCAAAGCGCCGGAGCAAACGCCGCTTTTTATCCAACATCTGTATTACCCGGTTTTGTTCGGCAATCTGATTATCGCCGAGGCCGACGCCCTCGACATCGATCCGGCCCTGCTGATGGCTTTAATTCGCCAGGAAAGCCTGTACGAATTTTCAGCGGAGTCGATTGCCGGGGCCAGAGGCTTAACCCAGGTCATGCCCACCACGGGCGACTATATTGCCGAACGAAGCGACTTTGGCCCGTTCGATGCCGGCCAACTGTGGCTGCCTTACATCAGCATCAAGTTCGGCGCGTGGTATATCAATCAACAGTTAGGCATTTTTGAGGACAATCAATTTGCGGCGTTGGCGGCCTACAATGCCGGTCCAGGCAATGTGCTGGAGTGGATCAAAGTCTCTGATGATTTAGATATTTTTGTGGAGTCGATTCCTTATTGGGAGTCTCGAACCTATATCAGAAAAATTTATGAAAATCTGGCGGCATACCGCCGGATCTATGGTAACGCGGCCGAGGGTCAATAATGCCCGCAAAAATGGTTTGACGTTACTGTAAATCATGGTATAGTAAGGTGTCAATAACGCCGCACCTTGGGTCGATGATGCCCCTCTGCTACCATACATGGTTCGGCAGAGTTTTTTTTAAATTGTGGAAAGGTGATTTTTCTCCATGCGCATTGGCATCGACGCGCGCCTAGTGTACTATAATCCGGCCGGAATCGGCGAATATATTGTTCAGCTTGTCAATGCCCTCGCCAAGCTCAAAACCGAAGATGAGTTTGTTTTACTACAGAGCCGAAAAGATACCAAAACGATTATTGAAGAGAACGGGTTTCATCGAAAATCGTTGTGGACGCCCAGCCATAATCGTTTTGAACAACCGGCCTTAAGTTTTGAAATTTCTCGGCTGGGGCTAGATTTGCTGCACAGCCCCGATTTCATCCCGCCGTTTCGGCGTAACTGTAAGTCGGTCATTACCATTCACGATCTGGCTTTTTTGCTCTACCCTCATTTTCTGACTAAAGAAAGCGCTCACTACTACGGTCAAATCGACCAGGCCTGGCGCAAAACTGATCATATTATTGCGGTGTCGGAGGCAACTAAACGGGACAGCATTAGAATGCTAGGGGTTCCTGAAAAGAAGATCACCGTTATCCACGAAGCGGCTAATCCCATCTATCGCCAACTGCCCCCTCGCCAGGTGCAAGAACATTTACAGCATAAGTATAATTTCGGCTACAACTACATTTTGTTTGTCAGCACTATTGAGCCTCGCAAAAATCTGCCGGGCTTGCTGCAAGCCTACCGCCGCTTACGAGACGAATATAAACGTCAAGAGTTGTTGGTTCTGGCCGGGGCCAACGGCTGGCTGTGGGAAGAAGTATACGAAACGGTTAATAAACTGCACCTGGAAGATCATGTGGTATTCCTGGGGCGTGTTTCCTCACAAGACTTGGTTTATCTCTACAATGGGGCCTGTATGCTGGTCCATCCTTCCTTTTATGAAGGGTTTGGCTTAACCACCCTGGAAGCGATGATGTGCGGGACGCCTGTCATTGCCTCTAACACCTCCGCCTTACCGGAAATTGTGGGTGATGCGGCTGTCCTGGTAGACCCGCACGATATCGATGGCCTGACTGTTTCAATGTGGCGTCTACTGACCGATAAAGAACAAAAACTGCTTTATACTCAAAAGGGTCTCAAACGGGCCAAAAAATTCTCCTGGGAGAAGGCGGCCAGACGTACGCTAGAAATATACCACAAAGTAGGTAAAGGGTAGCTAAAATAGGTATAATAATAGAAACATTTACCTATGAAGAGATGAATGCGAATCTTATTGTTAACCCCTCAGCGCCCCTACCCCCCGCATCAGGGTACGACGCTAAGAAATTTTAATCTTATAAAAGAGCTAACCAAACGTCATTCGGTTTGCCTGCTGACTTTTCTAGAGGCTGATCAAAATTCAACCGATCATGGCCCGCTGCTCGATTATTGCCAGTGGATCGACACCATCCCCACACCTCCCCGCCCAACCCAACTACGCTTACGTCAGATGCTCACCACGCAGCGTCCGGATATGAGCTGGCGGCTCTGGTCGCCCGCGTTTGCCGAACGACTGGCCCAAAGGCTTAAAGAAAATAGGTTTGATGTGGTCGAAATGGAAGGGATCGAAATGACCCCCTACCTCAGCGTCATCGAAGCGGCCCAGCCTCGTCCTTTGATCGTGTATGATGCCCATAACGCCGAATGGATCCTGCAAAAACGGGCCTTTCTGGCCGATATCAAAACGCCGGCCCGATGGGTGGCGGCCCTTTACAGTTGGATCCAGTGGCATCGCCTCTACCGCTACGAGGCCGATGTGATGAAACGCGTCGATCACACCATCGCCATGTCTTATCCCGACAAGGCCGCGCTCCACGAAATCACCCCCGATGTCTCCATTACAGTGGTGCCTAACGGCGTTGACCTCGATGTCTATCGACACTTTAGAGGGACGCCGATTCATTATGATTTGATTTTTACCGGCAAAATGGATTTTCGGCCCAACGTCGATGCGGCGCTGTGGTTTGGTCAACACGTTTTGCCGCTCATTCAAACGGCTCGCCCCAAAACCACGTTTGCCATTGTGGGGCAGCGCCCGCACCCCCGGCTAGAGGTTCTGCGCGACAACCCCGGCATCACCATTACCGGCTACGTTGACGATATCCGGCCTTACATCGCCGGAGCAACCGTCTATGTGGCGCCGCTGCGCGTGGGCGGCGGGACACGTCTCAAAATCATGGAAGCAATGGCCATGGGCAAAGCCATCGTCTCAACCAGCGTCGGCGCCGAGGGCTTTCCGGTGGTCAACGGGCAAGAGCTCATTCTGGCCGATGATCCGGCCATGTTTGCCCAAGCTGTCCTCAGGCTACTCAGTACACCTATGCGCCGGCTGGAGTTGGGTCGAGCCGGCCGGGATTTGGCGCATGCCAACTACGGTTGGGAGTCGCTGGTTCCCCGTTTAGAGCGAATCTACTACGAATTTCAAAATAGTTAGACAGCAGCGTTGATATTCTTGGGTTGAGTGCCGGATTGTGGTACAATCATATGATTAGAAACAACCCGTGATAGTTCAACTTGCTTAGATCAGTTGCTCGTATTGGATGGAGTGGAGTCAATGTTTAAAAGTATTATTAAGGCCGTCTTTGGCGACCCCAACTTAAAAGAAATCAATCGGCTTAGTCCGATTGTAGAAGAAATCAATGACCTTGGCCCTGAAATGGAGGCCAAAAGCGATGCCGACTTGCAGCAGATGCTGGCCGAGTTTCGCCGTGATCTGCGAGAGCAGACGCACGAAGAGCGCATGCGGATGCACGAGCTGCGCAAACAAGTAACCGAAGCCACCGGCAAAGAACGCCAACGGCTGCAAATTCAGCTCGATCAGGCCGAAAAACAACTGCTCAAATTGGAGAGCGAACTGCTGGACGATATCCTCCCCGACGTCTTCGCCGCGGTACGGGAGATGAGCCGGCGCACCATCGGCCTGCGGCACTACGATGTGCAGTTGGTAGGGGGCGTCATCATCCACCAAGGTAAAGTAGTGGAGATGCGTACCGGGGAAGGGAAAACCTTGGTCGCCACCGGGCCGACTGTGCTCAACGCGCTGATGGAGCGCGGGGCTCACGTCATTACTGTCAACGATTATCTGGCCAAGCGTGACTGCCAGTGGATGGGGCCGGTTTATCACCGGCTGGGTTTGTCAGTCAGTGTCATACAAAACGCCGGCGGCCAGGGCGTCGACAAAGCCTCGTTCCAGTATGACCCCGATTACCAGAACGATGATGACCGCTACCAAAATCTGCGGCCGATTACGCGCAAAGAAGCCTACCACTGCGATATCACCTACGGCACCAATAACGAATTTGGCTTCGATTACCTGCGCGATAATATGGTAACCGACCTGAATCGGGTTACTCAGCGAGAACTGCACTACGCCATCATCGACGAGGTCGATAACATTCTGATCGATGAGGCGCGAACGCCGCTGATTATCTCCGGGCAGGCGGAAGAGAGCAGCGAGATGTACCAACGGTTTGCCCAATTGGTGCGCCCGTTGCGCCGTAGCAGCCAGGAAAGCGTCGATGACGAGGACATGGAGCCGGACGGCGACTACGTCGTTGACGAGAAGGCCCGCATTTCTTACCTGACCGAAAGCGGCATCGAATATATTGAAAAGGCGCTGGGCGTTGAGAACCTGTACGAAGGCGAGAGCGCGGCGATGACTCCCTATCTGGACAACGCGCTGCGGGCGCACGCGCTTTACAAGCTCGATGTCGATTACGTGGTGCAAAACGGAGAAGTAATTATTGTCGATGACTTTACCGGGCGCTTGATGCACGGCCGGCGATACAGCGAGGGGCTGCACCAGGCCATCGAAGCCAAAGAGGGTGTTAAGGTTCAAAATGAAAGCTTCACCTGGGCGACCATTACCTTCCAGAACTTATTCCGCATGTACAACAAACTGGCCGGGATGACCGGTACCGCCGAAACCGAGTCGGAAGAGTTTGGCGACATCTATGATTTGGAAGTGGTGGTGCTGCCAACCAACGTGGAGTATCGGGCCATTCAAGGCTCCTTGGCTGAAGAAACTAAAAAGGAAAACGGGGTCAAAGTAACCACCTATCGCAACCCCGATACCAATGAATTTTACTACAAACGGGTCGATTACCCCGATGTCGTTTATAAAAACCCCCAAGCCAAATTCAGGGCGGTAGTGGAGGAGATCAAGCACATGCAGGAGGCCGGCCAGCCGGTTTTGGTCGGTACGATTGCCATCGAAACCTCGGAATATCTATCTAACCTGCTTCAGCGCAACGGCGTCAAGCACGAAGTCCTCAACGCCAAACAGCATGAACGAGAAGCCAGCATTATCACCCAAGCCGGCCGGCCCGGCGCGGTGACCATCGCCACCAACATGGCCGGTCGTGGGGTTGACATTCTGCTCGGGGGCAACGCCGAAGGCTTAGCCCGTGACGAATTGCGTCGCCGGGGCATCGATTTGACCGAAGTGGAACCGGAAGTGTGGCAGCAAACCCTCAGCAAGTGGGCCGCCTTGGTAGCCGAGGATAAAAAGAAGGTGCTGGAGTTAGGCGGGCTACATGTCATCGGCACCGAACGGCATGATGCACGCCGGATCGACAACCAGCTGCGCGGTCGGGCCGGCCGCCAGGGGGACCCCGGCTCAAGCCGATTTTATGTCTCGCTGCAAGATGATCTGATGCGCCGGTTTGGCGGGCAAAACGTCGCCAACTTGATGGAGCGCTTCGGGGTTGAGGATGACATTCCCATCGAGGCCGGTATCGTCAGCAAATCGATTGAGAACTCCCAAACGAAGGTGGAAGGCCACAACTTTGATATCCGCAAGCAGTTGATCAAATATGATGATGTGGTCAATCAGCAGCGGGAAGTGATGTACGCCGAGCGCCGCCGTATTTTGAGCAGCGCCAATATGAAGGACAGTATTCAAAACATGATCGCCGATTATCTAGGCGATCTGGTGGTCAGTTTAACCGCCGGCGATATTGAAAATTGGGATTTACCGGCGCTACACAGCGCCATACGGACGGTTATGCCGCTGCCGGCTGAGATTACCACCAACACCTGGGAAAATATGGCTCCTGATGAAATTGAGGAGCAAGTGCTGGATTTGGCCGAGAAAAACTACGAAGAGATGGAAGCCGTGGTGGGTTCTGAGTCGCTGCGGTCGTTTGAAAAACGATTAATGCTGCAAGTTCTTGATACGTTGTGGGTCCGCCACCTAACCGCGCTCGACGCGCTGCGCCAAGGGATTGGGCTGCGCGCCATTGGCCAGCAAGACCCGTTAGTGGCCTTTCAAAAAGAAGGATTTGAGATGTTCGGCCAGTTGCGAGATACTATTAAAGATGAAGTGGTCCATCGCGCCTACCGGCCGACGGTTACGGTTAGAGAAGCGCCCCAACCCAAAAATGTGCAAGCCATCCATCCCAGCGCTTCAGACGCGGGCGTCACCGCCGAAACGGCCGGAGCCACCCCCCAAACGCCTACCCCGGTGCGCGTCCACAAGACACCGGGCCGGAACGATCTCTGTCATTGTGGCAGCGGCAAAAAATACAAACACTGCCATATGAAATCGGACTTACTGGCCAGCAATGGCAGTGATGGGTCGGCTGACGGCAAAGGCGCGACCGCCGGTGGTTCAAAAAAGAAAAAAGGGGCGCGAGCTCGACGTTAGCGAGAAATTTGAGTGCTGTTGCATATTATGGGCAAAAATGATAATATTGAATTAATTATCTGTTCAATGAGGCAGATGAGTTAATTACCTATAATCCAGCGTGGGGCAACTCCCAAAAGCACATCTGTTATGTGAAAATAGCTTGAGTTTTTCGAACCAAGTTAAGGAGGACACAACCTTGGCCTCAAATGAAGATGATTTCACGGCTCGTCTGATGGACGACATGGATCCGGTTCTGCTTGATTTCGTTAAAACGAAAGTAAATTCTTTCATCAAGTGGGACCTGGTTAGATTTTTCCATGAGAATCCAAACACTGCCGATACCGTGGAAAATATCGCCAAATATGCCGGACGAAACGTCACCGCCGTAGAGCCAGAACTGGATGAACTGGTTCGAGACGAGATTATGGAGAAAAGGCTATTAGGCGATACACCCATTTACCAATTGGTGACCGACGAAGGTATGCGTGATCTGGTCGACAAATTCATCTCAGCTTGTGAAGATCGGCATTTTAGAGTTAAAGCGGTGTATCACATTATCAGAGGGATGCGCTGATGGACAGAGTTAACACGGGCATCAGGGGCCTTGATGAGATGTTAGGGGGCGGCTTTTTAAGAGATACAGCTAATCTGGTAGAGGGAGCACCCGGCACCGGCAAAACAACTCTAGGGATGCAATTCATCTACCACGGCATTGTCCAGCAAAACGAGCCCGGCCTAATTATTACGTTTGAGGAATTTCCTAAACAATATTATCAAGACGCGGCCTCGTTTGGTTGGGACTTTAAGGAGTTAGAGAAAAAAGGCTTGCTAAAGGTGATCATGACCAGCCCAGAAGTGAGCCGTCTCGATATTGAAAGCGTCGGTGGTCTGATCGAACGCCATATCGATGAAATGGGGGCGCGGCGGGTCGTGGTGGACAGTATGAGCCATTTTGCTCGTATTACCCAAGACCCGGTTGAACTGCGCAGCCTTGAATTTCAATTTATCAATGCCCTCAAACGAGAAAAACTAACGGCGCTGCTTACCCGTGAAAGCCCTGTACTGTTGGGCGAGTCGATGCAAGAGGCGAGCATCGGCTTTGTTGTCGACTCTTATATTGTCCTCCGCTATGTAGAAATTGAATCAGCTATACGAAAAGCCTTGCTCGTTTTAAAAATGCGAGGTAGTGATCATGCCAAAGATATTCGCCAATACGATATTACGACCAACGGCTTTGATGTGCAATCGAAATTTGAAGGCCAAGAAGGCATTTTGAGCGGTAATCCGCGTAAAATGGCGGCCTCATTTGTTGAAGCCTTTGTCAAAAAGTAATGTAACTGTTCAGGGACTCGGCAGTGTTGCTCTATTACGGCGATTAGTGCCAGCTCCCTGGTTTATGGAATTGACATATAATTTCTTAAGCAAATAAGTCACTTCTAACAAAATCCTACCCATCCAGACTAAAAAATTGATTACCTTGATCTCTATTTTCCTAACTATCTATATCTGGGGACTCGTTTGCGTATTAGTGTTCTTTTTGTTCGCGATCGGTAGATTTTACGAGAAAAAATCAGGACGCCGTTCTTACTACAACTTTTTCTTACTCCCCATAGCCGCTTTCGCCGCCGCCGCTATCAAATATACGGGAACTGCACCAATGATTGTCGGTGATTTTTGGGGTGACCTCTTGCGATTAGCGGGTGGGCTGATTTTGGGCGGAACCGGTTTTTTCTTGCTGCAGCTTATGATTGGAGGCGATCGCTCTTGAGCCCTGACTTAACTTTGCTAGGCTCCCTTGGCACCTTATCGGTAATTTATCTTTTCTATATTTTAGCCAAATTGTCACAACGGCTAGGCGCTGTAGAAAAGATGTATCCGTATTATCGCTATTACTACGTAGCCAATTTATTTATTATCATAGGCACGATTTCTCATGTAGTTATTGCCAGAGCGGCTTTATCATCTCAAGGGTTTCCCATTTGGCTTGTCTCATCCTGGTTCATCCTTTTAGCTCATTACTTCCCAATGGCCATCGGCGTTACCATTGGTCTATTTGTAACCTGGCGATACTGGAGTTGGTTAATTACCGAGTATACCCGATAACTGTCACCCAATGGCTAAATAATCTGACTATCAACCAAATAATCGGGTGGCGATCAAACTACCCGATTATTTTTTAACTATCTGATTTCAACTTGCCAAAAAAGTAATAACTGTAGTTTCGATATGACCGCAACAAGCAGCTCTAAAGAAAAGCGATCTATACCTTCTCGTGATCTTAGACCCATCATTTTCACGATGCCGAAAATTGACCTGCATCGCCATCTGGAAGGGAGTCTAAGGCTTTTTACCTTATCCGAAATTGCTCATGAACACGGCGTCGATTTACCGAGCATGAGTCCGGAAGAGCTTCGTCCTTACGTGCAGTTTGGCCATGATGAAGCCCCTGACTTCTTAAGTTTTTTATCTAAATTTAGGTTACTGCGCCGCTTCTACAGCAGCCGTGAAGCCGTAGAGCGTATTGCTTATGAGGCGGTGGTTGATGCGGCTAATGATAATATAAAATATCTGGAACTCCGTTTTAACCCCGTGGCTTTGGCCATGAATCAAGGTTTCAACTTTGAGGATGTGGCCGATTGGGTAGTTATGGCTACCCAAAAAGCCCAAGAGGATTATAACATTCAAGTACGGCTTATCGTCCAGATCGGCCGGCACGAACCCCAATATGCCCGCCAACTGGCCGAAATAGCCGTCGATCGGCAAGCTGGGGGCATTGTCGGCCTAGATTTGGCCGGCGACGAAATTCACTACCCAATCACCAATTTTATCGATGTTTTCCAGTGGGCCAAAAAACAAGGGCTGCATATTACTATTCATGCCGCCGAAGCCGGCCCCCCCGGCAATATTAAAGATGCCATCGAGAAGTTGGGAGCTGAGCGCATTGGTCACGGGGTTAGAGCCAGAGAAGACATCGCCATTATGGATCTCCTTAACCGGAAGCAAATCACCCTCGAAATCTGTCCGACTAGCAATCTTCAAACAGGCATCATCCCCAAGTTGGGGCAACATCCTCTGCTGGCTTTTTACCGGCTGGGTATTCCCGTTACCGTTAATACGGATGATCCCTCCATTTCTAACATTACCCTAACCGATGAATTTTTGGTTGCTACGGTTAACGTGGGAGTTCCATTCCGAGACTTATGTAAAATGGTTATGTATTCTGCGCAGGCTGCCTTTTTGCCAGAGCCGGAAAAAACGGCGCTGGTAGAGTGGTTCCGAACAGCGCTAAAAAAATATATTTCCGACTCGCCCTGAGCGGGTTATTAATCACCAATTTGAGAGAGAGATGGACAATGCCTATCCTTCAAGATTTAGAGTATCATATTGTTAGTGACGGCGTCAGTTGGACCGATGGGGGCGGAGCTTTTGGGCTGGTCCCGCGGGTCATTTGGGCCAAACACCTGCCACCTGACGAACAAAATCGTATTCCATTGGCCCTTACTTCACTGCTGATCCGGTCTGAGGGGAAAACTATTCTGGTTGATACTGGCTACGGACGAAAAATGGGCGATAAAGCTCAGCAAGTGGCCGGTTTGGTGCGGCCAGAAGGTGATTTGCTGGAGGGTTTGGCCCGGCTGGATGTTTTACCAGAACAAATCGATATAGTGATCAACACTCATCTCCATGCCGACCACTGCGGCGGCAACACCATTGAACAAGACGACCGGTTGGCGCCCACGTTTCCAAACGCGGTGTACTATATTCAACGGTTGGAGTGGTCGGATGCGATTGCTCCCAATGAACGTACGCAAGCGACCTACCTGCCTGCAAACTATGCTCCACTGCAGGAGAGCGGCCACCTAAAGCTGATCAATGGCAACACCCAAATCACCCGACACGTGCGCACTGCGGTTACTCGGGGTCATACTCGGGCTCACCAAGTAGTTATTCTAGAGGCAGACGGAAAAACCCTTGTTTTTATGGCCGACTTAGCTACCCTTCACTATCAATTTCAACGATTAGCCTGGGTAACGGCCTATGATGTCGAGCCATTAGAGACAATTGAAAGCAAACGGTACTGGCAGCAGTGGGCCTTAGCGCACGATGCCGTGCTTATCTTTCAGCATGACACCCAAATACCTATGGGCAAACTAGTGGCTGACGGAAACCGATTCAAAGTCGAACCGGTTTCGATCGATTAGCGGCGTTCCCATTCTTTAATAGAAGATTTGATTAGATCGCGTATCGCCGGATCAGTAATTTCGTCGGGGCTGGCGTAAAAGCGGTTATTGACCTTAATTCGAATGCCCCCGCCAGGATCGGATGAAATAACGATCACATTGTTCTTTTCCAGAGGGGAAGAGCGCAGCCTGGCCTGAACGATATCGTTAATTTCATCGGCCAAATTGAGCGCAGGGAGGCTTACGGGGGAGCGGGTGGGTTTGCCAATGCCAAAGAGGCCACTTTTTTGGCGTTGGCTTTCGGTCTCTAAGCGGTTATCTTTTAGCGATGCCAGGAGCTTACTTTCGACATCTTCGGGCAGCGGTAAAGGCGCATTACCGGCTAAAGTAGAGGGCAAGGGAAGCTTGGGCTGGCGGCTGACCATTGGTCTGGGCAAGCTGCTTGTTTTTGGCACTGACAACGTCTTAATGCCGCTCTGAGTGGCAATTACGCCATTGGTAAAGGCCAATAAATGAGCGGTAAGTTCTAGAATATATTGACCTACTTCTTTGTCAGCAACATCGGCCAGCTTAGAGAACGGCTGGCCGCCAACTTCTACAACCAACTGGCCGTGTTGATTACGCAGCAGTCTGAGCAGTTCAGAATTATCAGACAGCGACGCCGAAGCGGGTGAAGGCGTGGAGCCGGCGCCGGCCAATCTAGCCGCAAGGTCAAGGTTGGGTTTATCCTCTTCTAATTTCATCGTAGTGACCGTTCCTTCAACTTTCTGACTTAAAATCTCTAAATTCACCCGGCTACCTGCAGAAGATGACAGCTTGGAAGGCACGGCCGACCGGCCAGCCGGAATAGGGTGCGCCGACGGGGGCTCTTTAGCTGCCTGTTCCTTAGGGGGAATGCCGAGTTTCATTTCAGACTTCTTAGTGCGGCGGTTAATGGAAAAAGCGATAAAAGCGATTAAAAGTAATGCCCCAATACAGGGAACACTCATTAAGACTAAAATCTGAGTAGGAGGCGCATTGCCGATAAAATCTTCCATAGCTTTATTACTGGGGTTGGTTAGTTGTTAAAATTTTTTCCTCTAACAAAGTCAAAAATTCGCTTAAAATCATCGCTGTAGCGCCCCAAACTTTGTGTTCAAAGATTTCAAAGAAAGGGATACGCCGTGACCCGTAAGCTTCAAAGTGCCATATTTCCGATTTTTGAATGGCCGGATCTAACAACAGGCTTAAGGGGGTTTCAATGATTTCGGCTACTTCAACGGCATCGGGTACAAAAACTGGGCGGGTAGGACAAAAAGCAACAAACGGGTAAATACAAAAATTACTGGGGGGAATATACAAAGATGATAATTGGCCGATGACGGTCAAGCTATCCGAGGCCACCCCAATTTCCTCGTTGGTTTCACGCAAAGCGGTATCAACCAAGGCTTCAGCGTTTTCACGCCGGCCGCCGGGTAGCGAGATCTGGCCGCCATGAACGCCGGGATATTCCGGCCGTCGGGTTAAGACAAAATGAAAATCGGGCTGTTTGTTCCGATCAATAATGGGATAAAACAGGAGTAAAACGCTCGCTTCGCGGCAATCGTCCGGTTTATCCCATCGACTCACCGATGTGTCAATCGGCTCGGGAGCCATTTTTAACTGACCGGGGACGCCAGGCAAAGGACCTGTAAGCGCCTGGTGAATATTATTGACCGTAATAACTGTCAGGAGTTTTTTAGGAGCTAACAATAATGTGCTCCTCGATCTGTTCGGTATGGCTTTCGACAGAGGCCTTGAATCGATTCATGTTCTCTTGAGCAACTTCAGGATTGTTTAACTGCTGAAGAAATAAATCGGCTAGCACTTCTACAAACCCATAAGCCGGTGTATATTCCACGCTAACCCGCAGGGCGGTCATTTGAGCGCCAACGGAATTCAAATTAATTGTCCATAAACTATTAACATCACCGTAAGTCTTCGTGATCAGCATCGACTCAGTTTGCTCGATAACTTCACTTGTTCCACTAAAACTAAAATCAGCGACTGAATAATGCCAATTGTAGGTCATCCCCACGCCTTGGCCCTGAATATTTTCGATTGTCCCTTCGACGCTGGCCCAATTGGGGATAGCAGCCACATCATTCAAAGCGGCCATCACTCTGCGCATCGGCGCTTTAATGAGGATAGATTGTTCTACAACAGGCATAAATAACTCGCTCCTTCACATAGATTTTAATATCACAATTGTAACATGTAGCTGTAACTATATCAAGGTCGCCCAAAAACAGAAATCAATCGATGTGGTAGAGGCCAATAATTGATTGCATGTAAAAATTGACAGTACTTTTGGTGCATACCCATTGATTCCTGAGCCACTCAGTTGTACAATGTTAACAAATTTGGCGGCCTAAAAATAGGGCGACTCGCAGCCCTTGGTTAAATTTTATGGTATAATCATAATAGCACTTTAATAAGTTATAGGGTGGACCTTTTTTATACCAGAGTGTAGCCAAAAATTCCTCTAAGAAACTGTTTAACACCTAACAAATACGAAAGAGTTGGAGATAACAATATGAGCCATAAGCTACTGATTATTGATGATGATGTTCAATTATGCGAACTCTTACAGCTTATGCTAGCTAAAATGGATTTTGAAGTCGATATCGCTCACGACGCAGTGACGGGATTAAAAAAGGCCTATTCATTAAAACCGGATGCCATTGTGTTAGATATTATGATGCCCGGTATGGACGGCTGGCAAACCTGCCAGCGTTTCAGGGAAATGACCGATGTCCCCATCGTGATGCTCACCGCGCTTGGCTCAGAAGATGAAGTCATCAAAGGGCTTAATTTAGGGGCTGATGATTATTTGGTTAAACCCGTCACGGCCGATGAATTGGGGGCCCGAGTTCGGGCTTTATTGAGACGAGTCTCTCGTTCGCAAAACCACACCAGCAGCCGGGAACCTATTTTAACCCATGCCAATTTGGTGATTGATTTAGATAAATATGAAGTAACAGTTGATGGAAACCGGGTTGACCTAAGTCCCATCGAATTCAAACTATTGTCTGTTCTGGCCAAATACAAAGGGCGCGTTCTTCCCCACGAATTTTTACTAACAGAAGTCTGGGGACCTGAGTATGTTGGCGAAATTGATTACTTACGCTTGTATATTAGCTATTTACGGCGTAAACTTGAAAAAGACCCCTCAAATCCTGACCTCATTCAAAATGAATGGGGAGTGGGTTACCGCTTTGGCTAAAGTCATATTGGGCGAAAAGAGGCTATACCTCTAACTTTTTTCTAATAAACTTCACACATCTTTATCATTAAAAACTGTTACATTAGTAACAATTATACGTGATCGTTTTCAAACTGATTTAATATCTACTTCATCATCTCAAAGACAGTTTTTGTGATTAGAGTACGGTGTGTCTATAAACAGCGTTTCCACAATAAAATCCAATCCAAACCTAATAGAGCATCAGGCAGCAGGTATCCGGCAGGAATTGAGTGAGATTATTGAGGTTGTCA
This sequence comes from Anaerolineales bacterium, assembly GCA_020634935.1. Classification (GTDB taxonomy): domain Bacteria; phylum Chloroflexota; class Anaerolineae; order 4572-78; family J111; genus JAGRBY01. The sequence continues at coordinate 38,164 of JACKAT010000054.1, forward strand.
ATCACTCGGTTTGGCTGGTAGACGCCAATTTGCACTTTACCGGACAAAATGAAGCCGCTAGAAAAATGATGGGCTGGTCAATTAACGAAATAATTGGCCGCCCACTCTACAAACTAGTTAGTCCTGATCACGAGATACTATACCAACTTGCTAAAATAATCGAGCAGGCTATCCAGCAACGCTGCACTTTTACTTTTGGCGACGGACTGTCTCTGCCCAGAAAAACCGGCGGTTCCGTACTGGTAGACGGCAAAGTGAGGCCTATTCTCCAAAATGATCAAGTTGTAGGGGCTATTTGTGCCTTTTGGGACCTTTACCCCGGCAAAGACGACACCTATCTAAGATACGAATTCGCCAACATGGCCTCTCACTTGTTTCGGACCCCGCTTAGTTATATTCAAGCATCGATTGACTTCCTGATGAGTTCAGAGTTAGATGTTCAAGAACGGCAAGCTATCTTGAGCAAAATGAGAACTCAAAGCCAACGGCTAGCTAAATATACCAATGAGTTATTAAAGCTATTACGCCTGGAAAATGACGATACGATTTCTTGCATCGAGCCGGTGATAGTGGTGCCGCTCATAGAACGAGTCCTCAATCTGATTCAAAGTGAGAAGCCCCGTCATCGACTCCAATTCATCAATTCAAGCGAAACCGCTAACCTAACGATTGCCGGTGATCCGATTAAAATTGAATTAATCCTGCTCAATCTTTTACTTAATGCGGTTAGACGTTGTCCTTCCGGGGGAGAAATTAAGGTCGACATACAAAACCAAGACTCTACCGCAATTATAGGCGTGGCTGATGACGGTGAATTTATTCCAGCCCGGCAATTGCGCCGAGTCTTCTGGCAGTTTTACCCTGTCGACGACGAAATAGACAAAATGCCATCAACTTATAACTTGGGATTATACAATACTAAACGGTTGGTTGAACTGCAGAAAGGTCGTATTTGGGCAGAAAGTTATCCAGGACAATATTCGCAGTTTAGCTTCTCTATACCTATTTGGGAGCATGAGTCAAATGATAAAGATATTGCTGATCGATCATAATGAAACTACGGTTACGGCTTTAAAAAACTCTCTTGAAAAAGAAGGTTACTATTTTTTTGATGCCGACAGCGGGCAAGCCGGGCTGAAAGTAGCCTGGCAGCAATCACCAGATTTGGTTATTCTCGATTTGACAACACCGATGACGGATGGTTTTGAAACGTGCCGGCGTCTGCGCGAATTAGGCGTACCTTCTATTTTGGTCAAAAGCCCCAAACACGACGAAAAAAGTGTAGTTAAAGCCCTTGAGATGGGAGCGGATGATTACCTGCACAAACCGGTGGCCGTGCCGATTTTGTTGGCCAAGATTCGAACGCTTTTACGGCGACACAGTCAGAACGGCGCCGAGAGTCGCTCGGTCTATTATGATGGGCAGCTATCGATTGACTTAGAAAGCCGGCAGGTAAAGCTCCGTGGCCAGTCGATCAAACTTACCCCAACCGAATTTCGCCTGCTCTCAATTCTCATGCGCCGAGTTGGCCGAGTGGTAACCCATGAAGAGCTCATCCAAGAAATTTGGGGTACCGAGAAAGATGTGGGATTAGGATCACTCAAACTCTATGTTCATTACTTGCGTCAGAAGATTGAGGATCATCCCAAAAAGCCCTACTACCTCCTGGCCGAGTGGGGCATTGGTTATCGCCTGCGCGAACCCAAGTCTGAAGCAATGATTCGTTCGGCTAATTAAAGCTAACCTGGTTATCAGCCCTCTATCGTAACCCCAAAAGGAGCCTATGCGCTCCTTTTTGATTCAATGTCCCCGTAAT
>JACKAT010000055.1 GCA_020634935.1 Anaerolineales bacterium
TGGGCGGGTTGGCCTCGACCATGTCGGCCCTGAACGCCACGGTCTACTCCAGCAGCCGGGTATCGTTTGCTATGGGGCGCGACCGGGATCTACCGGCTGTCTTTGGCCGCATTCACCCCCGCAATAAAACGCCGCACTGGGCCATTTGGTTGAGCGGCCTGCTGATTATCTTTATGGCCGTCTGGCTGCCCATCGAGGATGTGGCCTCCGGGGCGTCGATTACCTTTTTGCTGCTGTTCCTGATGGTCAACATCGCTCTCATTCGGATGCGCAAGACGCACCCCAACCTGCCCCGGCCCTTCCACGCGCCGCTGGTCCCCTGGCTGCAATACTTCAGTATCGCCGTGATGCTGGTGCTGGCCGTGGAGCTGTTTCAACTCAGCCCGCTGGCCTGGGTGGTGACCATCCTGTGGCTGCTGCTGGGCATATTCGTGTATCGGCAGCACGGCGCGGCGCAAGAGGCCAGCAAAACCGAAGACACGGTCTTGTTCGAGGAGACCGTGGCCGACCGGGATTACTCCGTCTTGCTGCCCGTGGCTAACGTGGCCGCGGCCCGGCCGTTGGCCCAGTTGGGGGCGCTGGTGGCCCAGGTCAACCACGGCGAGTTGTTTGCCTTGCATGTTATCCGCGTGCCTCGCCAAATTGGCATTAATGATGGCCGGGCCTTTTTGCGGCAGGGCCGGCCCATTCTGGAAGAAATTAGCGACGTGGTGCAAGATTATCACGTGCCGGTCAGGTCCATGCTGCGCCTGGGGCGCAATGTAGGCGACTCGATCATCAGCGTTGCTCGCGAGCGCCGGACCGATTTAATGGTTCTGGGCTGGCCGGCTCACATTCCGCACCAAGAAGAAGCCTTTGGGACCATCATCGATTTGATGGCCAAGAACCCGCCCTGCGATCTGGCGGTGGTGCGCGTCCGGCGCACCGGGCCGCCGGCCCACATCCTGGTGCCGGTGGCCGGCGGGCCGAATACCCGATTGGCGCTGGAGTTGGCGGTCACTCAGGCCGATGCCTATGAGCAGCGCGACGGTCGCCGGCCCGAGGTCGTCGCCCTCAACCTCATCTTGGATGGCGCTGCCAGCGACGTGGTGGACCAGCGCCGCCAAGCCTTGATCGACGAGTTTGACATCGACCAACTGCCCCTGGAACTACGCTTAATCCAGGCCGAGGATATTGTCCAGGGCATCTTGACCGAAGCCGCCCAGTTCGATCAGATCATCATCGGGGCGTCGAAGGAAGGGCTGCTGGAGCAATCGTTGTTCGGGTCCATTCCGCAGCGCGTGGCGGAAGAGGCCACGTCGACCGTGATTATGGTCAAAAGCCATGATTTGGTGAAGTTTGGGCTGCGTAACTGGCTGGGCTGGTCGAGTAGACCGATTAAAGATCTCGTCCGGACGGGCAGTCGGCCTGAGCATTGAGCACAATAGAGACGCCCATCCCTATCCCTCCAGAGGGGGCCAGCGCTTGCAGCCCGCCGGTCTCATCATCGGTAATGGCCCGGTAGTCATTGACAGGCCCTTAGCTAAACCCCAGCACCGGGTGCGGCTGGTACGGCTCCTCAAGCTGCTGGATCTCCTCATCGGACAGCTTGATCGACAGCGCGGCCACGGCGTCTTCCAGATGGTGCGGCTTACTGGCCCCGATGATGGGGGCGGTGACGGCCGGCTGTTGTAAGAGCCAGGCCAGGGCCACTTGCGCCATCGGCGCGTCTTTGGCCTGGGCCAGGCGGCCAACCTGTTCGACCACCCTGCGGTCAGCCTCCTGGGTTTTAGCGTACAATGTCCGGCCAAAGGCATCGGTCTCGGCCCGGAGGGTGCTGGGTTCCGTTTCCCAGGGGCGGGTCAGCTTGCCGCGCGCCAGCGGACTCCAGGGGATGACCCCGATGCCTTCCGCCTGGCACAAGCCGATCATTTCGCGCTCTTCCTCGCGATACAGCAGGTTGTAGTGGTTCTGCATCGAGACAAAGCGGGGCCAGCCATGCCGATCGGCGGTGTAGAGCGCCTTGGCGAACTGCCAGGCGTACATTGATGATGCGCCGATGTAGCGGGCTTTGCCGGCCTTGACCACGTCGTGCAGCGCTTCGAGCGTTTCCTCGATGGGGGTGTCGTAGTCCCAGCGGTGGATTTGGTAGAGATCGACGTAATCGAGGCCGAGGCGCTGCAAGCTGGCGTCGATGGCGCTGAAGATGTGCTTGCGGGACAGGCCGGCGTCGTTGGGGCCAGGCCCCATCACGCCATAAACCTTGGTGGCAACGACCACTTCGTCGCGGGCGGCAAAATCGCGCAAGGCCCGCCCCACCACTTCCTCGCTGGCCCCGCCGGTGTAGACATCGGCTGTGTCGAAGAAGTTGATGCCCAGCTCCAGGGCTCGCTTGATAAACGGCCGGCTCTGCTCCTCGTCGAGCGCCCACGGCCAGCGGTCGGTGGGCCGGCCGTAGGTCATACAGCCCAGACAGATGCGGGATACTTTGAGGCCGGTGGCCCCTAATCGAATGTAATCCATTTATACCTCCTGTGAAAATAGCCCTCACCCCCAACCCCTCTCCCGCAGGGAGAGGGGAGTCGCGTCAGCGACGGGGTGAGGGTGACATAGCCCTCATCCCCAACCTCTCGCCCGCAGGGAGAGGGGAGTCGCGCCAGCGACGGGGTGAGGGTGACATAGGCTTTTCCGCTCTCTCAGGACACGCCAAAGATGTAGGTGTCGAGGAAGGCGTTGCGGAACTTGCCCTGAGGATCGTAAGTGTGCAGCAGTTGTTGAAAGTCCGGCAGCTTCGGGTAGAGCGAGGGTACCCGCGCGGCCGGCAGGGTGAACAGCTTGCCCCAATGCGGACGAGCCTCAAACGGGGCCAGTTCCGCTTCGATTAGGGGCAGCAGCCGGCTAACCGCCGGCCAGTCTTTCTTCCAGGTGAAGTGGAGGCTGACGCAGTCCTGCCGGTAACAGGGGCTTAGCCACAAGTTGTCGGCGGCGATGGTGCGTATCTCGGAAATTTGCAGCAGCGGGGCTACCCGGTCGCGCAGGCGATCAATGGCGTGGAACGCGGTGAGGGCGTGCGGGCGGGGTATCAGGTACTCGCTTTGTAACTCTTCGCCGCTGCTGGGGGTAAACTCCAGGCGGAAGTGGGGCAGGCGGTCGTACCAGGGGCCGGGGATCCCCATCTGCTCGGTGCAGTTGACGGCTGACAATGCGCGGATCGGATGCCGGTGGGTTGGGGCCGGCGTCGCGCCAAACCCGTCGGGTTCCGCCTCGAACGCATCGCCAGCTTCAACCCGGCGTTTCAACCAAATTTGTTCGATGAGGCCGTTTCGCCAGGTGGTAAAAAGGCTGACGCTGTAGGCGCTGGCGGTGATAGCGTCGAAGTGGTCGGCTAACCGGGCCAGGGGCAGGTTTTCGTAGACATTCTGGCGCACGGCAAACGCCGGTATCACGTCGAGCGTCAGTTGGGTGACCACCCCCAGGCCGCCCAGCCCGACGACCGCGCCGGGAAAGTGGTCGGGATGCTGGTCGCGGGCCAAGACCACCACCGCGCCGTCGGCGGTAACCAGTTCCATCGCCGCGACGCTGGTGGCCAGGTTGCCATTGCGGTCGCCCGAGCCGTGCGTGGCCGTGGCGCAGGCCCCGGCCACGGAAATATGGGGCAGCGAGGCCAGATTAGGCAGGGCGTAGCCCTCGCGGTCAAGCTGGCGGCAGAGCTGCCCATAGCGGACGCCGCCGGCAATGGTCACTGTGCGGCGCTCGGGGTCAACCGGCTCGATGTGATCGAACCGCTCCAGCGAGATGAGATCCTCGGGCGAGTCGGCGATGTCGTTGAAGGAATGGCGGCTGCCCAGGACCCTTAGCTTGCTACCTTGGCTGACCAGTTCTTGGAGTTGCTCGACGGTGGTGGGATAGTGCCAGCGGGCAGCGCTATAGGTGTAGTTACCGGCCCAATTGTGCTGCTGTTCAGTCATCTGCCTGTTCCTCTCTTGGGTTGGGTAGCGGGATGATTAGATAGTTGGATGGTGGGAGGGATGGTTATCAGCCTGCCTGGCGACCCTGTAGTTGTCGGGCCATCGATACCTCCATAGGCAGTATCCTATTGTACTCGTCCTGGCCGATCTGCGCCATATTGAGGGGAAATGAGGGGGCCCACTCCCGCACTCAGGTTATCAAGCGAGCGCGGGAGTTGGGGTTGTTGTCAGCTACTGGCGTCACCCGTATGGTTGGTAGTCACCGCTTTAGCGGTGCCGGCTCAAGGAATGGCTGAAGCCATTACTACGAACCGGCGGGTTGGGGGATGAGGACTTTTTGCAAGAAGGCGCCGGTGTGGCTGCCCTCTATCTGGGCGACGGCCTCTGGCGTGCCGGCGGCGATGATCTCGCCGCCGTCGTCGCCGCCTTCCGGCCCCAAATCGACAATCCAATCGGCGCTGCGGATGACATCGAGGTTGTGCTCGATGACGATGACGGTGTTGCCGGCGTCGGTCAGGCGGTGCAGCACGTCGAGCAGCTTTTGGATGTCGGCGAAGTGGAGGCCGGTGGTCGGTTCGTCCAGGATGTAGACGGTGTCGCCGGTCGAGACGCGGGACAGCTCCTTGGCCAGCTTGACCCGCTGGGCCTCGCCGCCGGAGAGGGTGGTGGCGCTCTGGCCGAGCTTGATGTAATCCAGCCCGACATCGTGCAGGGTGGTCAGGATGCGGTTGATGCGGGGGATGTTCTCGAAAAAGTCCAGCGCTTCGGCCACATCCATGTCCAGCACCTCGGCGATGTTTTTGCCTTTGTACTTGACTTGCAGCGTTTCGCGGTTGAAGCGCAGCCCCTTGCAGACATCGCAGGTGATCCAGACATCCGGCAGAAAGTGCATCTCAACCAGCTTCTGGCCATAGCCCTGGCATATCTCACAGCGGCCGCCTTTGACGTTGAAGCTGAAGCGGCCGGGTTTGTAGCCCCGCGCTTTGGCCTCGACCGTTTCGGCAAACAGGGCGCGAATGTCGTCCCAAACCTTGGCGTAGGTGGCGGGGTTGCTGCGCGGCGTCCGGCCGATGGGGTCCTGGGTGATGTGGATGACTTTGTTGACCTGATCCAGCCCTTCCAGGCGGGTGTAGGGGCCGGGCCGTTCTTGCGCGCCGTGCAGCTCGCGGGCCAGGGCCGGGTGGAGGGTTTCGGTGATCAGGCTGCTCTTGCCGCTGCCGCTAACGCCGGTGACGCAGGTGAAACAGCCGAGCGGAAAGCGGATGTCGATCTGCTTCAGGTTGTGGTGGGTCGCGCCGTACAGCGCCAACCACTGGCCGTTGGCATTGCGCCGGCCGCTGCCCGAAACGACGGCCATCGTCCCGGCCAGGTATTTGCCCGTCAGCGACTGTTCGTCTTGTTTGATTTGGGCCGGCGTGCCTTGGAAGACGATCTCGCCGCCCTGCGTGCCGGCGCCGGGGCCGAAATCGACAATCCAATCGGCGGCGTCCATCGTTTCCTCATCGTGCTCGACGACCAGGACGGTGTTGCCCAGGTTGCGCAGCCGCAGCAGCGAGTCGAGCAGGCGGCGGTTGTCGCGCTGGTGCAGGCCAATCGACGGTTCGTCCAAGATGTACATCACCCCGACCAGGCCAGAGCCAATCTGCGAGGCCAGCCGGATGCGCTGCCCTTCGCCGCCGGACAGCGACGGCGCGGGCCGGTCCAGGGTCAGGTAGTAGAGGCCGACGTCGAGCATGAATTTGAGCCGGTCTCGAATTTCCTTGAGTAGTTCGTAGGCGACTTCAAGCTGCGGCCCGGTGAGCGGTGGGTAGTGGGTATCGGCAGTTGCCGCAGGGGGGGGGTGGCCGTTGGTGCGCTTGGAAGTTCCATTAATCTCCCAATCTCTTAATCGCCCCATCTCCTCACGCTCGCCCATCAACTGCGAGACAAAGGCATAGGCCTCGGCGATAGTCATTTGGGTCACGCCGGTAATTGGCAGGCCGCCCAGAGTGACCGCGCGGGCTTCGGGACGCAGCCGTTCGCCCCGGCAGGTCGAGCAGGGCTGCTGGCTGAGGTACTGGCTGTAGTGGTCGCGCATGCTTTGCGAGCGGGTTTCTTTGTAGCGCCGCTTGGTCGATTTGATGACGCCCTCGTAGGGCCAGGAGCCGGTGAAGTTTTCGCTGTGGTACTCGAATTTGATGCGCGTGTCGCCGTTGAGGATGAGAGTGCGAACTCGTTCCGGCAGCTCTGCCCAGGGCGTATCGAGGCTGATGTCGAAGCGGTCGGCGATTTGCCGGGCGATTTGCGAGGCCCAGCTGCTCTTCTTGCCGATGTCGCCCCAGGGAATGACCGCGCCGTCGTTGATCGATTGATGGGGGTGGATGAAAAGTTCGGGGTCGAACTCGAACCGCTCGCCGAGGCCGTTGCAGTCGGGGCAAGCGCCCAGCGGCGAGTTGAAGCTGAACATCTGCGGCGTCATCTCCGGGAAGCTGAGGCCGCAGTGGGCGCAGGCGTTGTTCTCCGACAGTATTTGCTCCTCGCCGTCGATGACATCGACGATGAGCGTGCCTTCGCCCCAGCGCAGGGCGGTCTCGACGGAGTCGCCCAGGCGGGATTGGAAATCCTCGTCGGCCTCGGCGGGGATGACCAGGCGGTCAACGACCAGTTCGATATCGTGTTTCTTGTTCTTGGCCAGTTTGAGCCGCTGGTCGAGTTCAGTCGTCACACCGTCGATGCGGGCGCGGGCAAAGCCGTCGGCCCGGGCTTGGGCGAAGGTGTCCTCGAATGTGCCTTTGCGGCCCTTGGCGACGGGGGCCAGTAGTTGAAAGCGCGTGCCGGAGGCTAAGGCGGCCACCTGCTCGACAATCTGCTGGCTGCTCTGCTGCTTGACTTCGCGGCCGCAGTTGTAGCAGTGCGGCGTGCCGACGCGGGCAAAGAGAACACGCATATAGTCGTACACCTCGGTGACGGTGCCGACGGTACTGCGCGGGTTTTTGCTGACGACTTTCTGCTCGATGGCGATGGCCGGGCTAAGGCCGGCGATGTAATCGACTTTGGGTTTTTCCATCTGCCCCAAGAACTGGCGGGCGTAGGAGGACAGGCTCTCGACGTAGCGGCGTTGGCCCTCGGCGTAGAGGGTGTCGAAGGCCAGTGACGATTTGCCGCTGCCGCTGACGCCGGTGAAGACTACCAGTTTATTGCGCGGAATTTGCACATCGATCCCTTTCAGGTTGTGCTCGCGCGCGCCACGAACAATAATTTCGTTGATTTCAGACATGGTTGAGTTGATTACTCCTCAAGGTTGCAGGGTAGCAGGGTGACAGGGTAGCAAGGTGATAGGTTTATAAGAGTAAGGTGGTTTTTAGGTAGTGGTCGGTGGTCGTTTATTTTTGTTTGTTGATGACGGATTGGCGTAGGTTGTAGATTATGGCACCAATCTTGCGATAGTTCCCGTAAAAATAAGCGAATTGGTCTGGGTTCATCGGGTCGGTTTCGTGCAGTAGTTCCAGGTGGGCCTTGGTTTCGTCGCAAGAAGCCAGGGCGTAGGTCAGAAATTTGATGTATTCATTTGGGTAGTGCTGCCGACCGTATCCCTCTACGAAATTGGCGACGATAGCCTTGCCGGATCGCCGAATTTGTGAGCCTTGCTCATACATTTCAAATTTTGGTAAGTCGTTGAGGGTCAGTTGATGAAGTTCTACAGCCATTTGCCTGGCCAACTGGTACAGAGCCGAGTTTTCGTATGACATTCTTTTATCCTGGTTTGGTCGTATTCTGGAACAGGTTCTAACATCTTCGCCCGCTTATGTTGCAAAGTTGCAACCCTGCAACCTTGCGATCCTGTGACTTTGCTACTCTGCAACTTGACATATTAGAACAAAATTTCTATCGGAATGGTATTGTAGCACAGAGTAGAGTAAACGCAAACCAAAATTATGACGCCATTGAGGCCGTCGTTCTTGCCAAGGTCGGAAAATGGTCTAATGGGCTACTTGAAAAGGGAATAATAAAGAGAACATGTGGCAGGTAAAAAAAAGACCTGCCGGAATTAATTTGTTCGGCAGGTCTTTCTCTCCTTGGCAAGGGGGGATTTAATCGGAATAGACTTGGGTATGGGGCGACCAGCCGCGTTTGAGAACGGCTGAGGTCAGGCGAAACAGGCTGCGCGGTGTCCACAGCGAGCCGCAGGCTTCAACGGTGCGATTTTCGACGGCCCGGCGAAAATCTTCGGCGGTTTTGCCGTAGAAGCGGGTGTAGGCTTGCCCCACCGTAAAAGGCACGTGGGAGTCGCTGCCGCCCAGTTCGGCTAAACATTGACCTCGATGGCGGTTTAAGAACGCACTGAGCGGGTTGCTGAAGATATTACCTGGAAAACCGTTGCGGACTTCGACGGCATCGAGGGGCAGCGTAAATATTTTCGACCCCAGACCTTTCATATTATTGAAGGTGGAGAGGCGACTGAAAGGGTGAACCGATACGGCCAAACCACCTTGAGCATGGATGGCTTCAATGGCTTCCAGAGCGGTGTTGTAGGAGGGTAGAGTTGATTTGACGAACAACCCAACAACATCGCCCTCTTTAGTCGTGACCTCTTGACCGATAATAACGTCCAGGTGGGGGGCGTGACTTCTGGCATAGGCCTGGGCTACAAAAGCCCCTTCGGCGGTATCATGGTCGGTTATAGCGATGACGCTGAGATCGGTTTCGGTGGCGATGTAATCGACCATCTCTTCGGGCGTCATAACGCCATCACTGTAGTTAGTATGCATATGAGTGTCGGCTTTGCTAAACATATCTTTCTCTCTTATAACCAGTACTAGTTGATCAAGTAACCATGAACCCAGAAAACTTCGGAAGCTGAACAAGTGGATTAGCGAGGGATAAGAGCAAGTTATAAATCAATATAAGTTTGTAATCGTATTACCTGGCAGTTTCCGAAGTTTTTAACTTGGTTCTATTAAACTATAACAACATCCTCGCAGAATTCTATGGGAAAAATGTATGAATCGAGTTAGAGTGTATTGGGTTTTATAAACATGGACTGGCTCATAGATAGCTAACGGTTGTCCTTGACAGCGTTGAGTTAAGTTTGGGCATTTGAGGCAATAAGAGTACAATACTGCATAAGTAGGGCTAAATGTCCAAAAATGGAGAGCTAGAGATTAGGCTGTAGAGCGAGACAGGGGTTTAGTTGTAATCAATTTCCTGGTGCTTCTAATCTCTGCACGTAATGTTTTCTACGTTAGATTGAGAGGATAATCGACCCATGGTGGTTCGTCAGCGGTGCAAAAAGTTGTTTGTCATTTTGCTGCTCGCGATCTCCTACTGGCTGGCTATAGCGGCGATGCCTGCTTTTCATGCGCTTGATCTGCCATTCTATTCGTTACCTATCCCCGGTTTTGACTTTCCCTCACCGCAATCCCCTGTACTCGATCCAAGTTTACCCATAACTATGTTGGCTTAGATCCATTATGGGAATCCTGACTTTTTGGAGGAAAACTAACAAGTTAATAGATGGTAAGAAATAGAACTTACGCAGTTAGGGTATCGAACCCGGTGACAGTCACTTAGACGTGATAAATCGATTTGTTTGGGCTAACCGGACGTTTATTTTTGACCAAAAGTGACTGTCACCTGTTGAACTGCGTAACTCATAAGAAAAACAAAGTAGTTTTTCTAAAGGAGACACCATGAAAGCGCTGGTTACTATTTTGGCGACAATGACTGACATCATCTTGGTGGTAGTTATTGGTTATGGCCTTTGGCTGTGGATATTTAGCGAGGGCATAACTGAGAGCGTGCAGGAATTTTATATCAATATTATGTTGGTAGTAACTATCGTTATTCTTATTACCGTAGGATTTGGAGTTACGGTTGTGCGCAGGCTGAAATTCTAGTTCTGTCTTTACGATTTTTATCCGTATCTAGCCGCGAAAACCTGCATCCTATTTCTTGGGCTTGTTGTAGAATAAATACAACATTTACTAACTTTTTTTAAACAGTTTTCTTATAGCTTTTTGTTAAGAAAACCGTTATAATTAATGTTGTCAATAAAACAATTTATAACCTTTAGTTGAAATAAATGGATGGAAGGAGGTTTAGCAAACTGACATCAGGACAATAAGCGCCAGGCTCTACGAGCCATCGTAGAGTGACGAGGTGCAGGTTCATCGAAAGTTTCGGCGGGTGCCTGCCGGGTTACCACACCCCGAATTGTCCTCACCGCCCCCCTCAGGGGCAGTAAATCTTTCTACAAAACCGACTTATTTGTCGGCCAAAATGAAAGATAGTGGTTTAGCAATAACATTATCGACAACTCAATAGTTTGTTGTACTCCGCTCATGGTGAGTGGTTCTGTTGGCCTACCTTTAGGGGTTAATAGAGTAGCAGCGTGGCATCGGTATGGATGATGAACAAATCGCTATGGCCTCTTTGATGTGGCTGCGGCTATTCAAGAGAGGGGATACTGGTTATCTGGTCGTTATGTGATTTGGCTAGCTCATTTTCCTGCAAATTTTGGGTAGATTACGTTTGATATCGGTTCGATCTATCTGGCTCAGTAGTCATGTCAGGTTGATCGCGGCGCGCCAATCTCGGCCAAACTTCGCCAAGAGGCGGGGATATACTTGAGATTTTTTAACTCAAAGAACTCTAAAAACTTTATAAACTCATTAACTCTATCAATTTAGAGACATTATTTTTAAGGAGAATTAAAAAGTTATGTGTGGCATTGTGGGTTATGTTGGTAACAAAAACGCATCAACCATTGTCTTGAACGGTTTGAAGAAGCTCGAGTATCGGGGGTATGACTCGGCCGGGATAGCCTCGGTTAACGGCGCGTTGGACATTCGGCGGGCTTCGGGTAAATTGATCAATCTCGAAACCAAGCTGGTTGAAAAGCCGCTGCTTGGCAATTTGGCTATTGGTCACACGCGCTGGGCCACACATGGCGCGCCGGTGGAGCGAAATGCGCACCCCCATGCCGACGAAGCCAACAATATCGCGGTAGTGCAGAACGGCATTGTGGAAAATTTTATAGTTCTGCGCCGGCAGTTGCAAGATGAAGGCCACGAATTTAAGTCCGATACCGATACGGAGGTTATTACCCATTTAGTTGATAAATATCTGGCTGACGGGAATGAGCTAGTAACGGCCTGTCGATTAGCTTTTCGACAGCTTGAGGGGGCGCACGCCATCGCCGTTACCAGCCAGCAGGAGCCGGACAAGATTATCGCGGCTCGGCTGGGTAATGCCGGTGGGGTGATTGTGGGGTTGGGTGACGGTGAGAATTATCTAGCTTCGGATATTCCGGCTATTTTGGAGCATACCCAGCACGTTGTTTTTCTGGAAGATCAAGAAATGGCCGTCATCACGGCCAACGGTATCACCTACAGCCGGATCGATGGCGCGTCAATCGAAAAAGATTACACGGTAATCACCTGGGACCCGATCAGCGCCGTTAAAGGCCAATATCACCATTTTATGGAAAAGGAAATTCACGAGCAGCCGCAATCGATTCAGAGCACTATTCGGGGGCGGGTCGATTTCACCACCGGCAAGATTGCCTTTGAAGAGTTGGAGCTGACCCCGGAAGCGGCCAAGCAGCTTGACCGGGTGATGATTGTGGCTTGCGGGACATCCTTCTATGCCGGTCAAGTGGGTCGATTTATATTGGAGAAATTGGCCCGGATTAAGGTATCGGTTGAGTATGCCTCGGAGTTTCGCTACCGCGATACGCTGATCGATGACAAAACGGCTATTCTGGCTATCAGTCAATCCGGCGAAACGGTCGATACCCTGGCGGCGATGGAAGAAGGGCGGGAACAAGGTGCGAAACTGTGGTCAATTGTTAATGTGCAGGGCAGTATGGTTCATAAGTTGAGCGATGGCTCCATCCTGATGCAGGCCGGGCCGGAAATCGGTGTGGCTAGCACCAAAGCCTTTACCACCACCCTAACCGATTTATTCATGCTGGGCATGTACCTGGGGCAACTGCGCGGCACGTTGTCTGATGAAGAAAGCCTTGAACTGGTCAAGCATCTGGCCCATTTGCCGGAATTGGCCGGCGAGGTCTTAAAAGAGGGCTATAACGATTTCGAAACTTTAGTTCATCTTTATCACAAGAAAGACCATTTCCTGTACCTGGGGCGCGGGGTCAACTACCCAATCGCGATGGAAGGCGCGCTGAAGTTGAAAGAGATCAGCTACATCCACGCCGAAGGCTATCCAGCCGGTGAGATGAAGCACGGTCCCATCGCGCTGATCGATGAGGATATGCCGGTTTTGTGCATTGTCACTCAGGATAACGTCTACGATAAGATGATCAGCCAGGTGGAGCAGGTGCGAGCTCGAGATGGCGTGGTCATCTCCCTGGTCAATGAGGGTGATACGATGGTGGCGGAGAAATCGACTCACATTTTACAGATTCCCAAAACGCACCCACTGTTAACGCCGATTCTGTCGGTCATTCCGCTGCAACTGCTGGCCTATCACATCGCGGTTCGCCGGGGAGCTGATGTCGATCAGCCGCGCAATTTGGCCAAGTCGGTAACGGTGGAGTAAGCCAGATACCCTCAAACACCTTGTTGTTTCATGACAATAAAGTCATACACTTAACAATAAAGTTGTACACTTAAGAAATATAAAAACAACCTCTACCGGGCCAACCGAAATAATCCGGAGAGGTTGTTTTTTATATCCCCCAAACTTTATTTTTTTCAGGGTGTAGAGGTTGGACGGCGTTCCAGCAGTTGAATCACGCCGGTGCTGCCGTCAACCAGGACTTTGTCGCCCGTGTGGAAGCGCTGGGTGGCCTGGGGAATATTGGCTACGGCCGGTAGTCCGTATTCGCGGGCGATAACTGATCCGTGGGATAGCAGCCCGCCGGTCTCGACAATCAGTCCGGCCGCTGAACTCAAGAGGGCTAGCCAGGCGGGATCGGTCGAAGGCATAACCAGAATGACATTGTCGGCGATTTGGTTAAACTCATCAGGCTGGCGAACCACAACCACAGTCCCCCGCGCCTGGCCCGGGCTGATGGGCAAGCCGATGAAGACATCGGCTGCTCCCGAGCCGTTAGAACTGCCATAGCCTAGCTGAATGGCCGGAACTTCCGTATCTTTGATCACAAACGGGGTGGTTGTTTTGGCGTACATGTCGTAAGTTTCTTTGCGGGCCTGAATCGTTGAGGACAGCGTCACCGCCAGACCCTCTTCCACTCTGAGGGTTCGTTCAATTTCCTCCAAGGTAAGCCAAAAAATATCCTGAGGCGTTTCCAACCAGCCGGCTGCCGACCAAATTTGACCTAAAGCCAAATGCCACTGCCTGACAGCCATTATAAATTTGACCAGGTTTTCGTGAAGCTGATCCTGTTTGATTAACACCTTGCGCAGCCGGGTTAAGAGGGGGTGGAGTAACCATTGACGCCACCAGGGGATTTGGCTCAGTTCAGCGGCTCTTTTAATCTCGGCGGATTCGTACCCGGTTTTACTTTGGGCGTGGGCGGCAATCATCGCCAAGAGGGTATCGGGCATCTCGTCATAGCGCGGTTGGCCGGGGTCAACGTCATGAGTGGCGTAGTGTCCATATGTGGCTAGTAAAGCTGTGAACTTCTGTTTGAACTCCTCAGACTGAACGCTGCTTTCTGGAAAATTACCGGGTTGAGCCTGCCCTATTTGAACGGCTTGAGATTGTACCCATTGCCCCAGTTCTACTAGCCGATGATGCAGCCGCTCCTGAAACAGGTCGGCTCCTTGAACCGCCGCTGTGGTGAGGGTGGTAATCGGGGGTTGGATGGAGGTAGGCAATAGTTTGGCTCCAAGCCCGGTTAGGATAATCCGGCTAAGCGTCAGAGTGAGCTGCACTGTTTTGATGTGCCCGTACTGTTGAGATTGCCGGCGCAGTTGAGCCAACAGTAGATCGGAGGATAGACCCGCTTTAGGTAGAGACAAATTAGCGATGGTCTGATTGATGGCCGCCTGAACATTGGCCAGGGTGTCATCAAGTTGGCGAGTTTGCTGCCAGATCGACCTGTAGATAGCTCGGGCGGCCCAGGCGGTTTTCCAATCAACAGTAAACAGGGCGCCTGCGGAGGCGGCTTTAGTATCGCCTAATAGGTGCAGTAAGCTGCCAGAAGTAAGGCCAACCTGGGTTATAGCGGCTTTGATGAGGGTCAAATTAAGATAGGGCCGGCCTAAAATGAATTTTTCGAGCGGCGCTAAGTGGTTGATATTTATCCCTAACTCGGTTAAGAAGCGGGTGAGTTGGGGTTGAATTGCCTCTAAAAAAGCGGCGAAAAGCGGTGAGGGGAGGGGCGGTAAATGCTGCGCGTAGCCATGATGGGTCCATTCGCGATTTTGGGTTGATTGGGCCGATGGCACTACCGCAGCCGGACGCGTTTGTAAAAAGAAAAAGCAATGATCCTGATAAGCCCACTCAATATCCTGCGGTTCGCCCATCAGCGCCTGGATCTGCTCCAATTGGCGGGCTAGCTCGCCAATTTGGGTGACAGTGAGTGGCTGATCACCCCTTGTCGTTTTGGCCGAGACCGGGGGGACAATCCCGGCCTGCTGTTCTATGAGTGGGTAGTCGGGTGGTTGGGCGGCAATTTTGTAATAATAAGGTTGAATATGACCGGCGACCAGCGAATTACCTAAGCCCCAAGTGGCTTCGATGATAATTTCATCACGCGCACCGGTCAGGGGATTGATGGTGAAGGCCACACCCGCAATTTCCGGGGAGAGCAAAGGTTGGATGATAAGAGCCACGCGAATGCTCTGGATGGATAGACCATGTACTTGGCGGTATTTAACCGTTGGCCCGCTTAAAGCCGAAGCCCAACACCGGGTGATGGCGATAGGTAAGGCGCTGCGCGGAACACCCAATTCGGTCAGATGCATGCCGGCAAAGGAGTGATCGCGGTGATCTTCATCGATAACAGAGGAGCGGACCGCGAAACTGTCGACCTCGGGGGTGTAGGTTTGCTGTAGCCGGCTTTCAAATTCTGATGACAATTCGGGGGCTAAGGGTTTTAGCTTGAGGGCATCGGCCAACCAGTTAAGGGCTTCGGCGGTGACGGCAATATCCGGCGAGCCAGCCCATAATGGGGTGAGTTTGGCGGCCATTATTTGGGCTTTGAAAAACTCGGTGGTTAGAACCAGACCCGGCGGCACGCTGAAGCCATATTTTCTTAATTGGGCTAAGCGGAACGCTTTCCCACCGACTAAAGCCAGATCGGCGCCCTCTATCTCATCGAGACTGAGAATACGGCGTTTTGACAAGGTTTGAGGGGTTGGTAAGGCTAGCGACGGCTTAAGGCCCAGTTCATGGGGCTCATTGCTCATGATTGGATCTGCTTTGAAATCCGGATTGGCTGGCTAATGTAAGTAAAACAATGACACCGGAAACCCCTCCGGTGCAAATCATGGTAGCATAGTTGGGCGGATTTAAAATAAGGCTAAATGTCGGCCCAATTAAAAGTAAGCCCAGCGCCAATAAAATACTGCCATAAAAGCCGATCATTGATTGTATAAATAGTGTAACCGTGATATAGAAACCTAGCAAGCCAACGGTAACAAAGCTTATGGTGACTAACAGGTCAAAATATTGAATGATGGTCAGGTCGGTTAGTTCGATCCGGCCGCTTAAAACTAAAGCCAGCCACTCGCCCCCAGAAATGATACCGCCGCTCAGCAAGATGATCGAAATCCCCAACCAGAAGGCAATGATGAGTTTAAGGGCCACCGGCCGACGCGGCCTGGTGGTTACTACAGTTTGTTCCAGGCTGCTTCTTTTCTGCTTCGCTTTAGCCGGTTTTTGGCTAGGCATTCCGGTAGACGGGTAGGCCGTTAAATGTTCCAGCAGTTTCTGCTTGGCCCATCGATTGTGGGGATTGATAATGACCAAATTTTCCAGACAGACCCGTTTGTCATCGACGCGGTCAAAGATCTGATAAAGCCAATACCAGGCGGTTTCGTTGGTTTGATCTTGTTCAACGACATCCAACAGTAAAAAACGGGCCTGGTCTATCTCTCCGGCTTTTGCGGCGTCGATGCCCTGTTGTAATACCTGTTGTAATTGATTTGGGATGGCCAAAGAGTCACCATAGCCGATCGGTGGAGTCATACGTTACTCAGTTTCGCTGTTTAGGTAAGATATCACTTACTAATGGGTAGGGGTAAATTGAGATTGGTTCGGCTTCACTAATTTTCAGTCGATCACCGGCTGCTCCGATCAGATGGTTAAGTGGGAACTAAAAGAGAATAGGCAAGCGGTTTTGAGCAAATAGTGATCTCCTAAATTTTATCATTTATAGGCACGATGTACAAGTAAATCGTTAACCTTCATGCTCTAATTTATTGAGGATGGCGGGGAAAAAAAATGGCTTGAGCGAGCAACCCAAACCATTGGAGAAGATTATTGGATAAGCTGTGGCAATCAATTCATATCGCTAACGTCGATTTTGGTATCATCTAATACTTGAATTAAATCGTCGCGACGAATACGCCAACTACGACCCACTTGGGAGGCGGGAATAACGCCCAGTTTGCACCATCGCCAGATGGTGACACGGCTGACGCGTAAATATTTGGCTGCTTCGCGAACGGTCAGTATCTCATTTTGGAACGATTGATGGGTGTTTTGAGTCGTCATCATGTTCTTAATCCCCTCACTATTATGTTTCATTAATATACAAGATAGTACTTTTTTATAAAACAGTATACTCTACTTTTTAAGAGGGGAATACTGGCAGTTGGACACTCTTTTCTCTATCCAATGGCTAGTTTTATCCGGGTTGCTTAAGCCAAATGGCCTAGGTCGCACGCAAAAAATCTCAATGGTAAACCTTTTCATCCACAATTTCAAGCTGGGTAGCCTTGACGGCTGCTTCGGTCCGGCTGGTAACGTTTAATTTACTTAAGATACTGCTGACGTGAGATTTGATAGTGCCGATACTAAGATTTAACTGCTCGGCTATCTTTTTATTACTGAGACCCTGGGTAATTAATTCTAAAACATTCAACTCGCGGTCGGTTAAGTTGATTTCTTCGGTCGGTTCCGGCTCGGCGAGTTTCGCGGAGCGAAACAAAAATTGGGCAGCTTGCGGATGAAGGGACATTCCTCCTTGGCTAACAAAGCGAATGGCTTCAATTAGGTTGTGGCTATCTACTTCTTTGAGCGTATAACCATCGGCCCCGGCTTCCATGGCCGCACTGACTCTCTCACTATCTAAATAGGCCGTTAGAACCAGAACTTTGGTTTTGGGAGAACCTTCTTTAATTCTCATAATGGCCTCAATGCCGTTTATCTTGGGCATATTGAGATCCATGAGTACAATATCGGGCTGCAACTCTTTGACCTTATCAAATGCTTCCTGACCATCTTTGGCTTCACCGATTACATTCAGGCCCGGTTCAGTACTGATAATCATTTCGATGCCTCGACGAACAACGGTGTGGTCATCTACAATTAAAAGCTTAGTGTGGTTCATGACAACTCCTCTCCGAATTGGATGATCTTAAATTTTAGAAAATTGATTGATAAGATGCCTGTTTGACAGGGATGCTGCTCCTTTATTTACTATATCCAATAGTGCCGTGAAATATGTTAAAAAAGCATAAGAATTTAGTTTGAATTCATGGCTATTCCGGTTCGAATGGAATGGTGATGACCAAACGAGTGCCATACCCCGGTTTGGATTGGGGAATAGCGTAGCCGTTAAGGAGATCAGCGCGTTCGTAGATGCTCCTTAAGCCCATCGTTTCATTTTGATTGAGGGCGGCTAATTCAAAACCGATGCCATCGTCCGCAATCGAGAGGGTAATATCATTGGTATCTTGAGTTAAGGTTATCTCGACCCGATGGGCCTCGGCATGTTTGATAACGTTCCAAAGAGCTTCTCTGGCCATGTAGTACAGGCCATCTTGCTGATCGAGAGTCAGTGCGGCCGATAAATCCGCTTGAAAATCAATTTCAAGTTCATGCTGGTTGGCTAGTTGGGCGCAGTGCTCTCGCAAGGCTAAGACAACATCTTTCTCGTGCAGCGGAGCCGGGTGCAGCCGATATAGATGTTCGCGCATCTCCGTTAGCGCTGTCTTGGACAAACCGCGAATATACTCAATGGGTTGGCGTATTTTGTTATCCGGGGCATCCCCTAAAAATTTCAAGGCCGTTTCTGCGGCTAACCCCATACTGTAAATTGACTGGGTCACCGAGTCATGCAAACCGCGAGCCAAATGGTGGCGCTCCTGCTGAATGGCTAACTGCTGGTTGTGATGATAGAGACGTGCATTTTCCAGACCTAACGCTGCCTGGCTGGCAAAAGCGCTGGTCATATGAAGCTCATGATCGGTAAAGGGGTCATCTCGCCAGAGCAGCAGCACGCCCAGATTAGTATTATGAATAACGAGAGGGGTGCAAACCAGAGTGCTGGTATCCGGTAATTGCAACAGGGTTTGCAGCGTTCTCATCTGGTAGGCGGTATATCCTAAGTCGCTGATCTGAACTTCTCGGCTAGTTAATGCTTTTTCAATTAACGAGCCTGGGCTCAAGAGCTGCCGGCTGTCATATTTGGATATATCAAATTGTTTGGGCGTAATCGTTTCCAATTGGCGGCCGTCCTGACCTAATAAAATAACCACACTGCCGTTAGCCTGCATTAAATTTTTGGCCCGATTGACGATCGACTCCAATAACTCGGCCGAATTGAAGTGGCTGACCAAAGCCTGAGTATTTTGTAGTAGGATCTGCATTTCTTCTCGCAGCCGGGCTTCGTTGGCTACAATCGTTTGGGCGGCTTTTTTGCGTTCGCTAACGTCAATGCTGCTGAAACAGACCCCGATAATCTGGTTATCCTCATCGAGAACCGGATCGTAATGGCATTCAACCCAGTAGTCAATTTCTCTGAGTTTTATTTTATACTCATGTACGGCTGATTCACCTAGCAAAGCTCTGTCAAAACCCTGGCAAATTTCATCCAAATCGCCAGGTGGGACAATATCGAAAAAATTGTCGCCGACGATGACGGTATTTTTGGTGACTAATCGAAGGCCGTATTGGGCCGTTTTATTGATAGCGCGAATAATGTGGTCAAGATCGATCAGGATAAAGGCTTGCAAGCTGTTATCGAAAATGGCTCTTAGGTTGGTTTCCGATTCCTTGAGAGCGGCTTCGGCTTGCTGCCGTTCGGCCATTTCTTGTTTGGTTTTTTCAAATAACCGGGCATTTTCCAAGGCCGTGGCCGCCTGATTAGCCAAGAATTGGGCTAAGGCTATCTCCTCGTAGTCAAAGGTTCTGGCGCTTTTTTGTTCAATGAGCACCACGGCGCCAAAAAGATCATCTTGAAATTCCATGGCCAAGACCAGAACCGCCTTGGCCGAGAGAGCCCTCAGATAAGTCAAATTGCTATCTGTTAGTTGATCTTGATCGATGTTGATTTGTTCGGCCCGCCGGCTGATTAAGACTTGCTTGATGAGCGGATAATCGTCAAGCCAATGTTCCCCATAACTCATTAATCGATCCGGGGCGACGTTATAGCTTGCGGCAATGGAAATAGTATTAGCTTGACTGTTCCAACCGTAAATAATGCAGCCCTGACCGCCGACCAGGTTGGTCAGTTCGATGGAAACCGTGTCAAGCACGTGCTGAGAATCAAGGCTAATGGCTAATGTAGCCCCGGCATGTTGCAGCGCTAACAACTGCTGGTTAGTTTTGATCAACGCTTGTTCTGTTTGGGTTAGATCGGCCAAGTCTCGCTGAACCTGCTCATAGAGGCGGGCATTTTCAATGGCGATAGCGGCTGCTTGAGCGATCGGTTGCAGATACTTTAGATCTTTGACCGAAAACCGGCCAGGCGAGTCACCCACCAGCCGCAAAATACCTAATATCCGCTCGCCGACATAAAGAGGTAGCCCGACGAATGACCTTATCCAATGCAGCTCTTCTATAAAAATCCACTGAGGATGTTTGTAAGTATCAGTGATAATAACGGGCTGGTGAGTCCGGATTATGGTTGCATCTAGAGGAAAGTCGGAGGCTTGCTGGGCCAGTCGAGCGATCGTTTCTTCATTACCATATTTTTCATACCCTTGCCAATGAACAATATGTAAAGTTTTTTGGTGATCGAGTAGGGCCACGTTAGCCGCATCATAAGCAATAGTGCGGCGAATTTGAACCAGAATTTCATCGAGGACTTCTTCCAGGCGAATGTGAGAGGCCAAAGCCAAAAACACCTGACCCAACGTATCTGAGATCAGCCGCTGGTTGCGCTCGGACTCTAACAATTGCTCTCGCTCGGCTTCGATCTTTTTGCGAGTTGTTATGTCAAAGGAGGTGCCAAGGACCGCCGGTTTACCCTCAAACTCAATGATGCCCAACGCGGCTTCAATCCAGCGAGGGCTACCGCCTTTGGTTAAAATCTTTATTTCATAGCGATTTTGGACCGGTTGTCCTTGCTGACGGGTCAGGCCCCGCTCTCTGACCAACTCTCGCTGTTCAGGATGGATGATATCCCAAAAATTCATGGCCAGCAATTCAGCCTCTGTATAACCGGTGATCACTTGCGCATAGCGATTAACATAGCGATTCCGATCGCCCTGAAAAATAAATACTGCCGAAAGCGTGGTTTCAGTTAAGGTCCGAAATTTAGTCTCACTGGCTATCAGAGCCGCTTCATCTCGTTTGCGTGGCGTGATATCACGAATAATAGCCTGAATAGCGGGTTGGCCTTCATAGATAATGGGGACAGCGGCGACCTCAACGGTGATAACTTGCCCATCGGTCCTCACCAATTTCTGTTCTGTCAACGATATACTGATACCTTCAGTTTCAATGCGCTGGATCCGGGGTTTAACCACATCTAAATCGTCAGGATGGACAAAATCATAGATAGATCGGCCGATTAGCTCTTTCGGACAACGAGCCCCATAAAGCTTGGCTCCAGCCGAATTAATATAGACAAATTTTCGATCGATATGAATGGCAATGCTGTCAAATGACAACTCAATCAAGTGGCGGTAACGGGCTTCGCTGTTCTTAAGACTTTCCTCTGTTTTTTTGGCCTCAACCACCTCGTCTTTGAGACGTTGGTAAACTTTGGCGTTTTCTAATGAAAGGGCAGCCTGCGAGGTAAGGATGTGTAGCACTTCAAATACTTCAGCCCGCCAGGCCGGCCAACTCTCTAAATAGACCATTCCTTTTAACTCGTGATCGGCTAAAAGCGGATAAATCACAAAGTCGTTAGATCGAGAGGGCTCGTTCTGGCTTGCCGAGGCTGACGACGATAGGCCTTTGGAATAAACAACTTTTTCTTTGGTCCGGATGACCCGTTCCACAAAGGCCGCCGATACCGGCAAGTGATCTTCAATAGATTTGGCCTGCAGCACCTCGATCCGGTCTTGGTCAGCTTGGCCCGTGGCGGCTATCACCCACTGCCCTTGCTGTTCCAGCAAAACCATTGCCATATGCGCACTGGTTTGGTGAAGAATGATTTTGACGAACTTCTCCAGCAAACCACCTATTTCCATTTCCCTTGAGATAGCTTGAGACGCCTGAATTATTGTACCCAAATCCACCATTCCTCTCCTTTTCATTCCGGATACAGCCGGCCACAAAAATAGAGCCAGTCACCTTAGTGATTGGCTCTATTATAGCAGATAAATGAGGTTGTGTAAGCTAGACTTTTGGCGGATTTTTTATTTGGCCCAGGTTAGAGCCACATCATCAACATACATCGCCGTGGGCAGTCCGGTGCGCCCTCGATTGAATACGCCAAAGTAGAGATAAATGGTTTGACCCTTTAAATCGGTTAGGTCAAAGGTGCGCGTTTCCCAGGTCTGACTGTTGCTCAAGCCCCGGGCCAGCGTTTTAATCACGCGGAAGTTTTGATCGAGCACGAGAATATTTTGTGCATCGACGCCCTGTACGTCTTGGCTGATGGGATAAACATGGGCGGTAAGTGTCGCTTGGGTGGCTTCCGCCGGGATCGTCACCGCTTGCCAGGCCGAAGTAAAACTGAAGATATCCCGGCCATCGGTAATGCCTAACTTGAGAGCGCGGCTGCCGTTGAGCACTTGCCCGGAGTCAAAGCTACCCCGTATCGGCGTGTCGCCAAAGACCCACCCCTCATCATTTTCAAAGCCGCCGTTCACAATTAGATCGCCGGCTGAGGTGATTGGCGGTTGGGTAGTCGGTTCCGTCGTGGGCTGAGTGGTGGGTTGGGTCGTGGGTTGGGTCGTGGGCTGAGTGGTGGGTTCGGTTGTGGGTTGGGTGGTCGGTTCCGTCGTGGGTTGGGTCGTTGGTTCGATAGTGGGCTCAGGTGTAGAGGTACTCGTCGGCGTATTGGTAGGAGTAGGGGTGACGGTGGGTGGTTCAGCGGTTGGCGTCAAGCCGGGGCTAACCAGCCTCAGCGCATCAGCCGCCTGAATGAGACCCGCGCCAAATTCGTTAGCTGGCCCCAAGTTACGAGCGCTGTCCGTCATATATTTTTCGATCTGATCGGGTGAGGCATTGCGGTTTTGGGCAAAAAGCAGCGCCGCTAACCCGGCCACATGGGGCGAAGCCATCGATGTGCCTTCAAAGAAGCGATAGCTAAAGCCGGAGCCGGATGAGCTAAACGTTTGCTGCAAAACCCCGTCGCCATACCCATCATTATTTTGATCAACAGCGACATCACCCCCGGGGGCCATCAAATCGAGAGCCGAACCATAGTTACTGTAATTAGTTTTGGTATTATCAACCCGAACCGCACCCACTGCGATAACATATTGATCATAGCCGGCTGGGAAGTAAACCGTTGATTGGGCATCGTTACCGGCAGCGGCCACCACCACCACCCCGCGATCATAGGCGTATTTTACGGCCTCTTGCAAGGCTTGCGAGCCATTGCGCCCGGCCAGACTCATGTTGATGACATCCGCTCCCTGATCGACCGCGTAGGTGATCGCTTTAATAATATCAGAGTAACTGCCGTTGCCGCTGGCCCCTAACGCTTTAATCGGCAGCAGCGTCGCTTCAAAAGCCACGCCGGCTACCCCTACCCCATTATTGGTTGTTTGAGCTACCGTTCCGGCCACGTGGGTCCCGTGGCCGTTATCGTCTCGGGGATCGGTATCATTGTTGACAAAGTCGTAGCCGGTCATTCTAGCTGTACCGGCCAGATCCGGCGCATCAAAAGCCACGCCGGTATCGATGATGGCCACCACGCTCTCCCGGCCTTTGCTGATATCCCAGGCTGCGGGCATTTGGATAGCTTGCAGGTTCCACTGATGTTTGCTAAATAAGGGATCATTGGGTTGGAATTCAGCCGGAGCGTAGCTAGGGCGGCCGGTAATCCCGGCGATAAAATCAGGCTCGGCAAACTCAACGTTGGGGTCTTCGTTGAGCGTGGCAGCCACAGCCACCGGGTCTTTATCCTCGGAAAAATTGACAGTGTACAGTTGGCTAATTTCTTCAGCCTGAATCGATAAGGTGTTCAAGTCCTGGCCGGTACTATCGGCCACATCCTCGATGACCGGCTGCAAATCGCTGGCGCCAATTTCTTGAAGCTTCTGATCGAGGGTGTTGACGCCGGAAACGATGATGTTATTGTCTAACTCAACGCTGCGTGCCTGAATAGATGCTTCTTCATTGAGCTTTAAAACCACCGTTCCGGGGGTAACCGCGCCTTCGTTGGGTGTTTCCGGGGCGGTCTCACCTTCAGCTTCAATCTCGTCTCCGCCCGTTGTCCCGCCGGCAGCCGGGGCTTCCAAACTGGGTTCCACGGATGGTGCTACTTGCGGCGAGGGTGGCGGTTCAGTGGGTGGCGCGCCGGTTGGGCCGCTTACGCCCGGTGGTTCAACGGCAATATCGCCTTCGTTGGATCGCTGTATTTCACAGGCTGAAACCAACCCCATCATCAAAATGAGCAAGGGTACTACATACTTGAAATTTTGTCTCATCTTTTTCTCCCGTGAAGGTAAACGTTAGCTATCATCCTGATCAGACTGCTCTTGACTAAATATGGCCTCATAGGCTTGGTCGATTTCCGTATCGGTCAGATGGGTGTAGCCGGAAGTGGTGCTGATACTTTCGTGCCGGGCCAGATTCTGCGCCACCAGAATATCGTGCTGGCGCGCCACCCGGGTCACAAAATAGTGCCGAAATGTATGGGGCGTTATCGTGCCGCGAGCCTCTTCGCCCAAAAAATGAACCACATAGTCGGTGACAATGTTTTCAGCCGTGCGGGCCGAAATAGGCAAAACACGCTTGCTGACCCGTTTGTCGTGCCGGGCAAAAATCGGCAGCACTTTTTGCCGCCCCTGTTGTTGATCGAGTGCGGAGCGCAAGCTGAGATAGGCGCTAATGTGCTGTAGTGACCGCGGCGAGAAGCGAACAATGGCTTGCTTGTCTCCTTTACCAATGATCACCGCCCGCCGGCGATCCCAGTCGAGATCGCCCTTGCGCAGCCCGCACGCTTCCGATACGCGCAGGCCGGTATCGGCCAGGGTAATCAACAGCGCGGTGTCGCGATGAATGGTCAGCTTCTGAGCCATCGACTCGGTCGGCCGTTTGACCGCTTTTTCCATCTTATTGAGTAACTTTTCGAGGTTCTCCTCAGGAAAGATATGCAGTCGTTTGCCCTGACTGCGCCGCTGGCTTAGCTCAAAATCGAGGGTAGATAGATTGAGCGTGGCCCACTCTTGAGCCGCTACATATCGATAGAATCCCGCCACCGCCGTGGTATACAGATGCTCCGTGGCCACCGACTGCTTGTGCAGTTGGTTGAGAAAAGTTTCAATCCAAAGCGGTGACAAGGTGGTAACGTCAGCTGTTTCAAAATCGATGGGATCGTCCGCGTCCGCCAGGCATTCGGCAAATGCGTTTAGTCCGCGCTGGTAGGCCACGGCTGTATTAGCACTTTTACCCCGCTTAATTTGTTTAAGATAACGTTCAATGGCGTCTTGTATAGTCATTACCGTGGAAGATTACAAACTTAAAACAATTTTAATAAATACTCAATCCCCCCCAGACTTGATAGTATTTCGAGGGCTATTTTTAGCGTAAATATGATTTCAACGGGAGAGGCTGGTAATCTTAAAAGTTATTCGGAAACCTATTAGGTCTGATCTGAGTATTAAAACATTATGGTAAATAGTTTACCCCATATTATGTAAAAAGTAAACCTTGTTAAAGTCAAATTTGAGGGACGACAATAGATTTGGCCCGAATTTCTTGATTTGGGCCAAACGGGTAGCACACGCCGGCGTCGATCACGATTGGCTCGACGCCGGTGCAGCCATTTTCTTCGAGCCAATCGTGATGAGCGGGAGTTAGGGAGCCGTAGCCTGAGTTTCCAGAACCGGCATTAGTGATGGCTGGTTGGCTGTTTGACTTCGTTCGCGAGCCGCTTTGAAAAAGGCCGCAAATAACGGATGGGGTCGGGTAGGACGGCTCTTAAACTCGGGGTGGAACTGGCTGCCCAGCATAAACGGATGATCTTTTAATTCGGCAATCTCAACCAGCCGTTCGTCCGGTGATAGCCCGGAGAAGAGCAATCCGGCTGCGCTAAGCACGTCCCTAAATTCGTTTTTGAACTCAAATCGGTGACGATGGCGCTCGTGAACTACTTTAACTTGATAGGCTTGCGCAGCGATAGAGCCATCGCGTAAATGACAGGGATAGCTGCCCAGCCGCATAGTTCCGCCCAGACTGGCGATATCCCGCTGATCGGCCATCAGATCGATCACCGGATAAGGGGTGGTGGGGTTAAACTCAGTGGAATTGGGGCTGTCGCTCTCAAAAACGTCGCGGGCCAGTTCGATAACCATGACTTGCATGCCCAGGCACAGACCCAGATACGGCACCTGGCGGGTGCGGGCGAATTTGGCGGCCACAATCTTCCCCTCGATACCCCGTTCGCCAAAACCGCCGGGTACCACAATGCCATCGACCCGCTCTAATCGCTCAATCTGACGCATTCTCTCTAGATTTTCAGACGGAATCCACTCGATATTAACCTCACAGTCCTGTTGTGTGGCCGCGTGATGGAGGGCTTCGTACACACTGATATAAGCGTCTTCCAACTCAACATATTTACCGACAATGCCAATCGTGACCGTGTGGGCTTTCGGTTTTTTGATGTGTTCCACCATTCGCCGCCATTCCGATAGGTCAGGCGCCCGGCAGGCAATATTTAGCTGGCGGCAAATGAAATCGGCTACGCCTTCTTCTTCCAATGTCAGCGGCACTTCGTAAATGGTGTCGGCGGTGGTGAGCGGGATCACCGCCTCGCGCTCAACATCGCAAAAAAGGGCAATTTTGTCGCGGAGGTCTTTCCCAACCGGCAGATCGGCCCGGCACATAATCATATCCGGCTGGATACCGATCCCTCTTAGTTCGCGGACACTGTGTTGGGTGGGTTTAGTTTTTAGCTCATTGGTGGCTTGCAAGTGGGGCAGCAGTGTGACGTGGATGTAAAAAGTATTGTTCCGTCCGGCGTCCTTGCGCATCTGGCGCAGAGCTTCCAAAAATGGCAGGCTTTCAATATCGCCCACCGTACCGCCAACTTCCACAATCACGATATCGGCCTGGCTGTGACGGGCCACCTCGGTAATCCGCGCCTTGATTTGGTTGGTTACGTGCGGAATAACTTGAATGGTCTTACCCAGGTAATCGCCCCGGCGCTCGCGGTTGATGACTTCCTGGTAAACCTGACCACTGGTTAGATTGCTGGCTCGGCTCAAATTTTCGTCGATGAACCGTTCGTAGGCCCCTAAATCCAAATCGGTTTCGGCCCCATCTTCCAGCACAAAGACCTCGCCATGTTCGTATGGACTCATCGTGCCGGGATCAACATTGAGATACGGATCCAACTTTTGAACCGTCACCGATAACCCCCGACTCTTTAAAATTCGACCAATCGAAGCGGCGGCGACACCCTTGCCCAGTGAGGAAACAACCCCACCCGTACAAAAAATATATTTTGTCATAATATCCTCCTTATCAGAACTGCCATTGATCGACTAACCTCCACAAAAGACAAAGTCCCCAAGCGGCCGCTTGGGGACTTTGTTTGATTTTACTTCTTTACCATAGTTTTGCATGCTAAGATTATACCGAAATCGCTTTAAATGTCCATAGTAATACATAGCTATTTATTGCTAGTTCGGGCTGTGCTCAAGCAATTGACGATCCCTGGCCGGTAAAGTACAATTCATTTTTAATTTTAACCCAAGTTGCTACCGTGTCCAGGAAATACCGCAAATTCACTATTTCTACCCTAACCTTGTGAGAAATAAGCAGTAGGAAGTAATCGCTTTTGAACCCTTACTCCTTATTCCCTACTGCCTACTCCCCGGTTTGGCAACCTAGTGGCAACTTGAGTTGTTTAATAAATAATCTTAAGGGTACCATCGTGATAGTAACTTGCTTCAAATGTAAACGCCATTTTGAATTAGACCCGGTTTTTGTCGGGTTTGAACTTCATAAGTTAAAGAAGAAAAATCCCAGCCATTATCAGGCTGTTTGCCCCGCTTGCCGGGCCGTTACGAAGGTCTCGGTCAAAGAGATGCAGTCCGAACTGGACGAAGCCGCCGCCGAGATTGACAAAATGGTGGCCGAGTACGAGGACGAGAAAGCAAAAGCTAAAGCCGAGAAGAAAGCTGGCCGGAAGGCTAAGACTGAGGCTAAGGAAGAGGACGCCGTTACTGAAGAGTGAGACAACGCCACTAATAAAAAGTGGAGCGACAAAGCTCGCTTTGTCAAGACCCATCAAAGCTCTGCTTTGATGCTCCGGACTTTTATTTTAGAGGAGGAGAAAACCGGAGGATGGATGACTAAAGATGGCTTTGCCCTCGCCGGAACATGAGCTGACTGATCGGCTTTCAGACGACCTGACGGCGGTGGTCACCGCGATTCATAACACCCCGGAAAAAGTTGTGTTAGAATTTGCCGGAGCCGGATCGCTGGCTTTGGCCTGGCTGCATCGTGTGGGCGGTTCGTCTCGGACGATTTTGGAAGCCACCGATCGCTACGCGGCGGCCTCGTTGACCGGCCTCATCGGCTTCCAGCCTGAGCAGTTTGTCTCTCGCGGGGTGGCCGTGGCGATGGCAGCGGCGGCGTATCAGCGAGCCCAAACTCTGGCCGAACCGGAAACGCCGTTACTCGGCATCGGCTGTACCGCCACCATCGCCACCGATCGCACTAAACGTGGCCAGCATCGCGCCTGTGTGGCTGCCTATTCGGCGGCGAGCCTGCTCACGTTCGATCTAACTTTAACTAAAGGCGCTCGTGATCGACTGGCGGAAGAGCAGTTGGTCAGCCGGCTCATTGTGCGAGCGATAGCCCAGGCCAGTGGGTTGGCTAACGCTTTATCGGTTGATTTGATAGAAAGTGAAACAATCGAAACAAGTTTCCAGCCCGTGACTTTGCTCAACCAACTGCTGGCTGGCTCGGTTCAAACCGTCACCCTCTCACCCACCGGCCGGTTAGCCGCCGACGAACCCATCACCACCAGCGCGATTTTATCCGGATCGTTTAACCCCCTCCACCAGGGGCATCGTCAAATGGCCCAGATAGCGGCTCAGACCTTGGGCCGGCCGGTCTACTTCGAGCTACCATTGTTGAACGCCGACAAACCCGCTCTCGCACCGGCTGAAGCGATTCGACGCAGTGGTCAGTTTCTCGATTACGCGCCGCTGGTCTTCTCCGGCGCGCCCCTTTTTACCCAAAAAGCCCGGATTTTTCCCAACACCGTTTTTATTGTGGGCTACGATACCGCCGTACGGCTAATCGAACCCCGTTTTTATCACGACGACCCGGCCGAGATGCAGGCTGCCTTTGCCGCCATTCGAGCGGCCGGTTGCCGCTTTTTCGTGGCCGGCCGGTTGAAGGATGACCGATTCCTGACCTGGCGCGATCTGGCCCTGCCTGACGACTTGCGAGACCTGTTCGATGGGTTTACCGAGCAGGAATTCCGGCTCGATCTCTCTTCGACCGAGTTGCGCCAAAAACAAGGGTGACGGTCACTTTTGCCGGAGCAAAGCCCTTGATTTCGTCGTTCAGGTGGGTATTTTTGACCAAGTGACCGTCACCTTGTCGCGACATTAAGAACGGCTGCAAAATCGTGCTTAAGTTTGTCAAATTCGGCGTTTTATCATACAATAGTTTCAATTTCTTACGAAACTCTCCCTATTTAGTAAAATTAGAAACATTTTGAAATCTACAGCGGAGTGATTTCTTGGGCAAACAACACCGGTTGGCCGAACGCCGGCAGCAAATCCTGGCCTCTGTGGAAGAGGCCGGCCAGTTATCAGTTGAAGATTTAAGTGATCGCTTTGACGTCTCGGCTGTGACTATCCGCCAGGATTTGCAAGCGCTGAGCGAACAAGGGCTGCTGCTGCGAGTTCGGGGCCGCGCCCTGGCTGTAACCGGAATGCCCGAATACTCCTTTGATATCCGCCAGCAGCAGCAGGCCGCTCAAAAGGTACGGATCGGTCAGACCGCGGCTCGTCTGGTTGAAAACGGTGATACCATCATCCTTGACGCCAGCACCACCGCTCAGGCCATTATTCCCTACCTCAAACCTTTGTCGGAATTGACCGTCATTACCAACAGCCTCAGAGCCGCCATGAACCTGCTCGATGCGCCGCATATTCAGGTGATTATGCCCGGCACCCACTTGCGCCACGTTTCTCTGTCGCTGATTGGTGAGGTGGACAACAGCCTGCTGGCGCGAATGAATGTGCGTTTAGGGTTTTTTGGGGCGCAGGGAATTACGGTCGAGTCCGGCCTAACCGATGTCAATATGCAAGAAGTGGCCATGAAACGCCTGATGGTTGAGCGCTGCCAGCAGGTGGTGGGCGTCATCGACGCCCGCAAGTGGGGCCGGGCCGCCACCATTACCTTTGCCCACCTGTCCCAGCTTCATACCGTGATTACCGATAAAAACGCCCCGGAGCCGTTAGTGAACCCAGTCCGCCAAAAAGGGGTTGATGTTATCATCGTTTGATAGGATCTAGAGTCAATGACCGACCATATACTATTGATGTCTAACATTAGCAAGAGTTTTGCCGGCGTCCACGCCCTGCGAGGCGTGTCGTTCGATCTGTACCCCGGCGAAGTACACGCCCTCCTGGGTGAAAACGGGGCCGGTAAATCGACCCTGATTAAGATTATCACCGGCGTTCACCAACCCGACAGCGGCGAAATCACCCTCAACGGCCAGCAAATCCATCTGGCCAACCCCCTAGAATCTCGCCAGCTAGGCATTGCCGCCATTTATCAAGAACCCAGCCTTTTCCCCGATTTGGACATTGCCGAAAATATCTTCGTCGGCCGCCAGCCGACCCGCGCCGGCGGCCAAGTGGCCTGGTCGGATATGTACCGCGAGGCAAGTAAGCTGCTCGACTCGCTGGGGGTGCATCTCGAACCGCGCACTAAGGCCCGTCACCTCAGCGTGGCCCAGCAGCAGATGGTTGAGATTGCCCGGGCGCTGTCGGTGCAAGCCAAGATTTTGATTATGGACGAGCCGACCTCCTCGCTGACGCTGGCCGAGGTTGACGATTTGTTTCGCATCGTTCGGCAGTTGCGCCAGGCCGGCACGGCCATCGTCTTTATCTCCCACCGGCTGGAAGAGCTGTTCGAACTGGCCGACCGCGTAACCGTTTTGCGCGACGGCGCGTACGTCGATACCAAGCTGATTTCAGCCGTAACCACCGACAGCCTGATCCAAATGATGGTCGGCCGCCAACTGGCCGATCTCTTCCCCAAGCTAGCCGTCGAGGCCGGTGAGGTCGTCCTTCAGGTGGAAGGCTTAAGCCGCGACGGCGCGTTCCAGGATGTCTCTTTTGAACTGCACCGGGGCGAGATTTTGGGCATGGCCGGCCTGGTCGGCGCGGGCCGTACCGATGTAGCCCGGGCGATTTTTGGCGTCGACGCCATCTCCGGCGGTACCATCAAAATCAACGGCCAGCCGGTCACCATCACCGGCCCGCAAAAAGCGATGCAGCTCGGCCTGGCCTATGTGCCGGAAGACCGGCAGCATCATGGCCTGATTTTGCCGATGCGCATCTCCTACAACATCACCTTGCCCATCTTGTCCGAGTTTGCCAAACAGGGCTGGCTCGATACCGATCAAGAACAGCAGTCGGCCGCGGCATCGGCCACGCAGATGGAGGTTAAAGCCGCCGGTCTGTGGCAGCGGGTGCGCGAGCTGTCGGGCGGCAACCAGCAGAAGGTGGTGCTGGCTAAATGGCTGGCTACCAAACCCCGCATTTTAATTTTGGATGAACCGACCCGGGGCATCGACGTCGGCACCAAAGCCGCTGTCCACGGCTTGATGAGCGAATTGGCCGCTCAAGGCATGGCCATCCTGATGATTTCCTCGGAACTGCCGGAAATTTTAGGGATGAGTGACCGCATTTTGGTCATGCGCGAAGGCCGCTTGACCGGTCACTTCAGCCGGGCCGAAGCCACCCAGGAAAAAATTATGCTGGCCGCCACTCAGGCCGTAGAACAGGTGTGATATGACCACTCAACCATCGACCCCGCCTCGCCAATCGATTTTTCTGACGCTCGCTCGCTTTCGCGAGGTCGGCATCTCCATCTTTATCGTGCTGCTGATGATCATCGTCAGCCTGCGCAGCCCCAACTTTTTGAGTTTGGAGAATTTTCGAGACATCCTGCTTAACATCTCCATTCTGGCCATCGTGGCCCTGGCCCAGACGATGGTCATCATCACCCGGGGCATCGACCTATCGGTCGGCTCGATGATTGGCTTGGTAGCCATGATGGTGTCGTTTGTGGTAACTGAGAACCAAGCTATGTCGCCGTGGTTGGCCCTGTTGTTGGGCATGGCCATCGGCTTTGGGCTGGGCTGTTTCAACGGCTTTATCATTACCGCCGGGGGCGTCCCGCCGATCATTGCCACCCTGGGGACCTTGAGCATTTATCGTGGGACGGTGTTTCTCTACAGCCAGGGGACCTGGGTCAACGCCTTCGAAATGCCGCAGAGCTTCAAACTCCTGGCCAAAGGCACGCCGCTCGGGTTGCCGAACCTGGTCATCTTCGCCCTGGTCATCGCCGCCATCATCTACTACTTTCTTAACTACACCCGCCCCGGCCGGGATATTTACGCCGTCGGCAGCAATCCCGACGCGGCCAAAGTGGCCGGTATTCGCGTGCAGCGCATTATTTTTATGGTGTATGTCATTTCTGGGGTGCTGTGCGGCCTGGCCGGCGTGTTATGGGCCTCGCGCTTTGAGGCCGCGCAGACCAACACCGCGCTCGGTTTTGAACTGCAAACGGTGGCCGCTTCGGTCGTCGGCGGGGTGAACATTTTTGGCGGCAGCGGCACGGTGTCCGGGGTGCTGTTAGGGGCGCTGTTGTTGGGCATCATCAACAACGCGCTGACCCTGATCCGCATCTCGCCCTTCTGGCAGTTGGCGGCCCAGGGAGCGCTAATTCTGCTGGCCGTTATTGTCGACTCGGTCATTCTGCGCCGCTTGCAGCAAACTTTAAGTGTGAGGAAAACAGCATGACCCAGCCAATGGATACCCCGTCTCCAAAAGCCGCCGCGTTTCAGCCGCCCCAACCAACCCTGGCCTCGACCTTCTTGCGCTGGGAATGGCTGCTGGTCGCCCTGATTATTGGGGTTAGCCTGGTCAACACCCT
The DNA here is from genome assembly GCA_020634935.1 of Anaerolineales bacterium. Lineage (GTDB taxonomy): Bacteria > Chloroflexota > Anaerolineae > 4572-78 > J111 > JAGRBY01. The sequence goes on from JACKAT010000055.1 coordinate 32,574, forward strand.
GCTGTCGCCTTTTTTCCTGCAAGCGACCAACCTCTTTAGAACCGCCTCCGATTTTATGGAGTTGGGCATTATGATGCTGCCGATGGTGTTTATCATCATCACCGGCAATATCGATTTATCGGTGGCCTCGATGCTGGGCATGTGCGCCTCGTTTATGGGCTGGTTGTTCAACAACGGCTGGAACATCTGGGCGGCGGCCGGGGCGGCGCTGGTCTTGGGCGGGCTGGCCGGTTTGCTCAACGGCTATCTCATCGCCAAGGTGCGACTGCCGGCCCTGGTGGTGACGCTGGGGACGTTTGCGTTCTATCGCGGCGTGGCTTACGTGTTGCTGGGCGATCAGGCCGCGCGGGGCTACCCGTCCGCGTTCACCTATTTGGGGCAGGGTAAATTAGGCAGCACGCCAGCGCCGTTTTCGCTGCTGCTGTTCATCGTGCTAGCCGTGATTTTTGGCCTGGTGCTGCACAAAACCACCTTTGGCCGCTACCTGTACGCCATCGGTAATAATGAAGAAGCCTGCCGCTTCGCCGGCGTGGCCGTCGACCGGATCAAGATGATCATCTTTGTCGTGTCCGGTTTGATGTCGGCCCTGGCCGGCATTGTGCTGGCCGCCCGCTTCGGCAGCACCCGGCCCGATATCGGCCTGGGGCTGGAGTTGGACGTGATTACGGCCACTGTCCTGGGCGGCATCGATATTTTCGGCGGCAGCGGCACGATGATCGGCGCGGTGCTGTCGCTGATTTTGATCGGAGTCATGCGGTTCGGCATGAGCTTGGTCAACATTCAAGGCCAGGTTCAGAGCATCGCCATTGGGTTTTTGTTGATTTTGGCGATTTTGCTGCCCTACGTCGGCCGCAAACTGTCGAGCGGCGGCCTGCGCCTGACCGGCAGTACGATTTTTTCGACGGCGGCGGCCATCGCTTTAGCGGTGCTGTTTGGCGGCTTCTTCTCTTGGTCGCGCGCGCCCATTCTGGTCACCCCGACCTCGACCCCGCGCCCGCCGACGCCAACGGCCACCCAGGCCATCGTCTTGCAAGCCACGCCCACGCCCGCCGCCATCCCGCCCACGCCGACGCCGCGCCCTTCGCCCACCCCGACCATGACTCCACCGCCCGGCGCGGCCGTCGAGGCCGATAACGCGGCCAGCCCTACCCCCACCGAGCCGCCAAGGCCGGAGGAGGATATGATCGATATTCCGGCCGGGCCGTTTACCCTGGGCAGCGACTCCGGCGAACCGAATGAAGGCCCGGCCCAGACCATCGAGCTGCCGGCCTACGCCATCGACCGCTTTGAGGTGACCAACGATGATTTCGCCCTCTTTGTCGCGGCTACCGGCTACCAGACCGACGCCGAAGCCAAGGGATCGAACAAAACCTGGCAGTCCTACATCGAGGGGAACGGCAATCATCCCGTCGTCAAAGTCACCTGGCCAGATGCGACGGCGTTTTGCGAATGGCTCGACAAGCGCCTGCCCAGCGAAGCCGAGTGGGAGAAAGCGGCGCGAGGGACCGAAGGGCGGCTCTACCCCTGGGGCGACGCTTACGAAAGCGGTCGCGCCAACCTGAAGGATACGGGGATTCGCGGCACGGTGGCCGTCGGCAGTTTTGCCACGGGCGCCAGCCCTTACGGGGTGGAAGATATGGCCGGCAACGTCTGGGAATGGACCGCCGACGCCTTTGAAGCCTATCCCAACAGCAGCTATCAAGACCCGTTCTACGGCGACAACCTGCGGGTGACCCGGGGCGGTGGCTGGTTTGATGAAGACGCCCAAGCGCGCGCCACCAACCGGTCCGCGGCCGCGCCCGACGCGGCCAACGATGATTTGGGGTTCCGCTGTGTCCGTTAGTTAACCCCCATTATCTGATTTGGGCTGACAATGTTATAATCACACCGTTGCCGCCTATGGCGTCCTGAGCAGGTATTAACTTGATAAAATATCTATCGGAGCGACAAAGCTTGCTTTGTCATCAGAAATGTACCGGAGCGACAAAGCTTGCTTTGCCCCAAGAAATGTACCGGAGCGACAAAGCGTGCTTTGTCTCCCTCGCTCAAAGCAAGCTTTGATGCTCCAGACAGGCTTTTAATTACACCGGAGTTCGCCAGTCCCTCTTGGGACGCCACCAAGAATGAAAATCACCGCTATTTTTCATTCTTTCATTATTAATTCTTTCATTGCAGTTCAGAGGAGGTGTTCCATATAAAAATAACATTTGCAACGAAGCAATAGGTAAACCAACGTAATCGCTCACCAAAATCAAATAAATAACTTTAGGAGGATCTGAAGTGAATCAAATAACAATGAAGAAAATTTTTGTATCAATGATGATTTTGTGGATGCTGGCTTTGCCGGCCGCGGCTCTGGCCCAGGACCCCACCGCCGAACCGACCGCCGAACCGACGGCCGAAATGATGGAAGAGGCCATGCCGACCGCCGAAGCGACGGCCGAGAGTGAAGACGCGATGATGGCCGAGGACACTATGATGGGGGTGGCCTGCGATGAAGATTACAGCGTTCAGGCCGACGACTGGCTCAGTAAAATTGCCGACAAATTCTACGGCGATGTCCTGGCCTACCCGGCCATTGTCGACGCCACCAACGCCGCCGCGAAATCCGGCGGTTACGATGTCATCGACAACGCCGACGTCATCGAACCCGGCTGGACCCTGTGTATCCCCACCGCCGAAGACGCCCAGGCCCTGCTCTCCGGCGCAATCTCCGCCGATACCGCCATGATGGCCGAAGCCGCCCCGACGGAAGAAGCCATGGCCGAAGGCGAAGCCGCCATGATGGAAGGCGCTTTTAACTTTGTCCTCGTCCCCAAAAACTTGGGCAACCCCTACTTTGACACGGCCAACGCCGGCGCGCAAGAAGCCGCGGCCGAGTTAGGCGTTAGCGTCACCTACCAAGGCTCCGCCACCGCCGACGCGACCGAACAAATTCAACTGCTCAACTCGCTCATTGCCCAGCAGGTTGACGGCCTGGCCGTTTCGGCCAACGACTCCGACGCCCTGGTTCCGACCGGGGCTGACGCCATCGCGGCCGGGATTCCGGTGGTCAGTTGGGACGCCGAGATTGCCCCCGGCGGCCGGACCCTGCACGTCCTGCAGGCGGTGTCCGAAGATATCGGGCGCGGCCAGATTCAACTTATCTCCGACCTGATCGGCGGCGAAGGCCAAATCGCCATCCTCAGCGCTACCTCCACCGCTCCCAACCAAAACGAGTGGATCATGTGGATGCAGGATGAGCTGACCAAGCCGGAATACGCCAACATCGAGCTGGTCGCCACCGTCTACGGCGATGACGAAGATGAAAAGAGCTACAACGAAGCCCAAGGGCTGATGAAAACCTATCCCGACCTGAAAGGCATCATCTCCCCGACCACCGTCGGTATTGCCGCCGCGGCCCGCGCGGTGCAAGACGCCGGCAAAGTAGGTGAAGTCATGGTCACCGGCCTCGGCACCCCGAACCAGATGCGCGATTATGTGAAAAGTGGCGCTGCGCCCGCGTTCGCCTTGTGGAACCCGGCTAATTTGGGCTACCTGGCCATTTACGCCCTCAACGCCCTGGCTTCCGGCGACATCACCGGCGCGCCTGGCGACACCTTCGAAGCCGGTAAGCTCGGCTCCTACACCGTCGATGACAACGGCGTCATTCTCCTTGGCCCGCCCACGGTCTTCAACGCCGACAATATTGACAATTTCGATTTCTAAAGTATAGGATTATCAAAAAAGGTGACAGTCACTAGCCCAGTGACTGTCACCTTTTGATTGTCTCCTAACCTGAGGGCGATAAGTAAAGCCGAATATGTCATTTCGTAGCCCCTTCGACTGCGCTCAGGATAAACTCCGGAGGAGAAATCCCTCAGACATTCCTATAAATGAAGCCTTTACCGGGGAAAATGGGCGTTGTTGCTTCAAATTTTCCCCGCCAGACCCCTTTTCCTGGTATTGTCACAGAGATTTCTCCGCTGACGCTGCGAAATGACACGAAGAATATCTATTTCCGCCTCAACGTACTAGCTGCTGGGTTGCGGCGGCTTAAGAACGGCGTCCGTTGCGAGTGGCCCTAATCACCACGTTGGCCAAAGTACCGCTCTCCTGACTACCGTTGGTGTCGGCGTTGTCGATGGCCGGTTCGTCAACCGCGCTGTCCGGGGGCGGCGCGTCGTTGGGATTATCCGGGCGCGAGGAGCGCTCGTACACCTCATAGCCCCACTTGCCCAGCTCGGGCGAAATGACCCGGCCCAGATGCTTCACAATAATCACCGTACCGGCGGCCCGAAGCGTATCCTTTAACGCTTGCAACGTGGCATCGCGGGCCACCCGGCTAGACTTGCGCTGGACGTGGCTGGAATGGATGCGCTTTTTCCGCTCCTGCAACTGATCCCGAACCTCGGTTATGGCCGCCAGGTCCGGCGTGACGAACCGCTCGGCCTCGGGCCGGCTTTCTTCTTTGGCAATATAGCGGCTGAGCACCTTCAAGCGATCTTTCTTGCTCGGCATCATAATATTACGGGTGGACTGCTTGACCTCAAAGCCCCATTCTTCGGCCTCTTCCGGCGTTTCATACAGATAGGACTTTAAATTTAGGTGAATACGTTGCAGAAAACGGTAGGCTTGCTCTTCGAAGCGTTTGAGGTTTTCAGAGGCGATGGTGCGTTGGGCTTCACTTTGCTTGAACTCATCCTGCTGGGGGGAACAGTCTTGCAGTAGTTGGGCAATGTCGTCCTTAAACGGCGACTGCTGCTCCGGGGGTAACGTGCTGTCGTAGGTCAAAAAGGTTTCGCCCGCCGTCACCAGCTTATCCGGCTGGTCATTCTCCGGCAAACCGGCGTGAAACGGACTGTTCGCGTCGAGAATAGCTGTAAACATGGTCTAATGTCCTTTCCAAGTTAAGAGGTTTAGTCAAGATGAATATGACGCTGATTTAACTGTTAAACCCATTATAACCATTTTCTAATTAAATGTCTACGTCGGCCAACGTTTTTGGGCGAAACCCATTATTTCAAAGAAAAGGAGCGACAAAGCTTGCTTTGTCATCCACGATTAGGTCAAAGTAAACTTTGACGCTCCAAACCGTTATTTCCAGAAGAAAGGAGCGACAAAGCTTGCTTTGTCCTTTCAATATCTGCGAATGAATTCGCCGCCTGAGCTAAGCAACGGGTTAAAACCACGTTGTTTACGACTAAACCAACCTGGGTCGCTCCGCACGCCAGCCTGGTAAAGAAAAATTAGACAGGATTTACAAGATTATCACGATTTTAGGGGTCATAATTCATAGGACTTACGCAGTTGGGGTATCGAAACAAGGTGACAGTCACTTTTTGCCGAAAATGAACGCCTGTTTAGCCTAAATAGGTCGATTTATCATCGCTAAGTGACTGTCACCTTATCCGGTGCGGTTGAATAATCTGAGTTTGATAATTAAAGGCGACGATGTCATTTCGGAGCGCCAGCGGAGAAATCCCTGTGGCAATACAGTGACAAGGAGGCTGTCTGGAAAGATGGTAGGACAACATTAAACCGTGGAAACGTGAAAATGACGGAAGATCGACCCCATAATCGACAGAATTGACACGATTATCACGATTTTATGGATCATAATCAGGTAAATCGTGTTAATTCTGTCTAATTTCTCTTCACCACGGTTTAATGCAGGGCTACCGG
>JACKAT010000056.1 GCA_020634935.1 Anaerolineales bacterium
CCAAGCGACCCAGTTCGGCCTATTTTTTAGGCGGTCTACCATCTGCGGTCGGCGGTCAGCTAGCGGCGGTCTATCGGGCCAATTGATCGCATGTCCATTAGTGAGAGTATAAAACAAAAACTCCCCAGACACACCGGACATCTGAGGGGTTTATGAACTGGACAATTGGTAAGTATTTGGCCCGGTTGGGTGGATAGTTGGATGGTAGGTTGGGTGGATAGTTGGATGGTTGGATGGTAGGTTGGATGGTGGGAGAGTTGGTTGGTTACCTGATTGGTTGGTTTGGTCTTAGCCTTAGCCTTGCTAGAGAGCCGACCGATTGGCTACGAGGCTGCTAGCCGCCGGCCATCACCTGGGTGTTTGCTCCGAAAGACCCAGGTGTTTTTGTTGCTTGACCTGGGTGTTTGCTCCGAAAGACCCAGGTGTTTAAACTTAAACACCTGGGTCTTCAACTAGGGTCACCCAGGTGTTTAAAAGCAAACACCTAGGTGTTTAAATCAAAAGACCCAGGTGTTTTTTTATTTTGACCTGGGTCTTTTTCTTTTTTTACCCAGGCGTTTTAAAAAAAACACCTGGGCGTTTTTTTATTTTTGCCTGGGTGGTTTAGAAAAAAGCCCCAGGTGTTTAGAGACGGTTTTAAAAGCGTCTAAGGTTTACGCGCCCAAGGGCCACAGGCCATATTACTGACAAAAATCAGCCTGGCCGGTCATACCCGGCAGGCGGTGTTCGGACCCACATGCCGGCTCGTAGTAACGCCTAAGCTTAGCCGAAAACGGGTTGGCAAAGCAACCACCAATCATTTGATGTTGTAGATAAAGCAGCTTTCAACAAAAACCGAGATTAGTTTTTCGGCTACGGTGACTTGTTTGGCGGAAACCTTGAGGCGCAAAAATGGCGGGATACAGGTAAAACAGCTTGTACTCATCTAATTCTGATTTATCCCTCATCAATTAGATAATATCTTTTCCTATTCACCCGATTTATATTTGCCTAAATTTTAGCCTGTTGGTTCAATGGATAAAATTAGGCTACCATCTAGATCTAATTGTGCTAGCCCTCTGGACTCACAACAAAGCTTATCTTGAATACGAGAGACTGTATTACACTTTGTATCGAGTTGAACTGCTTTGTGGTAATTAACAAAGGCATTAGCCCAGTCACCTGCCTCCTGATGGAATCTACCAAGAGCATAATAAACTTCGATATTTGTGGAGTCCAATTTCATAGCTTTAGTATAATCAGCAATTGCCCGAAGTTGATCACCCACCTCAAAATAAGCTCTACCGCGAGTACAATACCATTCTGCTTTTCTGGAGTCTAATTCAATCGCTCGAGTACAATCATCAATTGTATGAGAAAATTCACCTAGTTCATAGTAAATTTTCGCACGAATATAGTAGGCACTCACATTATGTGGGTCCAAATTAATAGCTTTACTATAGTCAACAATGGCTAGCGATAGATTGCCAGAGTCATAATATGTCTTTCCACGAGCCAAGTAGGAATCAACATTTTCTGAGGTCAGTTCGATAATTTTACTATAATCAATTATAGCATAAAACAAATTGCCATAGTCGTAAAATGCATTAGCTCGATCTTGGTAGGCTTCTACACTTTTTGGATTGCTTCTTACCCTTTTTGTGCAATTGTTTATCTCTTGTCCAATGCTAACAAAATATTCCAACATTGAGCGATGGATAAATATATAACCACCACCAGCTTTTCGCAGAAAGATACATTCTACAGCGTAGTCAAGAAAATGTTCATAATTCCAAGGAATGTAACCATAAAGCCAAAGTATTGAGCGAAGGGTAAAATGTTGAATGATTTGCAATCCACCAGATCGTAATCCTCCAATTAGCCCAAAGATTATGGAAAATAGTATTATAGAAATTCCCAAAAGGAGTGATAGCAGTAATCCAAAAGATTCCTCAGATATAATCATCAGCAATAAGAAGTATATAAACCTTAGAGAAAGCAAATATAAGATAAACATCCAAAGAATCAGCCCATAAGCCAAACCAAATAATATACCGACAAAACCAACGACGAATACATTTTTTATCGACTGCCATACACCTCGTTTTTTGAAGTCAATTTGCTCGTCAGCAATTGTATAACGGACGCCAAAATTAAAAGCACTAATCATTTTTACAAATATTTTGGCATAGGCTATAGTGTACTGGAAACTTTTTATTCCCGTAACAGATGAAAAATTAGGCCAGAGCTCTGGCCGTTCTTCAGGAAAATAGGTGTTTAAAACCCTCTTTATTTCATTTAAGAAAGCGGAGAATGACCATTCTAAAGCTCTCACATCTGTAATATGTTCTTCAGAGGCAATATTGATTTGAATTAATCCAATGAGCGACCCTATTATAAGTCCCGTTATTCCAAAACCTAGAGATGTAACTAATGCTAGAATTAATAGCAATAGAACCCAACTAAGTACCCCAAAACTAGAGAAATCAACGAGTATTCGCAGCATAAATAGGGTTGTAAGGAGTAATCCGCCTATGACACCCATAGTCAATCCAGTCAATAACCGAGAAAAAATAGCATATAATCGTTTCTGATTCTTAGAATGTAACCAACTTACTTGTATCTGTCCAACCGAAAAAATAAACTGATTGTGGCGTGCCATGTATTCCGCCAATTTTGTTAGTTGGTTAAGTGTCTCTTCCTTTGTGTATAATGTTTGTTTCGTTCTAACGACACGTTTGAACATGCGCTCAATGTAGGTTTCAAATAGATGAGTTCGACGTTCTGCAACTGTTTCAAAACCCCTTAAATCCTGAACAGATTTCCCGTGATAGGCCAGGGTCATAATACTAAGTGTCATGGGCGATTGTGCTAATTCCCAAAGTATAGGGTCTTCTCGTAATAAAGTACGGATGGCAACTAATTCTAAAGATGCATTATCAATATAGTGATCAATCTGTTGAGATGTAAGAGGCTGTAGGAGAATAGCGCCTGGTAGTTTAAGTTGGATACTTAGGGCTTCATAATCGGTCATGCGACTACAAACTACAATATTTCTCCAACCATAATAGTAGCCAAATGCATTAATTGCTAGAACACAAGGTTCTCGATCGCCTGATTTAACTTCGTCTAGACCATCGAGGAGAAGTAGCAATTCTCGATTATTGATCCAGGACTCGCTAATTTCTGATGGAATTTGATACCTAATTTTTAATTCGTCCACTAACCAAACCTTAATCGGTTTCTGACTGACAGACCAGGAAGAGAGATTGAAAACAACAGGGATCGGTTTCGTAGGATTCACTTCAGCCTCGGCGATGGTATCACGGGCCAAGGCCAAGAGACTCATCGTTTTGCCCGAACCCGGCTCACCCAGGATAAGCAAAGCCCGGTTCATCTCCTTGAAGATGTCGTTGATTTGAGTGCCTTCGGGAAATAGTCTGTCCGGTTGATTAGTTGTTTTGAGAGTTAGATTGAGCGGATCATCCACGGCCTCGGCTTTGTTGGCCAACCCCAACTCGATCATGGCCAGGCCGTGTAGCGATTTTTCCAAGACACCGTCAACCCAAAAGCTTCTGACTCGCTTTAGTATTGCTTTTCGATTACGCTGGCTGGGACTTCTGCGCTTAGAGCCTCGGAAGACATTCTGGATGACTTGACCAAAGTTCGTCCGCTCGACATCCCGCCCGGCGATAGTCGTGTTTTTGATGTCACCGCCAACTTCCTTGATGAACACTTGGGTTGAATTTTCATCCACTAAGGCGCTATCCGTTGTTGTGGTTTGGGTTGATAGACCTGTTTCAGTGCCTGTCAGCGGAACTTGTTGAGCAACTGCCTTGACTTGAGCTTCAACATCTGTGGGTATACCATCATTCACATAGGGTTCATAGGCGGTATATTGAATGGGATTACGTTTCTTGGCCCAGGTGAGTAATTTTTCTAGCTGGGACACCTGGCGAGCGTGCATCACCAAGCGGTCGATGAATTCGGTATCCGACAAGGTATTTAGTTGTTGCTCGTAGAGCGGTTGAAATTCGGGGACGATGCGGCAGAAGTCAATGAGTTCTTCGGCAATGAAGCCTTCATTTAATAGGATGCGGATTTTTTGCAGGTCATACGCTTGCGGCATATTTTCCCTCTCTCATTATCTGTTTTATGCGGCCGTTTTAAGCGCGACGGCACCCTGCAATTGAAGGCGTGCTTTGGTAGCCTCATACGAGGTCGGGTGGCAGCAAACGATCATCTGGGTCAGGCCGTGTTCCTGATAGAAGTCGTTGATGGCGGTAATGCAAGCAGCCCGCTGCTTATCCTTCCCTATTTGCTCCAAATCATCCAGGCAGAGCATAAACAGGCCGTTATCAAGCCACTCATGGGCGCTGGTTTTTCTGATGGCATACTTTTCGTTCAGAATCGTCACCAGCCACTCGGCAAAAGATTGTTTTGTGTTCGTCCACCAGCCCATAGGAATGACCACTGGCAGGGGCTGATCGGGGTCTTCAGCCCACTCAAGGGCTTGTTGGACTATATCGAGTAGGAGGATAGTTCGAGCCACGCCAGGTTCGCCTAGAAGCAATAAGGCCCCCTGCATCTCGTTAAAGACATCCACCAGGGACTTACCGACCAGAAGCAATTCCCGTTTCTGATCGGAAGTATCAACGATATTGGCCCAGGGATGTTCAACAGCATTGGGACACAACTCAAATAACGTCTCAGGAGACGCGGCTTCTTGCAACAGGGGTTCCAGACGGCGGGTGATCCACACCTTTTGCATCATTTCCCTAATATCATTGCGCTCACGATATTCTCTGGGGGCGTCATCATCTTCAAAGATGTTGACCTTGAGGGTATCAATCGCTAGTTCTTTAACATCCCGTCCAGCTATGGTTACACCATGCAAATCGCCATCTACCCGGCCGATGTTAACTTGATGCGTTTTCTTAGAGTTATTTATGTTAGAGGGATTACTCATCTTTTCCTCGCTGTAATGTTCTGGCGAAATCCTACAATTCTCAACCTAACATCCAAATTTTGGCTATCCAACCAATAGCCAACCCCAAATTTTCAATGAGAGGTGCCAATTTTTCGGCCAATGGTTTGACCGCATTACCAGCAGCATCGGTCTTTTGAACAACACTTGTGGCTTTATCCAAAATATTCTCAAGAAGACTCACTACTTCATTGAGAGTTCTCAAAATAGATTTTGCTTCCTCTGGCTTCACATCTTCTTTGAGATTGTTCATTGCATCTTTCACACCCTGTTCAGCCCCCATCGCCGTAAAGGGTGCCATTGTTGACACAGATTGCAGGACTTCTTTTTGAGCGGATAATTCAGTTAATGCTGTATGAATCTCGGCCAAGAGAATCTGTAAATCCTCAACCATTGGCTTTTCATTATCTGTAGATGGTTGCCCACTCGTGTTAGTAATGTTAATATCTCCTCCGGCAATATTACTGTTACTTATACTACCGTCAATATGACCGATTTGAACACCACCAAAAAAGTTATTACTTGATGACTGACCACTACTGGAAGAAACCAGAGAAGATTTGGCTGGTAACTCATCATTAACATCACTGGCAGTCTCTAATTCTAACTCCAAGTGAGCAATTTCAGATTCGATATCATCTATTTCCACGGGTATTCTGGGATCAACGGAAATACCATATAATGCTTTTTGTTCTTTAAGTTCTTGCAAACGGCGTCTGTGTTTGATAATCAATCGTTTAATATCATCTGTTTGTGACACAAATGCACCTTCTACTGATTTGGAATGAATTTCGATTTTCGGCCAACCGCCCAACGACTCTGATTAGATGTAATGCTACGTCTACTTATCCAGATGTAGCATTACATCGATTTATTTACGCATCAAATCTAAAATTCCAACAGTTCTGTAAGTAAGTTGGTGGCTAAACCGAAGCCGGCTCAATCATCCGTAACCGCCAAGCCGCCGTCGATCGGCGGTGAGGGGTTAGTCAAAGGCTAAAATGCTATCAACGCTGCTGTCGTTCTTAAATTCAGGGTAGGGGTAGGGCCGGTGACGTTAGGTTGGCGTGAGGTCATGGGAACGAAATGGGCTATCAAATCGAAGGTGATGATGATATTGTAACCGAGGAATCGATAAAATGACAAGGAACTGAGGTTGATTTGGGAGGGATGGTTGGTTAGATAGGGGGTTGGGTCGGGGATAGGTTGGATAGATAGGTGGCGGGGTGATTAGGGGATAGTTCGTGAGTAGGTGAGGTAGATGGTTGGTTGGATGGTTGGCCGGTAATCCCAACCAACCATCCAACAGCAAGCTAATCAAACTTACTCAACCGTCAAGGTTTGATTCAATATACCGCTGCGCAGGTCCTCTTTGCCAAAGACGGCGCGGACTTCAATGCGGTAAGGGCCGGGGAGCAGGTCGTCGGGGACGCGGAAGATGATTTTGGTGGGGGTGACCAGGCTGATTTCCTCAGCGCGGACTTCGACGCCGGCGATGTTGACATTGCCGTTGGCAGGTAATAAGAAGACGCCTTGGCGGAGATCGTCTTCGTCAAACGCGAGGTTGTTGCCGTCCAGCCGGGCGGTGTGGCTGGGCGACAGTAGGTCATTGGAAGCGCCTTTGCGCATATTGATGTAGCCGGTGATCTCCGGTTGGCGCAGACTGGTGCGCTGCTTTTCCAAGGTGGCTTGTAAACGGAGCAGGTCTTGAAAGTCGCTGTCGGGCCGGATCAAGATCACCAGTTCGTGCCGTTTGGAGTCGTAATAGTCATCGGGGCCGTCAAAGTTGCCGCGCAGCGACAGCTTAAAGGACATCAGGTCGGTGTTGATGCGTTTGCCGTCCAGCAGCGCGCGCAGAACTGTCTGCTTAAAATTGGCAAAGAAGATGTGCATCTCGGCGGTGGTCAGGGCCGGGTTGTTGGCGCGCATCATCTCGAAGAGCTGGTCCAAGTCGATGGTCTCATCGGCCATCATGTTGGCCCGGTACTGATTAGCGCCGTTCTTGAAATCGTTAGGGTGGGTCTTGTATTTGAGTTTTGGCATGAGTTGTCTCCTTAGCGAAGTAGGAATGAGTAGAATGAGCAATAACGATTTAACTTATGCCTCCATTATACGCCATTTAATGGTCCCTTGAATAGAGCCAAAAGTCACAACTTTTTTGCACTGAAAGTACTTAGGTCAGTGCCCAAAAGTCATCCAGGAGAAGCGGCGGCGTTCCCGTGAGTCGCCGGGGACGATTCAACGGGCGGCGGGAGGAACCGCAAGATATAGGCCGCGGGTTGGCCGGCATCGCTAGATATAGGGGCTATCATAGGGTTGGGGACCAGGGCCAAAAGTACCGAACCGGTTGCCCGAAAGTCACTAACAATGAGTCGATACGGTCGGGGCCTTATTTTACCGCAGCAGCCGGGCGACCACGGCTTCGAGCGGTTGGGCTTGGCCTTGGACCCAGGCTGCCTGGTAGATGGGCGGCTCCAATTCCGCTTCCAACCTGACGCGAAGCCGTTCGGCCGCTTCGTAGAGGGTTGTGTCTTCGGTTCTAAGGAGCAGGGGTAAATTGCTGAGGGGGTGGCATAGAACACCGGCTAATAACTCGACGGCCTCGCTCTTTTGGTCCTGCGCCGCCCAGACCCTGGCCAGGTCATACAGCATGGCCACCATTTCTCGGGCCTGGCCGGTTTCTTCCGAAACTTCGAGACTGAGCCGGAAGTAGGTTTCGGCCTGAGCCAACTCGCCCAGGTGAAAAGCCACATCGCCTAGATTATCGTACGACTGCTGGGTGGTGCGCCGGTAATTGAGTACCTGGGCCGCGCTGAGACTGCGATGATAGTACACTTTGGCCTCATCATAAGCGCCCAGAGCCAGGGCTATCCGGCCTTGAATCAACGCGGCCCAACTCCGGCCAAAGTATTCGCCGATTTCTTGACTGAATATCTCAAACGCCCGGTCAATCAACTGTTTGGCTTCGGCGTATTTTTGCCGCAGGATCAAGGCCGTGGCTCTAAAGTTCAGCGACGTGGCTTCCGCCCACCGGTCGCCGGTCTGGCGGCAGAGCTGGCCTAATTCTTGGGCCGCTGCAAGGACCCACTCCGCGCGGCCCAAATAGAGGTTGCTTAAGGCGGCGCAGTAAAACACATACGATAACGCTTCAGGTTGGTCAAGGCAGCTCAGGAGGTCTATCGCTTCTTGGGCCAGAACCAACCCCCGTTCGGGATTGCCGATGATGCCGGTATAGTAGCTCTCGTAGCCCAACGCCTTGCCGCGAACCAGTAGAGCCACCTCATCGCCGCTCAACAGATTCATCTGCTCGGCGGCTTCTCTAAAAAGGGCAATCGCCGCCTGATGCCAGCCGCGAATGTCATGGATCATCCAAAAGCTATCCATAAACTTGAGCAGTTCGGCGCTGTTTCTTTCGGCCAGCCGGTAGCGCCAGGCGGTGCGGATATTTTCGATATCCAGTTCAAGCGCCGCCAGCGCGGTTTGCTGTTTGGCGCTGCGTAAATCGGTCCAGCTTTGCTGCATTAACGCCGCGTAGTAGTTGGCGTGGGCTTGCCGGGCCAATAGGTTGGTTTCGAGATCATCGGCGGCTAACTTCTCGCCGGCGTACTGCCGCAGCAGTTCATGCAGCTCATAGCGTCCGGTCTCGGGCCGGCTGGTCAGCAGCGATTTGTTGACCAACCCGGCCAACACCCGCAGCGATGCGCCGGTAATTTGTCGAACCGCCTCATGGGTGAAACTGCCCCGAAAGACAGAGAGCGTCTTAAACAGCGACTGCTCCTCGGCGGTTAGCCGCTGCCAGGAGCGGTCGAACACCAGCCGCATACTGCGATGGCGATCCGGCACATCGCGCAGTTCGCTTTCCAACAGGTCCAGGCTGTGGCCGAGTTCAGCGGCAATCTCGGCCACCGACAGCATATTCAACCAGGCCGCCGCCAATTCAATGGCCAGGGGCATGCCCCACACAGCTTGTAAAATGTGCTGAAGATGGGTTAAATCCTCGACCCGCAGTTCAAAATCGGGTCGCACCTGCCGGGCGCGCTGTACAAAAAGCCGCACGGCGTCACCGTTGAGCGCATCCGCCACACTGGTCAACTCGGCAAACTGCAAGCCGTTGACCGGCCACAGCATTTCATGGGCCAAATTGAGCCGCTCGCGCGAAGTCACCACGATATTTACACCGGCGGCGGCCTGTAAGATTTGGCTGACCAACGTGGCCCCATCCAAAACATGTTCAAAATTGTCCAGCACCAGCAGCATCTGTTTGTGGCGCAAGTAGGTCAGCAGTTGCGTCGCCGGTTCTTCAACGGAGGACAGCGGAAAGTCCAGCCCTTCGGCAATCGTTTGGACCAGGGTGTCAGGTGAGGTGATGGGGGCTAACGAAATAAAATAAACTCCATCGACAAAGGCCGTGGCGGGTTGGATTTGTTTTTCGGCCAAGGCCAGCGACAGCCGGGTCTTACCGATGCCGCCCGGCCCAATAATCGTAATCAACCGTCCCTCCGGACTGGCAAGGCGTTGTTGCAACCCCTCCAACGCCGTTTTTCGGCCAATAAAGGGGGTCGCCTGAACCGGTAAATTGTGGATGGGCAGGGCCAGGGTGTTTGCCAGGGCAGTGTTTGAAAGAGAGGGATGGGACTGTCCCCTTGCTCCGGGGAGGGCCGATCGTAAAATTGAACTGGTCTTCAGCCGCGTTTTGGCAGCCCTGTTGGCCGGAAACGTTAGCCGATTGGCCTTAATCGCTTCAAACAGCGCGTTCGTTTCGGTCGAGGGGGCGACGCCCAGTTCAGTCTCCAGCACGCGGGCGCAACTCTGGTACTGTTGCAAAGCTGCCGCCGGTTGGCCGGCCCAACAGTACAGGCGCATTAGTTGACGGTGAGCCGGTTCGTGCAAAGGGTCCAGCGCCAGCCAGCGTCGGGCGTAACTGATAGCCTGTTCGCCGGCAGTGTTATCGCCGCTCTGGATGAAAAACTCCACCAGCCGCTCCAGAACGATGCCTAATTCACGCCGGAAACTTTCCGTCTCGAACGTCTGCCAGGTATCGAAGTCAGGACTATCGGCCAGGGTAAAACCGGCCAAAAAGTCACCCCGCGCCAGCGCCACCGCTGCCATCAGCGATTGAAGACAGTCCGGACAATGTTCGCCGGTCAGATGAACGTGGTTGCGGCTGGCCTCGGCCCGGTCGCGAAAGTCATCGACATCCATCCATAAATCCGGCTGAGGCTCCAGCATGATTGTTTGCCGGTCGACCTCCAGCCAGCCCGGCCCCAGGCTCTTGTTCAACACCCAAATCATGCGGCGCACCTCGGCGCGTGCGTCGGCAGGATCATAGTCGGGCCACAGCAAGGCCGCCAACGCCTGGCGGGTGTGGCGCTGTCTCGTTACCGCCAGATAGGCCAGCAAGGCCAGGGCTTTGTGATGACTGAGCGAAATGATCTCATCATCGCGTTCGATCCGGGGGGTACCTAAAAAGTAGAGCGCCAGCCGGGACATCAGGCTCCTTTTCCTCAAGGTGGTTTGTAAAATGAATGTCGATATTATAGCCCGCTCGAAGTGGGATGCAATTGGTACGATCTTGGAACGGAAGTAGGGCGGGGTTTGGTACAATTCTGGCATTGGCCGTTGATATACTGACCTCAAGAATAAAAATTGTTCTGATGACTTACGAATAACAACGAGCGGACATAGTCCGAAAATAAGGAGATAACTCATGTTACAAACATTTACGAAACCTTCATTTATTGGCGACTCCTGGTCCTTTTTACAATCCCGCCTGCAAGGTACGGTGATTGTGCCGGATGATCAGCGCTACGATCAAGCTCGCCTGGCCTGGAACCTGGCCGTTAACCAACAACCGGCTGGCATCGTGGTCCCCAAAAGCGCCGCCGATGTGATCGAAGCCGTGCGATTTGCCCGCAGTGAAGGGCTGAGCATCGCCGTGCAGGCAACCGGTCACGGTAACGTCCGGCCGGCTGATGGCAGCTTGCTCATCCTGACCTCCGACCTGCAAGGGGTTGAGATCGATGCCCAGGCCCAAACCGCCTGGGTTGAAGCCGGGGTCAAATGGGGCGTTGTACTGGCGAAGGCGCAGGCGGCCGGTTTAGCGCCGCTGCTCGGCTCCTCGCCCGATGTCGGGGCGGTGGGGTATACCCTCGGCGGGGGAATGGGCTGGTTAGGCCGTAAGTATGGTCTATCGGCCGATAACGTTAACTACTTTGAAGTGGTGACTACCGATGGTCAACTGCGGCGGGTAAGCGCCACCGAAAACAGCGACCTCTTCTGGGGGCTGCGGGGCGGCGGCGGTAGCTTAGCCATTGTGACGGGGATGGAAATCAAGCTGTATCCGGTCACGACGGTTTACGGCGGCAACCTGTTCTACTCCATCGAGCAGGCTAAAGCGGTCATCAGCCACTATCGAGAGTGGCTGCCGACGGTACCTGATGAATTGACGTCATCGGTGGTGATTATGAACTTCCCGCCGATTCCTGAGATGCCGGACTTCTTACGCGGCCAGTCGTTTGTCATGATCCGCGGCGCTTACACCGGCCCGGTCGAGCAAGGCGAAGCGCTGCTGGAATACTGGCGCACCTGGCAGAAACCGGTGATCGATGACTTTAAAGCCCTGCCGTTTACGCAAGCTGCCGCGATCAGCAACGACCCGGTCGAGCCAATGGCGGCTATGAGCAGCAGCGCCTGGCTGCGCGAGTTGAGCGATGAAGCCATTGACATTTTAATCGACCATCTGAAGCCCGCCAACGGCAGCCCGCTGGCATTTGCGGAAGTGCGTCACGCCGGCGGCGCTATCGCTCGCCCTCAAGCCACGGCTTACAGTAACCGCGATGCACAATTGAGCCTGCAAGTGGTCGGCGCGATCTTTTCACCGGAGTCACATCAGGCGCTGAAGGGGTACGTGGCTCAGTTTAAGCAGGCATTGCAGCCTTATCTGACCGGCCAGGTGTATATGAACTTCCTGGAAGGGACTGAGTCGCAAGAGCAGATTCGGAATGGGTACGCGCCGGAAGCCTACGAGCGTTTAACCCAATTGAAAGCCAAATACGATCCCGACAATGTGTTGGCCTACGGCTTTAATATCCAGCCGGCCGGCAAATAAGGGGTAGGTATAGACCTTACAGGTTTCCAAATTACGTTTGTGATAAAGAGCCTTTCCATCTGAACACTTCTTAGGCCAACTTTAACGTTTGAAACCTGTAAGGTCTGGTTTATATAGTCATTTGTTACCTCAAAGATAAAGCATTGTTCTAAATAAATTGTAAGGAGATTTATCATGAAGAAATGGACTTGGCTAGTTGCTGGCCTACTTATTGTCGGTGGTTCACTGTCGTTGATGGGCTTTGCCTCTAACAAACATACCCAGTGGGGCCAGCCGGTCTCGGTGGGGAATGGGCAGATTAGAACGTTTGTCAGCTTGAACGGCGCTGGCAAACCCAAAGAAGTGGGCGTGGTTTTTACGGAGGAAATGTTGAGCGGCTTACCCGACCAGATGACGGAAAACGTCCTCGACTTCCCGGCCTCAATCGAGGCGACCTCATTCGATCACTTTGGCCTGGACTGGAATCCGATGGGCCACGAACCTGACGGCGTGTATACCGTCCCTCACTTCGACTTTCACTTTTACGCGATCAGTCAGGCTGAGCAAGCCGCGATTGAGGCCGGTACCTGTACGACCGAACAAGACAGCCGTATTCCGAACCCGCCCGGCGCGGTGCCGGTCACCTGTGCGGTTTTCGATAAGGCTATGCAGCCCTTGCCAGCCGACATGATGCCGACCGACTATAACCTGGTTCCGGCTGTGGTCCCCAACATGGGCAATCACCTGCTCGACTTCACCGCGCCGGAGTTGAACGGCCAACCGTTCACCTATACCTGGCTCTACGGGGCCTATGACGGCCAGATCATCTTCTACGAGCCGATGATTACCAAGGCGTTCCTGGAATCGAACCCGAATATGTGCGAGTCGCTCAAAACGCCGGAAGCGATGCCCGAAGCCGGCTGGTATCCAACCCGCTATTGCATCAAACACAGCCAAGCGGGCGTCTACACCATCGCTCTGGACTCGTTCAAGTGGTTTGAAGCCTCCAACGGCCAGGTCGTCAACAGTGAAATGTCGCCAGCCGCTCAACACGAGTTTGTTGGCCATCATCATAACTAGGTAGAGTCCTTTGAGGACGATACTGTAATCAAAGAATATTTCACCCTCACCCCGTCGCTGACGCGACTCCTCTCTCCCTCAAGGAGAGGGGTTGGGGGTGAGGGGTTTTTAGAGGAGATCTCAACAATGAACGAAACACTACTCATCAAACTGCTGCAACTTCACTATGAGCATCAACGCAAAATCGATGAATTCAAAGGTAAGCTAAACCTGACCTACTTGGAGATCGATTTACTGGACCTGGTTTTAGATGCTATCGGCGTCCCGGCCGATAACAGCGTCGAGCAAATCGGTCAGTATGGCTACGGGGTTTGGCTTGAGCAATCAGATACCTTTTCCCGAGGGTGGTACTACACCGAATTTCAACAGCAGGTAAAACACGGCGCCGCCGAAGAATGCCGGGCTTACCTGGAAAACATCATTATGGTTAGCACCTTTTCTCATCTGCTCAACGGCGGCAAACTAACTATGGTCCAACCCATCGATGCGGACCTGCTGGAAAGTTTGGTCTAACACCCAGACCAATTCAAACTAACCAACTCAGGACTTACGCCGTTGGCAGTCATTTCGAGGAGGAACGACGAGAAATCCCTGAGAACGATGGTTGCCAGCCGACGCTATAGGGATTTCTCCGCCTTCGGCTACGAAATGACATCATGGGATGTCAAGTGCATAACTCTTACAACTAACAATCAAACCAACAATTAATCATCAATGATTTCTTTCATCAAGGAGCTAAGAAAATGATTACCCACTACCGAGACGTTTTTGTGGTTAACCCCAATGGTCATAAGAAAGCAACAGCCCATCGGGTGGCTAATACCTCAGCTTGGATTGAAGACGCCTTGTTCAACTTTCTGGTAGCCGGTGAGGATACTCAAGGTAAATACGCTCTGGTCGAGGCCGTTCAGCGCCAGGGTTTTGAACCGTCAACTCAAACCTATCCCGACACCGACGTGACCTTTTACATTATGGAGGGCGAAATGACCTTCGCTATCGATGGTCAGACTATCACTGCGCCGGCCGGAAGTAATGTCTTTATCAACCGGGGGCGAGCCTATTCTTTCGCCGTCAAAACCGAGACAGCCAATACGCTTATTCTCTTTTCGCCGGCGATCAGCAAAGAGGTCTACAAAAAGTTGAGCGCAGCAGCCAAAAAGTAACTTGGTCAGGGAAGAGCCAGGTGACAGTCACTTATTGTCGATAAGTTCAAATGGGTCGGTTTAGCGTGCTTAAGTGACTGTCACCTGGTGAGCTTAACCGGCGCAGCTTGACGCGGATTTTCGGGCTGAGCGGACGGCGCTCGACCCCGTCGAAAATCCGCGTTTTTTATGGAGAAGATTAGCCGGATTTCCCGGCGGCGTTGGGGCATGGGCTCATGACAATGGGACAGCCGGCAGGTTATGCTAGCCGCATCTATCGGCAGTGGGAGGAAGTCTAATGGAAGATTTAAGCGGTCATTCTTTCGGCGATATCACCTTAACCGAGCGACTTGGCGCGGGCGGTATGGCGACGATTTACCAGGCGATTGATGCCAATCTCGCCCGTCGGGTGGCTGTCAAGGTCATTCCGATGCCCGATCAAGCGTCTGGCCAGGCCGGGGCGGCGATATTGGCTCGCTTTCGACAAGAAGCGCGAGCTATGGCTCAATTATCGCATCCGCATATCATCACCGTTTACAGTTACGGTGAAACCGACGACTGGGCTTACATTGTCATGGAATATGTTCCCGGCGGTTCGCTGCAAGGCCGGCTCCGCCGCAACGCGCCGGTGGGTTGGCAGCGAGCCCTGAATAGGGTTATTCCGATCTCGCAAGCGCTGGCGTTTGTCCACAAGCGAGGCTTGATCCACGGCGATGTCAAGCCGGCCAACATTTTGCTAGCCGCCGAGGATCGGCCGCTGCTGGCCGATTTTGGCCTGGCCCGCCAGCAGTATCTTCTTGACAGCGGCCTATTCGCTCCGGATGAACTGCTGGGTACAATGGCTTACGCCGCCCCGGAACAAATTCAAAATAGTAAAATCGACGCCCGTATCGATATTTATGCTCTGGGCATTGTTTTGTACCAATTGCTAACCGGTGAACTGCCCTTTCCCGGCGAAACTCCATCGGATTTTATTATGGCTCGCCTGAAAACCCTGCCGGTCCCACTGCTCACAGCCAATCCCCATGTGCCGGCTATCTTCGCCCCCATGCTGGATAAGGCGCTGGCCTACCAGCCGGACAGCCGTTATCGTTCGATGGATGAGTTTACCCGTGATTTACAGCAGGCTTATGCTGAGCTATCTACCTCGAAGTTGTCGTTAACCCGCACCCGCCTGCGCACCAGCAGCGAGCCGGTGCGGCAGTGGTCGAAGCTGCTGCCGGTGCTGAGCCGACCGGCGGCGGTTGAGCCTCAGCGACCTGATTGACATCCCTGGAGTTATGGGGTGAGGTCAGGTTAATGGCCGTTTCGGTTGACCCATCTGCGATTTCAGGGCCGTCAGCGGTCTCAGCAATTCGAGATGTCGGGTTCGCCCCAAAGTTAAAACGCACCCCTGCCGGCCATAATCTAGACATGACCGGCTGATTATAGTATGATGCAAGGTACTCCCGTTTAAGAGACTGTTTTAAAAGCCGGCAAGGGTCCACAGATAAACCCAGATGGTCACAGATAAAATCAAAATTTAGATGTAAACCTGTGAATATCGGTGTAAATCTGTGGACAAGTTTAGGAACCTCTCCTTTTGAAACAGCTTCTAAAAGGGGACGTCATCTAATCCCTATGCTTATTACCTCATATGGAGAATAATGATATGAGCGAAACACCCCAACTCGTCTATACCCCAAAAAACGCCGACGCCGCCTACGACGCTTTCCTGGCCGCATACCCGACCTACCAAACTACGGCCATGCTCGATGAATGGCGGGCCACCGAGTACAGCCGGCTCGATGCCCAGCGGCAGATCTATCTCGACTACACCGGCGGCGGCTTGTATGCGACCAGCCAGCTTCGGCAGCACCTGGCCCTCCTGGAAAACAATGTCCTGGGCAATCCCCACTCGGCCAACCCGACCTCGCTGGCGATGACCGATTTGGTGGAAGCCACCCGCCATTATGTGCTGGCCTACTTCAACGCCTCGCCTGACGAGTACATCGCTATCTTTACAGCCAACGCCAGTGGGGCGCTTAAACTGGTGGGCGAAGCCTACCCCTTTGCCCCCGGCAGCCGGTACGTCCTGACGTTCGATAATCACAACTCGGTCAACGGCATCCGCGAGTTTGCCCGCAGCAAAGGGGCCGAGGTCACTTATGCTCCGCTGACCACCCCCGATTTACGGCTCGATCAAACCCGGCTGGCCGACCTGCTGGCAACCGCCAATCCCGACGGTCATAACTTGTTCGCTTTCCCGGCCCAATCCAACTTCTCCGGGGTCAAACACCCGTTGAGCCTGGTGGCCCAGGCTCAGGAACAGGGCTGGGATGTGCTGCTCGATGCGGCGGCCTTTGTGCCGACCAACCGTCTCGACCTGAGCCAAATCAAACCGGAGTTTGTGGCCATGTCGTTCTACAAGATGTTCGGCTACCCGACCGGCATCGGGGCGCTGCTGGGGCGCAAACCGGCCTTGGCCAAATTACGGCGGCCTTGGTTCGCCGGAGGCACAGTCAACTTTGCCAGCGTCCGGGGCGAGGGTCACTATCTGGCCCAAAACGAAGCCGCCTTTGAAGACGGCACGGTCAACTACTTGAGCATCCCGGCGGTCAAGATTGGGCTGGAGCATCTGGAAAAGGTCGGCGTCGAGACCATCGGCGAGCGGGTGCGCTGTCTGACCGGCTGGTTGATCGAGCAGTTGTTAACCCTCAAGCACAGCAACGGTAGACCGATGATTCGCCTGTATGGCCCGGCCAATACCGATCAGCGCGGCGGCACCGTCACGCTCAACTTTTACGATCCCGATGAGCGGCTGCTCGATTACCGCCGCATCGAGGAGCTGGCTAACGGTGAAGGCATCTCGCTGCGCACGGGCTGCTTCTGCAACCCCGGCGCCGGTGAAATTGCCGAGGGGTTGACTCGCGAGGATATGCTGGCCGGCTTAACGGATGGGGCAACGATGAGCCTGCCGCGCTTCGTGCAGGTCATCCAGCACCGGGGCAACAAGAGCGCCGGGGCCATCCGCGTCTCGGTTGGCCTGGCCACCAACTTCGCCGATGTCTACCGTTTTACGCAGTTTGCCGCCGGCTTCCGCGACCAAACCAACCTCAACATCGGCCAGGTCACGTTTGACATCGAGTCGTGCCGGGTCATTCGGGACGGGAGTTGAGGGGAAAGGCTAAGTCTGAGGCGGAAGTAAGGAGTAAGGAGTAAGGAGTAGGGAGTAGGGAGTAAGATGGCATACATTTCCCTTCCCTATTCCTTACTCCCTTTTGACCCAAAGAGGCAGTCACCTGGGTCGTTACGCGGATGGTTTTAACACCTGCCGGATCACTCTCTGCAGATCGGTGAAACGATATGGTTTGGCCACCACCCCCTTAAACCCATACACTTCATAATTAGCCATCACCGGATCGGTGGTGTAACCGCTGGAGACAATAATTTTGGCCTGAGGGTTGATCTTAAGCATCTCCTGCGCCGCCGCTTGCCCGCCCATCCCGCCGGGAATGGTTAAATCCACAATGACGACATCGTAGGCCAAGCCATTTTGGTAGGCCTCTCGAAATCTTTCAATGGCTTCCTGGCCGTCGATGGCATAAGCGATGGTGTGGCCCATCATTTCTAGCATGGCTCCCAGTAACTCCCGAATCACCGCTTCATCATCAAGTACCAGAATGTGGCCCGCAGAAATCGGTTCGCTGTCGATTTCACCTGCTGAATTACCGGATAAGGTTTTGTCCACAGCTTCTGCGGCCGGCAGCCGGATGGTGAAAATGGCGCCTTGGTTGAGTTGCGAGGTCACAGTTATGGCGCCGTTATGTTTGCTGATAATGGAGTGGGTAATGGCCAGCCCCAACCCACTGCCTTTCTGCTTGGTGGTGAAGTAAGGATCAAATATTCGGTCAAAGTACTGCGGCGCGATACCGACCCCTTCATCTTGGACGGTGATTTGTACATATCGGTGCGGCGAAAGTTGAACGTTGGCGGCGGACAGGGTAATGATACCGCCATCGGGCATAGCCTGTTGGGCGTTGATGACCAGGTTGCTGATAACCTGGTTCAACTGCCCTTTGTCGGCCTCTACCGGCCACAAATCCGGGGCGATATTCGCGTGCAGTTTGACGTTGCTGCCCCGCAGGGAAAATTGGGCCATTTCGGTCAGGGCTTCGCCGATAGAGAGCGTTTCTTTGATGGGATCGCCCCCTCTGGCAAAGGTCAGCAGTTGTTTGGTCAGATTGGTGGCGCTCTCCATTGATCGCCCGGCCATTTCCAGAAACGCGAACGATTTATGGTCAGGCGACAGCAGTATCTTGCCCATTTGGATGTTGCCAAAGATCGCGGTTAGCAAGTTGTTAAAATCGTGAGCGATGCCGCCCGCCAGCATACCCACCGACTCCAGTTTTCTCAACTTTAATCGTTCTTCTTCGGCCTGTTTGCGGTCGGTCAGGTCTCGGGCAATACTCAAGATCATTCTTTCTCCCTGGTATTTAATGAGGCAGGATTGAATCTCCACGGGGATTTGCCGGCCATCTTTAGTCGTATGGATGGTTTCAAAAATTTGGATTTCATCTGACGGCATTTCTTTTATAAGCTGCTTGATGGTGGCCTCGTCCAGCGCCGCATCGATATCGACCGGCCCCATCGTCAGCAGCTCTTCGCGAGAATACCCCAAAATTTCAGCGGCGGCGCTGTTGATATCAATAAACTTGCCGTCAAAATTAATCACCCAAACCGTATCACGCATGCCATTAACTAACGCTCTGTATTTTTCCTCGCTCTCGCGTAATTCCCACTCAACCTGCTTACGCTCGGTAATGTCCCTGGCAATACCATAGTAGAAGATTTGATCGACCAACTTATATTTCTTGCCGCTGATTTCGACCGGGAGCAGCGCGCCATTTTTCTTTTGATGGGTTGTTTCAAATATCTGTCGTTGATTAAATGGGATACTTTCCCAGAAGTTCTTGAACTTCTCGACGGAGAAATTCGGATCAATATCGAATATCGTTAGGCCGATTAACTCGTTTTTGGTCCAGCCCAAAGCAGCACAAGCGCTTTCATTAGCATCAATAATGATGCCATCTCCCGATATTAAATAAATAGCGTCTGACGCGGTTTCAACCAGGTGTCGATATTTCGCTTCGCTTTCTTTGATAACGTGTTCGGCTTGCTCCAATTCAGTTACACGCCGGCGCAGTGCTTGCAATTCGGCTACCAGTTGGTCTTTGGTTTTGTCATCATCGTTCATTGATGTCTCTCAAATGTATGGGTAGAGTCGTGATCCCTATTTTTGGCCAAGAAGCGTCGCCAACTCGCCAGAGCTGCCTATGATGGGGTAAATCTGAGGGTGATATCGGTCGGTTTGAGGACTAGCCGATCGGAGAGAACGAAATAGTCAATCGAGTTGAGGGTGACGCCTATATTGTAACCGGAGATCGGCCAAAACGACAAAGAACTGAGGTTGATTTTATCTGGCCGGATGTTGGTTTCTCCGGCCGATTTAAAAACTTGGAAATATGGATGGGGAATCCATATTCGCCGCCATCTTAAAACCTGGAGTGGTTATATCTCACTCATCCTCGATTAATTCCAAAGGAGGATGTTCTCCCAAGGCGTAGAGAACTTGCCGCAGATTAACCAACCCTATTCGATTTAAGTTTAAGGCGTCTACAGTCGCACGTCCTACCGGTGTTATGCCCAGAATTAAGTCGAAGTCATCACTCCAACGAAAGTGCTTGGACCAACGGTGCTTTCTAGGATGAAACAACGGTACCTGTTCTCCGCTAGTTGGGTCGTATCCGTCAGTCTTGGTGTATTTATGGTTATTGCATCCCTGGCAAGCCAAGGCCAGGTTATCCAATGCGGTTTTGCCCCCTTGACTGCGTGGAATGATGTGTTCGACCGAAAAAGATTGCGTTGCAAAACGTGTTTGACTTCGACAGTATTCACAGCACGCCCGCGCTCGTTCAACCACGCGCTGTTTTTGCCGGGCTGTGACGCGCTCTTTAGGCATAACGGGCAGGATGTATCCCCAATTCTTTCATCAAGTCCGGTAGGGAGATGCCCCGGAGGCGGGCCAATTCGCCTAAATATTGTACCCGTTGGGCATCTGAGGTTTCAATTTGGTCGGTTAATTGGAGCAGTTCTTGAAGTTCTTCCGGCGTGAGGGTTTCGGCCTGGCGTTTCGCGACTAACTCGTTGAACCGCTGTTGGATATGGGGAGGCAAGCCTTGATTAATTTTGAGAAGAAGGGCAGTTTCATCTTTGGGTAAACCAGGGGACTTTCGTCGGGCTTGTAAAGCAATGACCTGGGCCATAAGTTGTTCCAGATCGGACAAACTTAACTGTTCGACGGCTTTTAACAACTCATCGAATGATAATTCTGTCTGAACTTGGACGGTAGACATAGGCTCTTCCTTATGGGCCAATCGATCGTTTCTTTGCCCTATTGTACCATAAATTGCCACGAGATTGTAATGATGATGTTGACACCTGTGACCTTACTTCCTTAACGTCACAGAAGATTCTAGACCGTCGGAGGCTGGGGGAAGGCCGCGATTCGCCGAATCTAGACGGTCGGAGGCTTGGGACGACCGAGATTCGCCGAATCTAGACGGTCGGAGGCTTGGGGCGACCGCGATTCGCCGAATCTAGACGGTCGGAAGCTTGGGGCGACCTAGATTCACCGAATCTAGACGGTCGGAGGCTTGGGACGACCGAGATTCGCCGAATCTAGACGGTCGGAGGCTTGGGACGACCGAGATTCGCCGAATCTAGACGGTCGGAAGCTTGGGATGACCAAGATTCGCCGAATCCAGGTCGCCGGAGGCGTGGGACGGAGTTGATTCGAGGAATCTAGGTCGCCGGAGGCGTGGGACGGAGTTGATTCGAGGAATCTAGGTCGCCGGAGGCTTGGGACGGTCGTGATTCGACGAATCCTTGACCGTCGGAGGCTTGGGACGGTCGAGATTCGATGAATCCTTGACCGTCGGAGGCTTGGGACGGTCGTGATTCGTCGAGTCGCTCCCGGCCAAATACATGGAGCGACAAAGCTGGCTTTGTCCCGGCCAAAGACAAAGCCAGCTTTGTCGCTCCGGAGCGGTTCAATCGGAATCCGCCACAATCCCCCGCACCTGCGCCGCCACGGCTTCCCCCAACTTGCGATGCTCCGCCGCCTCAAAATGAATGCCGTCTAGCCGGCTCGAGCGGATGAGTTGGGCCGCGTCTAAGAAATGGCAGCCGTACTCCCGCGCGACGCGTTGAAAGTGGCGGCTGAACTGTTTCGATTTGGCCTCGGCCCCCTCGAACATCTCGCGGAACTCGGTTAGCCGGACGATGACCGGCGGGGCCAGCAGCAGAACCTGGGGCGCTTGCCCATTAGGGCCGGCGGCGCTCTTGTGGATGGCCTCGACCAGCACCCCGGCCCCGTTGGCGACATCGCAGGCCGGGACGGAAAAGCGCAGCTTCAGGTCGTTGGTGCCGAGCATCAGCACCACCAGATCGATTGGCCGGTGGGTCTCCAGACAGGGAATAAGATAGGTGTGGCCGTTTTTGTAGCCCTCGATAGGGTCGTCCCAGACGGTGGTGCGGCCGTTAAGCCCCTCTTCGATGATCCAGTAGCCATCGCCCAGCATGTCGCGCAGGACGCCGGCCCAGCGGGTATGGCGGTCGAACCGGTCTTGGGTGGCGGGGTCGTAGCCCCAGGTGTTTGAGTCGCCGTAGCAGAGGATGGTTTTGGTCAAGGGTTTACTCCTGGGTTGAGATTAAAGATAGAATTTAGAAAATAGAAATTAGAATGAGGACAAGTAGTGGTAGCCCAACATTAAACCGTGGAGACGTGAGAACGACGGCAGATCGACCCCATAATCGACAGAATTGACATGATTATCACGATTTTATCGATCATAATTCGGTAAATCGTGTTAATCCTGTCTAAATTTTTCTTCACCACGGTTTAGTGCAAAGCTATCCAAGCAGTCAGCTGTTAGTTAGCCTTTATTACGAAAATAATTGGCTGTAATCAAAAAAAGCTGATGGCTTACCGCTGATAGCTGACTGCTTACTTATCCAACACATCGATGACCATCAGGGTCAGATCGTCTTCGAGACCGGTTTCTAATTTCGACCAGGATTGCAGCTGATCCAGGATCGAGTCGGCCAGTTCGGCGGCGGTGAGGGTGGAGCCGGTTTGGATCAAGTGGTGAAAGCGCTCTTCGCCAAACAGCTCATTGGCCTCATTTCGGGCTTCGACCACGGCGTCGGTATAGAGGATGACCCGGTCGCCCGGCTCCAGGTCGATCTCGACCGAGCCGTAATCGACCTCGGGCAGCCAGCCCATAATTAAGCCGTCCGGCTTGAATTCGTGCAGGGTTTGGGTCTGGTGCTTCCATATTAACAGCGGCCAGTGGCCGGCGTTAGCGTGGAACAGTTTGCGGGTCGCCAGATTGATGTAGACGTAACCGGCGGTGAGATATTGCTTGCTGATGCGATCGACCAGGATGTGGTTCATACTGGTCAAGACGATGCTGGCGCTGCGGGCGTTCGGTTTTTGCACGGAGAAGGCGATCTTGATCATCGCCGCCACCAGCGCAGCCGGCACGCCGTGGCCGGAGACATCGGCCACTAAAATACCGACCCGCTGGTCATCAATTTCAAAGAAATCGTAGTAATCGCCGCCGACGCTGGCCATCGGCCGGTAGCGAACTTGAATGTCCAACTGGGGTAGGTGCGGCACCTTGGCCGGCAGGATCGACTGCTGGATGCGGCGGGCGACGGTTAACTCTTGTTCAATCAGCACAAGTTGATCGTGGGCTTTGACCGCTTCTTTCAGCGCCAGCAGCGTGTTGACCCGGGCCAGCAGTTCTTGCTTATCAAACGGCTTGGCCAGATAGTCGTTGGCTCCGGCTTCCAGGCCAGCGATGAGATCGGTGGTGCGGTTTTTGGCGGTCAGGATCAGAATCGGCAGCTCGTAGGGCGCAAAGCGTTCGCGCAGCCGGCGGGCCACGTCAAAACCGGACATACGCGGCATCATCACGTCGAGCAGAACCAGGTCGGGCGTCAGCCCCTTCTCGATGAGAGACAGCGCTTCCGGGCCGTTCATGGCCGGGGTGATAGTGCAGTTGTGCAGGGCCAAATAGTTGGCCAGTACTTGCTGATTGACCGCTTCATCATCAACCACCAGGATATGAGCCGGCTCCGTGGTGAGGCGCGGCCCGATGGATTTAACCGGACCACGGGCGGGCGTTGGCAGCGGCGGCTCGGGGTCGGGCAGGATGCGGGCTACCAGCGGAGTTCGGTCCGGGATGATAACCGGCTGCTCCAGCGAGATGGGCAGGGTGAAGGTAAAGCGCGAGCCTTGACCAACCGTCGAATTAACCGTAATCACGCCGCCGTGCATCTCGACCAGGCGGCGGGTGATCGACAGGCCCAGGCCGGTGCCGCCGAATTCGCGCGCGGCGGAGCCATCGGCCTGCTCAAACGACTCGAAGATGCGCTCCTGCTGCTCGGCCGGGATGCCGATGCCGGTATCGGCCACGGTGACGGCCACCCACTCCGGTTCGTCGGAATGCTCCGGCGTGGTTTGGGCCGAGACGGTGATCTGCCCGGCTTCGGTGAATTTGATGGCGTTGCCGACCAAATTGACCATAATCTGCTGCACCCGGTTTTCGTCGGCGATGACGTAGGGGATGTCGCTGCCGATGGTGTTGCTGATCTGGAGGGACTTGCTGCCGATCAGCGGCCGGCACAGTTCCAGAACGACCTCGGTCAGGCCGTGCAGCCCGACCGGTTTGAGCTGCAAATCGAGCTGCTGGTTTTTCATCTTGGAGAAGTCGAGAATGTCGTTGACCAGGTTGGTCAGCCGCCGCCCGCTGGAGGCAATCATGGCCAGATCGTGGTTGGCCTTGTCCGGCAGTGGGCCGGCGATGCCCTCGACCAGCGACTCGGCCAGGCCGATGATGCCGTTGAGCGGCGTCCGCAGCTCGTGCGAGGTGTTGGCCAGGAATTCGTCTTTCAGCCGGTCGATGCGGCGCAGTTGGCCGGCCACCAGCCGCTCTTGCTCCAGCTCTTTGCGCTGGCGTTCCATTTCTCGGTCCTGGGCCACGGTCCGGTAGCGCACGTAGGCCAGCACCACCGCTCCGGCGGCGATGACATACAGGCCGTAGGCCCACCAGGTTTTCCAGGGCGGCGGGGTGATAATGATGTTGATCGCGGCCCCGGTTTCGTTCCAGACGCCGTCGTTATTGGAGCCTTTGACCCGGAAAATGTAATGGCCGCCGTCCAGGTTGGTGTAGGTGGCAAAGCGGCGGGTTCCGGCGTCGATCCAATCTTTGTCGAACCCTTCCAGCTTGTAGGCGTAGCGGTTTTGCTCCGGGGCGGTGTAATCCAGGGCGGCAAACTCGAACGAGAAGACTGAGTCGCGGTACGACAGATCAAGGTCGGTCAGTTCCGACATAGGCCGGTCCAGTTTGACTTCCTGGTCGAAGATTTGGAAGCTGGTCAAGACGACCGGCGGCAGGTAGGGATTATCGGTGATTTGGTCGGGCCTGAAGGCGTTAAAGCCGTTGATGCCGCCAAAAAAAAGCTGGCCGTCCGGGCCTTGAGCGTGAGCGCCCTGGTTGAACTCGTTGCTTTGCAGGCCGTTGCTGGTGTTGTAGTTTTTCACGGCCCCGGTGGCCGGATCAAACTTGGCCAGACCGTTATTGGTGCTTAGCCACAGGTAGCCTTCGTCGTCCTGTTGAATGCCGTAGATGGTATCGTTGGGCAGGCCGTCGCGCTCGCGGTAGATGCGGAACGTTTCGGTTTCACGGTCGAAGCGGTTGAGGCCGCCGCCGTCCGTGCCGATCCACAAGATGCCGCTGCTGTCTTCAAATAGGGTCCGAACGACATCATCGCTCAGACTCTGCGGATCATCGGGATCGTGGGTGTAGTGGGTGAAGGTCTTGGTCGCCGGGTCGAACTTGTCGAGGCCGCCGCCGTTGGTGCCGACCCACAGCATGCCGGTTTGGTCTTCCAAAATGGTGCGGATGACGTTATCGCTGATGCTGTTGGGATTAGCAGGATCGTGACTATAGCGGGTGAAGGTTTGGGTGGCCGGATCGAATTTGTCGAGACCGCCGCCCCAGGTGCCGACCCACAACCCGCCGGCCCGGTCTTCGGCCATCGACCAGACATCGTCATCGCTCAGGCTGGTGGGGTCATTGGGATCGTTGCGGTAGGCGGTGAAGCCGCCGGTGGCGGGATCAAACCGGTTCAGGCCGCCTTCATCCGCGCCGACCCAAATCGTGCCATCGTGGCTTTGCAAAACCACGGGGATAAAATCATTACTGAGGCTGTTGGGGTCGGCGGCGTCGTGCCGGTATTGAGTCGATGTGCCGCCGGTCGGGTCGAATCGGGTCAGCCCGTTACTGGTGCCGATCCACAGCGCGCCAGCCTGATCCTCTATAATTGACCAGACCATCTGGTCGCTCAGGCGGTTGGGATCGTTTAGGGTGTTGGTGTAATGGACAAAGGCTTCTCTGGCCCGATTGAACTTGTTGAGGCCGCCGCCGTTGGCGCCAAACCATAACACGCCGCCCCGATCCTCGTAGATGGTGACGACGTGATTGGCGCTTAAACTGTGCGGATTGGCGGGATCGTTCAGAAAGCGGGTGAAGGATTGGGTGGCCGGGTCGAACCGGTCGAGGCCGCCCGACCGGGTGCCGACCCACAACCGATGGGCTCCATCTTCATAGAGGGTGCGAACGTTATCGTCGCTCAAGCTGGTCGGGTTTTCGGCGTCGAAGTGGTAGACGGTGAAGGTTTCGCTGGCCCGGTCAAACTTGTCGAGGCCGCCGCCGGCCGTACCCACCCATAAATTCCCGGCCGAGTCCTCGATGATGCTGCTGACATCATTGTTGCTTAAGCTGGCCGGATTATTGGGATCGTGTTGATAGGCGGTGAACGTTTCGCTGGCCCGGTCAAACTTATTGAGACCGCCGCCCTCGGTGCCGACCCACAGCGCCCCGGTCGAATCTTCGTACAGCGCCCAGACATTATCGTGGCTCAGGCTGCCGGCGCGATTGACGTCGGCGCGATAGGCGGTGAAGGCGCCTGTAGTCGGGTCAAATTTATTGAGACCACCGCTGCCGGTACCCAACCACATCACCCCTGCCTCATCTTCATAAATGGCCCGAACAATATTGTCGCTGAGCGAGTGGGGATCATCGGGGTCGTGCTGAAAGCGGGTAAACGTTTCCGTATTGGGATCGAAGCGATTCAAGCCGCCGTTGGTGCCGATCCACAAATTGCCGTCGTGATCTTCGTAGATGGCTCTGATGAAATTATCGGCGATGGTGGCCGGGTCATCGGGGTCGTTCTTGTAAACGGTGAAGCGGTAGCCATCGAATTTGTTGAGGCCGTCTTGGGTGCCAAACCACATAAAACCCTGCCGGTCTTGCAGGATGGCATAGATGGTACTTTGCGATAGTCCATCTTCAATCGAAATCCGGTCAAAGCGAATATTGCCGCTTTGGGCTTGGACGTCGGCCGGCCGGCCAGCCAGCCCCAGCAGCAGCAGTATGATCAGCGTCAGGCCAAGCCACCGGCCCATCGACGGGCGGCTTAGGCCACAGCTTAATTGGGGCAAGACGGTTTTTCTCACATTCACGATTAATCTGTTTGGCTCTTGAGTGGGGTGCGAGGATAAAACGTAGGGTGTAGGTCGTAGTCCATAAATTACGTTTATGAGGGGGATTATAGTCGTAAAAGGGGAAATAAGAAAGAGGCAATAGGTACTGAGGACAAAGGTCAGCGGAGGCAAATGTAACTAACTGGGTCGAGATCGGTCCTTTTATTGAAAGCAGACGCAACCCTTGAAAGGGTAGTGAGGTAAATCGTTTATTCCGAAAACATCTCGGCTAGAGTGGCCAGTACTTTCGTTTGAGTTTTTTTATCAATATGCCCCAATTGCTTCACCAATCGTTTCTTGTCTACTGTCCGTAATTGATCCAACACCACTTGCCCTGACTTGCCTTCAAACTGACAGTCGATTCTTGTTGGATAATTTCTTCCTTTGGTCGTCATTGGAGCCACGATAACAGTACCGATATGGCGATTCATCTCATCCGGGGACACAATCAAACAGGGGCGTGTTTTCTTAATTTCTCGGCCAATCGTTGGATCTAGGTTGACCAGATAAACCTCAAATCGTTTGATTACCACTCCCACTCGGTCTCATCCCACTCGGTTAGCGTTAATGTCTCTTCATCCAGCAGTTGGTCATCCTCTGCTTTAGCCATTGCTTCAAATTGCGCCTCCCAACCATAGCGAGGCGAATGGACTGAGCGAATGATCAACTGATCCGGCAAGACTTCCAGCTCTACCTCTTCGGAAAAACCAAGCTGTTCCAAAATAGATTTGGGGATGCGAATACCTTGCGAATTACCAATTCTAACAATTTTAGTTTTGACTGTAGTTGTCATTGTTCTATCACCTCTAGCAGAGTATAGCACATTATCGTACTTATTAATAGCAATCTACGATTTGATTGTAGCTTGTCTACGATATTGTAGGTATCGTGATAGACGCATTACGATCAAATTACCCATTCATCAGCCAGCAGTCGTGGCAGCAGTGGATGAAAGATGCGGTAGGTGGCCCCCCATATTTGGTACGGCCCAACCCGGTAGAACGGGACGCGTTCGGGGGCGGGCCAGGTGGGGAACTGTTTGATCTCCTCGCCGTGGGCTTCAGGCCGGGCGAGGTCGTCGAGCCGAACCTCGATGATCTCGGCGATCTCGCGTTCGTCCCGCCGCCACTGGGGCGGCGCGATAATGCGGCCCAGGAAGGGATGGACCTGAAAGCCGGTGGTCAGCGTGGGGACAGCCGGAAAGGAAGCCAGGATGTCAACGCTCTCCGGGGTCAGGCCGGTTTCTTCCCACGTCTCCCGTAAAGCCGTCTGCTGTAACGATTGATCGTGCGGATCGCGCTTGCCGCCGGGGAAGGCTAACTGCCCGCCGTGATGCCCGCCCTGGCTGCGCCGAACCAGCACCAGCCGTACCGCCCCATCCTCGCCGCGATAGACCGGGATGAGAATCGCTGCCTCAACTTGTGACTGTTTAGATGTTGGCATGAAGATGACCTTATATGTCTGTTTCCCCTGATTATACCATAGTTGCCAAATCGCCGAGGCGTTTATCACCTCGGCGGTTTCGGGTCATTACTATAAATCATTAGTCCGCTAGCAAAATCTGGTTTGAGATTGGCCAGGTTATTGGAGCTTGAGTTAGCCCCGTATTAGATAGACTTTAACGAAGCTGGTCTTCAATTGATTGGCCAGGTCGGGCAGAGCCTCGGTCTGGTTGTCTGCGGCGGCGGTATGGAGCGCCTCCAGATTGGTCCGGATGGTCTGAATTTCGGCATCGTTGGCTTCGGCCTCAACCACCTTTAGGGCGGTATCGGCTGCGGTGTAGGCGGTCAGTACCCCTTGGGCATCCTTTTCGGTAGCCGCATCCAGAGCGACTTCCATCACGTCGTGGAAATCGACCAGGGCTACCGCCAGCATCGAGAAGCCATTGCGCTTGAAGATATCTTGAAAGACGGGCCGCACGGCTTCCAGCGAGACGTGGGCCTGCTGTAAATCACCGTCGTAAACTTCCTCGTTGACGCCCGCGATAGTTTGGGCTACATTTTCCAAGTCTGCCTCGAAACGATCGTCCCCGCGCACGGCATAGGGTTGGTAAGCGCTGTATTTTTGCTGAAAGGCCGCGTATTCAACCCGCAATTGTTCATAATTTTGAATGGCCTCTTCCCGGTGTCCCTGGCCGGTTTGGAAAAGGGCCTGTTTGTAGAAATTGTTCATCTGGTTGAAATCCTCCAGGAAGATTTTCCGAGAGAAAAAGTTACTGGCATAGCTGCCGCCGATCAGAACCAAGGCCACCAACAGCAGCCCCACCCCGAGCCACACTTTGCTCAAAGGTTGACCTTCACCACGAGCGGTGGCCAGACCGGCCACGAAATAAAGCGGGCAGATACCGGTAAAAGCGGTTAAGAACATAATGCCACTGAGGACATAGGCCAGCCCTTGCCAGAGGCCCCCCAGCCAGAAAAACCCGATCTGGAACAGTACCAGACCGGCAAGCAACCGCAGAAAGCGGTCGAGCCTACTTTCATTAAATATCGAGTAATTTTGTGGCGCGTTCATAATAGTCTCCTCACTAAGTTGATAGCTGTCAATGCTTCATATTTTAAGGGCGTGTAACAGAAGCTCTGCAACAGCAACGACAATGAAAATTCTGTAGGACAAACTTAAGTTTGTCCTACAATCTTATTTTAAGGGAGACTTATGAAGGAGTGATGGAGAAATTGTAAGGATTTGGTAAGCAGCGCTCCGATGGGGAAAGTCTGGTCATCGGCTCGCGCCCTACGTTTTCCGCGTAGTCAGGTTCAAACAGCCTCATAGCCGTGAATGGGCTTATAACCCCGGACATAATCTACCTCCAGTGTTTTGGGCCAGGGTGTATTGAGCGAGGCCGAAGTCAGTTGGGCAGGGAATTCGTAAATGGTCAGCATGAACTGCATCGGATAGGTTGGCGATTGTCTGATCGTTTTCGTTTTGACATTGTCCACGTAAAAATCGACATGCGTGGGCGTCCACTCGGCGGCGTAAAGATGATAGTTAGCGGCGTTGATCGGTAGCATCTCCTGATAAAATTCATCAGTGATCGCCGGATCATTAAAGGGATGCAGCCCATAGCCGTTTTGAGACGCTTCCGCCGTTATGTGGCTGCCAAAAAGCTCGCAGATACAAATCTCCCCGCACGCTTCGGGGTCTTCTTCAAAGCCGATCATCCAGAGGGCCACCATATAGCCCGGTAAAGGTACCGCTTTCAATCTGGTCTCGAAGAAGCCGTATTGAGGCGTGTAGTTTTTAATCGTGGGTTGGGCCTCGGTCACCACCAGATCGGGGTTAAAGCGATGCTGGCCGATGTTACTGCCGAGCGGGCCGGAATAGCAGCCGGTTTGAAGGCCCGACACCCGAATATTACCATCATAATCGGGACACCAGGGTTGTTGGTCGGCGTCGATGTGCAGTTGAAGGCAATGACCGGGCAAAGCATATCGCGCGGCGGCCAGCGGCTTGGTACTCCACTGCGGCAAATAGTAGGGTACCCATTTGCTGGTATCTAATGCCGCAGCCTGAAAGTTATCGCAGAATTCCAGCCGATAGCCCGGTTTCTCCATCGGGTTAGCCGGAAAGTCGCGATCTTCACTTGTTTTGGATTGGGTTGACGTGTCTTTCATATCACTTAAGTTGTCACCTAGATGTCCAAACCGAGGGGTAGGGAGTAGGAAGTAGGGATTAAGGGGTCAAAACTAATGATTTCCTCCGCCTTTATGCCTTACTTCCCCCGGAGTTAGGACTAAAACATGGGTTTTTAGGTATTGCCTGGTTACGGTAGCAACGACTCACCCGGTTACTCTGGCGATGACGTCTTCGACGCCCAGGCCGTAGATGTGCGGCGGCTTGATGTTGTTGAGCGTCAGATACATCGCCAGTTGGCTGCGGTGATGCACTTCGTGCTCGACCATCGCCATCAACAATCGCCAGGCTCTAACGGGGGCGCCTTCGAGGCTCGGCCCGTATTGGGCCAGCCGCTCATCCGGGAGGGTTCCGAGGGCCGCGATGGCCTGGTCGTGGCCGGCGGTCAACGCGGCGACGGCTTGGTCTAAACTTTGGCTGTCCGGGGCGGTGTGGCCGGCATAGCGCCACTGCTGATCAACCACCGCCGAGACGAACATCGCTTCGGCCGCCGCCAGGTGGCGAATGAGGTCGCCAAAGGTAAACTCGCCCTCGGCCGGCGCCCAGTCGATGTTGTCGGCGGGGATGGCCTGAATGAAGGTCATCGTCCGGCGGCGAATGCTGGCATAGTATTGAATGAAGTCATTGACCCTATTGAGCATTGATCACCCCATTGGAAATCGGTTTGTAAGACAAACTTAAGTTTGTCCTACGGGATTTTCATTGTCATTGCTGTACCGAGGTTCTGTCGCACTCTATTGGAAACTGTTGGATAGGGGCTAATTAGTTAGTAGGATGGTTGAGGAGCGTAGCGTATATGAGACCGAACTGCCATAGTCCGGCCTAGAAGCGATAGACGTAACTTCAAATGAAACGGTTAGACCGATTATTTAAGTACGTTTACGCCCGGTAAGTATAGCATAGGTCTCCTTAAACTTAAAGTAACGGTTTTGCTACCAGACACATACTCCATTTGCCAAAGACTCGGCCCCGTGTGACTGCCGACCGCCGTCCCCTGACCGCCAAAGCGGCCAAGTTCGGCCTATTTTGGGGATGGGCCCTCTGGATGCTCTGAGAAGTGCGATCGCGACGTTAATCGGATGATGGGTTGGCTTGGTTAGCCCTGACTCGCCAAATAGCGCCGCAGCAGCGTTGCCCACTCGGCCATAAACGCCTGATACGCCTCGGCGTAAACGACTCGATGAGGGGTAAATCTTTTCCCCTACTCCCTACTTCACCATCAAATACCCCCCGGCGATCAACAACACAGCGGCGCTCACCCGCCAACTGTCGATGGCGCGAATGGGAACGCCGAATAAGCCGAATTGATCGATGATCATGCCGCTGACCAGTTGGCCGATGATAATCAGCACGATGGCGGCGGATGCGCCGAGCCGGGGCAAGGTATGGCTCAAGGAAAGATAAAGTACGATCCCCAACGACCCTGCGCCCAACATATACCAGGGCAGCGTGCGCCACTGCTGAATCTGCTCGCCGCCGCGCAGCGCCAACAGGATCGCCGAGAAAATTGCGCCACTGGCGTGAATGATAAAACTGCTCGATAGCCCGCCGACCCGCTGGCTGATCGAGCCGGCAATGGGGGATTGGATGCCAACGGCGATGCCGCCGAGAATACCGATGAAGACCGTTAATGCAATTTCTAGCATGGCTGCTCCTTATTAGTGGGAGATTGGAGATGGGGAGATGAGGAGATGATGCTCATCCAATCTCTTTATCTCCCCATCTCTATATGTGCAAACTTATTTACGATAGCCAACCATAATAAATGAGGAATAATAAAAGGGCAACTGCCAGAGCGACCTGAGGCCTCATTGAACCGCTTCTTACTGATTCAGTTTTGAGCGCGATGGGCTGCTAAGAAATTGTCCTGTGATTAATGTTGTCGTATTTGCAAGATTAAGCGGCGGCGGTGGTCGCCTCGTAAAGAGCAGGCCGTGTATTCTGAGAACTC
The DNA here is from genome assembly GCA_020634935.1 of Anaerolineales bacterium. Taxonomy (GTDB): domain Bacteria; phylum Chloroflexota; class Anaerolineae; order 4572-78; family J111; genus JAGRBY01. The sequence continues at coordinate 32,515 of JACKAT010000056.1, forward strand.
TGTACCGCCTGAAATTTTGGTGGAAATAAACGATATTGGAGCGACAAAGCTGGCTTTGTCAGGCTAATCAAAGCCAGTTTTGTCGCTCCTTTCATCTATTCCGAAGCCGAGGCCACGGGGGTATCGGCCGCTTCGTTGAGCAGCTTTTTTAGCCGTTCCAGCATGCTGACCACGCGGGGTGAGGGCTCAGCGCCGTTGGCGGCTAATTTGGTTTCAATAGTGGACACCCGGTCCTGCAAATCGACCAGTTCGGGGATGGTTTTGCCGGTCATTGCGGGAATGCGTTTTTGGATGAGCCAGGTAAAGGTAATTTGAATGGTTACGGCCAGCGGCGGGGCGAGGAGCAGACCGGCCAGGCCAAAGGCATCGACCAAGGCCAGCATGACCAGGACCAGCAGCAGGCTGCTAAAGCGCCGGCGGTCGAAAAATCGCGGTTCGATCACGTATTCTAACAGCCAGAACACTAGCATGGTGTATAAGCCGGCCGTTAACCCCACCCACAAGCCGCTAATGACGCCTAAGATAATGACCGGGATTAGGGCCAAAAGGACGCCCATTAGGGGAATTAGCCACACTACCGCCCCAATTAAAGCTAAGAGGGTGGGGTACTGGAGGCCAATCAGCCAGTAGCCCAGCCCCAATAACAGCCCAGCCAGCAGGCTTTGCACCAATTCGCTGCGGAGGTAGCTGCCTACGTTGGTTTCGATTTGCCGCCACATTTCTCGGGCCGGCGCGCGGTTTTCCGCCGGGATCAATGACAATAGTAGTCGTTCAAAGCGGACTTGATCGACGGTCCAATAGATGCCGAGAAACAAAATGACAATGAGATAAGTTAAGTTTTCAGCCACATTGGTGGAAATTTCCAGCACGGAAGGCAGGGTTGATAAACTGTTCTCGCCTATGATCGAGTCGTATAGGGTGTCTGAAGTCGGCAGTCGAGCCGTGATGGCCTGTTGGAGCAGCGTGCCTTCCGGCCAGACAACTACCATGTGTTCGTACCCGATGGCAAATTGGTTGGCCAGGTCTTGCAGTTCGGTTAATAAGTTGAAGCTAACCACTATCAATAACCCTCCCACAACCAGCACCAATGACCCATAAACCAGCAGCAGAGCTATACTTAGCGACAGGCCGCGTTCGGTTAACTGTTTGATGGGGGGGCGAAAGGTGGCAGCGGCGGCTAAAGAGAAGAGAAAAATCCAGACAGCGCTGCGAAATTCCCATAATAAAAAGAGGACGGCCAGAGTCCCCCATATAATGCTGGTAAACCAGGCCAGTCGTCTCATCGGTTAACCTCGGGCCGACGCTTCGGCTTGCGCCAAAATACTATCCAGGTCGGAGGCGATGGCCTCGATATCTTCTTCAACCATTTTCTCATTATCCTCATCCGGCACCAATTCATCATGCCGGATCTGCTTGCGCATATCCTCGATCAAGTCCTGAACGTAATAGCGCAGCCGGCTTAACTCGTTACGGCCAATCTCGCTTTGCTGCTCCAGAATGGATCGCTTCAGCAAAAAGCGATTGAGCAGCAGTTGCAGGATGGCCGCGACGGGAATGGCCAGGAGTACGCCCAGGATGCCGCCTAACGTTCCAAACGCAAAGAGCGCCAGTAACGAGACAAACGAATTCACACCAACGGCCTGGCTCATCACGCGGGGAACCAAAAATGTATTTTCAATTTGCTGGATAATGAGCGTCGCCACCACCACCCAGAGGAGTTGCTGTTGGCTCACTGAAGCAGCCAATGCCAGAGCCGGTATCGCACCTAATATGGGGCCTACGTAGGGTACGGCTTCCATCAAACCGGCAAATAAAGCCAGCGCAAACGCATAAGGCACGCCAATAACTAAATAAGCTACCAAAGACAACCCGCCGATGACCAGGCATAATATGGCCTGACCACGGACATAAGCCCCGACTTTGGCTTCCATCTCCTCGAATAAAATGCGGCTTTCATCTCGATAGGGGGTGGGTATTAACAACAGCAGATTACGTTTGGTTCGTTCGCTGTCAAGCGTCCAGTATAAACTGAGGATAAAGGTGGCGATGGTAATAAAGAGACTTTTAAGCACCAGTCCCGTCATCGCCAGCGCTTGGGTAACCGGATCTATCTCCGGGCTGTTCAACCCCGTAGTCAGGTTAGACAGCTCGAAATTCAGGGGGAGTTGCCAGGAGATCTGTTGTAAAAAGAGGTTAGGCGATTGGGTTAAGGCGTTTCGAAAACTTTGATAGTAATCGGGCAGGCTAGCCGTAATAGCAGTGAGCTGCTTTACCAGTAAAGGTGTAATCAAAATAAATAGACCGGCTAAACTGATAAAGAGGACGCCATAAATCAAAATAACCCCGATTAGGGGCGATATACCCCCATCCGATAACTTATCGGTTAACGGTTTTAGGGCGACGCCAATGATAATGGCTGTAAATAAGATAATAACGACCAGCCGAATTTGGTAAAGGAGCCAAAAGCCTAAAGCTACGGCGACCACCACCAGAGTAGCTAAAATAATACGCCGAGCTGACCAATCGGCCAAAGCCGGGGGAGACGGTGATATTGCCATTTAAAGACGCTTTCTCAAAAGGGATTGATCCAATGTGGTTTGAGTATAGCAAATAATCAAATTTTAGGGTTTACTCCTTTGAGTGATTCAAATCTGTTGATCGGATGATTATTTTATACACCTGCCGG
>JACKAT010000057.1 GCA_020634935.1 Anaerolineales bacterium
CGAGGGCTATCGAGATAATCCGGCCTTTGATCATTATCCTGTGGTGGGGGTTAGTTGGGATCAGGCTATTACTTATTGCCAGTGGGTTGAGAAGCGCTTGCCCACTGAAGCCGAATGGGAATTCGCCGCCGGCGGCGCAGACAACCGGATTTACCCCTGGGGCAATGAGTTTGCGCCGGCGTTGTCGGCCGCGGCGGCCAATGACTTACAGCCGGTCGACAGTTTCCCCCAAGGCGCCAGCCCGTTTGGGGTTTATCAACTGGCCGGCAACGCCGGTGAGTGGGTGCTGGACATTTATGATGAAGCCTTCTACCAAAACTCACCTGTTGAAAATCCGTTTAGCTCCGGCAGCGGCAATCAGCGTATCTACCGGGGCGGCACGTTTGGCAGCACCGACCCGGGTTTTTACACCACCAGCCGCCGCTTTGTTGAAGATCGCTCGGCCAGTAAGATTTGGATTGGTTTTCGGTGTGCGCAGGATAAGTAAGTAAATGGTCATTAGAGATTGGGCTGTTACAACAAACCACGAATAAATCCAGCTACTTCATCCGCACTATTAGCAGACGGACGCTTGATTTTGGGAAAGGCCAGCAGGCGCGGTAGCTGTGAAATCCAACTGCCATTGGCTAATTGAGCCTCGTCAAATTGGACGCACGGCATATTAGCCTCCACAAAGTCAACCAAAAACGGCGACTCTCGAAAGGTGGATCGGGCAATGTAGCCGAACGGCGTCCCGGCTTGGTAAATCTCGGCCAGCGTACTGTAGCCTACTTTACCGATCAGCGCATCGGCGGCATTGACCAGATCGGGGTGATAGATGCCCAACGGCAGCGAAATCAACCGATCACGCGGTTCGAGCGGCTGGCTGCCGGCGACCACAAAGTAAATTGCTTCTTGCGGATCGATTTTCTCCAAAAATGAATAATCCCAAAACGTTCCGCCCATACTCAGCACGACCATTTTAGCCGTCTCCGGTACGCCCAACTGCGCTCGCACCTGGCCGATAGGCGCTCGCGTTATCCGGCTAATCGGTCCAACCGTTAAATCGACCGGCTGCCGGCGGCAGATGGGTTCGGTTTGGAGGTGATAATCGGCGCTGTCAAATAACGTTTGCAGATAAGCAGCGTGATCGGCAATTTCCGGCGCTTGGTCGACGTAGACCTCATAAATCCAATCCCAGGTAAAATTTTCGATCAGCACCGAGGGGATACCCGCCGCTTTAGCCACAGCAATGCCCAACGGCGCGATGTCGCAGACCACCAGCCGGCAGTCTGTCTCGATGAGCTGGCCGGCCAGCCGGTCGATCAACTGCGGGGCGAAGGGCAGCAGGTTGTCCAGGGCCTCGACGGTTTGGTGGACGTCTTCAACCAGAGCATTTTTTTGAACCATACCGATGTCGGTTAATAGGTCGTGATACTCAAAATTGGTCACTCCGGATTCGGTGTAAAACCAGGCAGGCATCTTAGTAAAAATTTCAAAATGAAAGTGATCACACCGCCGCTGTAAAGCCGTCATTACGGCTGAGGCTCGAGCCGCGTGGCCGAAACCGTGCGGCGACACAAAATAAGCTATGTTGGTTGTCATGGTCGATTATATCTCCAACGCGGCTTGCCAATCGGGATAAGCCGGAACGGGCAGCAGATCGCGGCGCAACCGGTCGATCTGATACTGAGCCGGGGGCATACCGATGGGGGGGTCGAACTGAGGAGCGGGCAGTTCGAGCCGTTGGCAAGCCTGGGTGTAAAATTCCTCGCGGGTGGGACAGGGGGGGACAACGGCCAAATAAACCGGCTCCGGCGAGAGGTGACGCAGCGCCTCAAAAATGGCCGTGGCCGCATCATCGTAATGAATGAGAGCCAGCGTTTTATCAGGCGGGCGCACTTTCATTGTCCGCCGCCGCCGTAGGGCCGACATCGGTCCGCGCGCTTGGCTGTAAAGCCCGCCACAGCGAATGACTATACCGGCCGAGCCGGCCCATTGTCGAAATACCTGCTCCGCCGCCGCGATACTATGCGAGCGGTTGTCGCTGCCAGAGGGTGTTTCTTCATTAATAATACCGTGCGCTTGAGGACCAAAATAACCGATAGTGCTAATCATAACAACGCGCCACGGAGCAGCAATCCCTTGCGCCATCAGGTATTTAACGGCGTCGGCCTGAGTTTCATGGCCCGGCAGCGACAGCAGCAGCGCATCATCGGGTTGTAAATGATTAACCGGCGAACCGGTATGGGGCGTAATACCGGCGGCGATCAAATCGGGGTGGCGCTGCTCGGATTGGGTGAAGCCGGTAACCGGGCCCGCATACGTCCGCCACAAACGGGCAACTCGGCTGCCCAGTTCACCCGCACCCCAGACAATCAACCGCCGGGGGGCAATCTGTGGTTGGGATTCATCTTGAAGACTCAAAAGCGCTATCCTTTTAATGACAATAAGTCAGGTGTATAATCGGGGCTCGCCGTACATTCACAGCAAATATCTATTTAGCAGAGCAGGTGACTGGCACTTTGTCTGCAATTGAGAATGCTGAATATAATACGACGGCACCATTACGGCCATTAAGTGCCAGTCACCTGAACAGTGACCACGGCAACACACAAACGCTATGTATCTTAGATAAGGACTAGACAATGTCAAAAAATATCGCCCACTATCGAGAACACGCGGGCCGGCGCGAGGATAAATTCTATAAAACCACCCTGTTTCAGGCCGAGCATTTGATGATTGGCCTCAACTGTTTGGAACCCGGCCAGGTACAGAAAGTGCATGACCATGCCGATCAGGATAAGTTTTACTATGTCATTGAAGGGGAAGGGCAGTTCACTGTGGGAGACGAGGTGACCGAGGTCGGTCCGGGGCACGTGGTCTGGGCCGAGGCCGGAATACCGCACGGCGTCGAAAATCGCGGCGAGATTCGACTGGTCATTTTAATGGGCATCGCGCCATCGCCATAAACCCCCGCCTTAAAACCACTTCTGAGTCTTTAACTTCGCCACGCCATCTTCGACTAAGGCCAATACGGTTGTGGCCTCATCATTGTCGAGTTTATGGGCTGTCCATAACGGTAATAAAATTTCGGCGATAGGAAGGTTCTGTTTCAACACCAACGGCTCTACGACAGCCAGCGCTGCGGCCGCGCCAATGGCGTAACGGTGGGGCGTTATGCCTTGCGACAAGGCCAGCCGCATCGTGCCGATGAGCCGATCATCCCAACCGAGTTTGCGCCGAGGGTCGCGACCCACCCGCTCGACGGTATCGCGCAGGTAGGGATTCATCATCCGGTGCAGCAAATCATCGACATAGAGACGATAGCCTGCCGGGGTAAAGAGGGGATCGTAACCGCCATACTTGCGAATGAGCGCTTGACCCGACTCCTCCAGAAAGGCCGCGCGTAAAAAAGGTATCGCTCCTGGAACAGCGTTTAGCTGTGACAATCGCTCAATACCGCTGGTTTTACCCAAGTAAGCGGCCAGAGCGTGGGTGGCATTGTGGCCGTACAGTTTGGCCTCTTCAAAGGGTCGCAGATTATCTTTTTCTTCAAAAACAGCTATTCCTCGCCGAAAAAAGGGTTGAGAGGCATTAAAATCAACTTTTGTAATCAGAATCTGATTAAACTCCTCCACTAGGAAGGCGCGTGGCTCACCTGGGGTTATAGGCGTCAACCGCTGCTCTTCCATTTCCACCCCATCGGTGATGACGCCGCTCATTTTGCCGATGACGGTGTTAAGAAACCGCACCTGAGATCGCACGGCTTCTTGTTCACTCGGCGGAATAGCGTCCATTACGGCCGCTTCCAAAATTTGGGCGGCGCGATGATGATTTTCAGCGGCATACACTACGCAGCGAGGCCCGTTAACCGCCGCTTTTCGACGCAGTCCCTCAGCTAATACCCGATGCAAACTATGTGGCCTGTCGGTGGTGTAGAAGGTTACGCTGGGAATAGCCGTACCGATTTCTTCAGCCTCGGCAATTGCTTCAATGAAAAGCTCTCGGTCGGTATCGACTGCCGGATTTTCGATCTCCACGGGGCCAATTGTAGCGACGGAGACTCGATCCGGCTGGGCGATGTTAATAGCATAGTGCTGGTTGGCTCGATGGAGGTTCTCAACCACATCCGGTACAATCTCGGCGACAGCCAGCCGCCGAAATGCACCGGACTGGTAAGCCTCATATAAAAACAAGCCGGCCTGGATAGCGCCAAATCCAAAACCAACGTAGGTTCGTGTTCCGTTAAGCGCCATAAGTAAAATGAATCCTTAATAAGTAGAGTGGCTCTAGTAAGGCATCCGACCAAATCGGCGGGCGCTTTCTCGTAAAACGCCTTCGGTCCAATCGTTAATAGCCTCGGTTCGATAACGCCATTGCCAGTTGCCGTAAGTGCTGCCGGGAGTATTCATCCGGGCGTCGCTGTCCAGTCGCAGGAGGTCCTGCATGGGAATAACCGCCCAATTACAAACCGATGACCAAGCCAGTTGATTCATCACCCAAACCACATCTTCATCCCAAATGTGGGATTTCTCCCTCATAAAGTAGTCATTTACGGCGACTTTGTCCCACTCAGGTAACTTTTTATACCATCCGAGTGTTGTATCGTTATCTTGCGTCCCCGTGTAGACAATGGCATTATGTCGGTGATTGTGAGGCAGGAAGGGGTTGGTGGCGTCGAGTCCACCGCCCAGGCTGACAAAGGCAAATTGCAACACTACCATTCCGGCAAAGTTAAAATGATCTCGTAATTGTCTAACTTCGTTCGGAATGATGCCTAAATCTTCAATAATAATCGGTAAATCGCCTAATTCTCGCTGAACGGTTTCAAAAAATTCATAACCGGGTGCTTTTACCCATTTACCACGAACGGCTGTGTCCGCGCGGGCCGGGATTTCCCAATAGGATTCAAAGCCTCTAAAGTGATCAACACGCACCACATTAACCAATGAAAGTATTGCTTTTAGACGATTTATCCACCACTCAAAGTCATTATTGCGCATATTATGCCAGTCATACAAGGGATTACCCCATCTTTGACCAGTTTTGCTAAAGAAGTCGGGTGGAATGCCGGCTACGACTTTGGGACGGCCTTGGTCATCCAACAAGAATAAATGGCGATCAGCCCAAACATCCGCGCTGTCCTCTGCTACAAATATAGGAATGTCCCCGATGATTTGAATACCGAGTTCGTTGGCATAGCGGCGTAGATTGGCCCACTGCTGATAAAAATAAAATTGAATCACTTTCTTAACAGCGATAGCTTGGCTATGTTCTTTAGCCCATTGCTGCAGCGCCTGATCGTGACGTAAACGCAGGTCTCGGGGCCAGTAGCGGTTCCACGTACCATCAACTTTATCCCGTATCGCCTGCTGATTGAAATGTTCTTTTATGGTCATAAATGTGGCAAATTTATCCAGCCAGTGGGATTGATCAACGCAATAAGTCTCGAATTCAGCTTTACGGTGAGTATTCGCGTTAACCAAAAAATTGCGGGCGGCTTTATCGAGCAACGGCATCTTCCAGGCAATCACCCGCCTATACTCGATGAAATCGGGGTCAAAGGTCGGAACATCAGCCAGATCGGCTGCCTCTAAATCGCCGTCCGCTACCAGTTTGTTGAGACTAATCAGCAGCGGATTTCCGGCAAACGAAGATAGCGAGGCGTAAGGGGAGTCGCCCACTCCGGTTGGCCCCAGCGGCAAAATCTGCCATAATGACTGTTTCCCTGCGGCCAAAAAATCCACAAACCGATAAGCCTCAGGTCCCAAATCGCCAATACCATGAGGGCCGGGAAACGAGGTCGGGTGCAGCAAAATCCCACTGGCGCGTCTTAATTCCATAACCGTTTCTCCTTTGAAAAATAGGTTCCGTAAGATGAATCGCTGAATCCACTGAGAAAAATGAAGGCGCTGAATGGTTATCTTGTGGCATAAGTCGCCCGATTTAGGCCCGGTCAAGGGCATTTCGATTGAAAATCAGCGCTTTCAGTGTCTGCAGCGGCCTCAGCGATTCAAGGGATCAGTTTGCCCCAGACGTGAAACGCATCCTCCGACAAGGTGCATCTCTCTCATGGTTGAATTATAATTTTTTCTCAGGAATGGTTAAATTCAGCAGGCTCGGATTAACCCAAAAACGTAGGCTTTGGGGAAGCGAGCGTTTAGCCAGTGAGACTTGTCGCTATCGCGATTGTAATTAGTAGGGCGATCTCCACAACTTCGCAAATCGCGCCGTAGATGTCGCCGGTCAGGCCGCCAATGCGAGCTACGGCCAGTCGAGCCACCAGCGTGGTCGCCAACCAGGTGACGGCCAGTAGCACCAAACCGGTCCAACTCCACAACAGCAACGCCGTTAACACCGCCACCCCTGAGGCGGTGACGACCTGCGGCCAGCCCAACCCTTGCCCAAAAAAGACGCTTAACCCCTCTTTTCGCGCCAGCGGGTAACGAGCCATACTCCAGGTCATAGCCCAACGAGCCAACGTGGGCGCTGTCAGCAAAGTTGCCCAACGCCGCAAGTCAGGCACGGCGGTTAGGGCATTGAATTTGATGAGCAGCAGCAGTACAACGCCAACCACAGCGAAGGCGCCCACCCGACTATCCTTCATAATCTCCAGCCGTCGCGCCCGATCGCGAGGCGGCAATAGCCCGTCACAGGCATCCATAAATCCGTCGAGATGGAGCATGCCGGTCAAACTCACCCAAACGGCCAGCAATAGCGCCATCGCCAAACCATCCGATAGCCACCACCCGAATACCAGATCAACGCTGCTCAAAATCACACCTATTATCAGGCCAACCAGCGGATAGAAAGCCGTTGATTTGCCGGACAGACGCTCGTAATCTTCGGGCAGAAAAGGAAGCGGAATCGCTGTTAGCAGCCGCCAGGCTGAGGCAAAATCAATTGAGAGATGATGGAGAAAGTCTTTCAATGTTGTCCTACTTGTGAGAATGGAGAGGTTTAACCGAAAGCTATGGCATAAAGACACATCGCATAAAAATTCTTGATCGTATTTCTAATGATGTTGTAAATCAAGAATCCAATCCACCCAAGATAATACTGTAGATGCTCTTCGTTGAAAAGTGCTTTCAGCTTCAACTCTGTATAAATTTGAGGCTTTCATTATCGCTACAACCTTAGATTTCGGAGGCGCTGAGGCTAACTCTAAATAAAGCTTCAACGTTTGATTGAAAGCTCGGTGCTCAAGAATTGCCTTGACGAACTTAAGTTGTCGAGCCTTATGATTCAAGTTAAAGAGGCTGTTACCTTTGTCTGTCAAGAAATAATATATTGAACCATTTTCCCTCTTTTTATCAATTAATCCTAAATAGCGCCCGGCATCTGTATAATAATTTGTCTGTCTCACATCAAAATCATATTGATAGGTAATTTCTTCTCTGGTTAATTCAGTTTTTTCATATAAAATTTCGCATAAATTTATCACACGCTTGAATGAGTCAGCTTGAGGAAATGAAACTGTTGGCTCATCAACTATTTCCGTTAAATTCACGACTTGTAACAGATCCTTAAGGTCAATATCATCCGGCTTAAAACTATAATTTCGATGTTTTACTAAAATAAGCGAATTGTAATTATTTGGACTGGTAAATTTATACTCGTATAAACTAAAAACACCATTTGTATAAATTAAAAGTATTGGCTTTATGCCTTTTGCAATCTTACTTGACCACAATCTAAATGGGTAGTAAATCTGGCGTATCAAAAAGTCATTCGATATTGAGTTTTTGGCCTCAATAAGGGTTAGAAATTTAAGACCTTCATATCCACCGTCAATCTCAATTTGAGAATTCTCCACATTAACCTCAACTAATCTGTTAGATTTCGTATTTTTAATGTTGAAACTAAAAGTTGTAGAACTCATCCTACCATTTACTGTTGGCAATAACGCTTCGTCTTCAACAAAATCAGCCAATATTCCTGAAATATGAGCGCTGTTTAATGCCGTCGCCTCACTGGTAATGTTGTCGGGACTAATGCTTTGTAAGTGATCAGGAAAGCTCACTTTAATAATCTCGCCCCCGGAAATCAGATCTTGATACGCATCAAAATGAGAAATTACATAATTCCCTCTTGTCACTGGCAAAATGGACAGATTATTTTCTCTAAAGAGCATTGGCAAGTTACTTCTGTGATCAAATTTCGTCATTAATCGAGCTTCCCTAAACTGATTGATTTGCTCAGAAGTAATCTTGAATGACCCATCTCTTTCGATACAACTTAGGATATCATATTTCCTAAACAACGCCTCCCAAGCTTGATCGTTTTTGGTTTCGGATGTGTTACTCATAGTTCCTAACTAATACTTCTTCGATTTTTCCACGACCAGAAGGGACTGAATTAATAGCTCTAGATGCACCAACTATAGTAATTTGATAATCTTTATACAGTTCACGAATAAAAGGTGTCGCCGAATTAGATAATAGAAATTTACAACCAGTTCTATTTAATTCATCACATACACTTTTTAGGCGTATTTGTGCCTTTTTATCAAATCCGTATAAGGTATAACCTGTGAAGGATGAACTATCTGAAATTGGATCATAAGGTGGATCAATATACACAAAATCATCTTTACTGACAGTTCGCACTGCATCTTCAAAGTCTATATTCGAAATTGTTATATTGTTCTTGTTTAAGTAATGGCTGATTGCCCGTAAGACAAACTCATTGACTATGTTAGGATTTTTATATCTTCCAAAAGGAACATTAAATTGGCCTTGGCTGTTTACCCTAAATAATCCATTGTAACAAGTTTTATTCAAATAAATAATACGAGAAGCTTTCTTAAGTGGCGACAAATTCTCAAAATCCGCAGACCTATCTAATTCTCTTATTTTATAATAATATTCAGACTCATTTTTATGAGTCTTTAGATCCTCTATAAGGCCATTCACATCTTCTTTAATAACTCGGTAAACATTAATCACATCCGAATTAATATCATTTACAATGGCTTTTTTGGGCTGAACATCAAACAGGACTGCCCCTCCTCCTAAGAAAGGTTCGTAATAGGTACTATATCTTTTCGGAAAACATTGCCTTATTTCTTTCAGGAGTTGTCTTTTACCGCCAGCCCACTTCAATAACGGCTGAACGAGTTTATTCTTCTTCCGGCTTTCCATACGAAAAATTCTCGCTATCTGAAATTGTACTTATTCGTCATTCTTAACGAATAATACCATAAATCTTAGAAAGGGGATATAAAGACCCCCAGTCTTGAACAAGTGTTCGCATCAATCCTCCCGCTGCACCCCTCCAGCCCCAACAAACTCAGCCATCCGCTCGATCTCAGCCCCAATCAGCGGCATCACCGCCGGATCGACCTCAGTCAACAACTGCCAGGTAAGCAAAGGCTGATCTGCACTCTGGTCCCACCCCCAAAGACCGACAATCTGCCCACTGACCAGAATGGTGGGTTTGGCCGCACCGGCGCTGTTGAACACTCGCCGCTGCAAGGTTTGATCGCTGAAGTAGCGGGCGCGGCTAGCGCGGTGGGCGGTTACAAAGGGATCGTCGGCCGGGAGAACGTTGATCACCGGCTCAGTAGGGAGTTCGACGCCCTTCAATGCATCGATCTGGCTTTTGAGCAGCAGCAGTATGCCGGCGCTGCCCTGAACCATCACCAGCGTCATCTCGCCGGATAGAGCACCGATTGCCCGGGCGGTTTCGCTCTTACCAAAGCCCGTCCAAAAACTGACATCCGCCTCGGTGGCCGGGCCAAAAGCCGTCAGGTAGCGATGCACGACCGTTTTTTGGGCTTCGGCCTCGCCGGGGACAGCGGTCAAATCGAGATCAGGGTACCAGTCACTCATCAAGCCGTAGATCGGCGACTCGCTGCGCCAATCGGTCGATAAGTTGGCCGCGTAAAGCCGGCCATTGGCCGCCAACCAACGTAGAGTCAAGGCGACGTTAGTGGTTTCCGTAACCCGCCCGCCCCGACTGCTTTGAGTGAGCCGTTTTACCGAGCCGACTGGCAGTTGCATCATGATTGTCTCTGCGCTCAACGGCGCGTCGTTTACCATCGGCGCGATCAGGTCGCCTAAAGCTTCGATCTCCGCATTATGCTCGATACCCCACAGTCGGAACTCGGCGTTAAAATCTTTATTGCGCTGTCGAGCCGTGGCCACGTAAAAGGTTGGATAGTGATCGGCCTCTATAATGAAGGGAGCGCTGCGCATAAGTGAGTTCTTAAGTAGAAGACGCGCCGGCCCCAATGCGGTCAGTAGGTCGCCGGGGGAGAAATTCGCCAGCCGCACTCGAGCAGCCAAAAATGGCGTAGTGAACGGGTCGGCGGGCAAGGCTGCGATATCCTCCACTAACTGTGGCAGATCGCTCGCCTGTCGGGCCGTCAAATAATTTTTTTGTAGAATAAACTGCCTCGCCTGGGCTAACGTCACATTAATCATTGAGTCCTCCGGTCGCTGTTTGCCAAACTATTATAACATAAGCTGGCCAACGCTCTAACCCCAGAACCTGGGCAGGGATTACGTTCCCCGTCCTACGTTCTATACCAATCCTATTACCGCCATAATCCAGATTATGGTATACTCCGCAAATCCATTTCAATAGGACTTACGCAGTTGGGTGTAACGAACCCGGTGACAGTCACTTTTTAATTAAAATGAGCGTCCGTTCGGCCCAAATAGGTCGATTTATCGCATCCAAGTGACTGTCACCTTTTGAACTGCGTAACTCATATTCAAATCAATAATTATTTACTACACGAAATTATTCACGTATGAAAATTCTCATTCTAGGGTCCGGATTGATGGGACCGGCAGCAGCCTTCAACGCGATGACTGATCGAGCGGTGACGCAGGTCATTCTAGCCGACATGAGCCAAACGCAGCTTGAGGCTGGGATTAAGCAACTCGCCGGGAAACTCGGTTCGCAAAAACTGGGGGTCGTCCGGCTTGACCTGAGCAACCAGGAGACAACGGTCCAACTGATGGCTAATTTCGATGCCATCATCGCTGCTTTACCACGTACGGCCAGCGCCTTGGCGGTGCAAGCCGCACTGCAAGCGGGCAAACCCCTGGTCGATCTGACGATTCCGGCTGAAGCGTATCTACCTGAACTCCACCACCTGGCCGAAACATCTCCGTCGTTGGTTATTTTGGGTTGCGGTCTGGAACCGGGTCTAACCGAACTGTTAGCCCGTCGTCTGGCCGAAAAGCTGGATCGTATCGATGAACTGCATATCAAATGTGGCGGTATCCCGGTCGAGCCCGCCCCGCCGCTCGGTTACAAAATTGTCTTCGGCGGCACGCGGCTGCCGTTGCGCGAGGAAGACGCTTGGGTAGTCGAAAATGGCCAACTGACTAAAACTGGCCGCTACTCCGGCATCGAGACCGTTACCTTCCCCGGTATCGGCGAGTGCGAGGCCTTTACCGAAAGCTTTATGCCCTGGCTGCTCGATCTGCCGGGGCTGCAAAATCTACGTGTTGGCACCCAGAAGACGGTGCGCTGGCCTGGCTACGCGACAAAAGCTACCATCCTCAAAGAGTTCGGCTTGCTCAGCGACACGCCCATCGCAGTTGACGGCGTTCAAGTCAGTCCTAGACGGCTGGTGGATACGCTGCTTTACCCTTATGTAAAAATGAACGAAGGGGAGCAAGATCTCACTGTTTTCCGGGTTGAGGCGATTGGCGAATTGGAAGGCAACCCCTGCCGCCTGCAGGCCGATATGGTTGATCGCTATGATACGGAGCTCAATTTCACCTCGATGGCCCGTACCACGGCTTTCACCGGCAGCATTGTTGCCCGGATGATCGCTCGCGGTGAGTTAACTGGCCACGGTCTGCACCATCCGGAGCAAATCATCACCGGCCCCCATTTGGAGCGGCTTCTGACCGAATTGGCCGCCCTTGGTATTCACTTTGAAATAACGAGCTATTGGTTATGAACGGATCAAATTCCTGGCAGCAAATCATCTGGCGCGAGTGGCGGCACAGCGTCGACCCGCTTTATACGGATCGACTCTTCAGAGCGGTCAGTGATCAACCGCTCGGTTTAGGCGCTCAGATTAGCGTGGTTATTCTCAATGCCGTGGGCGGCGCCGCCACAGGGGTGTTGGTTGGCCTGCTCTTTACCTCCAGTTGGGCCACATTAAAACACATGGTTTGGCTAGGCGGATTGTTAGGATTCATTTACGGCTGGATACTCACCAAAAATTATACCTGGCGCGGTTGGCTGGAACGGTTATCATCCAATACCCCGACCGGCAGCTTTAGCCGGCTCATTTTTGGAACTTTAGCTCTGGGGTTAATCGGCGGGATGATATTTGGGCCGATCTTTTGGTTATCCGCGGTCGGGCTGTTTTGGGCTTTTGGCGATGTCATTACCTGGATCAATCGAGGTATAACGACCAGCCGCCAAGATCGGCTTGACGATCGGGGTTGGTGGTTCTGGTGGCGGAAGCGCCCGCATTTGCTTGAAGTCGAACAGGCCTTGCAGCAGGCTTGCCTCACTTCTCCCGAAGCGCAAAAGCTGTGGCAAGCGCCTCTCCATCACCTGGCCGAAGAAAAAAAGCGGCATCCGGCTATCGAGACGTTGATTGAGCAGCTTTTAAGCCCGGACTGGCTCGAACGTTTTGTCGCCCGCCAAATCCTTGTTCAACGGGGCGAAGAGGCCATCTTCCCGCTTCAGGCTGCGGTCTATGACAATAATACACCTCACAAAGCCACGCTGCTCTGGGTACTTGATAACCTCCACCCCAAGAGGGGGACGCCCACCGGCGCCCCTATCACTAATGGGCAGTCATAAGAAAAGCTGAGGTAAAAACCCTCCCCATTCTTCATTCTTCATTCTCAATTCGCTTGGGCTGTTCGCCCACATACCGCGCTCGGGGACGGATAATACGATCAAGCTGATACTGCTCGATAATATGGCCGATCCAGCCAATAGTTCGGCCTAAGGCAAACAGAGCAATCGGCGAGCCAGGCGGCAGGTTGAGCGCCCGAGCCAGCACCGTCAAACCAAAATCGACATTAGGCCGTTCGCCGATGAACCCCAGAACGGCTGCGTTGACCTGATCGGCTAATTTGACGGCGGACGTGTGCGAATAATGGGCGGTGAGTAAATCTAATAAATACCGCCCACGCGGATCGCCAGCGGGATAGAGGGGATGACCAAAACCAGGGATCGACTCGCCACGCTTGAGGCGAGCCGCCACCGCGGCCTCGACCTGACCGGCGGCCTGGGCTTCATTCAAAAACGCCTCAACACGTTCCGTGCTGCGGCCGTGCTTGACTCCTTGCAATGCTGCCAATCCGGCTATCACGGCCTGATAAGGCGTCGCCCCCGCCGAGGCCACACAGTGAGCGGTAAATGACGAAACATTCAACTCGTGATCAGCGCAGAGAATGAGCGCTGCATTGATTAACGCCGCAGCGTTAGGATCATCGGCAGCCCATCGCTGCTGTAGTTGGACGGCCATGTTTTTCTGAGGGCTAACCCCATTAACCGCCAGCGTCACCAATAGATGGAGAATTCGAGCGCCCGTCTGAGCCACCGCGTCCGGTCTCAAGTCGTAAGCGGCCAGGTCATCAACGCCCACCAAAGGTAAAAGGATCTGAAACTTTTCTATCGGGGGCAAATCATAGACTTGCAGTGCAATTGCTTGCACCAGTGGCGAAAACGGCTCGCCCACCGGTTCTGCCAGTCCGGCCACTGCCGCCGACAGATCACCGGCCCAAATGAGCGCGGCAACCACCTCAACCGGTTGGGTTTGGGCTAATTCAATCACATCCAGGCCCCGATAATAAAGCCGGTTATCGACGATCAGCGTAATCGATGACTCCATAACGGGCGTCCCCCAGTGAAGCGCATCTTCAACGGCTTTGGCCGGATTGAGCCGCTGTTCCTGCCGGACCTTCAAGCTTTCCACATCCTCGCGACGATAGCGATGGGTTCGTTTCGACCCATCGGCTATCTCGGAGCGAATCAAGCCCCGGCTAACGTATGAATATAAGGTTGATAGAGTGATGCCCAATTCAGCCGCCGCTTCTTTGGCCGTTAAATAACCGCTGCTGCTCACGCTTAACTCCTACTTTTAGCCTTGTTCAGAAAAACCAAGTAAAAAAACGAACTCGTTATGAGGACATTATTAACTTTTACGTTTTAATTTTCTGTTCTTTATCTATCATACAATACATTGATTTCAAAATCAATATTGACAAGTTAGATTAGTTTAGCTATATTGTTGATATAATCAACATTGATAACTAAATCAACATAAATGAGGTTTATCTAAATGAGTAATCCAAATTCAATTAAAGCCGGTCTAGATGGCGTTGTCGCCGCCGAAACAAAACTCAGCCGGATCGATGGTCAGGCCGGAACGCTGACTATCGCCGGATTTCCTTTACAGGAATTAGCCACTAATGCGTCTTTTGAAGAAACGGTCTATCTGTTGTGGTACGCTCGACTGCCTGAAGCTCAAGAGCTGGCCGATTTCCGGCAAGCGCTGGCCGAACGGCGCACTCTTCCGGAAGCTACCATGAATTTGCTCGAAGCCGCAGCAACAGCCAACGTATCGGCCATCGATGCGCTGCGTATGGCAGCCAGTTCGCTGAGTCTGGGTGCGCCCGATAAGAATCCCGGCGGCAATTCGGAGCGTGACGCGCTCATGGTGGTCGCGGCCTTTCCCACCATTGTCGCCGCTTATTGGCGGCGACAACAAGGCCAGCCGCCCATCGCCCCGCGCGCCGATTTGGGTCACGCGGCCAATTATCTCTATATGCTCTTCGGCGAAGTCCCCAGCCCGGCACGCACACGTGGCCTGGAAACCTACCTAAACACCGTAGTCGAACACGGTTTTAATGCTTCCACGTTTACAGCGCGGGTCATCATTTCCACTCAATCCGATATGATCTCGGCTATTGTGGGGGCGTTGGGCGCGTTGAAAGGGCCGCTGCACGGCGGCGCGCCGGGGCCAGCGTTGGATATGGTATTTGAAATCGGCGCGGTGGATCAGGCCGAGGCTTATATCCGGCAAAAAATCGAACGAGGCGAGCGGTTGATGGGCTTCGGGCATCGCATCTACAAAGTTCGTGATCCGCGCGCCGAAGTTTTGGCCGCAGCAGCCAGACGATTTTACCAAGCTGACGGCAATATGGCGCTCTATAATCTGGCCACCGGGATCGAAGCTATTGCGGTGGAGCTGCTAGCAGAATACAAACCGGGCCGCAATCTACAAACCAATGTCGAGTTTTACACTGCACTGCTATTGCACGGACTCGGATTAACCACGGAATTATTTACACCCACCTTCGCCGTCGGCCGGGTTGGCGGGTGGACAGCGCATGCTTTCGAGCAGCAGCGTGAGGGACGGCTGATTCGGCCCAAAGCGGTTTATGTCGGAGCGGAAGGACTACGCTGGCCAGAGAAGGAACCGGTGCTTTAGGCATAAGCGTTCAGTCCCTAGCTGTCAACTATCAGTTTTTTTTGTTATCAGGGCAAATTTAGGCGCTACAGAGCCACAAATAATGATGACTTAATCGTTACATTTAACGATAAAACTGACAGCTTAAGACTGATAGCTGACAGCTTACATCTCATATATAGGACTTACGCAGTTGGGTGTAATGAACAAGGTGACAGTCACTTTTGGCCGAAAAGGAACGTCCGTTTAGCCCAAACAAATCGATTTATCGCGTCTAAGTGACTGTCACCTTTTGAACTGCGTAACTCCTAATATAATCGCAAATCAAGTAGTTTAGAGCAATCAGTTCGGCCGACTCAATCCTGCAGTTAATTGGCGCGGGTTACTACCATCGGCGCTGATGACCCTAACGGTCATATCTTAGAGCAGCGATAACTCGAAAACGCTGCGGCGGGCAAGAGCAAGTAGATGGCTCCCATGTCGCCTTCTGCCATTGACGGTATCAAATTTATGCAGGCTTATCATCGAGGTGATTAGGGTACAGGCGACCAAACCGGCTGGATGTCGGCGGCGGGGTGGTTGGTTAGATTAGTCACCCCACTACCATCGGCCTCCATCCGGTAGATATCCCAATTGCCGGGGCGATTGCTGGCAAAAGCTAAGCGAGTGCCATCGGGCGACCAGGTGGGATGACGATCATCGGCCGGGTGGTTAGTCAGCCGGAGACCATTGCTGCCGTCGGCATTCATCACGTAAATTTCCCAATTACCCTCACCGTTAGAGGCAAAAGCGAGACGCCGGCCATCGGGCGACCAAGCCGGTTCGACTTCATCGGCCGGTGAGCTGAGGAGCCGCGCCAAATTGGCGCCGGCCGCGTCAATTACAAAAATATCGGTGTTATTGTCAAAAGCCAGTCGGGTGCTATCCGGCGACCAAGCGGCTCGATAACCCAGACCAGGAGTTAAGCGCCGGCTCTGACCGGTCTCAAACGCAAACAGCGAAATATAATCGCCCACCGAACCGACAGCCAACCGCAGCCCATCCGGCGACCAGGCCGGCTGGCCGGCTTGGGTAGTTACTACAGATAGGCTGTTGCCATCGATCCGGCCGGCATGGATGGCGCTGAAAAAAAACGCCTGATCCTCCGTAACGTTGACGGTGGCGAAAGCCAGTTGTTGGCCATCGGGTGACCAGGTGGGTGAGGCCTCGTGGTCGTCGATGGTGGCTGTGAAGTTGATTGGCCGGCTGCCGTCGACGTCCATCAAAAAAATATCGTCACTTCCCTCACGGTTGGAAACAAAGGCTATTTGTTGGCTAACAGCAGGCAGAGCAGATAAAGCCGCAGTCGGCGACGGCAGCGGAATGACGGTAGCGGTTGGCGGGAAGGGGGTCATCGTTGCCGTTGAGGACGGTGATGGCATGGCGGTTGGCGGCTCAGGAGTGAAGGTGGCGGTTGAGGTGGGCGCAGGCGTCGACGTAGCCTCCGACTGGCCGGCCATAAGTTGAGTTTGGGCCTGGTCTGTGGCGGTCGCGGCCAGGGCGACTAGCGTTGCGGCCAAATTTGGACCATTACTGGTTAGACTGCCGCTCTTGGCCTGCTGCGTCGCTGTCGCGGCTAAGGCTTTAAGAACGGCCTCGGTATCCAGGGTCATATTTCCTTGGCTTTGCCCAAAAATAAAAGCGGTAACACTGGCCGCGACAGCTAGGATAGTCACCACTGTCACCAACCACAGCCAAGATGATTTCTGCTTAGATAAGGGCGCAGTAGGCACCGCCGCAGTCTCCACCGGTTGGGTAGATCGCACCCGAGCCGTAACAGCGGCCGTATCAGCCGCTAATGCTCGAATCGCAGCGCCGTCACCCACCAAGATCGCCCGTACATCCTGCATCCAATCATCGACCGACTCCGGACGATCTTGCTGGCGAACCTGCATGGCATGCTCGATCACCGCCGAAGTGGCCTGACTCAACTTTTTGTTGATAGTTCCAGGCGATTTAAACGTTTCATCGCCGGCTAGCAGGCTAATACTATCCGGCGGGTATTCGCCGGCCAGCACCGCGTATAGAGTTGCTCCCAAAGAATAGATGTCAGACCGGGGCGTCGTGCCGGTCCCGCCATACTGCTCAGGGGGCGAAAAGCCAGGAGTAGCGGCCTGGGCTCCGGTCTGGGTACGACCATCCCCTGTAACCACTTTGGCAATACCAAAATCCACCAACACGGCCCGACCGTCTGGCGTAATCTTTATATTCTGTGGCTTAATATCGCGATGGATGATCGGCGGGTTTTGCCGGTGCAAGTGGCTGACCGCCTCACATACCTGAAGAATGTAATCCAGGGTTATCATTTCATCCAGCGGCTCACCGTTGGCCTCGAAAAGATCCCATAGATCACGCCCTTCGATAAAATCCATTACCAAATACTGTTTATAATCGAAGCTAAAATGATCGCTTACGCGTGGCAAATTGGGATGTTGCAGTCGCGCCAGGATGAGTGCTTCTTGTTCAAACTGTTGAACAGCTTGAGCAGTTTGAAAAACGTTCTCCTTAATCGCGACGGCAATTTGAAGCTTTGTGTCAAAGCCTTGATAAATTGTCCCCATCCCTCCCTGAGAGAGCAGCCGTTCAATTCGGTACCGCCCTTCCAATATGGTATTTTCAGGTAGGGTCAACAGTTACTTCTCCGTGATGTTAAAGGTTAATCAATAACGTGATCTTGTTCAAGTATCTATATGTTACACAAAACTGGCGAAATTTATAGTAGGCTTTTTGTCCTTAGTTACATCCACAAAAAAAGCTCAACCTGATAGTATCAAGTTGAGCTTTACTTTTTTGAGCAATGACTTGAAAGAATGACAGCTTCGGCTATGAAGTGAGCATCTTATAATTTTCTGCGAGGATAATAAGGATCCTCATCAACCACAAAACGTTTCCAAATATTTGGAAAGTTTGGTTTAATTACCGCGTTGGCATACCAAGCTGTAGAGATAATAAGAATATTGATACTCAATAAAATGATAGATACACTTAACACAAGATTCATCGGATTCACCTGTTGTCTCTCTAGCTATGAAAGTTACCACGATGCTATGCTACCATAGCAACGTCAAAAGAGCGTCAATCGAATGGCAACTAAATGATCGGATAGTGTCAATGAGAGAGATTTGGAAGAATTCTATGTGTATTTATGCTATACTATCTTTAGCAATTAATTTTATAAGTTAGTAACCAGAATTAAGAACTGTTGTTAAAATATCAACAAAATTTCTACTCTAGTAACTTTATCTCAGGACTTACGCAAAAATCAGGTGACAGTCACTTATTGTCGATAAATCAGCATTGGGTTAGCTCAAACAAGTCGATTTATCATGCCCAAGTGGCTGTCACCTTTAGAACTGCGTAAGTCCTGATCTTTAACAACTTTTAAGAAAACAATCCGTGATTGACTTATCACTGCACTTACTTGGCCCGTTAAAAGTCACCAAAAACGGAACGCCGATGTCTAATTTAGTAACCGTTAAGTCGCAGGCTTTGCTGGCCTATCTGGCGGCTGAGCCCTATCAAGCTCACCCGCGTTCGATGTTGGCCAACCTGCTCTGGCCCGATCAACCTGAACGGGCAGCGCTGCACAACTTGCGCCAGGCCTTAACTACCCTGCGCCAGGCCATTGGCGACCGGCACATTAAACCACCTTTGCTGTTAATTACGCGTCAGTCGTTACAGTTTAATTTAGAAAGCAATTCATGGCTCGATGTCATCCGCTTTACGCAACTGCTTCAGACTGCTCAGCCCCTAAATAATTTTAACACTAATAATATAGGCGCATTACAGCAAGCAGGCAAACTTTACCGGGGCGACTTTTTAAGCGGGCTGATTGTATCGGACAGCGATGTCTTTGAAGCCTGGCTGACAACCAACCGGGAACATTACCGGCGTGAAGCTATTTATATTCATGAGCAGTTATCGGCCTATTTTGAAACACTCAGCGATTATGAGTCGGCGATTTCACACACCCGGCAGCTGCTTGAGCTGGCTCCCTGGCAAGAGTCGGCTCACCAACGGCTGATGCGCTGTCTAGCCGCCGACGGCCAACGCAATGCCGCTCTGGCCCATTACGAGACCTGCCGCCGTATCTTAACCGCTGAGCTAGCCGTTGAGCCGATGCCGGAGACAACCGCCCTTTTTGATAAAATCCGCAGCGGTCAATGGCCGCCAGTCGATCAGCCCACGCTCTCTTTTCCAATTAAAGCGGAATCATCCTCTGTACCGCGCCACCATCTTCCGGCTCAGTTAACCTCTTTTGTGGGTCGTAAGGCCGACTTGGCCCAGTTAGCCGAATATTTAATCGATCCAGCCTGCCGGCTGGTGACTTTGGTAGGGCCGGGTGGCATTGGCAAAACACGGTTAGCGCTCCAAGCCGCCGAACAGCATCAAACTAACTTTGCCGATGGGGTTCATTTTATTCCCCTGGCTAACATCAACACCGCCGATCTGCTGCCAACGGCCATTGGCTCCATGCTACAGCTTTCCTTTACCGACCATCTTGCCGCTCAAGCTCAATTGGTTGCCTATTTGCACTCTAAGCAAATGTTGTTAATCCTGGACAACTTTGAACATCTCACGGCTGATCCCCATCTGATCGTCGAGCTGTTGCAAATTGCACCATCGCTAAAATTGCTCATCACCTCCCGAGAAAGGCTTAATTTGCAGGCCGAATGGATCTTTGAGGTCAGAGGTTTATCCTATCCACCCCCCCAGCTAATTCATTTACAGTCAACGCAACCGGGGCTGCCCGAGGCGCTAACCCCGTTTGGAGCGGTACAGCTCTTTATTCAGCGGGCCCGACAGGTCAACCCTCATTTCACTCTCGCTCCGGATAGTGTACCCAGCCTGGTGCAGTTATGCCGTCTAACGGAAGGTATGCCCTTAGCCCTCGAGTTAGCCGCTGCTCAAGTAAGACAATATTCACTGGCCGAACTGGTTCGCGTTCTTCAAAACAAATTGGATCGACTCAGTACCCAACAATTAGACGTTCCCCAACGCCATCGGAATCTTAGAGCTTTATTTAACTCCGCCTGGGAAAAACTGGCTGCGCCGGAGCGCGAGCTGTTCAGCCAGTTATCCGTATTTCCCGGCAGTTTTAGCACCGAGGCCGCCAATACTGTCGCCGGCAGTTCGTTAGCCGATTTGATCAACTTAGTCGATAAATCCATGCTGCGCCAAACGACGCCGGGCCGGTATGAAATTCACCCATTACTGCGGCAGTTTGGTCTGGAAATACTCCGGCAGAGGCGCGAATTAAGCGCCGCCGAAGATAAACACTGCGCTTACTATGCGACATTTTTACGGCAGCGAGAAGATTTACTCACTTGGGGCAACCAGTATCAGGCCATTATCGAGTTAGAACAAGACGTTGAAAATATTCGCGCCGGCTGGCAGTGGGCGGTGGACAACAAGAAGCTAAGGGAACTGAGGCAAACTCACACAGGGCTGTTCGGCCTGTACAAGATGCGCCATTGGCTTCAGGAAGGGGCTTATGTCTTCCGCCACGCGGTGGAAACGCTTATCGGGCCGCCCGGTAGCTGGCCTATCTCTCAGCAGCAGTTTGAACAGATGCAAAGTCAGCCTAGTAATGATGAGCCAGAAACAGTCGCCCTCGATTGGCTGGACCTAAAAACCGAACTTTTCCTCAGTCTGGCCTATTTTACCTATCTCATCGCCGATTATCCTACAGCCTTATCAGCTTCTCAAGCCGCGGCTCAATTGGCTATTCAAGGGAAAAATCCGATCAACGAAACCCGGAGCTATTTAGTGTGGGGGAGTGCTCTATGGCATCGAGGTCGCCATAAGATCGCCCACATCTTATTTGTTCAGGCCTTAAATTTGGCCCGGGGCAACAACAACGCGCACCATGAAGCGCAAAGCTTACAATTTCTGGGCAACATTTATCGCCAGCGCGGTCGCCATGTCATTGCTCGAGAACACTTTAAAAAAGCGCTGATCATTTATCGAACGGAAGGCAGCCAACAAGACGAAGCCCAATGTTTGAGCCAGTTAGGCTATATTACCAGCAGCCGGGGCGATTACGCCACCGCCCAAAACTACCTCAGGCGTGCGATCAAAATATACCAACACGGCGGCGATCGCCACTTGGAACAAGAACCGCTGCGTTTCTTGGGGTTAATCCAGCAAAATCTGGGTCTATATCAAGAAGCCCAGGCTTATTTTCAACAGGTGGCGAATACCGCCCAGGAATTTGGCGATCGCTACGTACTGGCCCTAACCCTGGCCGATCTGGGGTTAAACGCCTGGTATCTCAACCACAGCGCAATTGCGGAGACTCACTGCCAAGATGCGCTGACCATCGCTCGTGACATTAAGGATCGCTACAGTGAAGGTTACAGTCTGGCCCGGCTGGGTCAAATACTGGCCCACACCGATGATTTGCAAACGGCGGCTGAAGCCTATCGCCAGGCAATTCATTTGCGCCGCAAATTGGGCCAAGATAATATGGCCATTCTTGATCTGGCCGGACTGGCCTGGGTCACCGTGCGACGCAAGCGGGATGACCAAGCCCTAACCCAAGTTGACGAGATTCTGACCTGGCTTGAGGCCAACGATACGACCTATTTTAACGAGCTGCCCCACGTTTATTGGCGTTGCTATCAAGTTCTAAAGGCAGCTATTGCCACCGCCCCCCACCTAAATTTAATGAGGCTGGGTGTCTTAGATGCCGCCTATAACGTCTTGCAAAACCGCGCCGAACGTATTGAGGATAACCGGCTTCGGCACAGCTATCTGACCAACGTGGCCATCCATCAAGAGATCACCCAGGTCTGGCATGCGGAAAAATCAACGCTGTCTGAGCCGCCTGCTAACAACCTCTAATCTCCCTACTCTCGCCAGCGACGGAACAACTCTGTCCCTAGCACCAGCGACAGCGATAACAAGCCCAGCACCAACGCCGCGCTGTAGGCGCCTACATACATTCGCTCATCCAACGCCCGAAAAATGTAGAGAGTGGCGGTTTCGGTGCGGCCTTGAATGCCGCCGCCGATGACCAACACTGCGCCAAACTCGCCCAGCGCGCGGGCAAAAGTCAGGATAATGCCGTAGACAAAGCCCCACCGCAGAGCCGGAAAAGTCACCAACCAAAAGGTTTGCCAGCCGCTGGCTCCCAGCGTGGCGGCGGCTTGCTCCTGCTGGATACCAAAACTTTTCAAGACCGGGATCAGCTCCCGGACCATAAAAGGTAGCGTTACAAAGAGCGTCGCCAAAATCATACCGGGCAAAGCAAAAGCCACCTTGATATCGAACATCGCCAGCAGCGGAGCCAGGACGCCGTTCCGGCCAAAGAGCAGCAGCAACATATAGCCCACCACCACCGCCGAAACCGCAAACGGCATATCAACCAGCGCGTTGAGTAGCCGCTGGCCCGGAAAGTGATCGCGCACCAGCACCCAGACCATCATCGTGCCAAACACCGTATGCAGGACAACCACGATGACGGCAATGAATAGGGTTTGCCAAAAAGCGGCCAGCACATCCGGCTGGCTCAAGGCGTAGATAATTGCTCCAAGTCCTTCGGAAAAGGCCCCGGATATAAGCGCCGCCAACGGCGCGATAATTAACACTCCAACATAACCAAAAACCAGGCCGATCAATAGTTGCCGCCGCCACATACCGGCCGCCGGGGCTGGCTGAACGGCCGGCCAGCGCATCTTCGTTGAGTTCATCATGGCATGGTCTCCCTTTCCTGGCGCTGCTGAAGCCAATCGACCAGCAAGATCAAACCCAGGGCAATACCCAACATGACGATTGACATGGCGCTGGCCCCGGCCCGGTTTTCCGACTCCACCTCGCCAAAGACAAAGACCGCCGCCGTCTGGGTGTAAAGCGGAATATTGCCGGCCACAATGATAATCGCGCCGAATTCACCGATGGCCCGGGCAAAGCTCAACAGCGCACCGCTGGTCATCGGTAAGGCCAGTGCGGGCAGCGTTACCCGCCGAAAGATGGTCCACGGCCTGGCCCCCAACGTGGCGGCGGCGTATTCTTGCTCGCGATCCAGATTGAGCAGTACCGGCTGCACTGCCCGCACCACCAGCGGAAACGTGATAAAAAGCAAGGCCAAAATGATCCCCGGCGGTGCAAAGATGAGCCGCCAGCCCAACGTTTGATCGAGCCAGGCCCCCAGCGCCTTCTGCGGCCCGTAAAGAATGACCAGCATGACACCTGTCACCAGGGTCGGAATGGCCAGCGGCAAATCGACGATGGCGTTAAGCAGCGCCTTGCCGGCAAATTCGTAGCGAACCAATACGTAGGCGGTCAACGTCCCCATAACTGTGTTGATGACGACCATCACCGCCGCCGTCCACAGGGTCAGCATCAGCGCGTGCCAGGCCACCGGCTGAGAGATGGTCCGCCAGAAGCCGAGCAACCCCTCCTGCAAACCGTCGCGCAGGATGACCAGCAGCGGAATGATCAGCAGCACGGCCAAATAAGCCAGCACAGCCGCCCGGAGACTCTGCCGGCCCCAGGCGACGCGATTCAACCCAAGACTGTGGGTAGACGAACGGGCGGTCATGATCTCCTCTGTAACTGGCTAATCGTCCGGGTAAAAATCCCCTCGTCGCCAAAGAACGTGGGGGTGGCTTGCGACCAGCCGCCAAATTCTTCGATGGTGAACAGGTCTTCAACCGGCGGATAATGCTCGGCTGTGGCTTGCGCCACCGCCGGATCAACCGAGCGCAGGCCGAATTCGGCGAAGATTTCTTGGGCTTCGGGCGTCATCAGAAAATCGACAAACGCTTCCGCCGCTTCTCGCGTACCGTGCTTGTCCACCGAGGCATCGACCACCGCGACCGGATTTTCAATCAGAATGGTCGAGCGCGGAATGATGTATTCATATTTTTGGCCGTTCTGCTGGCCGACCATCATCTCGTTTTCGTAGGTGATAATGACATCGCCGATCCCTTTTTCAAAGGTGATGATGCTCTCCCGCGCGCCTTTGTCCATCACGGTCACGTTATTCAGCACCGCTGACAGAAACGCCTGCGCCGCAGCTTCATCATGGGCCGGCACGCTATCGACAAAGCCCCGTCTGGCCGCGCCGTACAGGGCCAGGATATTCCACTGCGCCCCACCGCTGGTCTTAGGGTTGGGGGTCAGAATTTCGAGGTCCGGCTGGGCCAGATCGGCCCAATCATGAATGTTTTTGGGATTTCCCTCGCGCACCCCCAACACCACAATCGAGTTGCTGACCATGCCTTTCGTCGGCGTCGCTTGCCAGTCGTGCGTAATCAGCCCGGCGTCCTTGATGCGGATAACATCGGCTTCCAGCGACAGCGCCGTCACGTCCGCTTCAAAGCCTTCCACAATCGCCCGCGACTGCGCGCCGGAGCCTAAGTACGACTCCTCAAAGGTAATTTCCTGGCCGGTTTTCTGCTGCCATCGTGTCTGGAAAATGGGAATGAGTTTACCGTAGGCTTCACGGGGTGTGGTGTAAGCGCCCAAGATTAAAGTCTTCGCGCCTTGAACGCTCTCCGTCGAACCGGTCTCCGCCGGCTGACCGCAGCCGGCCAGAACGACTGAAATGATTAGGGTTAACAATATCACAATGAATCGATTTTTCATGAGTTGGGTTCTCCTTATAAAAAGTCGTTGGGAGTAGGACAAATCGCTGACGTGGCCGGACAAGTTGGCAGCTTGCCTTACTTAATGCAGCGCCGACCCAGGTTCGGTGCGGATGATCAAGATTGGGCGATGAATGATGCCCAAAATCTGGCTAATCAAACCGTTAAGCGAAATCTTACCGTCTCGCTGCGGCAGCGGCGCGCCCATGACCAGCATGTCGTAGTTGCCGCTGATCAGTTCATTGGCGATGGTTTCCCGCACCGCGCCTTTGCGCACCGCCGCCCGAGCCGGCACGCCCAGCAGTTCCAGCGTTCGCACCCCGGCGGCCAAGAATCGATCGACCTGGCTTTGGGTCGCTTCCGTCTCCCCGTCTTTCATCACCGATAACAGCGTAGCTTCGGCCCCGACGTGGCGCACGAGCCGGCCGGCGAACAGCACGTCCTCCTTGGCCGGTTCCCCGTCGGCCACGCAGATGAGGGCGCGGGCCGGCGCGGCCGATGGTCGAGAGGCCAGCAGCAGGTGGTGATCGCCCATCTGCAAAATTTGCTCGACCGTGTCCATGTGCTCATTGGGATCGAGGCCCAACACAATTAAATCGTAAGGCTGGCCGTTGATCTCACGAGCAATGGCCGGCAGCAGCGCGCCTGACGCGGCTTTGGTTTCGAGACCGGTCAAACCGTTACCCATCATCTTCTTGGCTGACCGGAGATAGTCATCCAGCCCTGACTGAGGCTGGCCGTAACCCAGCAGCGTCACGCGGGCGTGAGCCAAACGAGCCATCTGCCCGCCTAACTTCACCGCGGCGTCCGCTTGCGGCGAACCATCGCTGACCAATAAAAAATTAAGTCCCGGATGATCGAGGGGGTGGACCCGCCGAACGCCCAACCAGGTTCGATCCCCCGGCTGAAGCGGCAGGGCTGCGGCTTGCTCTCGCGAGCGCATCGCCTCAACCATCATCGCGTCGCCGCCATACTTCACCGGCGGCGAAATGGGCCGGACGCCGGGCATAGGCGGCAAGCGCAATCGCAGCCGCTCAAACGAGCCGGCGAAAATGGTTTCGGCGACCTCGCCTTGGCCCAAAGAAGGATAGGGCAAGTCCTCGGCGCGGGCGGACAAAACCACATCTTCGGGCCGGAACAACACCTGCACCCTGTGGTTGCCGTTCATCGACGAAGGCCGTTCGGCCAGTGAAAAATCGACCTGACCGATGCGCACCCCTTCGGCCGTTTGCTGGCCGACCAGCAGATTAGCCGTACCCAGGAAGGTGGCCACAAACTCGGTTTGGGGGGCGCTGTAAAGGTGCTGCGGCGGGCCGACTTCCAGCAGCCGGCCAAAACTCATCACCCCTACCCGGTCGGCCAGTTCAAACGCTTCCTCCTGATCGTGCGTGACCAAAATAGTGGTGACGCCCAATTCACGCTGGATCGAGCGCAGAGTGCGGCGCAGTTCCAGCCGAATTTTGGCGTCGAGCGCGCCCAGCGGCTCATCCAGCAGCAGCACTTCCGGCTGGTGAGCCAGCGCGCGAGCCAGGGCCACACGCTGCTGCTGGCCGCCGGAGATCTGGCTCGGCATGCGGCCGCCCAAACCGGTCAAGCCGACTAACTCCAACAGTTCATCACGTCGCCGCCGTCGTTGGGCCGCCGCCACTTTGCGAATGCGCAGGCCGAACTCGATATTTTGGGCCACGGTCATATGCTGAAACAGAGCGTAATGTTGAAAGACAAAGCCGACTTGACGCTGCTGCACCGGCACCGCCGTCACGTCTCGGCCGTGAAGCAAAATCCGCCCTTCATCGAGCGGCGTCAACCCGGCGATCATTTTGAGCACGGTGGTCTTCCCGCTGCCGCTCGATCCCAACAGCACAAAAAACTCACCATCGGTTACATCGAGCGAAACATTGTTGACAACCAGGTGATTGTTATAGCGTTTGGTCAAATTCGATAAGGTGATTGACATCGTTGCTTTCCTTAGTAATTATTCAGCCGCCCCGTCTCACTGTTTGGCAATGAGCACCGGTCGATCAGCCCAACGCAGCAGCGGATCGACTAATTCGCCCAGGAGACGGCGCTCGTACCAGTTAGCGGGATCGGCGCTGATCATAATCAGATCGGGCTGGTCGGCTGTTACCGCCTGTTTTATTTGCCGGTGCGGCTGACCGGGCAAAATGGTCAAGCTCAAGAGGGGATCGATCTGGCTGTGGTTGAGCCGCCGGGCGATTTTACGAAGCTGATCGCCCAAGGGCGTCTGGCTGTTGAGCCAGCCGGTCAGGCCATCGTTGTAGAGCGCTTGACTATCCACACCGGATAGAGCGGGCTGCACCGCCAAAACCATAACCCGCGTCTCAGCCGGGATGGCTAATCGAGCCATCCACTCAGCCGCCGCCATATCTCTGGCCTGCCCCCGGCTGATCAGCAGGATATTTCTTAACGCCGGGCGCGGCTGTCGAACCACTAACAGCGAAGCCGGCCACTGGGCTGCTTTGAAACAGGCGGGCGGACCGAAAATCCAGCTTGTCAGTCGAGATTGGGGCGGTTCGTTGTAAAGCAGCAAATCGGTTGAAGTATTGATCGGCGGCAGCGTTGACTCGGCGGAAATGGGTACCATCTCAGCGCCCAATTGGGCAGCGAGCGCAGTGGCAAAACCGGCCGAAGCTTCGGGCTGGGGCTGGTCAGTTTGACAGACCAACAATCGTACCGGCGCGGTTGATCGGGCCAATAGTGATGGCTCCGAAGCGGAGGTTATCGTGGGCGGAATAAATAAAGGCGAATGGGTTGAAAAGCGATCAGTCCAAACTTGAGTGCGGCTCATTTGTGACCATCCTTTCATCATTAGGGTCTAACGGTTCATTTTCATGATGAGGGTAACCGATGACATTTATCGTGATAGAGCCATGACAAAGCTGTGACAAAAAATCGCCGACGGTGGGGCAACTTAACCAGGAGCGACAAAGCTCGCTTTGTCAACTTAACCAGGAGCGACAAAGCTGGCTTTGTCAAAAACGATCAAAGCAGAGCTTTGATGCTTCGGGCCTTTATTTTCAGCAAGACGAAGGGGTTTTATTGACTATCAGCCAGAGGCTTAACAAAACCGTAGCCCAGGCCGGACACCGTTTCAATGTAGATGGGCGTGGCCGGGTCGGGTTCAATTTTGCTGCGCAGGCGGCGGACCAGTTGGCGCAGCATATCGCGGTCGCCGCCGGCCGGACCCCAGACGTGCTCGATGATGGCTTCGGTGGTCAGCACCTGGCCGGCGTTGAGCATCAGGTAATCGAGCAGTTGGCTTTCGAGCGGGGTGAGCAGCACCGGCTCGGCCTGGCCGATGCGAATCTCGCGGCGGCTGGGGTCGAGCGTAACCGGGCCGACGCGCCGGACGGCGGGGGTAGGGGCTTTGCCGGTTCGGCGCAGCACAGCCTGAGCGCGGGCGACTAATTGGCGCGGGCTGAAGGGTTTGGTGATGTAATCGTCGGCGCCCAGACCCAGGCCGTGGACAATATCATCTTCGGTGTCGCGCACGGTCAGGAGCAAGACAGGGGTATCCGACTGCTCCCGAATCTGGCGGCAGACGGTAAAGCCATCGATTTTAGGCAAATTGACATCCAAGACAACCAAATCCGGCTGCGCCTCGCGCCAGCGCTGGAGCGCCATCTGGCCGTCATGGGCCTGAATCACTTCAAAACCTTCGCGTCTAAGGGTAAAAGCGACCACGTCGGCCAAGACGCGATCATCGTCGACAACCAATGCTTTCATATATTACGCTCCAGAGGAATAGTAACCCAAAAAACCGCGCCGCCGCCCGGTCGATCTTCGACGCCAACCTGACCGCCTTGGGCTTCGACGATGGCTTTAACGACCGACAGTCCCAGACCGGCCCCATACTGGGCCTCACTACTGTTCTCGCTGGGGTGGATAAATTGTCGAAACAGATCATGCCGGTAAGCCGCCGGAATGCCTGGCCCGCGATCGGCCACGGTCACCCGCACCCAGTCGCCCTCAACGACAGCGCCGACATCGATGGCCGCGTTGTCGGGACCGTACTTGCCGGCATTAGAGAGTAGATTGATCAAGACCTGAGTCGTGCGGCGCGGATCGGCCTGGACCCACAGCGTTTCGGGCGGTAGTTGGATATTCAGCCGTTGTTGATATTTGTTGAGCAGCGGCTGCATCACCCGCCCGGCCTCGGCTACAATCGATTTAAGTACAACCGGACGGGTATAGACCCGAAAACGCCCGGTCTCGATGCTGGCCCCTTCCAGTAAGTTATCGATCAACGTTTGCAGCCCCAGCACGCCCAGATGCAGTGATCCGATCAACTCTTGAAGTTCGGCTCGGGACAGATCAGGGGCTTGATCAAGCAGCAGTTCAGTCGAGGCGGCCAAGGCCGTCAGCGGCGTGCGAAACTCGTGAGCGATATTGGCCAGAAAATGACCCATCAGGCGATGAACCGCTTCGGCTTCGCTGACATCGCGAAAGACCAGCACCAGCCGGGCTTCGCTGCCTTCCGGCGGCTGGACCGTGGCGCTGGTCACGGCCAGCACCGCCTGGCGATTATCGCGCAGGATCACGGTAATTTTGTAACGCCGGCCCGGCGGGGTGATCAAACTGCTGAATGGGTTCGGTTCTTCGCTGCTGAAAATATCATCGCATGAGCGCCCGACGGCTTCATCCTGACTCCAACCGGTGATCCGTTCGGCTCCGGAGCTAAAGAAAATGATTTTCCCCTGTCGATCCAGGGTGACGATGCCTTCGACAATTGCCGCCAACAGGTGATCGGTCCAGGCTTTTTCCCGCTGCAAATCGTTCAAGGTCAGATTCAAATCGATGCGGGCCGTTTCCAAAGCCGAGCCGACCAGCGCGATTTCCCGTACCCGCGTATCGATATCCACGGGCCGAGACAGATCGCCCTGACTAAACGTAGCTGCGGCTCGGGTCAGCCGCGCCAACGGTTGACCGAGGTGCCGAGCCAGCAGCACCCCCAATACCGAGCCGACCAGTGCCACTAATAGAATGCTGCTGCCTAAGACCCAGGCCAACCGCCGCTGAGTGACAACAATCTCGTCCACCGGCAGGGCGACTTCCGCTTCCAGCGGCAAATCGGGCGACCGGTCGGCCAGGTGAATCACAGCCGCGTAGTAGGGAGTATTGTTGAGCAACAGCCGAACGCCAGGGTTACTACCATTCGGCGCGAGTCGAGCATCGCGGCGCGCTTTGGGACCGCCAGGCAGGCTGGTCGCTGTGGGGCGGTCATCGGCGAGCAAGGTATGATCCAGGCCGGTCTGTTCGCGCATATTAACGGCGAATTCCTGGTCCAAGGCGATGCCGACGATAACCGTCTCTGGCCGCTCGGCGGGCGAGTCAAAGACAGGGTGCGAGGCTAACAGCCACAACTCAGGTGGCTGCCGAGAAGCGTCGAGGTAAACCCCCTCCGGGAAATCATCGACACACGCCTCCAGCGAAATCGAGCCGTTGGTCTGGGCCACAACCATCTGCGGCCCGGCGCAGACCGCAATCAGGTCGAGATCGGCCCCTTCTCGCAATGTTTGCAAATATATCTCTAACGGAGCCGGCTCGGCTTGATCCAGGAGTTCGCGCAGGGTCGGCCGCTGGGCGGTGAGGGTGGCCAGGCTGACCAGTTCTCGCTGGCGCGTGGCATATAAAGCGGTTGCTGCCCGCCGGCCCTGCTCGACTTGATCCCAGGCCTGATGATCGAGCTGGTTGTACAGCAGCCAAATAGCCGGCACACCGGCCGCAGCGGCGGTTAGGACGACCAGTCCTATCGAACCCAGAATAAGTTGAACCGGCAAACTTCGAAGATCCAGTGGCTTCACTCGACATGTCCAAGAAAATAATCAGTGATCTGCAATCATCCACCTACAAACCGCTCACCACCAGGGTAAAACGATGCACAACCTGGTTGTGAGTCACTGCTTCACTGGTTGGGTCCATTACTTCCCCGGTTGGATTCAGTGCTTCTCCGGTTGGTTTTACTGCTTCCCCGGTTGGTTTCGTTGCTTCGCTGGTTGGTTTCACTGCTTCCCCGGTTGGTTTCACTGCTTCACTGGTTGGTTTTATTGCTTCCGCGGTTAGTTTCGTTGCTTCACTGGTTGGTTTCACTGCTTCCCCGGTTGTCAAGCATAAAATCCATACCGTTGCTCATTGTTAGCCCTGCCACCCTTAGGCCGGGCCGCCATTATACCGAGCGGGTGATGCCGCCATCGACCCGAATATTCTGGCCGGTGATATAACCCGCGCCCGGCGAGAGCAAAAATAGGACGGTTTGAGCGATTTCCTCAACCGTGCCGTAGCGTCCCAGCGGAATGCGGGCGCGGCGTTCCTCAGTTTCCGGCAGGCTGTCGATAAAACCGGGCAAAAGGTTGTTCATACGGATATTGTCCGCCGCGTAGGTATCGGCGTAGAGTTTGGTAAAGCCGGCCAGCGCCGCCCGCATCGCCGCCGAAACCGGAAAGGTCGCTTCCGGCTCGAACACGGCATAGGTCGAGATGTTGACGATTGCCCCGCCGCTTTGGGCCTGCATAATCGGCGTGACCAGGCGGGCCATACGCACCACGTTGAGCATCACCAAGTCTAACCCGGCGTGCCAATCTTCATCCGGGATGGCCAACAGCGGGCCTTTGGGCGGGTGGCCGGTGTGGTTGACCACCGCGTCGATGCGGCCATAGCGCTCCAGTGTTTGATCGACTAATCTTTGCAAATCTTCGATGCGCGTGACCGAGCCGGTCAACCCCAGCCCATCGAGCGACTCAGCCAACGTCTCCGCCGCCCCGGACGGCGACATTAGGGCTACAGTGTATTCATTGGCGGCCAGTTCTTGGGCAATAGCTGCGCCCATCCCTCGGCCGGCGGCGGTGATAATGGCAACTTTGTGAGTCATAGGTGCTCCTTGGAAATAAAGTCTGGAGCATCAAAGCTGGCTTTGATCGACATTGACCAAGCCAGCTTCGTCGCTCCGGTATTTTTGTCTATGATGTCGTAGGACAAACTTAAGTTTGTCCTACTAGAGCAACAGCGCCTTAGTTTCGTTTTTGGGTTTGATGACTGTAGGTACTCTCGAAAATCTTGTCGGCGTTGGCGGCCTCGAAACCGTCGCGGCGATGTTCGCGCCGAATCTGATCTTGCGGCAGGTGGGCGAACGCCGGCAGCACGCGCCGCTCGGCGAACTCGACGTAGGAGCCGGAGATGCGGTGCGTCTCCAGGCCGCCCTGGCCGTCGGCAAATTGGGCATCGACCATTTCGGCCACGGTGGAACTCTGGATCAGATAGCTGTCGTCGCTGACTTTGGCTTTGCCGCCGGAGTCGTTCAGCTTGAAGCTGTTGGCCTCCAAGAACTCGTTAAACTGGGTGATCGTATTGTAGCCCACGGGCAGGTTATGAACGCTGATGGTGAAGTGGTTGAGATAGTAGCGGTTGTAGATGACCCAGGCCGCGTACTCGCTCTCCTGGCCAAGGCGCTGGTAATCCGACCAGGTGGGTGTATGCCAGAGCGGTGCGTGTAGAAAGGCATCGACTGCATAGCCGTCGTCAAGGGTCAACGAGTCAACCGGGTCCGCCCGGACTTCATCGGTGTAGGCCCGGATAATCTGCTGCGTTTCGGCTGAAAGGTCAGGCACGCGCAGTTCGCTGATGAAAATGCGGGGGTAGCCCGGCTGCGGCGGGGCGTACCAGTAGGCGTTTAGTTTTTTGAGGGCGAAGTTGTAGCGGTCGCGCCGTTGGTAGCCGTAGTGCAAAAAAACCTTCTCCAGCGAGGCGATACCCAAATGCGGCACGCCCATCGTCCGGAAGGCGATGTGGTCATTTTCGATCTCTGCGCCGGAGCGGATGAGGCCGGCGTCAACCATCGCCCGGATGATAGCGGCCACATCCGGCACGCGCTCTTGATAGCGGCGCATCAAGCCATCCAAAACGATATCGAGTGTTTCAAGTTGGTGATGGGTTTTTACTAACGATGACATAATTTATCTCCTATAACCATAACTATCTGGAGCATTAAAGTTTACTTTGATCGTGACAAAGCAAGCTTTGTCGCTCCGATACTTTTCAAACGCACATGCTTTGCGCGTTCAGGGATATATTTCCTTACTGGCAATATAGGCGCGGACACGATTGAAGTCAAGAGAGGAATTTATAGAGTTTGTAGAGTTTAAGGAGTTTGGGGAGTTTTATTAACGGAAGGGTGGATTAGGCTTAGGCGGGTCGGCAGTCTGCCAGCGGTGGTCGTGTTTAGCTTTCCGGTCGGGCTAAGAGTATAATGATCCTATAATGCACGAACTACCTGTTACGCAAGGCATATTAACAGTGGCTTTGGAGACGGCCGAGCAGTATGGCGGCTACCGCATCACAGCCATCAATTTGGTTATCGGCGATATGACTAGCATCGTCGATGACTCGGTGCAGTTTTATTTCGATGCGCTAAGCCAAGGGACTGCGGCCGAAGGGGCTAAACTCCATTTCAGACGCGAAGCGGCAGCGGCCAAATGTCTGGAATGTGGGCATGAATATCCGGTCACCCCGCCGCTCAATCCGTTTTGCCCGCAATGTGACAGTGCGTTTTTGCAGATCAGCGGCGGTAAAGAATTTTTTATTGAAAGCATCGAGGTGGATGATGAAAATACCGGTGGTTAAACAGATTTTGACCGGCAACGATCAGATCGCGGCCGAAAACGAACAAACCTTTCGAGAGAACGGCGTTTTCGCCCTCAACCTGATGGCCGCGCCGGGCGCGGGTAAAACCACCTTTATCCTGGCTACCATCGACCACCTACCGGCCGATGTCCGGCCCGCCGTCATCGAGGGCGATCTGGCCTCGACGATTGACGCCGACACCATTTCGCAGCGGGGCGTACCGGTTATCCAGATCAATACCGGCGGCGGCTGCCATCTCGACGCGCCGATGGTCCGCAACTCGCTGCCCCACTTCGCGCTAAGTGACATTGATCTGCTCTTCATTGAAAATGTCGGCAATTTGGTTTGCCCCTCTAATTTCAAACTCGGCACGGCGCTGTCGGTGGTCGTTTCCAGTACGGCCGAAGGCCACGACAAACCCTATAAATACCCCGGTATCTTCGCCACCGCCGATGTCGTCATCCTGACCAAGGCCGATATTTTGGAAGTCTTTGAGTTCGATCGGGAATATTTTGAACGGGGCTTAAAAGCGGTCAATCAACACGCGCCGCTGTTTGTGGTGTCCGGCCGGACCGGGGCCGGGATCGATGCCTGGGTAGCGTGGTTACTAGATAGACGGCGCGGATACACAGCGGCCATTTGAATGAGATTGTTCAACGCCCTAATCGAAAACCGGGCGAATAATAAGTCCATCATAAATTCAAGCGGCGCCGATGCCGCCAAACAGCAATGTAGCCAGCCGCAAGGAGGACCTTTTGCCAACCATAGCCCAAACTTTACGTGAGCATCCCTTTCTCAGCAATATTCCGTCTGAGTACCTTCAATATTATGAAGACTGTGCGTCGGAGTCACCCTTCAAATCCGGCGATTACTTAGTCCGAGAAAAAGAGCCGGCCGACGACTTCTTTCTGATCCGATCCGGCCAGGTAGCCCTGGACACCTTTATTGCCGGGCGAGGCCCAACCAACATCCAATATCTGACCGGCGGCGAGGTCTTAGGCTGGTCGTGGTTGGTTGAACCCCACGTCTGGCACTTTAACGCCCTGGCCGTTGCGCCTACGGAAACGATTCGGCTCAACGGCAGTCGCCTCAAGGCGTTAGCCGAGCAAGACTGCGGCTTTGGCTACGACTTGATGAAACGGATGGTCAAT
>JACKAT010000058.1 GCA_020634935.1 Anaerolineales bacterium
ATTTTAATTTCATTACGCCCCGGCTCCGACAACACTTCGACTTCATCCATAAGATTTCTAATCAAAAACATCCCCCAACCTCTGGGGTAGTTTTCAGGCACATTGCCAATAGCCGGCAGAGCGGGAATAGGCTTTGTCCCGTGATCGACAACATTGAGGGCCAGGGCTTGCTCCTCGGCGGTCAGCATAATTAAGACTCTAGTATCATTATCAAGCTGATTACCGTGCTCAATAGCGTTGATGACCGCTTCACCCACCGCTGTTTTCAAATCTTCGATGCGATCGACAGAGAAGCCCATTTTATCGGCCACAACGGCTGCGGTAGCGATAGCAATCTTTTCGTAACCCAGTTCACTGGCTAAATAAATTTCAACAATTTTTTTCGGAAAAACACCCATTTGGCCCCCCGTATGTGTGCCACTTTGTACAGACGCAGATGATCAATAGGGGTGTGGGGCACAAAAACATCTCGGTCGGATGAATAAACAACTATTTTTAAGTGTATCATGTAGGTCAAAGAACTACAATATTTTACCTCACGACTTCTCTAATTTACCACTTTTATTGCCGATAAACTATAGGATTTTTTTCTACTTATTGATTTGCAGTTGGGTGATGTCTGCTAGAATCGAGATAGTTTTGTAAAATGACGGCTGCTGCCACTGCATCAATGGGTGTCTTATTGCGTCCGGCTGCGGTTTGCAATAATTCGGCCTCTACCGTTGAATAACTTTCATCAACATATTCATAGGGAATGGTCAAATTTTCGGCCAGGGCTTCGGTATACCGCATGATACGCCGGGCTTGGGGACCGATGTCCTCCGGCTGACCGCTCAAGGAGTAAGGCAGCCCCACAATTAACCGCTCGATCCGCAGCTCGGTAATTAATCGGTGCAGCTTGGCAAAATCTTTTTTTTTGGTCGTTCGATGTAAAATGCTATGCGGTTGGGCCAACACACCGCTGTCGCTGGTAGCGATAC
Organism: Anaerolineales bacterium; assembly: GCA_020634935.1. Lineage (GTDB taxonomy): Bacteria > Chloroflexota > Anaerolineae > 4572-78 > J111 > JAGRBY01. The sequence goes on from JACKAT010000058.1 coordinate 981, forward strand.
CAATCCGCCGCTCGCCGATGTCCAGAGCCATCAGCCGTATATCAATTGCCATCAGCTACAAAGGTTACGGCATCGTTAATCACCACGTTGATGCGCAGTGACGAAAAGGGCAGCCGCCCTAACCAATTAACCAACCATCGTGGCCGCAGATCGACGCCCGGCACCGTGGCCAAGGGGTACTGCTGCTCTAACATGCTCTGCGCTTCGCCAATCGACATACCCACAATATCTTTAGCGATCTCGCGATCATTAATGTTAGGCACGGCTTTACCCGAAGCAAATATTTTGAACGTTGCCGTTTGGCCATCGACATTGAGAACTTCGCCGGCCCCGAATTGTAAGCCTTCCAGATCAAGCTCAAAACCGGGCGGGATCTGAGCGTCAAGCGCCGCTAGAGCCAGGCGGTTAGCATTATACCCGCCGATCACAGTAGCTCGAACGACCGCTTGCATTTCACCCCCAAAGGTATCGGAAAAATCACCCGAAAACTCCCGATATTTAATATCGAGTACGATAACCTGAACCGTCTCCGGGGGGATAAATTCTTGCTCACTCAAAGAGGCTTGCAGCCGCTCCAAGCCTTCTTGTTGAATCCGCTGGCGGAGATAGGCATCGAGCCGCTCTTTGTCACTTTCTTCGACAATCCGCGCTGGTTCCATCGAACCACCGCCGGTGGCCTGCTCATTAACTACCCGAGCCAGCAACGAGTACGAGCCATCCACCACCCGATTAATTTGAGTCGGGGAGACATTGCCGCGGGGACCCGTTTCCATTGCAATAACTGCCACCGGTGAACTGGTCGAACCGACACCACTCGGCACGGTTATGGTCTGAAGCGTTCTAAATTCAACCGGCTCCCCGGCAGAGGTCGCGACAGTGGTGCTAATGGGCAAAAAGAAAGAATCTTCCGTCCGGTTGATGAACACGACCTGCCCCGTGGCCCGACCGGTAGGGGCCAGCTCGGTTTTGACGGTTTCGATTTGGTCAGAGATGGCCAGTTCAACCTGATCGATCCGGGCCGGGAAGGTGAGTTCCTGAAAATTCACCCCGTCGGCTTCGGGATCAGCCTTAACGATAAGTTCTGTCTCAACCGGTTGGGCAATAGGGGTAATGGTCACCGTTGCCTGAGGGAACAAGAGCAGCGCCCCCAATACCAGCGCCACCGCCAGCACCAAGACCAGCGCCAACCGGCCAAGCCATTGCGCCACCCAGATAGTGGGCTGCCTTTTCGCATCGCCTTCAACCACAGCATAGCGTTTCTTTTTGACCCGGTCTCGGGGGAGCCTGCCGGCTGTTTTAAGGGGAGGCGGCAGCGTTTCCGACGGCGGGGTGACCGCGTTTTCATCGGTCACCCAACCGGCTCGCTTGGCACTCTTCAAACTACTAAATGTTTTGAGGCCGGCCTCCTTAGCATAATCGCGGATGGTGGGGTGGGAAGTCACAATGGCCAGCTCAACGGCTCGATAGCTAAACTGGCGGGCCAACAGCTTCATATTAACCAAACTATTTAGGGCTTTATTTTGCGATGGAACCACAATCAACAGTTTGGCGCGTTCGGCTCCATTAGGGCCATGCACAACTTGTGGGGTAATCTTGGGCAGCGCAAATTCTATTCGGCTGCGAATAGCGGTAATATCGTCACTTTCTTCGAGAGCTAAAACTTTTTCGATCATATACTATATCTATTTAGCAGAGCAGATGACGGGTCTCATGGCGATGAGTAAGGCCGATCACCTGGATAGTTACCCGTTAATCAGGCAACCCAACGGTTAAACTTAATGTTAAGGAAAACAAATTAAAATCGAGTCCGTCTGGCAGCACGTGTAAGGGAAATGAGGAATGAACTCCCAGTTGAAACAGTTCCGGCGCGGCATCAAATGGAGCCGGGTTTGTGCGCAAGAGTTTATCCAAGCCAGGTAGTAAACTGCCGCCGCCGGTCAAATAAATACGCCTTGGCAGTCGTTGACCCGCAGCCAAATCAGCCAATAGGTCGATCACCGCCTCATACCAGCGCCGCCGTGGCTCATCTAAAAGCGTCTCCAACCGGCTTCGTTCTCGTCGATCCAGATCATCACTGATCAAGGTATGTTTAAGCGCCCGAGCCTGAGTCTGATCAACTTCCAACGAGCGAGCCAGCACTTGGGTAAAAAAATGACCGCCAAACGGCACCCAATCGGCGCCAATCAGCGCATCATCTTTTAACAAACAGACATCCGTACCGGAATCGCCGATATCTAAAATAATCGACTCAGCCGCAGGAATAGTCGCCGCCAACGCCTGAGGCGCAGCCACAATGTTAGCAAGCGCCAAATCGAGCCGGTTGGCGACCACTTCCAGCGCTCGCAGAGCACCGGCTTGCCCGGCTACCCCAAAAACAGCAAGCTCCAACTCTTGGCCGGCGAGACCAATACCGTCTAATATCAAATGGTTGTCGAGCCGCAGTCCGGCATCGGTAACCGCCAGCGGCTGCCACTGTCCCGGCTCTGACACAGTGTGAATCAAACCCTGGCGGGCCATTTTCGCCCCGCGCAGCCTCAGGCTGGCTAACTCTCTGGCTTTGATCGGCGTTTGTGGTTTAGGACGCGTTCGCTTAACCGTAAATAGCCGGCCGATAGTGGCCCGGCCAGGCAGCGCCAGAATGACATCATCCGGTACAACTTTGTAGCCCAGGTAATTTTCGGTGCTGTCCTCGGCCTGAGTTAGAGCTTCATTTACCAGGCGGGTTATCGCTCCGGCTTCGAGCCGCCCCCCGGTAATATCGTGCCCGCCGGCATCAGCTAGCCCGCAGCCCACTACCTGGGGTCCCGGCTGATCCGGCTTTAACAGCACCACCGCCGCTTTGACCGTATCCCGGCCAATATCCAGCAAACTGTAGGTAGAGGGACGCGGCTCGGTTGACGACGGAAAAGGCGGCAAAAGCCTCATGAGGCATCGTTTAGCTCACGGATTCGGCGACCAAGCTATCAACCTGAGCCAACGCCTGATCTAAGCGCGATACATCCCGACCGCCGGCCTGAGCCATATTGGGTCGGCCCCCGCCGCCGCCGCCAACCACCGCCGCCACGGCTTTAACCAACTTACCGGCGTGCAGGCCGCGTTTGATCAAATCATCGGTCACCGTGGCAATAATCACCGGCTTATCATCAGACACTGCCCCTAGCACCACCACCGCCGAACCGAGTTTATCGCGGAACCAGTCGCTCATCTCGCGCAGCATGGCTACATCAGGTACATCAACCTTTAACGAGACGACGTTGATGTCTTTGACCGTATGGACCTGGCTTAACATGTGGGTAAACTCAGCCCGAGCCAGCCGGCGCTGGAGTTCTTTGATCTGTTTTTCGCTGCTTTGCAGTTGGTTTAATAAGGCCGTGGTACGGTCGTGAACTTCCTCCGGTTTGACTTTGAGGGCGGCCGCCGTCTGGTCGAGCGTGTGCAGCCGCCGTTGAATCAACGCCTGCGCCGCTTCACCCGTGACCGCCTCGATGCGGCGAACGCCCGCGGCCGCACTGCCTTCACTGGTAATGTACAGCCCGCCAATTTGAGAGGTGCGATCGACGTGGGTGCCGCCGCACAACTCGCGGCTGTAGCCATCGCCAATCTGAACAACTCGCACCACGTCGCCGTATTTTTCGCCAAACAGCGCCATAATCTCGCCAGAGCTAATGGCCTGTTTCAGCTCATCATAATTCTTCTGGCCGGCTGAAACCGCTTTATCGGCCAGGATAATCCGGTTAACCGCCGTTTCAATTTGGGCCAACTCAGCCGGGTCCACCGAGTTCGGATGGCTAAAGTCGAAACGGAGCCGGTCAGGCGCGACCAATGAGCCGGCCTGAGCGACGTGCTGGCCCAAGGTCCGACGCAGTTCGCGATGCAAAATGTGGGTGGCGGTGTGATTGCGCTTGATGTTCCAGCGCCGGTCGGAATCGACCATCGCCAGGGCCGGATCGCCCACTCTGAAGCGGCCAGCCGTTACAATTCCGGCATGCGCGATAATGCCGTTGACCGGCCGGAGTACTTCCGAAACATCAACCGCCCAGCCAGCCGCGCCGTTGGCTGCCACGGCGGTAATCTGACCTGTATCACTGACCTGCCCACCCGACTCAACATAGAAAGGAGTCTTATTCAGGACCACTTCGATTTTTTGACCTTCTTCGGCGCTGTCAACCGACTCGCCATCGCGCAGAATGGCGACCACAGTGGCCGGGGTGGGGCTGTCATCGTACGGATTGTAAGCCACACCGCTGTCGGAGAGTTGGCCGCTGCTTTTTAAGCGATCAAACAGATCGGCGTACACTTGTAAGGTGTCAACCGCGATTTCACCAATTTTACTGCCGCCCGAAATTTTGGCGTGTTCTTCAAAGGCCGTTTGGTAGCCGGCCTCATCCACGCTGAAGCCATATTCCTCAGCGGCGATGACCCGGGTGAGATCTTTAGGAAAACCGTAGGTGGCATACAACTTGAAGACTTCTGCGCCGGGAATTTGAGTTTTACCCGCCGTTTTGAGCTTCGCCACCAGATCGGCGATGAGGTCCAGACCATTGATAAAGGTTTTCAGGAAGCGCTCTTCTTCCTGGGTGATGACATTGAGGATGAATTGCCGGCGAGCTTTGAGTTCAATATAATGATCGCCCATCTCGTCGATGACTTTATCGGCCACTTTGGCCAGGAAGGGGCCATCGAACCCGGCCAGACGGCCGTAGCGGGCGGCGCGGCGCAAAATCAAGCGCAGCACCGAGGCTCGCCCTTCGTTGCCGGGCATAACGCCGTCGCCAATCATAAACGTAATGGCCCGGCCATGATCGGCGATGACGCGGTAGGCGATTAAATGTTCTTCAAGCTGGGTGTCGGTGTGGCCCAGCAGCGCTTGGACGTGGTTGATGATCGGCATAAACAGGTCGGTTTCATAGTTGGACTGTTTATCTTGCACCACCGAGATGATCCGCTCCAGCCCCATGCCGGTATCGACGCCCGGTTTGGGCAGGGGAATGCGGCTGCCGTCTTCCCTTTGGTTGAACTGCATAAAGACCAGGTTCCAAATTTCAAGCCAGCGCTCGCAGCCGTTGTCGATCAGCACCGAGCAGTTCGGATCGCCGCAGGTGCAGGCCGCTTCGCCCCAATCGTAATGCAGCTCCGACGTAGGGCCGCAGGGGCCAACATCGGCCATTTGCCAAAAATTAGTGGCGTCGCCCATGCGGTAGACCCGGCGAGGATCGATGCCCATTGTTTCCGTCCACAGGTTGTAGGCTTCATCGTCGCTGGTGTGAACCGTGTAGTAGAGCCGGTCGGGCGAGATGCCATAGACGCGGGTGATACACTCATAGGCAAAGCGAATGGCGTCGTCCTTAAAATAGTCGCCCAGCGAGAAGTTGCCTAACATTTCAAAAAAAGTATGATGGCGCGGCGACGGACCGACATTTTCCAAATCGTTATGCTTACCGGCCACCCGCATACATTTTTGGGCGGTGGCCGCCCGGTTATAGGCGCGCTTTTCCAAGCCCAGGAAACTATCTTTAAATTGAACCATCCCGGCATTGGTGAACAGCAGCGTCGGATCGTTATGGGGGACTAACGATGAGCTAGGGACAATCGTATGGCCGTTATCAGCAAAATAATCCAGAAACGCCTGGCGAATTTGAGCACTGGTCATAGTCATAATGGCAGACCTCATTAAGGAATCAATCGGAGATTTTAATCCAATCAGACAGGGATGTCAATCTTAATTCCATCATCGTCACGCCATTTTATAATTTAAGCTTTAAGAAGTGCATCTTAAACCGATTTAATGTACAATGAACCTTACGAGTACCTATCAAACAAATAGATTATTCCCAATTTGTAACCTAAGTTGTATATTCTGCCCCCTGATTAACTGTCTATTTTATTAGGTGAGTGAGGAGAAGACCATGTCAGGTCAATATAGCGAATCAGGTCGGCCTGTTGAAATTTTATTAGTTGAAGACAATCCCGGTGATGTCCGGTTAACCATTGAAGCCTTCAAAGACGCCAAAGTCCGGAACAACTTGACTATTGCGGCCGATGGCATCGAAGCGCTAGCGATTCTTAAAAAAGCAGAGCCGTACGCTAACGCGACCAAACCGGATTTGATTTTGCTAGACTTGAATTTACCCCTCAAAGATGGTCGCGAGGTTTTAGCGGAGATCAAAGCCGATGAGGCTTTGAAGCGGATTCCTGTTGTGGTGTTAACCACTTCCCACGCTGATGAAGACATCCTCAAAAGTTATCAACTGAATGCCAATTGTTATATCACTAAACCGGTTGATCTTGATCAATTCTTGAAAGTTGTAAAATCAATTGAAAGCTTTTGGTTAGAAGTGGTGATCTTACCCTCATAATAACGGCAAGCCAATGAAGTCTAACACGTTAAAAATCCTCTTAATTGCAGACAATCCGGGCGACGCCCGTCTCGTTCAGGAGATGTTGAAGCAGGAGGCCAACCCCGAATATCGTCTAACGCACGCCGCGAGTCTGAGGCAGGGTTTAGACTTAATGACGCAAGACCAATTTGATATTACGCTGTTGGATCTTAACCTGCCAGACAGCCAGGGCTTGACAACCCTCCAGCGGCTTTACCAGATCAGGCCTACCACGGCGGTGGTTGTTCTCACCGGAATGGCCGATGATGAGTTGGGAATTCAGGCCATTCAAGCCGGAGCGCAAGATTACTTGGTAAAAGAAGAAATCTCTTCTTCACTTTTTACTCGCTTTCTCCGGTACGCGGTCGAGCGCTATCAGTTGCTTAATAATTTACAACAAAAAGAGTTGTTCAATCAGACCATTTTCAATTCTTTAACCGCGCGTATGGCTGTTCTTAATCAAGACGGCGTTATTATTGGGGTTAATGACGCCTGGCAGCAGTTCACCCAGGAAACCGGTGGCGAGGATCATCTAGGGGCTAATTACCTTAACCTCTGTGAAATAGCGGCTGAACCTGCTCCCCGTTGGCGCGATTGTGCGGCCGGCCTTCGGTCAATTTTAGACGGATCGGTCACCAGTTTCGATTTTGAATATACCTATCCGACTCAAGCCGGCGATTTATGGTTTCTGATGAAAGCCACCCCGCTACAAACCAAGGTGGGAGGGCTAGTTATAACTCATATCGATGTCACCGCTCTAAAAAAGGCCGAAGCCCACATCGAACAACTGACCGAGGCGCTCGCGGCTCGGAATTACAACCATTACTTGGCTATGAGCAATGGCCTGGGCGCCGTAACTAAGGCCTCGATTGATGCTAATGTGCAAGATAAATTGTTGTATGAGCTGATTCCGGATTACAAAGCGTTGGTCGTTCGCTATATCAGAGCCATTCGCATTCGCGAAGACCGGCCTTCTGACCAGGTGCAAGCCTTTGCTAAACGCTTGGCCGCATTGCGAATCCAGGCCCGCGATGTGGTGCGAATCCATCTGGGGGTTTTAACTGAATTGACGAAAGAAATCTTACCATCGCAAGAAAAAGCATTTTCAAATGACGCGCGTTTAGTTCTACTTGAACTACTGGGAAATTTATTAGACACTTACTATAAAGCCTGGCAAAAGTCGATTGAAGCGGCGGAAAACCGATCATGACGTTTCATTTTCAATTATACATTGTCGGCGAGCACTACCATAACCAAGTAGCCATCTCAAATCTACAAAATTTGAATAAGCTTTATTGTCAAAATCAGGCTAAAATCGAGGTCATTGACCTGGCTAAATATCCGGAAATTGCTATCAAAGCCCGGGTGATGGCTACACCAACGCTAGTCAAAGTTAAACCTTCGCCCATGCAGCGAGTGATTGGGGATCTGTCTGATATTGAAAAGGTCGCAATCAGGCTGGGGCTGTTGAATACACACAGCCACATATTAAACAGTAACAGCAGCTATTAAGCCTTGCCGATAATAGCGTAGTTGGAGTTAATGAATGGATAAGTTGGATAATTTGCAGGCGTTACAAAAAACCCCAACCGGTATCGAAGGGTTTGAACATTTAACCATCGGTGGCCTGCCTAAAGGACGAACCACCTTACTGGTGGGGAGTTCCGGTTCGGGCAAAACGATCTTTGCCATTGAATTTCTCTATCGGGGTATCACCCAATTCAATCGCTCCGGTGTTTTTGTCACCTTTGAAGAACGCGCGCCCGATATCGTCCGAAATGTTAAAAGCATGCACTGGCAGCTTGATGAGTTGGTCCGGCAGGGTCAGTTGTTGTTCGTGGATGGGTCGCCGGAATTAGATCCGGTGGAAGAAACGGGTTCGTATGATCTATCAGGGCTAATCATTCAAATCAAGTATGCGGTTGAAAAAGTAAACGCCAAACTGGTCGTGTTAGACTCGATTGGCTCGCTGTTTCATCAGTTTAACAATGCCAATATCATCCGGCGAGAAATTTTTCGCATTACGGAAGTGCTTAAAGAGATGAATGTCACCGCCATTATGACCGCCGAACGCCTGGAAGAGTACGGCCCCATTTCTCGGTATGGGATCGAAGAATTTGTGGCCGATAATGTGATTGTCTTGCGAAATGTGCTTCACCAGGAAAAAATCCGCCGGACCATTCAGATCTTAAAGGTCAGAGGCAGTTCTCACGCTCAGGGTGAATTTCCGATAACTATCAGCGACTCCGGTATCAAAATTCTACCGCTGTCGGCCATCCAACTGCAACAAGAGTCTTCTGATAACCGGGTAACCACCGGCAACGCCGACCTCGACCAAATGACTAGCGGCGGTATCTTTCACGACTCGATTTTTTTGGTCAGCGGCCCCACCGGCAGTGGCAAAACCCTCATATCCACCATGTTTACCGCCGCCGCTTGTAAAAATAAAGAGCGGGTCTTACTGCTCGCTTATGAAGAGTCGCGGGATCAACTACTGCGGAATGCCCGCTCGTGGGGGATCGATTTCGAACCTTGGGAGAATGATGGCCTGCTCAGAATTGTCTGTACTTACCCGGAAACGATGGGCTTGGAAGACCACCTGTTAACGGTTCGAAAAGAGATCGAGCAGTTTAGACCCCATCGATTGGTGATGGACAGCATCTCGGCTATGGAACGGGTCGCCAGTGTCCGCAATTTCCGGGAATTTGTCATTGGTCTCACCTCTTATGTAAAAAAAGAACGGGTCTGCTCGCTGTTTACCAGCACTACCCCCCAACTATCCGGCGGCGAGTCGATTACCGAAGCCCATATTTCCACCATCACCGACGTGATCGCCCTCCTACGCTATGTAGAAGTTCGCGGCGTAATGCGGCGCGGGATTGCCATTATCAAAATGCGCGGCTCCCAGCACGAAAAAAATGTCAGGGAGTTCAACATCGATGGTCAGGGGTTGCACGTTGGCCTGCCCTTTAAGAATGTTGATAACATTATTCTGGGCATTCCTGCTCGAACCACCCTATCAGAAGTAGAGCAGTTAGGTGATATGTTTGAATAATTAGAACGTATCGACGCAGCCGTCTGCTCCCCTTAGCGCAAAATAAGGCTAAGGCGGCTGGATTTGTCGTTACCCAGCCTGAGACTATTAATGAAGTTATCAATGGCCTAATACTTATGAGTTACGCCGTTCAAAAGCTGCCATCGGCATAACGATTCCCAAAATCAAGGCATTGCAACAAGAAATTTCACCCAAGCAACAAGGTAATGCCACGCAGTTACACGTGGCAGCTTGCCGCCAGATTTGTCGCTCTAGCGTTTTTGTGAGGCGCGAGCCGGATTGGGCCAACTCGTGAGCTGATTTTGCCGGAGGTGACGCGGAATATATAAGGCAAACTTCGGAATGTGTGAGTCATTCTAACGAATATATAAGACAGCCAACGGATATATAAGACAACCCAACGGAGATGTGAGTCAGCCCAACGGAGATGTAAGACAACTCAACGAATATATAAGACAGCCAACGGATATATAAGACAACCCAACGGAGATGTGAGTCCGTCCAACGGATATATAAGACAACTCAACGAATAGGTGAGTCCGGGAGCGGATTTAGTGAATGCCTGAAGGGAATAGGCGAGGCTGAAAGAGGATTAGGTGAGTCAGCCGGAAGATCATGACGGTAGTCCGTTGGATTAACTCAGCCGGTGAAGGAACAACGCTTCTAATTTCAACAATTATCTGTTTACTTAATACTAAAGGTCTGATATAGTTAAATTAGGACTTACGCAGTTGGGTGTAGCGAACCCGGTGACAGTCACTTTTTGTCGAAAATAAACGTCCATTTAGCCCAAAAAGACCGATTTATCACCCCCAAGTGACAGTCACCTTTTGAACTACGTAACTTATATAAATAACGTCATAGCCAAAATTCTTCTGGGCAATCTAGACCTTTGCTCATTTCCGAACACCAGCCAGACCAAACGGTTGAAGTATCAACCGGTGTTGCCGGGGTTAGCTTCGCTCGTTACTTGCAGCAGGGAACATCAATCATGAATGTTGAGCCAATAAAAGTTTTGTTGGTTGAAAACGATCCCAATGATGTTGACCTCATCCAAATTGCCTTAGCCCAAGCTGATTTTGGCCGGATTGATTGGGATCATGTCAGCAGTTTGAATGAAGCTGTTGAAACGTTAGACAAGACCACTTTTGACCTGCTTCTACTCGATTTATCGCTACCTGATGTGTGGGGACTGGAGACGGTCAGACAAGTTAGACAACAAGCGCTCGATATTCCGATTGTGGTTTTAACCGGAAATGCGGATGCGGCACTGGCCCTAGAAGCCGTTAGATTAGGGGCTCAGGATTATCTGGTTAAAGGGCAAGTGAGCAATGGCATGCTGGTGCGGACTATCCGTCACGCCATTGAGCGTCATCACCTCCTTAAAGACCTGGAAACGCAAATCACCGCCCTGCTCCACAGCGAAATCCGTTTCCACAAAATGATCGAACATAATGCGGATGCCATCGTGATTATCGATCAAACCGGTGTGGTTCGATTTGTTAATCCGGCGGCGGAGAAGCTATTTGGCCGCCGGGCGGGGTATCTCCTGGATACATTGTTTGAATATCCTATTGTGGTCGATGAGCCAACTGAGATCACCATTACCTGCCCGGGTGAAGACGATTTTTTCGCCTTTGCTGAAATGCGGGTGGTTGAGATGGTGTGGGAAGAGCAGCCGGCTTATCTGGCTTCGCTCCGCGATATTACGGAACGCAAGCAGGTAGAACGAGCCTTACAGCAGCACATGCGCGAACTGGAGGCGCGTAATGAAGAACTAGATGCTTTTGCTCACTCGACGGCTCACGATCTAAGAAACCCTTTAACCCTCGTCGTTGGCTTTGCCAAAATGCTGGAAGAAGAATATGGCCGTCTTTCCCCAGCGGAGATCCAATCGACCTTAAAAACCATTGCTAATACTGGCCAGAAGATGAGCCACATCATTGATGGGTTGCTGGTGTTGGCCGGGCTGCGTAATCAAGAAATCACTTTAGAACCACTGGATATGGGTTCAGTTATTTGGGATGTCCAGCAGCAATTGAAAAGTATGTTTGATAGTTACCAGGTGGAAATTACGATGCCCCTTCAATGGCCGACGGTTATCGGGTATCGGCCCTGGGTTGAACAGGTTTGGGCTAACTATATCAGTAATGGCATTAAATATGGCGGTTCTCCGCCCCAACTGGAGTTAGGAGCTGATCTCCAAGCCAACGATGTCATCCGCTTCTGGGTTCGAGATAACGGCTCCGGCCTTACTCCCGAAGAACAAAAACGATTATTCGTTCCATTTACCCGCCTAAAGCGGTTTGAGAGGGTGGATGAGGGCTATGGGTTAGGACTTTCTATTGTAAAACGTATCGTGGAGCGGCTCGGAGGCCAGGTAGGCGTTACCAGTCCGGGGCTTTCTGGGCAGGGCAGCGAATTCTTTTTTACCTTATCATCAAAAAGCTGATCGTTATGAACAATAACTCGCTCACTATTTTGGTTGTTGAAGACAATTCAGGAGATTATGGGCTGCTGGAGTTCGCTCTAAAACGAAGCGATTACTATCTGAGTCAGCTCATCCGGGCCGAAACATTTGGCCAGGCTATCGACTATCTCAACCTGCATAGCGTCGATATAATCCTATTAGACCTTTCTCTGCCTGATATGTGGGGTATTGACGCCGTAAAACAGCTAAAACGCCACGTACCCGCAATACCGATTATTGTCTTAACCGGCTATGAGGATGAGATGGTGGGCGCCCAAGTGGTTCAAGCTGGAGCTCAAGATTATTTTGTTAAAGGCGACTTCAACGGCACGATAATGTTACGAGCCATCTGTTACGCCATCGAACGCCAGCGCCTGATAGTGCAGGAACGTGTTGATAGTGAAGAACGATTTCGGCAGGTGGTGTCATCGATTAGTGATCACATCTATGTCAGCGAAATCAAAGAAAATGGCCAGTTGATGAATCTGTATCTGTCGCCGCATATTACCTCCCTGACAGGCTATCCTCTGGAGAAATTTACTGAGGATTGGTCTTTTTGGCCGTCAACGGTTATCTACCCGGATGACCGAGCCACCGCCGCGCTGCAAGCCTCGCGTTTACTAAAAGGAAAAAGCTGCGAAACAGAATACCGCCTGCTTCGAGAAGATGGCGATATTATCTGGGTTCGAGACAGCGCCAGAGTAAAAACCGAAAATAACCGTAAACTTATTTATGGGGTGGTCAGTAATATTACGGATCGAAAACGGCTGGAAGATCAACTCTACCAATCACAAAAAATGGAAGCGATCGGCCGTTTGGCCGGAGGTATTGCCCATGATTTCAAAAACATTTTGACGATCATTACCGGCAACTGTGATCTGATACTCAAATCCGGCCATTTAAGCGATGCACACCATGACGATATCGAACAAATCCGAAGCGCCGGACAAAAAGCGGCCTTACTCACCCAACAGTTACTCACCTTTAGCCGCCAGCAAACCCTGCAAACCCAGGTGATCAACCTCAATCACGTGGCAACTAATGTAGAGCCAATGCTCAGGCGTTTATTGCCGGCCACTATTGAATTAACCATTACGCTGGACTCAGAGCCCGGTTCGCTTAGAGCCGATCCGGCTCAATTTGAACAGGTTATTCTCAATTTGGCGCTCAACGCCAAAGATGCCATGCCTAATGGAGGCCGCCTTGCTATTGAAACCGCCCACACGGTGATTGATGACCACGATGTTACCCGGCACTTTGACCTCAATCCCGGCCCGTATGTGGTGTTAGCGGTCAGCGACACCGGGCTAGGGATGACTAAGGCGATTCAAAATCAAATTTTTGAACCCTTTTTTACGACCAAAGCAGTCCATAAAGGAACCGGCCTGGGGTTGGCTATCGTGCATGGTGTTGTCAAGCAAAGTGGCGGCCATATTTTTCTAGAGAGTCAACCCGACCAAGGCACAATTTTTAAGATCTATTTACCTCAACTGCTCAATGATCCAGCCCTTGTATCCAGTTATATTGATAACAGCCTAAACTATGGCAGTGAAACCATATTGCTGGTAGACCCAGAAGATCGCATCCGAGACCTGACTCGCCGCAGTCTGGTGAGATATGGCTATACCGTCCTGGAAGCCCAAAACAGCACCGAGGCGCTTCACCTGGCCGAACAGCATCGCCATCCTATTCATTTAGTAGTGACCGAGGTGGCCTTACCCAGTGGCTTAACCGCTAATCAGCTAGCCCATAAACTACGGTCGTTCTGTCCTAAGACCAAAGTTTTGTTTATGTCGGACGATAGCGCTAACCCGGTTTTCGATCAGAGACCCATCTCAAATGACACGGCCATTTTACAAAAACCCTTTGGAGATGTAACGCTAATTCAAAAAGTACGTCAACTTCTCGACTCCCACTAACCCAACAAGATTTTTTCGTCCTCCAAACCAGTGAACACTGATTGATCGCAATTCATAACTAAAAATAAGCCAAATACCGATTACGATTTACTGACTGCAAGACACCTGCTAGAATATGGCTGAGTAATTACATAGCTGGGAGGTCAGGTATGATGAAAACTGCCGTTAATGTACAGCCTGAGATGATTAACTCAATGGAAGCTCCATCCCATCAAGCTGATCTACTACAGCATATTGCTGATGCCGTTATCACCACTGACCTGGACTTTAATATTAATAGTTGGAATAAAGCAGCCGAAACCATCTACGGCTGGCCAGCTTTGGATGTGATCGGGAAAAGAGTGGGCGAGGTTATCCCCACCGTATTTCCTTACAACTATCAAGAAACGATTATCAATCATCTTTTCAATAATCAGGGGAGTTGGCAAGGGCAAATCATTCAGAAACAATGGAACGGCCGAGAAATCCATATTTCAACCTCAGTATCCTTACTTAAAGACTCAAACGGCCACTCGGTAGGCATTATCGCTATCAACCGCCCCATTGAACGTAAGCCTACGGCCGAAATTAGAACCTTAACCCGAGAACTCGACCGCCTTAACAAAGAAATTGAGGCTCTATCTTATTCTATTTCCCATGATTTACGAGCCCCCCTTAGAGCCATTAGTGGCTTCGCTGAGATTATTGTGCGGCGGCATTGGTCCGATCTCAATGAAGAAACCCAACACTTCTTAAGCAATATTGTCGAAGCCAGCCACCATATGGATCACCTTATTAATGATCTGCTCACCTACGCTCGGTTAGGACGACGGGTGACACAATATCGCCCGGTAGATCTAGCCGATCTACTGGGCCATATTATCCTGACTTTGTCTGAGCAAATAGAAAAAACAGGGGCTGAAATTGAACTACCCGACACCTTACCCACCCTGCAAACCGATCCCTTTCTGCTAACCCAGATACTTACAAACTTAATAGAAAATGCTATAATTTATCATCAACCAAACCTTAAACCGCATATCACGCTTACATGCCAATTAGAAGTTGATCAGGTTGTGGTGGGGATAGCCGATAACGGCTTGGGCATTCCGCCTGAATATCACGATAAAATCTTTAATATTTTTCAACGGCTGCATCATCAAGATGATTACGATGGCAATGGTATTGGCCTATGTTTAGTAAAAAAGGCGTTAGATTTGCTTAGTGGTCATATCAGCCTAGAATCCATCGAAGGCAATGGGTCAATATTTTGGATAATATTGCCCCTTGTTAATGGACAGGGAAGTCATAGCAATAGATAACCGGTTGTCACAAACCGCAGCAGACCCACCCGGCCAAATTTCTGCTTACTTTCCTTTAGAAAAGAGGCCATATGAAACCAGCTGTTATCCTTTTAGTTGACGATAACCGAATGGATATCGAATTGGTCCTGTTGGCAATGGCTGGTCTGGAAGTAACCTACAACGTTCAGACAGCTCACAGCGGCTATGAAGCCTTAGATTATTTATTTGGTCGCTCTAAATTTGCCAATCGTAATCAATTCCCTTTACCTGACATTATTCTGCTTGATCTAAAAATGCCGGGGCTTGATGGCTATGAAGTATTACACCGCATAAAAACTACCCCCGGCCTCAAACGACTGCCGGTCATTATCTTTACTTCATCTCAAGAAGATAGGGATCGCGCTAATTGTTACGACAGTGGCGCCAATAGTTACGTTGTTAAACCACTCCTGCTGGAAGAGTTACAAACAATCATGAAACAAATTGAAACTTATTGGCTCGATCTTAATGTTGGCCCTCCAAAAATGTCATAACACGCTTGACCAACTCCCCATTGACCCCAATGCTTCCATCCATAATCTTAAGGATAAAAAAATGACTGATATCCCTATTCGAATTTTATACGTCGATGATTATGCGTTTGATCGAGAGTTGGTACGGGCAACCTTAAAAGATGCCAATTTTAATTTACTCATCACTGAAGCGGCGTCCCGGGCTGAGTTTGAAGAGAAATTAACCCAAGAAAAATATGATCTGGTCTTAAGCGATTTCAATATTTTAGGTTTTAATGGCCTACAGGTCCTCGATGCGGTGTGGGCCACCGATCAAACACTGCCCGTAATTATTGTTACAGGCACAGGCTCAGAAGAGATCGCCGTTGAAACCCTTAAACGGGGCGCAGCCGACTATGTGATCAAATCCCCCAAGCATATCCAACGGCTGCCCAACACCATCAAAACCGTCCTTGAAAAAGAAAAGCTTAAACGACATAATAAACAGGCGGAAGAAGCCCTTAAAGACAGTCAAAAACAACTCCAGCAAATTGTCAATTCTATTCGAGATCATATTTATGTTACCGAACTCACCGCTACCGGAGAGCGGATCAATCGCTACATTTCAACCAATGTCAAAACCCTGACCGGTTATCCGCTAGAGAAATTTATTAATGATTGGAGTTTTTGGGCCACCCAAATCATTCACCCGGCTGACCGCGATGTGGCCGCCGCCCAAGCCAGACGATTAGCTCAAGGTCAGGCCAGCCAGGTTGAGTATAGAATGATCAAAGCCGACGGCGAAGTCATCTGGGTCCGCGATAGCGCCAGCGTTGAACAACAAGGCCAATCTACTATTGTTTATGGTGTTGTCGGCAACATCACCGAACGCAAGCAATTGGAAGAACAGCTCCAACAGTCACAAAAACTTGAAGCTTTAGGCCGGCTGGCCGGTGGTATCGCCCATGATTTCAATAATATTCTCACGGTTATTCTGGGTAACTGTGACCTGGCCCTTGATCAAGTCGATAGTTACCAGGCCATCCGCGACGAGTTAGAAGGCATCAAAACAGCCGGAGAACGAGCCGTTGCCCTCACCCGCCAACTTTTGGCCTTTAGCCGCCAGCAGATTCTTCAGCCCAAAATTTTAGATCTAAATACCGTGGTGGCGGCGATGAATCAAATGCTGCAGCGGTTGATTGGTTCAGACATTATTCTGGTCAGTGAATTTGTCCCCCACTCCGCCACCGTTAAAGCCGACCAAGGGCAAATTGAACAGGTCATTATGAATCTGGTTATTAACGCCCGCGACGCCATGCCATCCGGTGGAACTTTAAGAATAAAAACAGCAACTATGGCTCTAGACCAACCATCTGTGCGGGAATGGGTCGATCTGGAGCCGGGCGAGTATATCGTCTTGATAATCCAAGACAATGGATCCGGCATGGATAAGGAAACCATGAGCCACATCTTCGATCCCTTTTTTACCACCAAAGAGGCCGGCAAAGGCACGGGTTTGGGGCTGTCAACTGTTCATGGGATTATTAAACAGAGTAACGGCCATATTTGGGTCAATAGCGAGTTAAATCAAGGCACAAAATTCACCATTTTCCTGCCTAAGGCGGAAATGGAAGTCTCAGACTTGCCTGAACCCATCCACTTGCAGTCAAACCAAAGTAGCAAAACAATCTTGCTGGTGGAAGATGAAGATATGATTCGAGACCTGGCTCAGCGAACGTTACTAAAAGATGGTTATGTGGTTCTTGAAGCCAGAAACGGTCAGGAAGCCCTGGATGTTTTCAATGAATATTCGGGGACGATTGATCTACTCTTAACCGATATCGTCATGCCAGGCAAAATTGCCGGAGATAAATTAGCCAAAATCATTGAGGCCCTACGTCCGGAGACAAAAATCCTCTATATCTCCGGTCATCCCAAAGATATCAGGCTTGTTCAAAATTTCATCACCCAAAATTCGGCCTTTTTACAAAAACCCTTTACCCCAACGATGCTAGCTCATAAAGTCCGCGAGGTACTAGACGCCAAAGTCTCCCCGACCAACGCTTAACCGCCAAAATAAACCCCCAATAAACTTTAGATCACTGCTATGTCACAAATTTCATGCTATTCTCCTAAAGAATATGAGTTACGCAGTTCAAAAGGTGACAGTCACTTGGGTGCAATAAACCGACCTGTTTGGGCTAAACGGACGTTCATTTTCGGCAAAAAGTGACTGTCACCTTGTTCGATACACCCAACTGCGTAAGTCCTATATTTACTCCACTAACTTTGCACTTTTATGTGTTATGGCTAGAAACCCGGTTTTTAAGCGTTAAAAAGAGGCGCTTTTTGCTCCAAACGGCTATCAATTAGTCATCAAAAACCGGGTTTCTAAAAAAGTGCAAACATAGTGTTTACTCTTTACTGAGCTTAAATCATATACATATCCTAAGGAAACCCGACAGTGCCTATCATTGAAGTTGAAGAATTAACCAAACGCTACACCAACAGCAAAACCAACGCCGTCGATGGGATTTCTTTCAGCGTGGCCCAGGGAGAATTTTTCACCCTGCTCGGCCCCAACGGCGCGGGCAAAACGACCACCATCTCCATTCTAACCACAACGCTGGCTCCGACGACCGGTTCGGCCCGGATCGCCGGCTATGATTTGGTCAAGGAAGCCGGGGCGGTTCGGCGCAATGCCGGCATCATCTTTCAAAAGCCCAGCCTCGACCTTAATCTCACTGCCGAAGAAAATGTCCGCTTTCATGCGGTTGTCTACGGGCTGTACCCGTTCCGCCCCACTTTCTCGTTGATGCCCAAAGCTTACAAACACCAGATTGCCGAACTAACCGATATCCTTGGCCTCAAAGACGATATCTTCAAACCGATCAAAACCTTTTCCGGCGGCATGAAACGCAAATTAGAAATTATCCGCAGCCTGATCCACCAGCCAAAAGTATTGTTTCTGGACGAACCGACTGTCGGGCTCGATCCGGCCAGCCGCCGCAATTTGTGGGAGTATATTAAACGCGTTCGCCATGAGAGCGGCACCACTGTTTTCCTCACCACTCATTATCTGGATGAAGCCGAAGATGCGGACACGATTTGCATTATCAGCAAAGGCAAAATTGTAGCCTATGGCTCGCCGGATACAGTCAAAGCCCGGCTGTTAGAAAAATATCTACTGATCGATGCCCCCGACCGGAACAAACTCCGCACCGAACTCAATCAGCTTAACATTCCCTTTAACGAAACCCCGCTCTTTAAAATCAGTCTCAACGGTACGCCCACCGTTCACCAACTGCTGAAAACCATCGATACGCCGCTAACCACCGTCAAAACCCATAACCCCAGCCTGGAAGATGCTTACCTGGCGATTGTGGAGGAATAAATAATGCACGAAGCTAACGCTATCACCGTTATCGCCTACCGTGATCTACTCAAATTTCTACGCGATCCGCCGCGCCTGGTATCGACCTTTATATTTCCGTTGATTTTTATCGGGATTTTAGGGGGAAGTTTTCAGGCCAGTTTGGGTAAACAGGTCGATTTTAATTTCTTAGCGTTTACCTTTACCGGAATTCTGGCTCAAACCCTGTTTCAATCATCCGCAATGGGCTTGATCTCGCTCATCGAAGATCGAGAAAATGATTTCAGCCAGGAAATCTTTGTCGCGCCGATCTCGCGCTACTCGATCATCATCGGCAAAATCTTTGGCGAGTCATTTGTCTCGATGGCTCAAGGTGTGGGCATTCTGCTCTTTGCCGTCGTCATCGGCATTCCTATCTCGCTGACGCGATTCCTGATACTGCTGCCGGTCTGTTTAATTGTCTGCTTCTTTGGGGGAGCCTTTGGCGTGATCATTATGTCCAACCTAAACAGCCAACGAGCCGCTAACCAGATTTTTCCGTTTATTATGCTGCCCCAGTTTTTCCTGGCCGGTGTTTTCTCGCCGCTCAACAACCTACCCTGGTTTCTTGACCTGCTCTCCCGCATCTCCCCCATGCGCTACGCCGTCGATCTCATCCGGGCCGTCTTTTACAGCGGTTCGCCGGAATATAATCTGGTGGTCATCGACAGCGCCTCGATCAATTTTATAATTATCGCGGTCCTGTTTGGCCTGTTTTTGGTCGCCGGCACCTTTCTCTTTGTCCGCCGAGAACAAAACCGCTAAACAACGGGTTCCCGCCTGGCGTCCAGCGCAGCCGCGGCCCTTGCCCCTCTGTATTGGCAATGACCGCCGGGACCGGGGTTGGGGTGGGTGAGGGGGCGAGTTGATATTGGCGTCGCTTCCGGCGCAGCCGTGGCTAAGGCGTGGCGGGGGACTACGGTGTGGCAGTGGGAGTTAAGGTCAATGTGGGCGTGACCGTGGGGGTTGACAGCGCTTCCGGTTGAAGCGACTCGGTCTTGATAATCAGCAAATCCAACCCGATCTGATCGCCCGGGTTGATCATATCTGCCCGACTAAGCGCATCGTGGATACTATCGCGTAGAATATTGGTTCGGTTGTAGCCAATGTTGGCCGGTGAGCGCACTTGGACTTCCAGCGCCAAGATTTGCGCTGGCGTTTCCGTATCAACTGCTTCAGCCTCACCGTTAGTCGCCAATTCATCTTGATCTTTCACCTGCCACGTATCTAACGTCACATTGGGGCCCATTTCCGGCACTTTTGCAACTAAGACCTGTTCGATAACCCGATTGCGAGCCGCTTCTCGCAGCGAGTCAATCGAAATGGACCACAAGACCCACCCCATCAGCGCCAGCAAAATCAGCGAAGTAGCCACGCCGCCGCTGAAGATACCCCGCGCGCCTTGTCGTCCTATCCGGGGCCGAAAGCCTAATACAAAGAACACAAATCCGCCCGCGGTAATAATCGCCACCAAATTGGTTAAAAAAAGCAGCATTGCCCCGGAAGCAATCCGCATATTCAACCACGACAGGCCGATCCCAACCGTAGCCAGCGGCGGCACCAGGGCCACAGCAATCGCCACGCCCGGCAGCGAGGAGGACATATTCCGGCGGCATAAAGCGTAAGCCCCGGCTAACCCCGAAAAAATAGCCACACCCAGATCGAACGGGCTGGGGCTGGTCCGGTTCAAAATCTCGGCCGTCGGCTCCGACACCGATCGCAGCAGAAACCCGGCTAGAAATCCCATCAACACCGCCAGCAGCACGCCTTTGAGCATCGCCTGGCTGGCCAGCGACAACAACCGCCCGTCCGCTTGGATCATCGCCAGCCCCATACCGATGATCGCCGCCATCAACGGGGCCACCAGCATCGCGCCGATAATAACCGCCGGGCTGTTTAACAACAGGCCCAACGCCGCGATACCGGCGGCCAGGCCAATCATCATAAAAAAGTCGATTTGCGGCCGGGCGCTGCGCCGGATTTGTTTGTAAACGTCCATCCGTTCTTCCAGCGACAGCTTCGGCAAGAAATGGGTTCCCCGCCACCAAATCCGGCTGAGACTCGAGCCGACACCCCCGTCGAACTGTTTGACAATGATGGTCGTGCCTTTGTTTTGCAGCGCAACACGCTGGGGAAACGTCCCAAATACCAACTGGCTAAAGGCGCTGTCGTTGGTGGCGCCCACGATAGTCACGTGGTGATTAGTGCTTTCAACCGCGATGCCTTTAACCGCATCTTCGGCTTGAATGACTTTGGTTTTGAAATTGGGGTGCGCCGCCCACACCTGGGTAAACTCGGCCAACCACTGCTCCCGTTCTCTAACCTCAGCCGGCTCCGAGTCTTTTGGCAGCACGTGTAAGGCGGTGACGTCGCAGTTTTTGGCCATATCCAGACCCAACTCAAACGCCAGCGTACTGTTCGATCCGCCGGATGTGGGCGCCAAAACCTTCATCACTTTATCGTTGAGAAAATCTTGGTCAGGCCATGTCGGCAGCGATTTAACAACGACCAGATCGCACCAGGCCCGCTGCAAGAGGTAATCGAGCGTCTCGCCCAGCATGTAGCCCCGGCGCGGCGGTTCTCCACGCCAGCCGACCACCAGCAGTTGGGGCGACCACTCCCGCATCGCTTTAATAATCGCTTTGCCGGCGCTTTCATCTTGCCGGGTGTGGACCTCAATCGGCACATCCCTCATCGACGGCGGAATGACTAACCACTCCGGACGCTCTTGGCTGTGCTGCCTCACCGTCACCACCGACATCCGGCCGTGGCGCGCTCTAGCCTGGGCGTAGCCCAGACACACCAACGGCCAAAAGTCATCTTGGCCGCGCACAGCGACCATAATATGAAAATTGGATTGGGCGAAATCAATGCTCATAGATAAATGGGTTGGTTGGGTTGCCGGATAGAGGGATAGTTGGTCAATTGGTTGGTTTAGCCCCCTATCCTACCATCAAACGACCAATCCAGCCAATTATCAAATGGCTAACTAAGTCGGTATAAATCAGGCCGGCGATCTTTGAAAACGGGAATCTTTTGACGGACCTCGGCGACCATGTCAGTATCGATCGTGGCCGTCAACAATATCTCCGACTCGCCCGCCTCAACTACAGCGTTGCCCCAGGGATCAATGATGGCCGAATGGCCAAAAAATGTATTGGCGTCGTCCTTGCCCACTCGATTGACGCCGATCATGTACATTTGGTTCTCGATGGCTCTGGCCCGCAGCAGCGTTTGCCAATGAGCTAGGCGAGGATGCGGCCACTCGGCCGGCAGGTACACCATCGTGACGCCGTTGAGCGCGTACGTCCGAAACATTTCGGCAAAGCGCAGATCGTAGCAGATGGCCAACCCGCCCTGCCCCCACGGCGACTCGACCGTGGTTAGCTGCTGGCCCGGCGCCAGATATTGATCTTCGTCCATCAGGCCAAACAGGTGGATTTTGCGATACAGCCCGGCCTGCTGGCCGTCCGGATCAAACATAATTGAGGTGTTGGCAGGCCGGTTCTCTTCATCCAGCGCCAGCATCGAGCCGTTAATCCAGATGCCGTGCTTGCGGGCCAGCGTCGCTACGGCGTTCACCACCGCGTCGTGTTCGGCCGCCAGCGTTTTGACGTTGGGCCAATCACAACCGGTCGTCCACATTTCCGGAAAGACCACCACATCGGAGCCGCGTCGTTTGGCTTCGGCGGCCCATTGATCGGCCTTGGCCAGATTGGCGGCCGGGTCGCCCAAAGCAATATCGATCTGAGCTAGAGAGATAGTCAGTTGCATTGATTCCTCCTGGGTAGTTTTGTAGGACAAATCGCTGATTTGTCCGGGTTGGAGCCAGTCGCTGACTGGCTCTACTGAGTTTCATTCTTTAACGTTGCTTGTAATGCCTGGACTTTGGCCAAATCAGATTTAGCGCCCAGGCTTTCAAACAGCTCAGCGGCGGCGGCCAAAAGCGGCTCGGCTCGCTTAGCCTTACCAACAGCCAGAAAGGCGCGGCTCAAGGCCGTTTTGGTTCGAGCCGCTTCGTAGCTCATATTGAAATCATTCAAAACGGCCAGGCTCCGCTCTAACATGGCCAGCGCTCGCTCCGGTTCATTATGCCTTACGTAAGCTTCCCCCAACATCCGGCGAGATTTACCTTCTTGCAGCGGGTTGCCTTGTTTAACGGCCAGGTCAACGGCTCGATGCAGATAGGTTAGCGCCTGATCGAGCTCGCCCGTACCGAGCCAATACTCGCCCCAACGGCGCTCCAACTCCGGCATATAATCCTTGGCTCCGACATCGGTAAAAATGGTCTGGCTGCGGGCCAAACATTCCAGCGCCTCGGCCCATTCTTGCTGGTAGATGTGGACCTGGGCCATACGGCTAAGCGATTTCGCTTCGTCTTTAACCATCCCAATCTGCCGCCAGGTGGCCCGATTTTCTTCATAGAAATAAAAGGCTTTGGTCCACTCCCCCCGGCAGAAGTAAAGATCGGCCAGATTGTTACTGGCCCGACTGTAACCGTCGATATCGCCCACCTTTTTAGCCAGATTGAGGCTGGTCGCATACGCTTCTTCCGCTTTAACCCAATTCCCTTGCAAAAAGTAGGCTACCCCCAAATGGGTGTAAGGGCTGACCTCGCCGGCGGCATTGCCGATCTCGTGGTGGATGTCGATGCTCTCCTGGCAGAAATGGATGACCACATCGAAATAGCCTCGAAACAGGCAGATGGCGCTCAGCCGGTTGAAAACCTGAGCCATTGTCTGCTGGGCTTCCGGCGATTGAATTTGCGAGACAATTGCCAGGCTCCGCTGGCACCAATCGATGGCCTGATCGAGCCGCCCCTGGTGATCGAAGGTCCGCGCTCCCACCAGAAAGATGCGAGCCGCTTCATTATTGAATTTATCCTCGCCTAAATAGTTCAGACCGGCTTCCAGATACTTGAAGGCCGTATCGTACTCGCTCCGCCGCTCGTAAACCACCGCCATCGACCCGCACAGATCGGCCAGCGAGCGCTGTTTACTCTCCGTCATCACTTCCGCCGCGACCAGCGTCTGGGCCGAAAAATAGTGATTGAGCGCCTCATCATAGCGGCCCATCAGGGTTAAGACCTGGCCTAAAAACTTATGGACCGGCAGGCGCAACCGCTGAAAAGAGACCGACTCACGCGGATCAAGCTGGTTAAGCATATCTAACGTATTGGTATACCAAACCAGGGCCGTTTCATTAGCGTAATCAGCCTGGGCCTGGCGCGCCGCCTGGATACTGTAGACCAGCGCCCGATCGAACTCATCGGCCTTACAAAAATGGTGAGCCAGCTCTTCGGCCAGCGGATTCAAATCGGCCAGGGCGCGGCGCTCTAGGGCCTCGCCGGCCTGGCGGTGCAGCATGCGGCGGCGCAGCGGCCCCATGTCATCGTAGAGCACATATTGGACTTCAACGTGGCTGAAGCAGAGCAGGCTTTCGCCCAGCGTCGGCTCTTCCCACAGCAGTTGGCGCTCCAAAGCCACATCCAGATGCTCCAACACCTCCCACTCTGACAGCCCGCTCATCTCCCGCAAATCATCAAATCGGAAGGTTTGGCCCAAAACGGCGGCCTGGCGCAGCAGCGATTGGGTGTCGGGGCTGAGGTAATGTATCCGCCGCCAGACCGCCTCGCGCACACTACGCGGCAAGCGCACTTCTTCTATGTCCGGGAAATGCCACTCGCCAGCCTGGGCAATGATGAGGCCGTCATCGACCAACGTTTTGGCAATCTCCTCTACGTAAAAGGGATTGCCGGCGGTCTGTTCGTAAATTCTTTCGGTCAAGGCTACCGGGGCCGGTTGTTTCCAGATGTTGGCTAAAACCTGCTCAACCCCATCGTGATCGAGCCGGCCTAAGGTGATGGTCCGCGAATTAGAAAAACTGTTCAAATCGCGCAAGGTCTGCCACAAGGCATGGCCTCGTTCCAACTCATCGTCGCGATAAGTCGCCACAATCATCAGCGCCATCGCCGGCAAATGATGGCCTATATAGCGCAGCAGATCGAGGCTAGGGCGGTCGGCCCAATGAAGATCGTCCAGCAGCAGCAGCCAGGGCCGCTCGAAAGTGGCCTGTTTAATAAATTGAGTCAGGTTGCTCATCAGGCGCAGTTGTTCCTGCTTCGGTTCCAGTATCGGCGGCTTGGGCAGGTCGGGCAAAATCTGGTGAATTTCAGGCACCAGGCGGCTGAAGTGACTAATATGATGGCGGGCTTCCTCGTTGAGCAGTTCAGGCGGTACGGTGGCAAAGTAAGTGTGCAGCGCCTCGGTAAAGGGCTGGTAGATAGGGCTGCTGTCCGGCTCCTGGCAGCGGCCGATCAGCAGCACCGGCGGCTCGCATTCTACCGCAAACTGCTGGACCAGACTCGTTTTGCCCACGCCCGGCTCGCCGGTAACAAACACTAACTGCCCCTGCCCGCTCTGAACCTGTCGCCAACACGTATGCAGGAGTTTCAACGGCTTTTCCCGGTCAACCAAGGGCCGTTTGCGCTGGTGCTTGAGGTCGCCGACATTGACAATCAAACTACTCGAAACGCGCCGGGCCTGCTCCGCGCTCGAGTAACGGGCGCTGGGGTTGTTGATCAGCAGCTTGAGAATGAGATGCTCCAGCGAAGGCGAAATATCGGGATTGATTTCACGCGGCGGGTGCGGCGCCTGATGCAGATGAGCCTGTAAAATTTCCTGGTTGACGCCGGTGTAAGGCAACTGTCCGGTGAAAAGCTGGTACAGGACCACCCCCAAGGCATACAAATCGGTCCGGGCATCGACCGGCTGGCCCAAAATTTGCTCCGGGGCCAGATAGGCCGCCGTCAGATGCAGCAGCGGCGCTTCAAGCAGATTGCGCCCTTCCTCCAGCCGACCCAATCCGATGCCGCCCAATTTGACGCCGCGTTCGGTCAGAAAAATATTCTCCGGTTTGAGGTTGCCGTGGGTAACGCCCCGGCTGTGGATATATTCCAGGGCCAGGGTAATATCTAAGGCAATATCCAGCATCTGATCGACGGACAGGGGTTGGGCGTTAGCGGTTAACAGGTCTTGCAAGGTGTGGTCTGTCACAAACTCTTCGACGATGAAGGTGTAATTGGCCTCAGAGCCGACTTCGTAAACCTTGGCGACTTGTGGCTGGTCCAGGTCGATCAACTGCTGGGCCTGCCGGGTAAACCGTTTGAGGGTTTGCTCGCTGAGGGCCGGCGATAAAATTTTAACAGCCACAGTACGTTTGAGCTGCATATCGGTGGCTTTAAGCAGCGTACCTAGCTGGCTCGTACCAATTTTGCCTTCAATCAAATAGCGATCGTTAATCATTTGGCCCGGCAAGTTCAATGCCTGGCGCGCTTGAAGCGCCGTAATGGCCGATTCCACCGAAGGATAAATGGCAAAGAAATCTTGATAGCCGGCCAGTTCAATCACCCGCAGCACGCTTTCCGAAGGAGACGCCAGCACCATCGACCCATTTTCCGCCAGTTGCCCCAGCGTGACCAGCATCTTAAGAGTGGCGGTGGTCAGGGTGTCCACGTGAGACAGATCGATGATCGAATCGGATAAAGCGCCCCGTTTAGCCAAGCCGGCTAGCTGCCGGGCCAGTTGATCAACGCCCCGCTCATCAAAAATAGTGGTCGGCGTAACCACCGCCGTGGCCTGGTCAGACATCACTTGCAGTTCAACCGCGCCGGTCGGGGCCAGATCGAGCGTCAACCCCTCGTAGCCAATCAACACCTCAACCTTGGGCCGGCTGGCATCCTGATCCTGGTAGGTCAAAGCGTTGGCTTGTATTTCTTGCAGTTGAGCGTCAGAGTAGATAGGGTCGTGATGAAACAGAATCAGCTTCTTAACGCCGGCAGCGCGGGCAAAATCAATCCCGATGAGAGCGGAGCTATGCCCCCAGTCCACCTTCTCCCAACTTTCCTTGAGCGTGTATTGGGCATCAAAAATGAGCGCATCGGCTCCTTTGAAAAACTCGATATGCGGATTGACGCGGGCATCGGTCAGTTCTTTGAATTCGGCGTCGCTGGCATAGACAAAGGAGCTGTGCTCGTCCTCAAAGCGATAACTGTACGCCTTGCCGGGGTGGGGGTTTTCGATGGTGTTGATCTTGATTTTGCCGAGGGAAAGCGGCCGGCCGGGCGTTAGCCGCTTAAAATGGAAGGTAGCCTGCATATACGAAAGCGCGATGGGAAAGTTGATCGACCGCTGCTGATCCCGAAGCGTCTTTTCCAAATTGTGAATGCTGTAGATAAAAATTTCGTTGCCGGCGACAAAATTCGGTTGAAAGAAAGGAAAGCCCTGAATGTGGTCCCAGTGAGCGTGGCTAAAAAAAAGGTGGAGTTTACCCTGACCGCGCCCAAACGGGCCGGTCATCAGTTGCCGCCCCAACTCACGCAGCCCCGAGCCGGCATCGATGACAAACAGCTCCCCTCTGGAGCGAATCTCCACGCAGGAGGTGTTGCCCCCGGCGGTGCCTCGCACCAGTTGAGGCAACTGGCTAACGTAAGCTTGCACCTCGGCCAGGTTATGGGTATCAATATCGGGCATCTCGTGAATAGCTCGACAAATTTTCTCTTCGATTTGTTCAGATGTGAGAGGAGAGGGAATTGAGCCTCGCGTGCCCCAAATTCTTATCTTCATAAGTCACTTTGACAGCCGAAAATTCGGATTGACCGCGTTTTGCGTGGAATCGATCACGCTAATCTTAGCACAGAATACCGGCAAACGAAATGATCTAGCCGAAATTTGAGAATACGGAGCGACAAAGTAAACTTTGTCAAGCGATCAATGCGGGCGCAGGAGCGACAAAGCGGGCTTTGTCAAGCGATCAAAGTAAACTTTGATGCTCCAGATCGACACGCCCGATATCGATCAAACGTTCCCACTAGTCCGAACGTCCGAGCAAGCGGTCGATCACACCTGCCCACTAGTCCGAACGTCCGAGCAGGCGGTCGATCCCATCTTCCCACTAGTCCGAACGCCCGAGTTGGCGATCGATCCTATCTTCCTACTAGTCGGAACGTTCGAGTTGGCGGTCGCTCCTATCTTCCCACTAGTCGGAACGTCCGAGTTGGCGATCGATCCCATCTTCCCACTAGTCGGAACGTTCGAGTTGGCGATCGATCCTATCTTCCCACTAGTCGGAACGTCCGAGTTGGCGATCGATCCCATCTTCCCACTAGTCGGAACGTCCGAGTTGACGATCGATCCCATCTTCCCACTAGTCGGAACGTTCGATCACGATGGTGATCGAACCTCCGGCGCGCCCCGAAGCCCTGATTGAGACCGCTAATAGCCGATAGCCGACCGCTAATAGCCGATAACTGACCGCTAATAGCCGATAACTGACCGCTGACCGCCGATAGCCGACCGCTTATTCGCCGGTTTCTACGAGTTTACATCAGTTAGCAGGCTTTCGAGGTAGGTATTACTGACTCGCGGGCTGCGTTTGACGGCGGCGCGTTTGGCCAGCCAGCGCGGCAGCGCCCACACGCCGGCCAATTGGCCCTTGAGCCGGGCCCGAGCGGCCTCGCCGCGCCAGGCGCGGGCCGCCTCGAAAGCAATTTTGAGCTGGGCCTGGACAATCGATGGCCAGTAGCGCCGGAAGAGGAAACCCGGTAAGACTTTGGCCAGCACCAAAATGGTGTTGCGGCCGGTATAGTAGCTGGCGATGACCCCGCCGCCGGTCGCGCTCAGGTGGTGGTAGACCACCGCCTGGGGCGCGAACACCACCCGATACCCGGCCAACTGGGCCCGCCAGTTGAGATCGACATCTTCCAGGTACATGAACAACTCTTCGTCAAACAAACCAATCTCATCCAGCATCGCCCGCCGGTAAGCCACCGCACCGCCGCAGCCGCCGAAAATGTACGTATCTTGATCGAACTGGCCGTGATCCTCTTGCCACACGCCCCGGTTGATGGGGATACCGTTGGCGCCAAAGGCATCCCCGGCCGAATGAAGCTTGCGGCGCTGGTCGAATAGCAAGATTTTGCTGGCCACCATTCCGGCTTCGGGATGAGCGGCCAACGCCTCGACGATGGCTTCAGCCCAACCGGGAGCGACTTCGGTGTCGTTGTTTAAGGGGACAATGATCTGGCCGGCGGCCTGAGCCACCCCTCGATTGACCGCGCCGGCGAAGCCCAGGTTTTGGCCAATTTCCAGAATCTTGACTTCGGGAAATTCGCGCCGGGTCAGCGGCAGCGACTCGTCGGTGGAGCCGTTATCGGCCAGAATGATTTCCAGATGCGGGTATGTCTGGCGACGGAGCGCATTAAAGCAGATGGGTAGATGGTGAGCGCCGTTGTAATGGGGAATGATAATGGTTAGCAGCGGTTCAGACATCACCACGTTTTGACTCAAAGTAGGCGGCCAGCGCTTCCTGCCAGGGCCGCAGTTCAATACCTAAAGCCGCGCCGGCGCTGTTCGCCAAAGGCGCAAAAGGCGGCACGGCTGAGGGACGGCTGTACTCGGCTAAAGTGATAGGTCGAATCGGCACGTCATCGCGCCCGCCCAGGCGCAGTACTTCCTGGGCATACTCATAGCGCGAACAATAGCCGGCGTTGGTAAAATGATAAATTCCATACGTCCGGGTTCGGACTAATGCGGCCACAGCCAGCGCCAGGTCCAAAGTGTAGGTGGGGTTGCCGACTTCATCGGTCACCACCCGCAGTTCGCCGAATTTGTCAGCCGCCGCCAGAATTTTTTCCGGGAACATGTGACCGCCGCCGTAAAGCCAGGCCGTGCGCACAATGTATAACCCGTTCTTCAAATAGTGAGCGGCCATCTGCTCGCCCGATCGTTTCGAGCTGCCGTAGGGGTTGATCGGATTGGGTTTGTCATCTTCCCGATAGGGCCGGTCGGACCGGCCGTTGAACACTTCATTGGTGGAAATGTAGACCATTTCGGCATTGCAGCGCAGGCAGGCGTGGGCCACATTTTGGGTGCCAAAGGCGTTGATACTAAAGGCGGCATCAGGGTCTTTGGCGCAGCCATCGACGTTGGTCATGGCCGCGCAGTGAACGACCAACTCCGGATAGAGTTCGGAAATTTTGGGTACGATGGCGTGATCTTGAACGTTGTAGCGAGGAAAATCTAAAATATCGAAATCTTGTTCTTCTAATACCTGCTTGATGGCCTGACCAAGCTGCCCGGTAACGCCGGTAATAAGGGTACGCATGGCTTCTCCTTGTTGTCTGATAGCTGCGGGATTAACGCAGCCCCGGTAACGGATCGTGGCCGGATTTGGATTGGTTGTCGCTGAGATGCCGGCGCACAAAATTAACAAAAACATTAAGGGCCATAATCGGCCAGGGTAGGATGAGACCAATGATGGCCGCTACTAAAACTTCCAGCAAGCTGGTCACTTGCCAAAAAACGAGCTCAACCGAGGGCAAATACCCTTCTATAACAAAACCATTTTGCCCAAAAGCCCAAAACAACGGCAGGGCCAATATAAAAATCGTCAAAAGGCAATAACCGTAACCGGTACCGAGCAACGTTAACCAGTTACGTTCATCAATGAGCATTAAGAACAGCAGCACTAACGCCCCACCGGCCAGAAAACTAACGCCCATCCGGCGGGCAATATCAAACGGCATCATCGTCAGGTTGAAGCCGCTGATGGAGTAACTATGCCCCTGAAGTTGAAAAAGGACATGATAGAGAGCCAAAGTTACCACCGTCGCAATCAAAATGAGGCCGGCGTGCGTATTGCGCTGCCGCCACAAAATAAAAAACGAGATCAGCGCCGCCACAGCCGCCATGAATAAACGCGGCCAACGCGCCGCTTGAATGGCGTTATGCCGCGCCGCCGCGATCTGGGTATCAGCCGATTTTTGGGTTAAGAGCGCCAGTTCAAAGGCCCCTTTGATGTTGTTCTGGGCAAACGTATCAGCCGCCTGCTCGATATCAACCCCCAGTGAGTCGGGCAGGTGGGCTGCCGGCCCTTGGACGCCGGCCAGGTAGTTTTCAGCCAGAGCCAGTCGCTGCCGGGTCAGGGCGATTTGGGCCAGGGTTTGATGGTCTAAGCTCAAGTTTAACATCTCGAACAAAATGCGCCCCTGAGCCTGATGGGGGGCCGGCAAGCCGAGCAATGTGGCGACGGTAGGCGCAATATCGGTTTGAGCGATCACACTGTACTGGCCCGAAGTGAGGCCAAACCCATTCATAACCAGCGGCTGCTGCGTTACTTCGATCTCGGCTCCACCTGAGCCGCCGGATGAAATATGGCCGTGGTCGCTCAAGATGACCAATATTGAGGTATCCAGATTCATAATGCGGCTGATTTGCCCGATGTAGTCATCCAGGCGAACGGCCGCCGCCCGATAGGCATCGCTGGCGGCGCCGCCTTGCTGCAAGGCCGCAAAATCGAGGCCGGTAAATTGGATCAAGACCAGATCCATCCGATCCTCTTTCAACAACGGCAGGGCCACATTTAAAAGGGTTTGATCGGCTTCCGGGCCGGAAGATTCGACAAAAAACGTCTCATCCAACGCCTCACGGGGGACCAGGCCGCGCCAATCGGCTAAACCTAGCAGGGCTGTTTTGAGGTGAGCCTCGTGAGCCCGGCTAAAAATAGAGTCGGTGTGTGGAGCCGGCATGGCTTCATAAGGTTGGTCGATGAGGGCCGCGCCGTTCAACTCCGGCGAAGCGCCGGTAATCAACGTCATACGGGCCGTTTGAGAATAGGTCGGCGGAATGCTTTGGATCGTGCCGCTAACCCCTGTTTGAGCTAACTGGGCCATAACCGGTAGTTCCAGCGCTTGAAAAGCCTCATCGCCTAAGCCGCTGAGCAGCACCATAACCACTTTAGCCGTTTTGGGTAAGGCTAAGGGCTCGGTTGGCAGAGCCGCCCCGTTTAACGGTGGCTGATAATTACGCGCCGACTCATACAAGGCCCGGACCCAGGCTTCGGAACCGATGACCAGACCGAGTAGAATAAAAATGCTAAAAAGAACTGGGAGATATTTCTTCATAAATAATGTAGGACTTACGCAGTTGGGTATAACGAACGAGGTGACAGTCACTTTTGGCCGAAAATGAACGTCTGTTTAGCCCAAACAGGTCGATTTATCACACCCCAGTGACGGTCACCTTTTGAACTGCGTAACTCATATAATGGTCAATAAAACGAGTCAATAAAAAATTATACCAGGCTTGCAACTGTTCAGCTATTCCAGGGTGAATTATAAGCTTAACTTTGCTCGGTTAAAAGTCTTAGAGTATTATTTCGCGTTTGAGGGTCATTTTTGGAAATTTAGTTAAAGCTGTGTAACATGCAGCGATATTGTCAGAAGCCGAACACTTTGGCCTATTAAGATTGGGTAACTCAGGTGACTGGCACTTTTGCTGAAATTGAGAATATTGAGGGCAATACCACTCGGTGACTACCACGACGAAGTGCCAGTCACCGGTCTGCTGAATAAATACAAAATTTGTATAAATTTGCCTTAATTATAAGATTTTGTACACTAAACAAACATTTTTATTAGTATTGTGACTTGTAACAATTCCAGCGTCAATCTTATTGGCAAAAACGCTTTATAATCAATAGTTTAGAAGAAGACATATTTTGGGACGAATATTCTTCTCAATTTAATGGGAGCGATGGGATTAAAACCATGGAAGGAAATGTAGCTGAATTAGAACGTCGTTATAAAACTTTGCTCAGAGATTATCAAGCGGGCCGAGTTGATGAAACCACGTTCATCTCAGAAGTAGACAAGCTCCAATTTAAGGACGATTGGGGTAGATATTGGATGCTCGGCGCGCAAACCGGCGAATGGCATTACTACGACGGGCAAGCCTGGCACCGCGCCGATCCCCGTGAGGCCGACAAACTACCTTTTCTCGATAGCGATGGCCGCTACTGGCAAAAAGGTATCAAAAGCGGTGATTGGTACTATTATGAAGCTGCCACCGGTGAGTGGGTCAAACCCAACGATGGCGGCATGCCCGGCTCATTTGCGCCGGCTGCTCAGCCCGATCAGTGGCCGGGAGCCCAAACTTTTGCCGGGGGAGCCGCCGCCGGCGCCGCTGTTGCGGCGGGGCAGGTTGACTCCCAGCTTTATCAAGACGATGACGGGCGCTATTGGGCTATGGGCGCTAAATCGAACAGTTGGTACTTTTACGATCAAGACGGGTGGCATCCGGCCGACGAGTTTCAAGCCCGAACCGGCTCTCGCGCCGCCCAACCGCAATTTTATACGCCCCAACAACAGACAAGCCCTTACCAGCCGGCCCCGGACTCGCGCGCGGCTCAAGTTTATGGTGCGCCACCGGCCCAAGGTTACGCCCCTCAACCCCAATATCCCGTTTACCAACCAGCCGCGGCCTACGCCCAACCGGCTCCACCCGCGTCAGCCCCTGGCGGCGATTGGTACTATCACGATGGCAAACAGTGGCTAAAGTACTCCTCCGGTGAACCGGCTGAAGGGCCTGTGCCTGATGTCGGCACGATGCCGGATCAAAAAGCCGAAGAGATAGTTAAGACGCCGGGGAGAACTGAAGCGAAAGCCGGCAAAAAGAGCGAGACGGTTGTAGCCGAATTTTTCGACGATGATGATGATGAAGATATCGAAGTCGTTGATGTGGAGGTCATTCCGGTTTA
>JACKAT010000059.1 GCA_020634935.1 Anaerolineales bacterium
TACTTCAACCGTTGGCGTGGGCGCCGGGATGACCCGTGGTTCTAGCGCAGGCGGCGCCGGTTCGGGTTCGATGGCTACGGTGATGTAGTTGGCCCGAATCTGGGTATCGCTGCCGCCGGGGCCGGTCACGGTCAGGCTTACCGAGAAGTTGCCGTCATTGACATAGGTGTGGGTTGGATCCGACGCGGTACTGGTTTCGCCATCGCCAAACTGCCAGAAGCTGTCAGTAACGACGCCATCAGAGCGGTTATCGAAAACGACCACCAGCGGGGCCACGCCGTCGAGCGGTTCGGCCACAAAGCGCGCGACCGGCGGGACATCCCCAACGATAATATAGTCACGACGGATTTTCGTATCGCTGCCGCCGGGGCCGGTGACGGTCAACCCAACCGAGTAACTGCCGGTAGCGGCATAGGTGTGGGTTGGTTCGGCGTCGCTACTGGAGTCGCCGTCGCCAAAATCCCACAAGTAGGTCTCGATCTCGCCGTCGGAGCGGTTGATAAAGTGGACATCCAATGGCGCCGAACCGGTCAGCGGGTCGGCTACAAATTTAGCCACCGGAGAGGTTGGTGGTGGGGCGGGGGCTTCCACGACCGAAATGTAGTTCGGTTTGATCATCTCATCCCGGCCGCCGGGACCGTTGATCGTCAGGCTGACGGTTTTGTCGCCGGGGGTGGTATAGGTGTAGGTGAAGTCATCGCAGCCGGCCTGAGCGTAGTCCTCCTCAACCAGCCACATACAGCTATCGTAATCACCGGTTGATAGGTTGGAAAAAGTAACCGCTAGTGGGGCCGCGCCGTCGGTTGGCGCGGCGCTGAAATCGGCTTTGGCCGGCTGGCCGGCTTGAATGAGGTTGGTTTGCCCGGCCACATCGCTGCCGCCAGGCCCTTCGACGGTCAGTTGGACGCTAAATGTGCCGGCAGTTGTGTAGATATGAGCCGGATTGCCGCAGGTTGCATCGGTAGCCCCATCGCCAAAATTCCACAAGCAGGCGGTGTAATCGCCGCTGGAGGTGTTGGTAAAATTGACGGTCAGCGGAACCGGGCCAGAAGTTGGATTGGCGCTAAAAGCGGCTTGTGGCCGGTCACTGGTTACCGCCACGGTTTGGCTGGTGGTATTGCTCCAAACGCCTTCATCTTTAACCCGTAGTTTGACCAGGTAGCTGCCGGCCGCCGTATAAGTGTGGGTTGGGTTGGCGGCGGTGCTGGTCGCGCCGTCGCCGAAGTCCCAGTCGAAGCTGTCGTAGAATTCCGATTGGTTGGTAAACCGGATTTGTAGCGGCTGGCCGCTGACCGGGCTGCTGGTAAATTTGGCTACGGGCCGGACGGTGATGTAATCCGATTTCTTCTCGGTATCTTCGCCGCCGGGGCCGCGCACTCTGAGCTTAACATCATATTTGCCCGGTTTATCATAGGTGTGCGTCCGGTCGCTGCAGCGGCTGCTGGTGTCGCCATCGCCAAAGTCCCATTTACAGGAATCGTAATCGCCCTCGGAGTCGTTGTCGAAATCGACCTCGAACGGCGCCGGACCATTTTTATCGTCGACGCTAAACCTGGCCCTCGGCGCGTTGGACGATGAAGTCGAGAGTTGCTCCCACCAGGTTTGGATGACGGCCTCGCCCGTATGCTCGTAATATTCGATGCGCAGGCTGTGCGTCCCCCACCCCAGCCAGCGGTCGCCGGTAACCTCGTGGGCGCTGCTGTCGTACCAACTGTCGATGACCAGCGCGTCATCAATATAAAATCGAACGCCGTCATCAACCCAGGCGTGGAAGCGGTACGTGCCTTCATCAAAGTGCAAGCTACGCGTCCATTTTACAGAAAAATTGTCGGCTGGAATGTCGGGATGGGGCGAAGAGAAGCCCCAGTTGAAACTGACGTTGACATCGTTGCGGGTCACGGTCGCCCCGCCGGATAGGTTGGGGTTACGAAAATAATCGCCGCGCCAATCGCTGATGACAATCGGAGCCGGGGTTGGGGTAGGCGGCAGCGGCGTGGCCGTCGATTCTTGGGTGGGAACCGGTGTAGGGGTGGCTAACAAAGGCGGTGTGTAGGCAGCCGGCACGCCATCCGTATTTTCGGCAATAACGTAATGGGCCGATACCCAGCCGTAGTCGCCGGTGGCTGTTGGAAATTCAATTTGCCACCAGCCGCCATCGGGGCTGACGGCGATGATCTGGGCCGATTGGCCGGGGCGCAGCAGGCCAATAATGGCATAGTCCAACCCCGGCCCCTCACGGACGTTCAAGTTAACCGTACTGGTTAGCCGGGCCGGGGGTTGGCTCGGCTCAGGGGTGGAGGTTGGTGTTGGGTTGGGGGTGGCCGAAGGCTCGATGGTAGGGACCGGTGTGGCCGCCGGTTCGGATGTCGCCGTTGGCTCGGTTGGGGTCAGGTCTGGGGTAGCGGTTGGCTCCGGCTCCAAACTCAGAATGGTGAAGTTGGCTTGGGCCATGACCTGCCCATCCTCCGATCGGGCGATAACCGTGGCCGATTTTTGGTCGGCCCATTGGGTGGCAGGCAGTAATTCAAAGGTCGCGGTAAAGTGTCCCTCCGCGTCAACTGTGGCTTCGGTTACGGCATAGGTCGGGATGCGCTCCGCTTCCGGCGTGGTCAAATATAGGTACACGGTTGTTCCGGTCGGCCAATCCGACCCTTGCACCGTCAGCCTATCACCGACCAGGCCGACCGCCGGTTCGACCACCATCGATGCGATGGGCTGGTCGGACGGCCGGAGTTGGGCTTGGCTGGATTGTTCGACAAAGAGAAATAGGAACCCCCCCACCACGATCAAGGTGAGGGACCATAGCAGAATTACCAGAACCAATGTTACAGTATAGAGTCTTGGGCTCCCGGCAAGATTATTGAGAAATTGTTTAATGTTCATTTCAGACCTCTACTGTTCACCATCTATCGGGGTGAGCCGGCGTCTGCCTCGTAAGACAAGCCAGGCCGACAACCCTGCCATAAAAAAGTTCCCGAGCGTCGCCTGAACTCGGGAACCTGGCTTTACTGTTGTCATAAATTGTGACGCGTCTCGGTCACAAGATCGTCAGGATTGTTCAACGATCAGAATTAGCGACCACTTCTCCTCTCTGCATGGTATATCAAAACCGGTGCAATTACGCCCGCCGATTGGCGAGTTTGCAGGCAAGCATGTTGTTAGTTTTTTACCTGGCTGTATTTCTAGTTTGGGTAGCTAGTTTGTTATGGCTCGCTACCGTTAGGGTTGCGCTTGAGCAAAAATATCCATGAGATGTAACCGGGTGGCCTTGAGCCGATCGGCGATAAGGTCGGCAATCCGCAGCACGATCTCATAGCCAAATTCATAGTCATTTTGGCAGGCTTCCCGCAATTGGGGAGTGCTGATAGCCACAGCGCGCACATTGGTCACGGCGCGACAGCTCGCCGTTTTGCGCTTGTTTTGGAAAAAGGCGGACCAACCCAGCAACTGCCCCGGCCCAACTGTCAGGATCGTCACCCGCCCTTGCCCCGGAATGTGGGTTTCGACGGCCACATGCCCCTGTTCGATGATGTAAAGCACATCGCCCAACTCACCTTCACGGTAAAGGATATCGCCCTCGCGGTAGGTGGCCTGGAAAGCCATGCCTGCCAGTTTTTCCAGATGCGCTTGTTTGAGCGATCGGGTGAACTTGGCGGTTTGCAGTGTTTTGAGGATGGTTTGCGCATTCATAAATCATCTCCTGCTGGATAGTTACGCTGTCTTTAGGTAAATTGCCAATGTTTGGCTAAATTGCTCAACCAGGTCCGGCAGGGCCGCCGCCACTTGAGGCGATAATCCACGACCCGGTTCCGTCGAGACCACCTCGACGCCCCATAGGAAAACCTGGTCCGGCAGCCGGCTGAGTTCGGCGGCCAGCGCCAAAATTTCGCGCACGCCCAGGCCGTGCGATGAGGCCCGCTCGACGCCGCGCGACTCGATCAGGCCGGGCAGCCAAACTTGGCGGTGAATGACGCCGGGCGGCGCGCCGCTCCACACGGCGTCGATGATGATCAGTTGATCGTTCCCCTGTATCAGGTGCAGTAGATCGACCGCGGGTTCAGTCGACGTGGTAAAAACCAGATCGACCCCAACCGTCGGCGGCCTGGCCTCGAAGCGGGATGCCAGCCGGCGAACGATGATGGGACCAATGGCATCATCTGTGGCCCAAGGTTTGCCCACGCCGACAACACAGATCTTCTTCATCTTACCGTACCCTATTGCCGCTTAATGTTCATCTTCAGAAAATGGGTGGCGCACGAGATACACGGGTCGTAGTTGCGGATCAGCTGCTCACACTGCCAGGTAGCTTTCTCCAGCGGCAAGGCCAATACCTGCGGTACGAAGGCCCGCAGATCATCCTCCATCCGCTTCAGGTTCTGGGAGGTGGGCGCCCAGATGTGGGCATTCTGGATGAGACCGTCAGAGCCGATGCGGTAGCGGTGATAGAGCATGCCGCGCGGCGCTTCGGTGATATGCCCGCCGTCGCCGGCTCGGGGTTGGACCGGCAGGCGGCTGGGACGCGGCGGCTCGTAGGCGTCGATTAGTTGTATCGCTTCCTCAAAAGCGTGAACCAGCTCCAGCGACCGGGCGACAATGCTGGCGAAAGGATTGTAGTTGGGGAAGGTTAGGCCGGTTTGGCGCAGCGCCGCCTGAGCGGCGGGCGACAGCTTGTCCAGATTGAGGTTGACGCGAGCCAGCGGCCCGACAAAGTAGCTGCCGCCGCCGATGCGTTGGGCGTGGAGGGCGTTGGTGTGAGCCAGATGTTCTTCTTCAAAGTAGCGCTCGAACTGCTCAACCGGAATGTCCAGCCCTTTGGAGGAGACCACCCGGCCCTCATTCATCGGATACTCGGTCGGGTGGGACAGCGCGACAAATTCATAATCAGGGACGAAATCAGGCCAGACTAAGGAGGCCGTCCAGGCGACCGTTTCGACGGCGGCGTCCAGCCCCCATTGCAATGCGTCACGCAGCGCCCGTAGTTCGCTGCGGGCGGGGGCGCGGTAGAAGCCGCCGACGCACGGGGTGATCGGATGCACCTCCCGACCACCGATGATCGCCAGCAGTTGGTTGCCGATCTGTTTCATGCGCAGGCCGCGCTCGACCGTCGGTCGCAGCTCGGGTTTGGCAGCCATCGCGATGGCGCTGTCGCAGCCCAGGAAATCGGGCGCGTGGAGTAAGTAGACGTGTAGGGCGTGGCTTTGAATCCATTCGGCGCAGTAGTAGAGCCGGCGCAGCGCTCGAATTTCGGGCGAGACGGTCAGCCTCACGATTTTCTCCATCGCATGAATGGCGCTCATCTGGTAGGCCACCGGGCAGATGCCGCAGATCCGGGCGGTGATATCGGGCGCTTCCAGATAACTGCGCCCACGCAGGAAGGCTTCAAAGAAGCGGGGCGGCTCGAAGATACGCAGTTCGAGGTGGGTGATAGCGCCGTCTTCGGTCACAATATTGAGCGCGCCCTCGCCCTCGACGCGGGCCAGGTAATCGACTTTGATTTCTCGGCGAGTGGTCGTTTGGGTTGTCATCACTACATCTCCCTGAAGAATAAAGGTTTGGAGCGTCAAAGTTTACTTTGACCTTCTCGTTGATAACAAAGCAAGCTTTGTCGCTCCAGTAAATTTTTATCCCCGTCGCTGTACCGAAGTTCTGTCCATTTCCTCAAGTTTGTCGCCGGCCAGGCGGAAGGCATCGGCGTAACCGTTGAAAGTCCGGAACAAGCGCACAATCTCCGCCGGGGCAGCGCCCATCGCCAGGAAGCGTTGGCCCAGAGCGTCCATGTTGGGGGCTTCGGTGGGGCCGTAGCAGCCGTAACAGCCGCGCCGGTAAGCCGGGCAGATAGCGCCGCAGCCGGCCTGCGTGACCGGCCCCAGGCAAGGCACGCCCTGCGCCACGGTGATGCAGGTCGTGCCGCGCCGTTTACACTCGACGCAGACGCTGTAGGTGGGGACGCTTGGCTGGCGGCCGACCAACAGCGCGGTCAGTACGGCCAGCAGTTGATATTTGTTGATCGGGCAGCCGCGCAGCTCGAAATCAACCTGGACGTGGTCGCTGATCGGCGTGGCCGTGGCCAACGTATCGATATAGGCCGGATGGGCATAGACCGCCTGGATAAAGTCATCGATATCGTGCCAGTTGCGCAGGGCCTGGATGCCGCCGGCGGTGGCGCATGCGCCGATGGCGATCAGATATCTCGATTGGCGGCGGACCTCCTG
This sequence comes from Anaerolineales bacterium, assembly GCA_020634935.1. Classification (GTDB taxonomy): domain Bacteria; phylum Chloroflexota; class Anaerolineae; order 4572-78; family J111; genus JAGRBY01. Next base: position 6,213 of record JACKAT010000059.1, read on the forward strand.
GATGCGCTCGGCTTCTTCCGGGGTGGTAATCGCGCCTTCGACCAAGCTAACATCGTATGGCCCGGCCAGCGTCCGGCGGCTGGCTTCCACAAAGTAGGCAATCTCCACCTGACCGGCCAGCGCTAGGAGTTCATCCTCCGCGTCCAACAGGGCCAGTTGGCAGCCGTCGCACGAGGCGAACTTAAAAACCGCCAGCCGAGGTTTGGCTGCCTGGGCCGGTTGGTTGGGTTTGATGGGGGCGGGTCCCCCGTTTGGGCTGTTCATCAGAAATCCTCCACGCCAAAAAACGGCTCAATCTGGGCATAGGTCAGCACCGGCCCGTCTTTACAAATGAACGATGGGCCGAATTGGCAGTGACCGCAAAAGCCCAGAGCGCATTTCATGTTCCGCTCCATCGACAGGAATATCTTTTCTTTGGGTACGCGGCGGGCCAGAGCCTCGTAGACGACGAAGCGGATCATAATCTCCGGTCCGCAGGTCAGGACCACGGTTTTACGGGGATCGAGGCGCAGGTGGTAAAAGAGCATCGGCACCACGCCGACCTGGCCGCGCCAATGAGGATCGGCCCGATCAACCGTGGTGTGGAGTTGGATGTCGTGCGCCTGCCAGCTCTCGAATTCGGCGGTGTAGAGCATATCGGCCGGCGTTCTGGCCCCGTAGAGGACGACGACCCGGCCAAACCGATCGCGGTGGCGCATAATGGTGTAGAGCACCGGGCGCAGGGGGGCCATACCGATGCCGCCGGTGACGATGTAGATGTCTTCGCCGTAGAGCCGGGTGATCGGCCAGGCCGAACCGTACGGGCCGCGCAGCCCGATGATGTCGCCGACGTTGAGGCGGCCGATGGCTCGCGTGACGTTGCCGGCAAAGCGGATGGTGTGGCCCAGACAGTGCGGCTCCGCCGGGTCTGAGCTGATCGAGATCGGCACTTCGCCGATGCCGGGCAGGTAGAGCATATTGAATTGACCGGCCTCAAAATGATACTGCTCGCGCCGGAGTTCATCCTCAAAGACCACGTTATACGTGGTAATGGCATAGGCTTCTTCCTTTATATGGGTGATCTTGGCCGGATAGGGTACGTAGGCGTCGCCTATGGTTTCGACCCTGGGTACGGGCCCTGAGTTGATGGTAGGCATGATCATCGGGTACCTTCCTCTCTTATGGCGCTAATTTCCTCGGTGAGATCGATGCTGGCCGGACACCAGGTGATGCAGCGACCACAGCCAACGCAGCCCAGTGTGCCGAACTGATCGACCCAGGAGGCTAGCTTGTGGGTTAACCACTGCCGGTAGCGGGCGCGGTTGGTGGGCCGGATATTGCCGCCGTGGACGTGGGAAAAGTCCAGGTTGAAGCAGGAGTCCCAGACCCGGACACGCTCGGCCTGTTGATTTTGCAAATCGCTGACATCTTTGACATCGCTGCAAAAACAGGTGGGGCAGACCTGGGTGCAGTTGGCGCAGGAGAGACAGCGATTGGCGACCTGATCCCAGCGAGGATGCTCCAAGTTCTGGTAGAGCAGGTTGGGCAGGGCGGAGATGTCTAGCTGCCGGCCCATGTGGGATCGAGCGGCGGTCAGGGCTTGACGGGCGGTTTGGAGTTCAAAGGCGCCGGCGTGCCACCAATCGACGCCGGTCAGCATCTCACGCCCCAGCTCTGAGCCAATTTCCAATAGAAAAATCTCCGGTATTTCGGTCAAGGCCAGGTCAAAGCCGGTTTCGATTTGAGGACCGGTGCCCATCGAGGCGCAAAAGCAGGTGCTGCCGGGCTCGGTGCAGTTGACGGCCAAGATAAAGGCGCGCTGCCGCCGGGCCTTGTAGTCGGTCTCTTGAAAGCCGTTGTGCAGGAAGACGCGATCTTGAATGGCGATGGCGTGCATATCGCACGGACGCACGCCGATGAAGGCGTATTGAGGTGTCGCCGGCGTGGCGGGGGTGACGGTGAAACCACCGTTTTGATGATCGACGGTGTAAAGTTTAAGGGTGGGCGGGTAGAGATAACGCTTCCACGAGTGGGGGCCGACAGCATAACCAAAGTAAGCCTGATCGCTGCGCCGTTGGAGGCGGTACGTACCCGCTTCCTGAACCTGAGTCCAGCCGATGGGGAGATCGGTCGTTTGGGTGATTTCCGCGCACTCGATGGCGCTATCGCCCAACGTGGGGCCGATTAGGGTAAAACCGGCCGCTTTTAAGTTATCGAACACCGCTTGCAAGCTAGTTTTAGCGATGCTGATGTAAGCCCCAATTTTCGGTGTGATATCTGCCATAGGTATCATCCTTTTTTAGGAATGAGAATTTAATAGGGTTCCCATTTTAATGGGGTGTCTTATTGCGTAGTATGTAGTGCGTAACGTATGGTGCGAAAATGATACGCACTACGCAATACGGGTAATTGACGAAATTAATTAACCCACGATCCCTATTACAGTGTATCGTAAAGTGGCATTTAACACACCGGATATTTGGTGAGATTTTTGACTAGCCGGTGAACGGGTTTCTGGGCTAGCTGCCTGGCTAGCCCATCGCGATGCAACTCGCCCGTTTGTAGTAACAGCTAGCCGTCCGTAAGTTTAAACCCGCTAAAGCGGTGACTACGAACTGGCCGCTGCGACAGTTGAAGCTGACAATCGCTTTGATTTTCTATCAAACTTCATTTACAATCTCCCGGACAGGGGAATGAACGACGTGATGGGATTAAAGCTACAACTCCTGGGGCCGCCCCAGATTGAAATCGATAGCGAATTGGTCAAAATCAATCGCCGCAAAGCGATGGCCTTGTTGGCTTACCTGGCCATCACCCAGCGCAGCCACAACCGCGATGCGCTGGCGACGTTGTTATGGCCGGAAACGCCTCACAACCGAGCCAGAGCCAACTTACGCCAAACGCTGTGGGAACTCAATAACGCCTTGGGCGAGTCTTGGATAGAAACTGAGGATGAAACCTTGATGTTGCGCACCGGCCCTAATGTTTGGGTGGATGTTTACGCCTTTCAAGCCGCCTTAGCGGCCTGCCAAACGCATGGTCATCCGATTGATCAAGCATGTGCCGACTGCGTGCCACTGTTGAAAGAACTGGTAACTTTATATCGTGAGGATTTTCTGGCCGGGTTCAGCTTGTCTGATAGCCCGGCTTTTGACGAATGGCAATACCTGGAAACAGAAAATTTCCGGCGTAAATTTGCCGATGGACTGGAGAATTTAGGCGATTACTTGATTGGTATCGGCGACTTTGAAGCCGCGATTGCCACTATCCGGCGCTGGTCGGCGCTTGATCCCCTCAACGACACCCCACACTATCGCTTGTTGCAGTTGTACGCCTGGACAGACCAGCGGGCGGCGGCTGTGCGCCAGTATCGAAAGTATACAAAACTGCTCAAACAGGAATTAGGCTTAGGGCCGCGCGAAGATATCAGTACGCTCTACCAGCGTATTCGCCGGGGTGAGGCGCAGCGGCAAACGGTCAGTCCGGCCCTGGACTATAAAATCGCCGGTCTTGTTGGTGAGCAGCCGGCAACGGCAGCCGCGCCTGAACTCTCCCCGAGAGCCAAAGATGAAATCCGTTTGAGCACGGTTCTCGTTGTCGGTTTGAGCAACGCCGACGCCATCACCTGGGATTTTCAACCGGAAGATATGGCCGGTGCGACCCAGACCCTGTTGCAAATTGTGACTCAGGTCATCACCCGATACGAAGGGCAGGTCGTTTACTTTGCCGGGTACAATGTTCAGGCCATTTTTGGGATGGTTCAATCCCACGAGGATGATCCGGAGCGAGCCGTTTATGCCGCGTTAGAGATTCAACGATTGGCCAAGAACGAAGGGATCGGTTTGACCGTGGGCATTAGTACCGGTCATGTCTATCTTGGCCCTGTCGGCCCGGCTAAGTTTCAAGATGTGGCGGCCTTGGGGCCGGTGGTCCAATTGGCCTCTCGCTTACAAGATCAGGCCCAAACCGGTCAGGTTGTGGTTAGCGAGAGCACCTATCGTCATATCCAAGGCATCTTTGAGTTTACGCCAAAACCGATGACTATCCGCGGTATGGAGCAGTCCATCGAGGTGTACGAGGTAAAGCAGGCCTTGCCCCGCCCGCAGAAAATGCGCGGTATTAAAGGGCTGCGGGCCATGCTGATCGGACGGGACGAGGAGTTCGAAAAACTCAATGTGGCGCTCACGGCGGTTCTGGCCGGTCAAGGGCAGTTGGTCTCGCTGATCGGTGAAGCCGGTGTGGGGAAATCACGCTTAGTCGAAGAATTGAATCAGGTAGCGTTAACCCCCTCTTTAAGCAACACCCCCGCTCCCCTGTGGTTGGAATGCCGCTGTTCGGCCTTGCGAACGGCTACGGGCTTTTGGCCTTTCATCGATCTGTTGCAGCGATATTTGTATACGTCGCAAGGCGCAGCCAATGAAATCGAGCGGCGTCAGGCCCTGGTCGCTTGCTTGGCGACCCTGAGACAACAAGATCGCTTAGGGGGTGATGATCGGCGAGCTGAGGAGATAAGAACCCTGCTCAGCCGCATGCTCTCGCTTGAATTGGAGCCGGAGTGGCAAGAAAGGTTTAAGGCCATCGACGCGCACAGCCTCCAACACCATACGTTTTTGGCCGTGTCTGACTTTTTCACGGCGCTGGCGGTCGATCAACCTCTGGTTCTGGTTTTTGACGACCTCCACTGGGTCGATGATCTCTCATTTGATTTGATCTCATGCTTGATGGACACGCTGCGCACCAGCCCCATTTTGATGTTGTGTCTCCATCGGCCTCACTACCAGCATAAAGATTTACGACTCTCGGCCATTGCGTCCAGAAAATGCCCCGAAAGTTATCTTGAGCTGGTGTTACGAGAACTGACTCCTGACCAGAGCCGGCGTTTGATTGACTCTTTATTGGGGGTTGACGTGCTGCCGCCCGTCGTTGAAGCTCCGGTGCTGCACCGAACGCAAGGCAATCCTTTTTTTATCGAAGAAGTGATCAGGGAACTGATTGAAAACGGAATCCTGTATGTTGATCAGAGTCAAGCGATTAATGATCACCGCTGGCAAGTTCGAGACGCGATCGATCCGGCCATTGCCGTGCCCAAAAGCGTGCAAAGCGTTATTCTCAGCCGGATTGATCGCCTGGAGCCGGAACCGAAACACCTTCTCCGCAGCGCGGCGGTGATTGGTAACAGTTTTCAAACCCGGATACTGACCCAATTGATGCCCCAAGCCACCGATCTGAGGCAGGCGCTGTGGCGATTGGAGGAGGCAGCCCTGATTTACCGCGAGAAGGTGGTGCCGGAAGAAGAGTATGTCTTCAAACATGGTCTGATTCAGGAGAGTGTTTATCAAACGATCCCGCCCGACCAAAAAACTGACCTCCACCAGCAGGTGGCCGAGGTGATCGAGCAGCTGTATCAGGACAATCTGGCCGAACGGTATGAACAGTTGGCCTACCACTACCAGCGCAGCAAGCTGACCGGGAAAGCGGTTCAATATTTGTGCCGGGCGGGTGAAAAATCGCGCCGGATTTTTCTCAATGATGAAGCCATTCGCTACTTCAAACAAGCCCTACAGCAGTTGGCAGCAATCCCAACCGACCCCGCCTTGGCCCTAAATCGTAGCCGGTGGCGGCTGGTCGGCCTGACCGGTTTGGGCCGGACTTATCACCGGTTGGGCAAGGAAACCGAGGCCGAGCATCACTTCCGTCAAGCCATTGCGCTGGGCGAGGAAACGGGCGCGGATACGCCGACCTTGATCCGGTTGTACCACTGGTTAGGCGAAGTGTTATTTTGGCAAGAACAGCATGCTGAACGAGTGAAATTGGGGCTTAAGGGGCTGGCCTTGTTAACGGCTGAGGAAACCGAGTCGGTTGAAGCGGCCCTTATGAATCAACTCATCGCTATGAGTCGGATTAGACAGGGCGACATGCATGAGTTTCATACCTGGACTGCCAAAACGGCCCGCTTTATCCGGAATCTGCCTTATCGGGAAGAACTCAGACCGGCCTATTTCCATATTGGGATTAGTCTCTATTATCAAAAGCGTCTGACCGAGGCCGCCCACTGGTTGCAGACGGTGGGCGCCTGGGCTAAACAATTTAACGACCACGGGTCTCTGGCCGAATTGTACGACCTTGAATTTAGTTTTGATTTTCAACAGGGCGACCTACAGACCGCAATGGCGAAGGTCGAGCGAGTCATCGCCCTGTATCGCCAAAGCGGTCATGACCGCCGCATCTGGTACAGCTTGCAAGACATCATCGGCGTTTGTCTTCACCTCGGCGATTTTTCGGTGGCGGAGCGGTACGTCCAACAGGCTTGTGATCTGGCCGAAGAGGTCGGTCTTGATAAATACCGGTCGGTGTCGTTGTTAATGATGGGCGTGGTCAAGCTAGCCCAACAAGCCTGGCCCCAAGCCGCCGAAACCCTGAATCAGGCCATTCAATCTGCCTCGGATATTTATCCGTGGACGGCATGGACAGCCTCCTACGGTCTGGGCCAGATCGAGCGGTTTCAGGGCCGGCTCCAAGCCGCCTTAAGCTCCTTTCAAGCGGCGATGACCTTATTTGACGCGACTGATTTATCGATGGTTGCCTGGTTTAGCCGCTGGCCTTTTTTTACCGGCCTTTTGACCGGATTGGAGACAGTCTATGAAACCCTTGACGGCGATAGTCAAGCGTTTAAAGCCTTTTGTCAACCGTTTGCGGCGTTGAAGGACCGGGCGACTCCGGGGCTAATCCCACAACAATGGTATCTTGAACCGGTTGCGGCTGACAAGCTTCACCTAACGACAAATAGCGCCGCCATTTATGATCAATTTGAGCAAGGGTTAACCCCAGATTGGACCTGGCGCGACCCGTTGGCCGACTGCGCCTTTCGAGTTCAGACCGGTTTGGATATGCGAGCAGCCAACGGTCGAGACTTGTGGTATCTCAACCTGAGCGCCCCCCGCCTGCTGCGACCGGTGACCGGTGGTTTTGTGGCCCAAACGATCTGCCGACCGGCTGGCCCGCAGCAACCGGCCATAGGCGGCCTGCTGCTCTGGCACGACGAATCTAATTTTCTACGGCTGGTGTGGGGCTGTCGCGGGCATCGCGAGGTCGCGTTTGACGGCAGTATTGATAACCGGACGATCATCGTTGGGCGCGGGCTTCTGCCCGAAAATCATACGGACGGCCGCCTCTTTCTTCGGCTGGCTCGCCAGGAAAACAGCATCCGGGCGTTTTGCAGTCGGGACGGTTCTCAGTGGTTCAGCGTGGGACAAGTCTCGTTTCCGGTCACCGGCTCCCTTGAGATTGGCCTCCACGCGGTCGGTTGGATCGACCGTCTCATTTACCCCGCCTCTTACCCTACCGGCGCAGCCATTCGCTTTGAGTCGTTTTGCCTCTGGCAATAATTCCAAAGAATTCGCTTCTCAATTTTATCCACCTATTCATAAAAGACGCATTTTGTGACGCACCGGGTAACGCCTGGCAGACGCTTGACTGCTACACTCTTTTGAGAATGGCGATCTGGTATCAGTTATGGTATATTAATGAGCAAATTGTTCCGGGTTCAACGTCGTCTCAGTCAATCCCAATCTTTGAAGAGCTATCATCCTCAGACTTGACTCCGTTCCGTGTCGCGCTCCTCGAATTGGATTTCTGGGACCTGTGGCGTAGATTGGCAATTCCTGGCAGATTGCTTGTTTTCGTCAAAACCACATAGTATTCATTCTACAACTTGAGTCTGGACGATGGCCGCTCCTCTATCGATTTTTCCGCTGGTTTCTTTCCGGTCATCGGTCAGCATCTTTTCCACATGCTTAATCACGAGGAGGTGATACCCCATCAAATTTATTGAGTTTTATTCCGCTTGCTCAATAAAATCAACAAGGCGCCATTAAAAACAAGTTCATATTAATCTACTGAACGTTTATTTGGAGGAGGACAACTATGAAATCAAAGCTGATGAGTTTGTTTACCTTGTTATTGTCTCTTGTGGTGCTGGCGGCCTGTGGCGGCAGCGGCGACGCCCCACCAGCCCAAGCCCCGGCCGATAATGGCCAGGCCGCCGCCCCCGCCGAGTCGGGCGAAGGGGTAACCATTACCATGTGGACTAAAGAAGGCGAAGCTGACAATAGTTTGCAATTTGTCAAAAGCTTAGCTGACGAGTTTGCCAAAGCCAACCCTAATATCAAAATTGAAGTTGTCAAGAAAAAGGATGTCGAGGAACTGCGCGAAGATTTCCAAACGTCGGCCCTGGCCGGCAGCTCGCCGGATTTGTTGTGGACGGTTAACGACCACGCCGGCCCCTTCACCGTGGCCGAATTGATTCAGCCGGTGGATGACCTGTTTGATCTGGCTAAATTTGTCCCCGGCGCGGTAGAAGCGGTTAAGCTCGATGGTCAAACCTGGGGTGTTCCCATTTCCACCGGCAACCATCTGATGTTGTACTACAACAAGGATTTAATGCCCGAACCTCCGGCCAATACCGATGAACTTATCGCCAAAGGTCAGGAAGTGTCGGGCGACGCCACGCCCCTGGTGTTCAATCAAACGGAAGCCTTCTGGCTGGTTCCCTGGCTGGGTGGTTTTGGCGGCCAGGTTTTTGCCGAGGACGGCGTCACGCCAACCCTGGATACGCCGGCAATGGTCGATACCCTTAACTTCTTGCACCAGATTAAATTCACCGACAAAATCATCCCTCCTGAGAGCGACTATGATACCGCCGACACTTTATTCAAAGAAGGCAAGGCGGCCATGATTATCAACGGCGACTGGACCCTGAGCGCTTACGTTGACACCTTAGGCGACAAACTGGGTGTGGCTCGTATTCCTCAGGTTTCGGCCACCGGCGAATGGCCCAAGCCTTATACGGCGGGGACCTATTTTATGATTCCCGCCGCCGTGGAAGGCGCGAAATTAGACGCGGTTAAGGCCTTTATCGATTATGTCACCAGTAAAGACACCCAACTCCAGCAGGTGGCGGAACTTAAACGTCTGCCCAGCTTGCAAGAAGCCTTGGATGACCCGTCTATTAGCAATGACCCGCAGTTGGCCGGCGTGATTGATCAACTGCAAGTAGGCACCGGCATGCCGGCGGTGTTGGAGATGCGCTGCAACTGGGATGCCATGAAACCCGAAATGCAGGCTGTTTTGGCCGATCAGAAGTCGGCCGAAGACGCGGCCAAAGCGATGCAGGAAGCGGCAGTCAACTGCATCAAAACTCTGGAGTAAGTTAAGAGTCCGATCAGTATAAGCTGCCTATCCGGCCTCGGTTAACCTGAGTTCGATAATTAAAGCCGAGCATGTCATTTCGGAGCCGAAGGCGGAGAAATCCCTCAGACATGGCAATAAATGAAGCGTTCGCAGGGAAAAATTGGTGTTGTCGCTTCAAATTTTACCTGCCAGACCACTTTTTATTGTGTTGTCACCGGGATTTCTCCGCTGGCGCTGCGAAATGACATTGAAAAAATCTATTTCCGAACTTTGGGAGAACGAATCTTTCCGTTGAAACACGATTAGGTCAAATCATGGAAAAAAGGATGGGATAAGTTATGCAGAGCTTTGATATGAACGTGATCACCCGTAGTTTAGGTGAAGTCGGTTCCACGGTGTTCTATATTTTGGTGGGAATAATTATTCTGGAACTCATTATCTACGGGATATTTGGAAAATTATTGAAAAGTCGGCACACGCTGCCGGCGATGTTATTAGGGCCGGCGGTGGTGGGGCTGGCGGTGTTAATTGTTTACCCCTTGCTGTGGGAGTTCAATTTATCGTTTACCAATATGAGCCTCCGCCGCTTTGGCGATAACGCTCAGTATACTTGGCTGGCCTGTCAGGACAACCCGCAGGAAGTCAACTCTTGGGTAACGGATTGTCTGATTAAAAATTATGCCGATGTTTTTCGGCTGCCGGTGTTAAAGCAAGCTTACTTTTTCCCTGTATTGTTGAGAACAATATTGTGGACGGCGGTCAACATGTTTTTTCATGTGGCCGGCGGCCTGGGGTTGGCTTTGCTACTTAACCGGCCCTTGCGAGGCAAAGGCGTCTATCGCACCCTGATCATTTTGCCGTGGGCTATCCCCCAGGTTATCGCCGCGCTGGCCTGGCGAGGCGAATTTAACTATGAATTTGGGTTCGTCAATCTCATGTTAGGCCAGGTAGGCATCCCGCCCCTTCAGTGGCTAACTGCGCCAGGCTGGAATTTTGTGGCGATGTGTATTGTCAACATTTGGCTGGGGATTCCCTTTATGATGGTCATTTTGCTGGGCGGATTGCAAAGTATCTCCGGCGAATATTACGAAGCAGCCGAAATCGATGGGGCCAATGGGTTTCAGCAATTTAAGAATATTACCCTGCCGCTGCTGCAACCGGTTATGACGCCGGCTATCATTCTGGGGACAATCTGGACGTTTAATAACTTCAATGTACCGTACTTTATCAACCAGAACGAGTTAGAAACAAGCGATATTCTGGTCACAGCCCTATTTCGGGCGGCGTTCCAATATAACCGCTACGGCTTTGCCGCTGCCTTTGCCTTTGTTATCTTCATTATATTACTGGTCTACTCTATCTTCTATATCCGGGTCACCGGCGCCTTAAAGGAGGTGAATGCATGAGTACCACCAGCAGCTCTCAAACATCAACCCCAGGGGCGGCCGGCAAAAAGCCCGACAGCGTCCTATCACGCTTTTTCTACGCCCAACGCGGCGATAGCCCTTTCAAGCTGCTAATGATCCATCTAACCCTCATCCTGGCCTCGATCATTGCCATTTATCCGGTCTTGCGGGTGCTAACCATTTCGCTCCGGCCCGGCGACCGGCTGCTGTCTACCTCGCTGGCGATTATTCCCGAAGACGCCAGTTTTGAGAACTACACCAAGGTTTTGACCGACTCCGACTTTCTGCTGTGGGTCTGGAACAGCTTCGCCGTCACAGGGGCCACGTCCATTATCGGCGTCATTCTGGCCTCTACCTCCGCTTATGCCTTTTCCCGTTCACGTTTTCCGGGCCGCACCGCCGGCCTCATTTTCTTGCTGGCCACGCAGATGATCCCGGCCGCGATGTTGATGGTGCCGCTGTTTATCCTGGCGGTGCAGGCCAATCTGATTGGAACGTATCGAGGGCTGGTCATCGCCTATTCCGTGACCTCTATCCCTTTCAGTATCTGGATTTTGAAAGGCTATTACGATACGATTCCCTACGACCTGGAACAAGCGGCCATGCTTGACGGCGCCACCCAGATGGGCGCTTTCTATCGCATCATTCTCCCGCTGACAACCCCCGCCCTGGCCATTGTCTTCCTTTTTAATTTCATGGCGGCCTGGAATGATTATCTGCTGGCCCGGATATTCCTGTCTAACGCCACTGAAATCTGGACCTGGCCGTTGGGGTTACAACTGTTACAAGGTCAATTTACCACCGCTTGGGGTCAATTTGCGGCTGCGTCTATTTTAGTCATGATCCCGGTCGTCACCCTATTTCTCTACTCGTCAAAATACCTAATCTCCGGCTTAACCGCAGGCGGAGTCAAGGGATAAACTGGCGAATTGAACGGCTAAAAAACTCGCTGCTCTGCCAGCCTTTAATCTGCTCGCCTGACGGGTGTCGGCGAGCAGTTTTTGTTATAAGAAAGGCTAATCAGTCGCCTGGCCGTTTCTTTTGCGCCGTACATTGATATGGTGAAACTCAGTCAGAAAATCATCCAGCGTCCGGTAGAACTCATCGACCGGAATTCGAGCGCCATCATAACCATGTTTCGTCAGATTTTGCCGGATGATGTCCAACGTCAGTTCAATCGATAGCTGCTTAATATCTCCTTCGCTTAACGGATCGCCGGTTTGCATCTTGCATCTCCTTTGAATACGCGCGTCTGGAGCGTCAAAGTTTACTTTGACCCTAACGTGAATGACAAAGCCAGCTTTGTCGCTCCCATTAGTTCTCAATTTCCTCTCTTTATTATAAAACAAATACTATAAAATTGCGCTAGGCAATCAGCGAGAGTTTGATCTGGCCAGGCTGCCAGTCATGTTCCTGCCGAAGCAGAACACCGGTGTGCTGGGCCACGCTTTGCCGGTCGCAGTCGTCTTGTCCCTTTGTGGGCAAGTTCAGACCCGATTGACACGATTAACCGGATTTTCTTTTCGCCCCCTTTTTTTCAAAAAGCGCCTCCTACGCCCGCAAACGCCCTTTTTGCATTTAAAAAGACGGCCTTTTTATTTGAGACCCCCTTTTTTGCGCTAAAAAAGGCGCTTTTTTTCTTGAGACCTCTTTTTTTGCGACAAAAAAAGGACTTTTTTTTCTAAGCCCCCCTTTTTTGCGCTAAAAAAAGGACCTTTTATTTTGGGCCCCCCTTTTTTGCTCCCAAAAAGCCGTCTTTTATTTTGAGATCGCTTTTTTTACGCCAAAAAAGCCGCCTCTAATTCAACCCCATTCGCGCAGCCTTCAAAAAAAACACTGTCCTCAACTCCCTCCCGGAGCGACGACGTTTACTTTGTCATTTATTCATCAAAGTAAACTTTGATGCTCCTGCCTTTCTCCCACGCCCAAAACCCACCGGAGCGACAACGTTTACTTGATCATCATCGATCAAAGTAAACTTTGATGCTCCTACCTCTCTCCCTCGCCCACCCATCGAAGCGACAAAGCTTGCTTTGTCATACTGACCGCCAGGTCAAAGTAATGAAGATCAAGAATTTAATCGGTGTACAAACGTGCCGTCCCCCGCAGCACGGGCCTAAAGACCCGTGCTAAAAGAGCGAAGCCCTGCCGGGCTAGGATTTCGCCAGAGTAGGGCGCTTCAGCGTCCTTCGCTCTTTTAGCGTGAGGCTTTAGCCTCGCGCTCTTTGGCCCGGCGTGATCTGTTTATTTTCTTAATCTTCATAACTTTGACGCTCCAGGTCTGTATTTTCAGAGGAGTACGATAGTCTCAGATGAGACGAGACCGGGAATGAAAATATAGGAGCGACAAAGCTGGCTTTGTCATCCACGATGGGGTCAAAGTAAACTTTGACGCTCCAGACCGTTATTTTCAAGGGAGTGCGACAGAACCTCGGTACAGCACCGACAATGAAAATTTACGGGAGCGACAAAGCTGGCTTTGTCACCCACATTGGGGTCAAAGTAAACTTTGACGCTCCAGAGCTTTATTTTCAGAGGAGTCGTTAATCATCCCTCTCACTTATCGACAATCCCCCCCCCAATATAACCTCTCAAAAAATTTAAGGCCGACTCGACTCCATTTAAAAAGTTAGATATACTGGAAGCATAGTTTACAAAGTAAATACACCCTTCTATCTACAACTTTCTTATTTCACCAGGAGAAATCTCATGTTACCTCTCAAATACGATATCAAAAGTAACTACGACGTCCGTCTACCTAATCCGAACAAACGCTATGATGTCTTTGGTTCCGGCAAGTCCTTTGTAACCTACGAACAATCTCGCCCCCCTGAAGAGCAGCTCCCCTATACCCCTTGGATGGTCGATTTGCTGCAAGAAGCCGCCGTCTGCGAGCAGCAGCAGCGCGATGGTGAACAACAGCGGGCCGTAGCCTCCGAAGAAATGAAAGAGTCCTACCAGCGCTTGTACAAACTGGTCCGTATTATGCGCAAAACCCTCGACGCCACCTTTCCCGAAACCCCCACCAAAGCTAAAGGCTGGGGCTTCAAAGTCAAACAATCAACGGCCAACATCCTTTTACCCCAAACCCCGGAAGAGCATTTGAACGTGACCGACGCGTATATTGCCAAAGAGCTAAGCCGCCCGGAAGAAGAGCGCTTTACCAGCCCCAATTTGAATGAAGTGATTAACATGCGCAACGCCGTGGCCGAAAAACTGGCGTTACGCGATGCCGGCCAAAACCAACGGGAAGTGGCCATCGTTCGGGCCAACGCCATCGCCGCTGAACTGTTCGATCACCTGCAAGGCGCGGCCTCCTATCTGTTAAATTTCCGCTACAAAAATAAAATCACCCCCGAACTGCAAAATTGGGGCTATGACGTCGTCACCCGGCGCAGCACCACCCCAAACGGCGACGACAAAACCACCGACAACGGCTCGACCAACGGGGCGGCCACGAATGGCTCCACCACCAACGGCGCGACCACCAACGGCTCCTCAGAAGGATCGTTGGATACGATGACGAATGATCTGCTGAACGGGTAACAACAGTAGGGAGTTTGAGCTTAGAGTTTGAGCTTAGAGTTTGAGTTCAGAGTTTGAGTTTGAGAATTTTGCTGTCAGAAGTGCTTTTAACTCCAACTCCAACTGATAACTCCAACTCCAACTGATAACTCCAACTCAAACTGATAACTCTAACTCAAACTGATAACTCTAACTCAAACTGATAACTCTAACTCAAACTGATAACTCCAACTCCAACTGATAACTCTAACTCCAACTGATAACTCCAACTCCAACTGATAACTCCAACTCCAACTGATAACTCCAACTCCAACTGATAACTCCAACTCCAACTGATAACTCCAACTGAGCGCTATGGGTGTTACCGCATAGATTTTTAACCTCAAATTGAATTACCGATGTTTAGAATAAAGCTCTAGGGGCTGTAGTTTTGGCCCGTAGGGCTTTTTTTTTGTTTTGGGTGGAAGAGATGGGACGTAGAATCTGAGATTAATAACCTGAGTTCGATAATTAGACAGAATTTACAAGATTGAAAAGATTTTTATTAAATTTCATCTTCTAAATCCTGTTGATTTTGTCCATTTTCCTAGACTCCGAGCTGTGGTTAAGAGAAATGGCGGTTCAAGCTACCGTTCTTTAATGTCAATGGTTATTTACAAATTTTAAGGTTTATGAATGAAACAATTGTGCGCTTATGAACTAAAAGCACGCTAAAGATGGTTGGCCGTGGTGAAGAAAGCCATAGTAAGGTGGAAAATGGTATAGATTATGAGGTAGAGATGTTATATAATTCGGAGAAGCGCGAAATCTGGTGCAGGATCATAATAAGCCCAAGCTGGCGGATTTATGCGGCTCAAATGCCGTTTTTTTTGTCAATATGACTGTGTTAGAGGAGTCTACTTAGTAATTGGCCTGTTTGGTTTTCCCAAGAGTGAGTAAATGATGAACTCAGAACTTAAGAAAAGACTTCTTCAATTACATACACAATCAGAGGCAGGAATGTTCGGGAGTAAAGCTCAAGCAGCTGCTTTTGAATACAAGAAACTACAAGACAAGGGAATGCAAGTTTTCCTCAAATTAATTGAGGATTTCTATAGTACGCCTAAAGAAACTGAAGAAGATCAGATGATAGCGAATTTGTCCGACTTATTTTGCCAACTTATTATTGTTGTATATCGTGAGGCAAATTTTACCCAGATGCTGAAGTTGAGCCCTATTTTTCTAATCCCATCAAAGAAACCCCAAATGGGTGCCGGAGATGCTTGTAATAAACCTAATTTATAGCATTTCTGGATGGTTTACATTCAAGAGTCCTGTCCTTGTGTTTTAATCTGGCTTGAATCCTTTTTAACACAAGGACTTTCTTACGTCTGCTTGGGATTATATAATCGCCGGAGTTTTTGTTATTCCATTCGCGTTGTTATCACCTTTTATACTTGGCTTGAGCTTAATGTTTCAATCAGGTGGAACGGCTGCATATTACATCTTAATGGCTCTCGGGATTATAACGGCTGCTCCCTTGAGGGGTTGATCTCGGAAGGTGGGGTTAAGTATTGTGTATACTCCTGTAATAATCATTAGGATTTTTACTGTGAGTAGAATTTTCAAATGTAGAAACACTTGTTTCTTAACGGCTTGAAGACGGTCTTGCACCCATTTGGCCAGCTAACAACGCAAATCTAGCCGAACGTCGACACGGCGCATTTTATTGAAGGAATGTCGCTATTGAGCGTGCCGTTAATTCACGGTTCGGGTGGGCATCGAGAGTAACCTTGCTGACCCGCAATTGTGTGATGGGCGGACGTTAACGCCGCCAAAAACAACACCGACCACCCAATTGGAGTCATTAAGATGGTCGTAATAGAGCCGGCTGAGGCCACAGACGTTCCAGAAATCAAACAGGTTCTTAGCCAAACCTGGCTAGATACCTATGGCCACTTTCTGTCTCGCTCCACTATTCAGACAGTGACCACGGTTTGGCATGCCCCTGAACTGTTGGCGGCTCAGATTAAAAATCCGGATATCCTGTTCCGGCTGGCCAAAGATGAAACCGGGGCTATTGTGGGCCTTATCACCGCCCATCAAAATGATCAGGGCAGCCTTATAATCAATCGATTATATGTCCGGCCTCAATTTCAGCGACAAGGTGTTGGCTATCAACTATTGAATGAGATAATTAGAGCATATCCGCAGGCGAAGAAAGTTCAATTGGCCGTGGAAGTCCAAAACGAAAAAGGTGTCCGGTTCTATCAAAAACAAGGCTTCGCTGAGGTAGGACGAAGTACAGAACAAATCGAGGGCGAAACGCTGGACGTCATTCATATGGCGAAAACCCTGACGTAAGCTAGAGATAGGGAGATTAGGAGATTTCTAAGGCCAATCTCCCCATCGCCTCATCCTCCCTCTTAGACACTGTTTTAAAAGCCTTCAAGGGTCCACAGATAAACACCGATGGTCACAGATATGATCAAAATTGAGATAAAAATCTGTGATTATCAGGGTAAATCTGTGGACAAGTCTAAAAATCCCTACTTTTAAAACAGCTTGTTAGCATTACGGAAGTTATTCTTGATACCCCAGAAGTTACCAGCGACAACGCTAAAGAGATCGATGCTCAGTTTGGTGGTCAGTAATGTCGTTAGCGGGTTCGATAAATAGAACCGCGCCTGTCATTTCGCAGCCGAAGGCGGAGAAATCCCTCAGGCATCGTCATAGCGAAGCATTCGCCGGGAGAAATTTGACGTTGTCGCTTTAAATGCTTCCCGCCCAATCACTGTCCATTGTATGGTTATAGGGATTTCTCCGCTGGCGCTACGAAATGACATGTAGGATATAAATTTCCGAACTCAGGAAACCACCCAACAAACCACCCATCAAATCACCCATCCACCCAACCATCTAACCAACCACCCAACCAACAAACCCCCCATCCCTCCCAATTTTCTGCTATACTATCCACAAACCCTTTTTTCGGTAGCCCAACCTTAAACCGTGGAAAAACATGAAGATGACAGAAGATCGACCCCATAATCGACAGAATTGACACGATTATCACGATTTTATCGGTCATAATTCGGTAAATCGGGTTAATCCTGTCTAATTTTTCTTCACCACGGTTTTATACAGAGCTACCCTTTTTTATCACCCCCCAATTTACCCTTTAAATAAGGACGGAACGATGACTCAATATCAAATATCAACCTATGCCGAACCTCAGCCGTTGGACCCCAATGAAGTGGTCTTAATTGCCAGCGGCGATTTACGCTTATCGGCTAACCAGACCTGCTGGGCGGCTCAAGCCGATATGGAACAACGTCTGGTCGATGTTTTTGCCGCCGTGGGTGTCAAAGTTAAGCGCGGCCACCCGTATGACCCCGATCTGAAACACGGCTTCATTTGGAGCCAGCGCATGGGGATGGATGTTTTCAAAAACATTCATCCCGACGCGCCGCTCATTGTGGCCGAGGCGGTATGGCAATATAGCCACCATATTTTGGCCGGTTTGCGCGATCATCGCGGTCCTATCCTGACCGTGGCTAACTGGAGCGGCCAGTGGCCCGGTTTGGTCGGTTTGCTCAACCTGAACGGCAGTTTGACCAAGATGGGCGTCAACTACAGCACCATTTGGAGCCAAGACTTTACCGATGACTTTTTTCTGAACGGTATTCGGCAGTGGCTCACCGCAGGCGTTATCATTCACGACACCGGCCACGTGGTTGACCTGAACAGCGCGGCCCTGCCGGCGGATGAAGCGGCGCTGGGGCAAGCGCTGGCCCACAACCTGAAGCGCGAAAAAGCCATCATCGGTATTTTCGATGAGGGCTGTATGGGCATGTACAACGCCATTATTGACGACGAATTACTCAATCCAACCGGCATCTACAAAGAACGGCTGAGCCAATCGGGCTTGATTGCCGCCATGCGCACCGTTTCTAATGAAGAAGCGCAAACTATCCGGGCTTGGCTGGACGAGCGGGGCGTAACCTTTGTCACCGGCGCGGACGAGGCCACCGAACTGACCGACGCCCAAATTCTGGAACAAGGCAAGATGTATATTGCGGCGGTGCGTCTGGCCGCTGAATTTGGCTGCGCCGCCGTCGGCATTCAATACCAGCAGGGTTTGAAAGATATGGCTCCGGCCTCGGATCTCGTTGAAGGATTATTGAACAACGTCGAGCGCCCCCCGGTCTTCCACGCCGAAACCGGCAAGACGTTATACCCGGATCAAGCCCTGCCCCATTTCAATGAAGTCGATGAAGGCTGCGCGGTGGACGCTCTGGTGACCAACCGGGTCTGGACGGCGCTGGGCCTCGACCCGGCCACCACTTTGCACGATTTACGCTGGGGCGAACATTACACCGGCGGCGGCATCGACGATTTTGTGTGGGTTTTCCTCATCTCCGGCGCGGCCCCGGCCTCCCACTTTATCAACGGCTACGCCGGCGCGTCCAGCGAGCGCCAGCCGCCCATGTATTTTCGTTTGGGCGGCGGCACGCTTAAAGGCGTCAGCAAACCGGGTGAAATCGTTTGGAGTCGCGTCTTTGTGATGAACGGCGCGTTACACGCCGATTTAGGTCGCGCCACGGTCGTCGAACTGCCGCCGGAAGAAACCGAACGCCGCTGGCAGGCCACCACCCCGCAGTGGCCGATTATGCACGCCGTTCTGCACGGCATCAACCGCGATCAGATGATGGCCCGCCATAAAGCCAACCATCTCAACGTGGCCTACGCGCCCTCGGCGGAAATGGCCGGCAAAGCACTGGCTGCCAAGGCCGCGATGTTTGAAGCGATGGGCCTCGAGGTGCATCTGTGCGGCAGTGGTCTAATGAGCGCGTAGGCGGATGTCCTCGGCAGCGGCCGGTAAGCTAATCGCTTAGTGATTAGATATAGCGTCTAAGGCTTTTCTATCGACAAAAAATTGTCGATGCTGCGATATCAATGATTTTACCAGAGACCAATTTTCGATTTTCGATTTACGATTTATGATTTACGAATAAGCTTGGTCAGAGAAATCTAACCGAAAATCGGCAATCTGAAATCTGAAATCGATGTAGTGTCTAACCAAGCCACTTCTGACCAAAAAAACCAGAAGTGGAGCCGGGAATCTAAACGCAAAAGACGCAAATGGCGCTAAAGACGCCAACGCTTTTTAATATAGCCTTTGGTGTTAAATACACTGTAAATTAAGTAACGAAGCCTTTGTCATTACGAGCAAAGCGAAGCCATCCCCTTTCCCGAACGCAGAGATGGCTTCGTCGTCCCTCCTCGCCATGACAATAACACCCAAAAACTTAATTTACGCTGTAGTAACCTGAGTTCGATAATTAAAGTCGCAGATGTCATTTCGTAGCCGGAGGCGAAGAAATCCCTCAGACACCCCAAACTACGAAATATTCGCAGGGAAAAATGAACATTGTTGCTTTAATTAAATTTTCCCAACCGGACACCTTTTCAGGCGTATTGTCACCGAGATTTCTCCGCTGCGCTGCGAAATGCCATGAGACGCACCTATTTCCGAACTCAGGTTATTAAATCCTTTTTGGTTCCGGCTTTTGTTCGGGTTAGGGCTTAGGTAGTTAGGGCGAAATCAGGGGGTTGTAGCACAAATTCAGTCGATCACAGTTTTACATAAAAGCCTGTAAATTGAACGCAGATTGGACCGATCGCCCGGATAAACCCGGATTTTCTTAAAATAAATCAAGCTTTATCCGTGAAAATCGGTATGATCCGTGTCATCTGTGTTCTATCATGTCTCATCAGGTACTGAAATCGTGATCGACTGAAATTGCCAATTTGTGCCGCATTCACCATCCATCATTCACTCTTTGTTTTTAACAACGCGCCTCTTTTCCTAAAAAGCGCCGCCTCTATCCGGCGGCGTCTTTTTTGTTTTCAAAAAGCCACCATTTTGCTTTTGACCCCCTTTTTGGCGGCAAAAAAGGCCCTTTTTTTTCTGAGAGCCCCTTTTTGGCGGCAAAAAAGCCACCTTTTTTTCTGAGAGCCCCTTTTTGGCGGCAAAAAAGCCATCTTTTTTTTTGAGAGCCCCTTTTTGGCGACAAAAAGACAGCCTCAAACGGTTGCCCCCCCTTTTTGGCGGCAAAAAAGCCACCTTTTTGTATTAGACCGCCATTTTGGCGACAAAAAAGCGACCATTTTGTGTGAGACCGCCATTTTGGCGGCAAAAAAGCCACCCTACCGTAGATGGGTTCAATTTTTAAAAATTGAACCCATCTTTTGGCTGTTACCCGATAGATTTTTAACCTCACATGGAAATACCGATATTTAGCAAGACGCTCCAGGCGTGGTGGTTTTGGCCCGGCAGGGGTTTTTTTTGTTTGGGGCGGGGAACGGAGAACGTAGATTGTATCCCGGAAGGTTAGATAGACACATTTGTAGTGGTCAAAAAATAACCAGAACAAATAGGATCAAAATAGCCACTTTGAGTAAAAATTGAGGCTTAATTGAGCGATGTTTGCTAAATTAAAGCTGGAATTGCCATACCTTGGCTTCTCAAACCGCAGGCGAAACGAAACTCAGTTGTTGTAATGAATGTTGCCTATTCAAAGTGGCAATAAACAAAAGGAGAAACAAAAATGATTTCAAAACCTAACCGAGTCGAGATAGACCATCACACCATAAAACTAATTATTGGCATTTTCGCTATTTCTCTGGCCACCTTGACCAGTCTATTTTCAGAAACGCCGCTGACATCAATCAGCGCCTCTTACTATGCCGACGGCTGGTCGCGAAATATATTTGTGGGGTTTCTTTTTGCCATATCCGCCTTTCTACTGGCGTATAATGGAAAATCAGCACCAGAATTTGTGCTAAGCAAGTTAGCGGCAGTTGCGGCTATCGGCGTGGCGATGTTTCCCTGCAAATGTGGCAGCCATACGGAAATTATACCGTATATCCACTACATATCTGCCGCCGTTATGTTTTTAATACTGGTAGGCTTCTGCTACATTTTCTTTCAGCGGGCCTACGCCAAAGGACACACCCAGGCCAAGTTTCGAGCTTCCATCTACGCTCTTTGCGGTATCACTATCCTGACATCTATAGCGATTATCGTTGTAAATACCCTATTAGCTGATGTAATCAGCTTAAAAATAAGCCGGCTCATATTTTTCTGCGAGGCCGCCGGATTGATCGCTTTCGGCGTTGCGTGGCTTTCGGCCAGCCGCTGTCTGCCCCTGATCACGAGTGAAAAAGAAAGGATCTCGCTTTTACCGGCTAGCGACAAAGAAGCGAAGCCAGACGCTGATAAAAATACATCCTATGTAACGACAGGTCAATGGCAGTCGTAGGTTGGGGCGAGGAATGAGACACAACGCTTTCCCCATGTTTGCCGATTGAGCGTGAAACCTAATCTTTAATTGTGGTCTCTTTTGGATTTCGGGGAGTACATACCCGAATAGGGCGTAGGGCGTAGGGCGTAGTGTCTTCCCTACGAAATACGCCCTACGCCCTATGGGGTCAACCCCCTGAGTTCCCAAAGCGCCTAATGGTATACGCCGCATTAAAAGAAGCTCTAGGGGCTGTGGTTTTGGTCCGGTAGGGCTTTTTTTGTTGAACAAACCCTTCCCTACGTAAACGCACTAAAATCATATCTAAAATCCACCGACGGCGTCCGTAACTGAGCATCCATACCGCCATCGACGAAGATGCGGGATCCCGTAATATAAGCGGCATCATCCGAGGCCAGGAAAGCGACGGCGGCGGCGATATCTGCCGGCGTGCCTTGTCGGGTTAAAGGAATGGTCTCTGACGGCGGAATCGGTTTGCCGCTGACGACGGTGCCGTTATCGACTTTGGTGCTGCCGGGGATGACGGCGTTCACGCGAATGTTCAGTTGGGCCAAGTCGAGCGCCATCGAGCGGGTGGCGGCTTCGATGCCGCCTTTGGTGGTGTCATAGCCAAACATGTGCCGATGGGCGCGGGTTGCGCCGCCGCTGCTCATATTAATAATCACGCCGCCCTCGCCCCGTTTGGCCATCAGTCGAGCGGCGATTTGGGAGCAGTAAAATAAGCCTGACAGGTTGACGGCCAGCGTTGTTTCCCAGGCGTTGTCGGTGTATTCCAAAAAATTGGCAATCGCCCCCGCTTTATGCACATACGCCGCATTGTTGACCAAAATATCGACCCCGCCGAAGGCGTCAACCGTGACGTCAAATAAAGCTTGCACCGACTCGCGGCGGGTCACATCGGTGCGGGTATATTGCACGGTTCCGGCGGTGGTTTCGAGTTCGGCTATCAGTACGTTCGCGCCACGGTCGTCGATGTCGGCAATCATGACGCTGGCCCCTTCTTGGGCCAATCGCCGCACGCAGCCAGCCCCAATGCCGTTGGCTCCGCCGGTAATGACGGCGGTTTTTCCTTTAAAACGCATTTTCTCTATACCTCCTGTAAAAAAAAAGGTCTGGAGCGTCAAAGTTTACTTTGACCTTGACCGTGAATGACAAAGCCCGCTTTGTCGCTCCGATACATTTTCATTCTCGGTGTCGTCCTGTAAGGACTGTCGCACTGCTGTAAAAAAAAAGGTCTGGAGCGTCAAAGTTTACTTTGACCTTGACCGTGAATGACAAAGCCCGCTTTGTCGCTCCAGTAAATTTTATCCCGGTGTCGTCTCAAGTGAGATTGTCGCACCCCTGTGAAAATAGAAGCTCGTAGTGATCGCTTTAGCGATGACATAGCCCTTTAGGGCTTACTACGAACTAAATTACTCCAGGGTTTTTAATCTTGCCAATGAAAATTGACTAATATCCAACGTTGACCGGCCGTTTAGGGCCAATTCGGCCAGGGTTTCGCCGATAGCGGCGGCGTGTTTGAAGCCATGCCCCGAACACGGCGAGGCGATCACCACGCGCTCGGAATCGGGGTGGAAATCGAGGATGAAATGCTCGTCCGGGGTGACGGTGTACAGGCAGACATCGGCGTGAACCAGCTTGTCTCGCACGCCGTGTAATCGCGTATTCGTCATATGATACAAATGCGCGATTTCTTCCGCTTTGACCGTGCGGTCAATGGTCTGGGCGGTGGTCGTCTGAGCGTATTGTTCGGTGAGTACCTTTACGCCTTGCAGCCCGTCACGCATAGCCGGAAAGGCCGAGAAGAAATCGGCGGCGGTATCGCCAATCCAGATCACGAACGGAAAGTTATGCTCCGTAAACGCGGTGATGTCCTCGGCCTCGAACCAGTAAATCACCTGACGATAGATGTCTACGCCGGGGCGATGTTCCGCCGCCAGCAAATCCGGCAGCCAGGCCCCCATCGCCAGCACGATACGGCCGGCGTCGTAACGGCCTTTATTCGTCGTGATTCGAACGCCGCGAGCGGTGGTTTCATAGGTGGTGACGGTCTCGTTCGTATGAATCGTGGCCCCGTAATGAACGGCCTGTTCTAACTGCGTTTGAATGCACAACTCAGGACGCAGTACCCCCGCTCCCGGCTCATAATAGGCGATATCTTGGGGCCGCAGTTTTAGCAATGGATATCGCTGCATCGTTTCTTGGTCGGTAAGGACTTCATGATCAATACCGTATGCCGTGGCGATGCTGGCGGTGCGGGCTACAAAATCACTGCGGGCGTGAAACTGAGCGCCGCCCCCTTCCGGCGCGATAATCAAACCGCCGGTAGCGAGATAGAGTTGGCGGTGGGTAACGGTTTCCAGTTCGCGCCATATCTCATTGGAGCGCTGAATAAAGGGCATATACATTTCGCCCTCGCCGATGGCCTGGCGGGTGATGCGGGTATCGCCGTGACTGGAACCGTAGGTGTGGGGCGGGGCAAATTGATCGAGACCCAGGGTTTTTGCGCCGCGTTTGGCCGCCTGATACAGCGCTCCCGCGCCCATAATGCCTAATCCGACGACAACGACATCATAGTGGTTATCGGTCATGCATTCATCTCCCGGCGACGCGTCTGGGTCGCGGCTTCGTCCACCATCAGTGTCTTGGGATCAATTATCACTCCGTAAGCGGTCGCGGCCCGGTCCAGCGAGACATAGCCTTGCCGGACATCGTCCAGCACACGCTGCGGGTCGCGTAAAGCCGGCGGGTTGAACCCGCCGCCGCCGGGGAGTTTCAGAACGACGTGCTGGCCGGGTTGCAGCGGGTAACGGCTTTTGGGATGGGGATGCGTGCCGTCAGAGAGGATCACCTCTCCGACGGCTCCCGCCTGGCCGCCGTTGAGGCCCGCCGCCGGATAGGTGGTGCGATCATACATACAGGAGTGGGTGGCCGGCCGGCCGGTCAGCAGTTCCAGGGCCATTTCCTGCCCTAACCCGCCGCGAAATTCACCCGCGCCGCCGGAATCCTGCCGTAATTCGCGGCGATGCATCAGCACCGGGGCGGCCGTTTCGATGGCTTCAACCGGCACGCCCATAATGCCGCTGGGGAAGGCCGTGGCCGACAGCCCATCGCGATTGTGGCCCGCGCCCATACCGCCCGCCGAAAAATAGATGTAGGCGAACGGCGTCTCATCGGCGCGCTCGCCGTTGAGCATCGTATTCCACAATCCGGCCGAACCGTTGGCAATGACTTGTTCGGGGACCACCTGAGCCAGGGCGGTGAGAATCGGTTGGCTGACAAAATGGCCAATTAAGTGACGGGCGCTCACCGGGGCCGGGCGGCGGCAGTTCAAGACGCAGCCCGCCGGCGCGGTGACGTGAATGGGCCGAAACGCGCCTTCGTTGTTGGGAATGCCGGGAGCCAGGGCCGCCATCAGGGTGTAGGTGGTGTAGGCGTGGGTGTAATTCAACACCACATTAATCCCCCGGTTCACCTGCGGCGATGTGCCGGTATAATCCACGGTTAGCTCATCGCCGGCCACGGTGACCGCGCAAGCAATCGTCACCGGCGCATCAAACCCGTCTATGGCGACCTGGCTGGTGTATACGCCATCCGGCACGTTTCGCACGGCATTGCGCACCGCCGTTTCAGTTCGATCCAGGATCATCTGCGCCACAGCCTCGATATCCGGCAACCCGACCTCGTCCAGCAGTTCGATTAGCTTTTTCGCGCCCACATTATTGCCGACCTGCTGCGCATAAATGTCGCCGATGACCTGATCCGGCACGCGGACATTGGCCCGGATGATGTCGAACAAAATTTGGTTCGGTTGGCCCGCTTCAAACAGCTTCATCAGGGGAATGGCTAACCCTTCTTCATATAATTCGGTGGCATCGCCGCCCATCGTTAAACCGCCGATATCGACGGCGTGGCAGGTGCTAGCAAACCAGGCTACGCCCCGCCCCTTATAATATACCGGCGAGACAATGGTCAGGTCGAACAGATGGCCGGACGCCTCCCACGGATCATTGGTGATGAGCGTATCGCCGGCTTGCAGGTTGTCAATCGGATAATGGGGCGCCACGTAGTTTTTGACGCAGCTCGCCATCGTGTTGATATGCCCCGGCGTGCCGGTGACGGATTGCGCGACCATATTACCGTTACGATCAAACACGCCGGCCGATAAATCGCCGGCCTCGCGCACCACCGTGGTAAACGACGAGTGGATCAACGCCGCCGCCTGCTCATTGACCACGGAAATCAATCGGTTCCAGATAACTTCCAGCGTAATGGGGTCTATGTTCATGGGTCCTTTTCCTTAGAAACGGTTCGAAACGTGCGGGTTTATAGATAATCTGAGTTCGATAATAAAAGTCGAGCGTGTCATTTCGTAGCCGAAGGCGAAGAAATCCCTCAGGCGTTCCCATAAATGAACTATTCGCAGGGGAAAATTAACGTTGTCGCTTCAAATACTGCCATCGAGATACCTTTTCCATTGTATTGCCACAGGGATTTCTCCGCTGGCGCTACGAAATGACCTGATCAGATTAAAAGATTGAACCTACTTGATTTTAAAGCGATCTCTCATTCACCAATACCAAACAACCGCTGTCATCGACCCGCGCCGACCAGCCCGGCAGCACAATCGTGGTCGAGGCGGCTTCCTCGATAATCAGCGGCCCGTTGGCTTGCCAGCCGGCGCTCAGGGCCGTGCGCCGATAAACCGGCGTCGGCTGCGGTTCTGTTTCGGCCTTGAAGATGACGGGCCGAACGGTGTAGGCGGTATTGGTTGCTGCGGCCTCGCTTTCCAGCGACAATTGGCCGATGTCGGGTGTGGGGCCGGCGATAACCACGCGCCAATTGACCGCCTCAATCGGCACGCCGTTGGCTAGCTGCCCATAGAACTGTTTGTATTCCTGCTCAAACGCCGCCTGCATTTGAGCGATGTGAGCGGCGGTCAGCGTTTGTTTGGCGAAGGGAACGCGGACTTCGTAGCCTTGGCCGACATAGCGCATGTCGATGCTCAGTTGCACCGCAATATCCGAGGCGGGGACGCCGGCCGCCTCGACGATGGCCCGCCCTTCACGTTCTAAATCGTCCAGAATGGTATTGAGTTCGGCCAAGTTCAGCGAGTCCAGCCGGGAAACATAGCTGCGGGTGAAATCAAACGAAATCGGCGCGGTCATAAACCCGAAGGCCGAGCCGACGCCGGCCAGCGGCGGAATAATCACCTGCTGCACGCCCAGCTTTTCGGCGACGCCGCAGGCGTGCACCGGCCCCGCGCCACCCGTCGCCACCATACTGTAGCGCCGTATTTCCAAACCCCGTTCGGCGGCGTGAACTCGGGCCGCTGCCGCCATATTTTCATTCACCAGTTGATGCACCCCCCAAGCCAATCGAGCAACAGATAAATTTAATGAAGCGGCCAGGGGTTCGTAGGCGGTGCGGGCGGCCTCGACATCGAGCCGGATTGTACCGTCGGCAAAATAATCGGGATTGAGGTAGCCGATGAGTAGATCGGCGTCGGTGACGGTCGGCTGGCCGCCGCCCCGGCCATACGCCGCCGGCCCCGGCGTTGAGCCGGCGCTGTCCGGGCCAACCGCCGGTAAACCCAAATTATTCAGGCGAGCGATGCTGCCACCGCCCGCGCCAATCTCAATGAGTTCAATCATCGGCACCATCAGCGGCAAACCGCTGCCGCGTTTAAAACGGTGAACATGGGCCACTTCAGATTGATTGGTGATGGTCAGTTGGCCATGTTTGGTCAAGACCGCTTTGGCGGTGGTCCCGCCCATATCAAAGGCCAGAATATCAGGCTGGCCCACCCGCGCACCCCAGTAAACCCCGGCCAACGCCCCGCCGGAAGGGCCGCTTTCGACCAGCCGAATGGGAAAGGCGCTGGCGGCTTCAACCGTAGTCGTGCCGCCGCTGGAGAGCATAATGTTCAACGGCGCGTTGACGCCGGATGCATTTAACCCTTGCTGCACCCGCGCCATATATTGTTCGGTGATAGGCTGCACATAGGCGTTGGCGACGGTGGTTGAGGTGCGCGGATACTCGCGCATACCGGGCGCGACCTGATGGGAGACGGAAATGGCGGTATTGGGCAGCATTTCACGCACAATTTCCAGCGCTTCGATTTCATGGGCGGGATTGGTAAAGGCGTGGAGAAAACAGATGGCGACCGCCGCAATATTTTCCGCTTGTAACTGCCGGCACAGATCAAGCAGAGCCGCTGCATCTAATTTTTGCCGGATACGGCCATCGGCGGTGATACGTTCCGGGACATCGAAGCGCAGCCGGCGTTCGACCAGCGGAATCGGCTTGACCAGCGCCAAATCGTACATATCGTAGCGCCCTTCGTTGCCGATTTCCAGGGCGTCGCGAAAGCCGGCCGTAGTCAGCAGTGCGGTCGTAGCCCCCTTTCGTTCGATGAGCGTATTGGTGATCAGGGTGGTACCATGCACTACATAAGCGATAGCCTCGGCGGCGATGCCCGTGCGAGTAATTAGCGCCCGAATACCGTCCAACACCGCCACGGCCGGGTCAGGATAGGTGGTTAGCACCTTTTCCACCGCGACGTTTTGGGTGGCGGTATCGAGCGCGACAATATCGGTAAAGGTGCCGCCAATATCGACGGCGAGTAATATTTCGGCTGAGGTCATGGGCACTACTCACTTTCTGTTAGGGAACGTGAATGAAATAACTTACGCCATCTGGCAGGAGATTGGAGATAAGGAGATTAGGAGATTTCTGAGGCCAATCTCCTTATCTCCTTATCTCCCTATCTCCTCCTTAATCCTCATTCCTAAGCGCTTCCAATAATCTTTGGCTGGAGCGGGTAAGATGGTGGGTT
>JACKAT010000006.1 GCA_020634935.1 Anaerolineales bacterium
ATGCCGCGCAAATCGTTCTCATTTAGGCTGCGTAGTTGAAACACGCGTGATCGAGAAACCAGCGCCTTGTTGACTTCGAAATAGGGATTTTCAGTAGTGGCCCCGATTAAAATGACCGTTCCATTTTCCACATGAGGCAGCAGGGCATCCTGTTGAGCCTTGTTAAAGCGGTGGACCTCATCAATAAACAAAATTGTTTTCTTGCCATAAAAGCCGCGCTGCTCTTTGGCAGCGGCAATGGCCTCTCGGATGTCTTTAACGCCGCTGAGGACGGCATTAAGCGCGATAAAATTAGCGTTGGTGGTGTTGGCGATAATTCGAGCCAGGGTAGTTTTACCCGTTCCCGGCGGGCCATAGAAAATAAGTGATGATAATTGGTCGGCCTGAATGGCTCGCCGTAAAAGACGGCCTGGCCCCACAATATGCTCCTGGCCAATAAATTCGTCTAATGTGCGCGGCCGCATGCGAGCCGCCAGCGGGGCTTCCTTTTCAATTTGCTGCTCACGGGCATGATCGAACAAGTTCATAACGGTATTGTAGCACAAATTTGCTATAAGTAAGAAGAATGGTGGGTACAAAGCTTCTAACTGTTGTTGTGTAAACATTCGGGATATGATATATTAGAAGTTGCTGTAAGATAATTCTTTTAAAAATCCTTACTAAATTCTTATACTTTTTAGATAAATCTCTAATTGGTTTGGGGTATCATTTTAAGGCGGTCGTTGTGTTGTTAAAATGATCCTAAATACTAAGAATGACTATTGAGCCTTATAGGAATTTTTAAGGGTTTTTACGTCACCTCTTAATTTGTTGGGAACAAAAAAGGAGGCTGGTTGTCATTTTTTTGACATTTAACTGTCAATTTTTATTGAAGAATTTCTTTTATAGTACATTATATGCGGCTACTTAACCAGGCGGTTTAAGACTCGCCTTATAGCAGGACGTAAAGGATTATCATCATGTATGATGTTCATCCTGTTAGATTACAGGAAATGCGGTTACCCCGGAACAATAATAATAATAATAAAGGTAAGAATTACTCGCCAGGTTTTCCAGTCGAGGCGTTTAGTCGTCCCCTTTTAAATGTTTTGGAAGAACCACGTACGGTTGAAGCAACCGGCATTCCGGAAGAATTTATCGCTAATCTGGCACTCAAAATCATTTATTTCAACGGTGTAATGAAAGCCTGGCAGGTCGCTCAGGCCACTCGTCTTAACTTTTCAGGCGTAATTGACCCTGTTTTGCAAGAATTAAAAACGCAGCATTTGGTGCAAGTGACCGGCAGTAAAGATTTAAGTCGGACCTCATTTCAATATGCTATTACCGAAAAAGGCAGTCTGCGGGCCAGAGAATTACTTGATCGAAACCGCTATGTGGGCCCTTGCCCGGTAACGTTAAAACAATACGTCCAGGTAAGCAAACTTCAAGCCCAGAATCGCCCTAAAGTCAAGCAAGAGCAAGTTCACACGGCGCTTGAAGGGTTAGTTTTATCGAATGACATTATCGACCGCATTGGCCCGGCTGTAAATTCTTTCAAATCGGTTTTTCTTTACGGCCCCCCCGGCAACGGTAAAACCAGTATTGCTAAGGCGATTACGCGGAAGCTGCTGCCCGACAATATCATGGTGCCGCATGCCATTTATGAGGATGGGCAAGTCATCAAAGTCCATGATGCCGAGGTACATCCGCTGATGGAAGATGAAGCCTCGCAGTTGTTTGAGGCCAGTGGGTTGGACAAGCGTTGGGTGCGATGCAGCTCCCCGGTGGTGATCTCCGGCGGTGAATTGACGCTGCAAGACCTTGATCTCTCCTGGAGCGAAACCAACCGTTTCTATGAAGCGCCGTTGCAGTTGAAAGCTAATAACGGCCTGCTGCTCATTGATGATTTTGGTCGCCAGCAAATGGGGCCACAAGAACTGCTCAATCGTTGGATTGTGCCGTTAGAAGAGCGGATCGATTTCTTGACGTTCCAAACCGGTAAAAAGTTCGCCATTCCTTTTGAAACATTGATCGTCTTCTCCACTAATCTCAATCCAGAGTCGCTGGTTGACGAGGCTTTTTTGCGGCGTATTCGCCACAAAATGAATATCGACAACCCCAACGAGCAGCAGTACTACCGTATTTTTGTGGCCGCCTGCCGTGAAAAAGGCATTAAGTTTGATAAAAAGGCGTTTATTTATCTGCTGCGCGAATATTATTTTAGTGCCGGGCGTCCTTTAAAGGCGTGCCATCCCCGGGATTTGCTCGATCAACTGCTCGATTTTGCCTCTTACCGTGGCAAACAACCCTTGATGAATACCGAACTGCTGGACCTGGCTGCCCGCTCCTACTTTGCCGACTTAATGTAAGCTAGGCGGGTTGGTGTTCACCATTGGAACCGACCTATTATAATTTCTATACTCAAATTGTCGCTAACTGGTGGGATCGACAACGATTCGTCGCCCATTGGTGGCGGTTTTACAAAAATGACCCGTTTTGGGTTCTCCCGTACTACCCCTTATTAAAGCAGTGCCTAAATCCCAACCGTACCCCTCATTTGGCTCGCTTAAAGCCATTCCCACTTTATATTGAAGCCCTAGCCCGTTATCCCCGTATCAAAGACCCGCAGCTCTTAACATGGGGCTATAATTTTGAGAAGCCTGTCGCTATGGCTATGGCGCTAATCGATCCCCGCCGGCAGGATAGAGCCGCCTATTTAACCCTTTTGCGCGTAGCAAATAGCTCCGATTGCCTGGAACGTTTACTTGAGGCCGTGGCCGACCCATTAAGAGCCCGATTATGTGTTTTACGGAAGGGATTTATAAAAAGCCCCTTGCAACATTCGCTGCAAGGGGCCATTGTCGGACAGCGGAGATGACGAAAGGTTATTTGTTATGGAGTCTGGTTTGGATAGCGCGGCGCGATGAACTTAAGCGAGGGCGCTGGATACGGATGTTAGGTACGGGACGAAGCCAAATATGAGGACCCGGTTTGCCGATCGATGGAAGTTGTCTGGGTTTGGTCGGTCGTTTACCAAAAATGACAACCGAACCTAACAGGAATAACAGCCCCAAACCGATGACGATCAAGACAATGATGCCGCTCACGGCCAGCCAGCGAGTAATATTGATGATCGGAGCCGTTTCATCAGAATCCGGTGACAGAGATGAGCTGCTGGCCATCGACGTTGTTTCTATTGGGGTTTGGCTGCCGATTTCTAAGGAAGCCGTCTGATTGGGAATGGACTGTAAGGTAGAAGCCACCAGTTTAGCCTTTTCGATCTCTATGGTCGATGGGCTGTCCTGTAAACGTTCAAAAGTTATAGTGGCAATCGGCCCGGTTCCATTCACCGGCGGCGCCGGGTTAAGTAATGTTAGAGCATAGGTGATCGTGCCTGCTCGCTCATCAACCTGATTCGCCACAACAAATCCTTGATCGGCGGGTAAAAAATCACCCTCAGCAATCTGCAAACCATCGCGATCCGGGTCGGCATCCTGTATAGCTAAAGTGCCGGGATCATACTTCAGTTTTACCTCTGCTCCATACAAATCAGCGACATTTTCGGCGACAATATCTACCTTAAGCAGCCCCTCCGGGGTTTCATCTGGCTGAAGATAAACATTTGTACCTGTTTGAGCTAAAGCAAGGGGGGGGATTAACCACATAACCACAGTAACTAGAAAGATAATCTTGTTTGAATGTTTGAAAATGAGCCTCACTTATTTTCTCCTGGTTGCTAGAATTGGTTATTTAACATTTGAGGTTAGTATAGAACTTAAGGAAATTTCTGTGAAGCGTAGAAAGTTCGGGGATTCTGCTGGCGTTTTTAACAAAATAAAAACGAGGCCAATCGGCCTCGTATAAACTACCTACGTATGATGGGATAAAGTGGAGAAAAATTTATGGCGATGTGTTAACCTGGGAGGCTCGACCGGTATACAAAGGCCGACCTTGGGGGGCGGCCAGGAGTAAAAATTGGGCTATACCGGCGAGGATTAACACATCGCCAATGCTCATAGCGCTGTTGTGGCCCAGAAAATCAACCGGAATAATATCGGACAAAAACCATAAATTGGTTTCATGTTGAGAGAGCATAATCCCTTTACTGGCCGGCGCACGGCCTTGTAGTTCAACCGTGTGCTCAGAGCTAAGAGTTTGATAAGTTTCCGGCGTGATGGGCATCCAGCCGCCGTTAGCTATCATCACCATCGTATTTAAGGCAATACCTAATGCAAACAATTTTGCGCCTGACAGGTGACGATTGAGAATAATAAGGAACGCTAATAAAGTTTGCGAACCAACTACGACCATCATTTGAAACATCGTTTGACCTGGCGCATAAGTCACCAGTAGGGCTTGGAGCATAAACAACCCTAAGATAGCCAACCCCAATTTCCAACCACCCCGAAACGTAATCTGACCAATCGCGCTTAAGTCGCGCCGTAACAGCCAGGCTAAACAACTCAGTGAAATAATAAGGTAGATTAAAATCATGATAAAACCTCTCTTAATATTAGAAGTTGGGAATATATAGGCTAGATTGGATGACTTGGGTCTTAATAAGGGGCTCGCCAGGAGATTAGAGATTAGAGGTTAGAAAGGGTTCTACTAAGGCTAATCTCTAGTCCCCAATCTCCTGAATTGAGAGTGAGCCTTTAATGCTCGGAGTCTCTGCTGCTTCTGTCTAGATTTCTTCGAGATTGAAAGCCGGTTCGTTCGATACTATGTCTAACCTGGTGAGCCAACCGTTTCCAGTAATTATGCCAGGTTTCATCGGTTTCGTTGAGTTCGTTTTGAATTAAAATCAACAGCAGGGTAGCGTCATGCTCACTTAATTCAAGTATAACTTTGCGCTCATTCAGATTCATTTTTCCCAACTTGTTGGTAAAAATATAGTTACGATTCGGTGATGGCATGATACTTGCTCTTAATTCGGGGGATGAAAGAGTTAATTATCAACAATTGACTCTTTCATCCCGGATAGTTAAGGATTAATCTACTTTTGATTTGACGCGCATACTCTTTAAGCGTATGCGCGTTAATAGCAGTTAGTATCTCTGTATCTTCCGGCGATAGATTTAGCTCGATAAGAGCTTCGGTCGGGTTAGTTAACAGCTTGGTTCTAAAAGCGGAGTTGGCACTAGCTCTGATCAGGATATCAGAGATTGCAGGTCGATTCTGGATTATACTCATAAGCGTAACTCCTGTTTCTCACTAATGAGGAAATAGATCAAGGGAAATAATTATCCGGCAGAGTCGTGAGGGGCGCCGCCAGCTAATGCAGCCAGTATCATAAGACCTAGAATAGCAATAGCTCGAGCTTTTTGATCGTTCATTAAGTCAGCAGCCATAAGTTTAATTCTTAAAAACATTGAAACATCTCCTTTTTTTATAAATTACTGTAATGTTTTTTATCTTATCAGTAATTTATCAGAAAGGCTCTGACATCTCTCAGTAATACTATGCGAAAAAAAAGCCCCCCAAAAAGTATAATACTCCCTGGAGGGCCTTAAAAAGCTTGATAGCCGGCTAATTTAGTTTACAAGCTGCACCTGCCGGTCAGTTATGACTTGCTCATATAACCTGACCGTCACCGGGTCAGGAGGTGCATTGAATTCTTGTTTTAAAATCGCACATAATTTGGCGTAGTGCTTTTGTAGATGGTCATGCAAACCCAGCTGAACATACGCCTTGAAGGCGGCCCGATGCAGATCCTCTCTAAAATAATCATTTATTAACCCCTTATTAATCAAAGTCAGGGCCTCTTGGGGTGAATTTTGGGTGAGTAATTGTTCACTCGCCAACTTAACGACTCGCAAAAAGTTAGCTTCAAACCAGGCTTGGTATTCCATGCCCCACTCGCCTAATTCAAACCCGGCTAAAAAATTACCCCGGTAGAGCGCGACCAGTTCTTTTTGAAGGGGTAAAGCCTTATCAGGGGGTGCCTGAGATATCCGCTCTAGTAAGGTTTCAAAGGCTGCCGCATCACACCAATCTAAATATTGAGGATTAACCTGATAGTAGTCGTCTTTGACGATAATGTAATCAGGAACGCCCAGAACAGTTTCCCTTACTCGTCTAAGGGTTTGATGGAAGGTTGACGAGGCTTTAGATGGTTCTAAATCGGGCCACAATGCCGTAGTGACCTCGCTCCAACGGCAGCCACCATCGCGACCTTCCAATATTAAGTATGCTAAAAATTCCGGCATCTTACGCGAGCGCCCTCTTTGGCTAAAGGACCGGTGGGTATCTTCTACAAGTATTGTAGGAGGGCCAAATAAAAAAGCTTGCCAGCCAAGGTTAAGAGAAGAATTGGCCTGTTCATTTTTGTCCTGCCGTAGGAGTAACTGAATATGATCTTTGAATTCAACGGATGTATCGGGTTGGTAAAGCGCATGCCGCAAGAGCGGCCGGACTTCAGAAATAATTAACCCCAAACCGGGCGCTGCCCCGCCCAGTCTCATGGCCAACTTAAGGCTTTCTTGCAACTGTTTTTGGGCCGACGATACTCTTAAATCGAGTAATAAGGCATAAGACCACCATAGGCTGACCTTTGTCTGTTCGAGAAGACTGCTTTGGGCAAAATAAGTGTACGCTTCCGCAAATAATGTAAAGCTGGTTTCGTACTCGGCCCGATACATATAGATTTTAGCTTGTAAAGTTGTCGCTAGCCCTTTTTCGAGGATAAGACGGGTTTCGGTGGTCACTTCCTTAACTTGGAGAGCCAATTGCAAGGCCTGGACAAATTCACCTTGCTGATAATAGCATTCTCCCAATCTAATGAGAATGTAAACTTCTAATGACTGTACGCCAGCATTTTGAGCATACTCGATGGCAACCCGGAATGCTTGCATCGCTTTCTCATAATTCTGCTGCTCTAGCAGGATATCGCCCACACTGGCCTGGGCAAAGGCGGCTCGTCGGCTGGCGCCAATCTGAAGAGCAATATCCAAACTGTGGTTCAGATACTCAAGCGCTTCATCATACTGGCCAGTGGTATACAAACAAACCCCTAAACTATTCAGGGTGTTAGAGAGGTCACTCCCATTTCCTAAAGCTTCCCAAACGCGAATAGCTTGCTTGAAATGATAAATAGCGCCGTTGATGTTTCCATCGCGATCTAAGCAATGCCCTATGTCGTGATGACACAAGCCGATTTCGTAGGTATTCCCCCAAGCCTCATAGAGCTTAAAAACACGCCGCAAATCAGATAAAGCAGCGCCTAGCTCACCGAGATAATTGTATACCAGTCCCCGATTTCTGATGGCCAGCGCCAAAATATGTTCATCAGCCTCTAAGGCTTCAAGCTGAGCTACCCCCCGGTTCGCTAACTCAATGGCTTGGGCCATTTGCCCCTTTCTACGCAATCCCACCGACTGCCAGACTTGGGCTTCGGCTGCACCAATTGTATCACTTTGGGTTTCAAATCGCTGCTCGGCCAGTTTGAACAGCGATATCGCCTGATCAGGATCGCCCAAATCAATACTAAGAATTTGTCCACGCAGCAAAAGAAGCCGAGGATGTTGGTTTAACTTTTCGGCGGGTATCTGGGATAGCCAAGTATTGAGCGTCAACGCTCGACCCGTATCATAGAAACGACTTCCCTGTATTTCAAGAATTACCGTGGCTTCATCCCACGCTTGAACCGAAACATAGAGAAAAATCGCCTCATCATATCGAGCCTGTTCAGCCAATATCTGAGCCGCTTTCATCGACACCTGGCGATGAAGCGCCTCATCTTCGGCCAATTTGGTGCGTAAAAATTCGGCAAAGAGATCGTGATATTTATAGCCAATACCAATTTGCGAGATAAACAAATCTTTGCGGATTAATTCTTCC
Organism: Anaerolineales bacterium; assembly: GCA_020634935.1. Taxonomy (GTDB): domain Bacteria; phylum Chloroflexota; class Anaerolineae; order 4572-78; family J111; genus JAGRBY01. Next base: position 7,819 of record JACKAT010000006.1, read on the forward strand.
AGATAAGCCTGGGCCTGGTCAGTTTCCAGCAGGGCATTACACAACTCGGGGGTCATATCTGGCAGAATGGCCGAATAGAGCATAAATTTTTGCAGTATTGGCGACTGTTTGCCAAAGACTTCCTGAGCCAGATAGTCGTAGATCATCTGGCGATCATCACCCAACCGCTGTTTGAGATGACCAATAAGCCGGTTAGCATGCATCATATGACCGGTTAGCAGCACCTGCGCCACGTTACCGTCAGTGGCCTGGGCAATTTCTTCGGCGTCTTCGTCGCTGATGCGGCGGCCAAAGCGTTTGCGCATAACCAATTGGATCTCTTCGCCGGTAAATTTTAACTCTTCTTCAGATAGACCGGTCGCCCGCTCGCTGATGAGCAGATCGATGATTTGGCCTGTATCGAGTGTCATATCGCCCCGAGCGGCTACGATGATCGTGCTGGTTTCGGGCAGTTGTTTAAGCAGCCGGTTAAGAGCCAGCGTCATGCCAGCGCTAACTGCTTTGTGATAATCATCGATGATGATGATATGCGAATCAACGCTGCGCAATAGTTCGGCAATACGGCGAATACTACTTTGCGTGTCGCCGCGCTTAACCAGATTGAGCAAGCTATTGGGTTCTATTTCATGGAAACGATCGGTGATGCTGTAGGCCAGCAGGGTCAGGAAGGAGGTCGGATCTCGGTCCGCCGGCTCTAAGGAGCACCAGCAGATAGGAAGGTCCGTTGTTTGAGCAAAATCGGCCAGGAGGATCGATTTCCCGTAGCCACCGGGCGCGTAGATAGTGATCAAACGCTGTCCTTTTTTGATAAACTCAGCTAGTAAGTTTAACAATCGCGAACGACGGTGAATTAAATTAAGGTTGGGAAGTCGGATTCGATCTTCTAACCCCATTTGTTCTGACTCTGGCCTATCTTTTTAAGTTGCGTTTGTACGTATCTCAATAATTCAGGATAGAGGGCTAGACTGGCAATTATCGGTCAAGCAGTTGCCAGGAAACTCCGCTTAATTGAGAAAGCAGTATAGATATCTAAATAAGTGGGATCGATGATGAGATGTGAGATGGCGGTAATGAGGACAGCAGGTGAAGCGGTATTACGATAACTGTAGATTGAAATATTGATAAATGCAAATTTTAAACTCAGCGATGCTTTACTCTAGGCCTGATGGTTAATTTGTCCAGCGGTACGGCCCGCCACAAGGCCGCCATATCTTGTTGAGCCAACCCGCCTAAAGCTGCCAGCGCGGCCAGATACATTACACTGCCAAGAGCTAATGTGGCTAAAAAACTGATATCGCCGACCAGCCACAGGGCCAACCCCATGACCAGCCCGGCTGCGGCCGGCCGCCAAACGATATCGAACCAAGGTACCACACACAGGTTTTGGCGTACCATCATATAAAAAGGGATCAACAGGGACCACTCCGATAAAATGGTCGTAATCGCTGCCGCTCGATAGCCGTAGAGCGGAATAAAGATCAAATTGGTGACGGTATTGAACAGGACCCCAATGATAAAGGCTCGAGTAAGCTGCCGTTGTTGGTTAATTGCAATCAAAACATATTGCGTAACTTGATTAATAAAGCTGAACGGCAAAAACCAGATCAGGAGTTGCAGCACAATGACCGAGTCAGGTACAAAGCTCTCGCCGGCTAAGAATAGAATCAACTCCTTCGCTACAAACGGCGTGCCGACCGCAATCGGGATGGCCAGCAGCAGCAGCAATCGCAGGCTCAAAATGTACGCCCGCACCAGCGACTCGCGCGAGTCGGCGGCGAAGCGGCTCATCAGTGGAAAGATAGCCAGGGTGAAATATTGAGGCACCACGTTGATGCCGTCGATATATTTATAGGCCGCGCTGTAATACCCCACCTGAGCGCTGCCCCAAACCGGCTTAAGGATAAACACATCGATGCGAAAGAAGATGGTTGACAGCAGATGGTTGATCATTAGCGGGAAGCTTTCGCCCATCATCTCCCGCTGTAAGACCGGATCGGCCTCGAAATGGGGCCGGTAAATCCGCGTGACCATGATGTAGGCTAAAACGGCAAACGAGCTTAAATTAGCCACCAGCGAGGCTCCGGCCAGGCCGATGATGCCCCACCCCAGCAGCAGGACCAAAGCCCCCACTGTAACCCGGACAAACGTAGTGATGGCCGACACGCCGGCCGGATATTCAGCCTTCTCGTGGGCATAAAAGAGGGCGGTCAGCCCATCGGATAGATTGCTGAAGAACGTGCCAACGGCAAAAATGGCGATAGTCACCAGCACTTCAACGGTGGTATCGCCCCAAACAACGTACATGGCCAGAATGACAGCCATAACCGGAATGGCCGCCAGCCACAAGTAGAGGCGTAGGATTGAGGCGTTAGTTAGGTAGCGATTGCGCTGATTTCTGTCGGCGGCTACATCGCGGGTGACCAGGGTACCCAGTCCAAAGCGGGTGATGATTTCCACCATGCCAATAAAAGCCACCGCAAAGGCGAACTGCCCCGCTCCCTCCGGCTGCAAAATGCGCAGCATCAACAAAGCGAAAGCCAGATCAATAATCCGGTTGGATAGCGCCATGACCATCGGCACCAGGCTGTTTTTAGCCACCCGTTTGATCGGCGAGTCGTGTTCACTCTCTCGATACAGCCGGCCCCAGGCCCAATAGCCGACCAGAAAAACCAGCAGCGCTGCCGTCAGAAAGGAACCATAGGCCCCCAGTTGGAAACTGCGCGGGCTGTATCGAAACCGTACTTGCCACTCACCCGGTTGAAGATAGACCGCTCGAAAATTGCCGTTGGCGCGGTGAATGGTTAACTCGATTTCGGAAGGAGGCGATTGGCGATCAGGAGATGGGGAGATTGAGAGATGGGAAGTCGATAACTCGGCGGTCGGCGGTTGGCGGTCGGTGGTTGGCTCCAGCTGGGCATAGGCCCGCCAGCCGGGAAAATAGGTGTCGGCCAGCACCAGCCAGCCGGGCTGGTTCACCCGAACCGTTAGTTGAACTTCGTTTGGTGTATAATCGCTTATTTCCACACTTGAAGCGGTCGGAATCGCCACGGCAGTGTCTTCGGGAACTAGATCCCGACCTAAATCGTTGGTTTCCCCATCGAGGATGATTTGCTGGCGTGGATTGAGACTGCGCAGGGCAAAATCCAAATCATCCCCGATAGGCATTTCTTCGTGAACGACGAAGGCTCGGGGCAGGGCATCGGTATTTTCGTAGACGCGAATTTCCTGGTCATAAACTAGCTCATAGTTGGGGTTGTTAATGTCCACCGTCGTTAGAATATAACGAACGCCCAGTAAATCCAACAGCGCCGAATCGAGCGCGGCATAACCGTCGTAATAGATCGGCCCGATCCGGTTGAATAGCAAATCGCCGTTTTCTTGAATAAGCTGCATAAATCGAGCGTACTGACCGGGGATGATGCTGTCGTAGCCACGTATATCAAACAGATGGCTGGTCATGCCGGCATTGGCTTGAAATAGTTTGTTGCCGGGACCGGCTGGCGTATCGAAGCTGCTGAGCCGGAAGAAAGGGTCGTCAACCTGTTGATTTTCCAGCCATTGGACGACCGCCGGTTTGAAATCGAGCAGGGCGGGATCAACGGCCGGATTAAAACCTGCGCCCGCGACTAAGAGATCAACGGCCACGATAATCACGGCCAGCGGCTGCCAGGCGGGTAGCCGGTTCGACTCACGCGGTTGCAGGCTGAGCCGATTCGATACAAAAATAGGGCAGCGCGTGATCCGTACCACCGCTCCGGCAGCCATCACCATCAGGCAGAATTTAAAGAAGTTCGGCCATTGATAGCCGAAAAATTGACGGCCGTCGGCAAACGCATTTTGAGCCAATCCTGACCGGTCAAAAACAAAAGAAGCTGCCTGAATAAACGGCTCCGGTATCACCAAGGCAACCAGCATAACGACCAGCCCAATCAATCCACTCCAAAACAGCCCCCAGCCCAAAAAATAAACCACCGATCCCAAAAACGACGGCTGCGCCAGTACATAACTCTTTGTCTCAGCCTTAGCCTCAGCCTTAGCCTTCCATTTGGCGCTCACCGTCGCATCCAAATACGTTACCCCCAGCCCCGCCAGCACCGCAATGCTCAGCGTAAACGGAAAGATCCAGCGAAAAGGCGAGTGCAGTTGATTCCAGCCGGGCAGGCCGTAGAAGAGGATCGCGTACAGCGGCGTCCCAAAGGCAAACAGCAGCGAGAGAACCGCCAGCGTCGCAAAGATAAAAACACTATGGCAAGTTGGTCCGGCGGCCGGCGAGCCGGTGGCGACCTTCTCTGAGGGTCGATCATCGAGCCAGGCTTTAGCGGCCTGCAACACGGCCAGTCCGGCTAACACCAGGGGCAAAATTCCGACGTAAGCGCCGGCTTCGACCGCTGTTTTGGTATCCCAAGTGGTGCAGTTAGGGCACAGGGGGTTGATCTCGCCATTAGCATTGAGGCCGAGCGGCTGCCACTGTCGCGTCACCACATCGAAATAACCGTGGTGGGCCGGACTGCCGAAAAAATCAGGGATGACGAAAGAGATAATGCGGCGTAGCGGTAAAGCCCATCCCCGCACTTGGGCCAGTGAAACCGAATTATCCCGGAAGTTCTGGGTAACGACCTCGTACATCGGCGCCAGTTGCACCGCGCCCAAGCCGATGCCCAGCCCGATCATCGCCAGCAGCCAGCCCCCCAAAATTAGCGCGTAGCGCGGGGTGGCCTGCTTTCGCCACAACATAACCAGCCGGCAAGCCGCGTAAAAACCGCCGACCAGCAGCGTGTAGTAGGTGATCTCGACGTGGCCGGCCAGAGTTTGTAGGCCCAGCACCAGCGCTCCCGCGACGATGTAGGGGATCGGCGAGTAGCCGGTCAAGCCCTTTTCTTCTTGTTTACGGATGATGATTTCGATAATAGCCAACAACAGCGGCAGCCAGACCGCGCCGGCCACGATCATGGTGAAAACGACGCTGACAATGAAGAACGTGCTGAGCGCAAACGTTAGGCCGGCTATCAGTGCCCCAACACGATTAGCGCGCAGCACCCGCAGGAAAATATACATATTCAAGCCGGCCAGCCAGAGCTGGCTAACGGTGAACCAGCCGTAGGCTTTGCTCAGTGGGAGAAAGTAGAAGAGCAGTGTAAAAGGATACAGCGCCGAGTGCTGCCCGTTGGCCAAAAATGGATGGCCCGCCAGGATGTAGGGATTCCACAGGGGAATTTGGCCGGCGGCGATCGACTCGCGGATGAATGTTTTCCAGGCGTAATTTTCTAAGATCAGGTCGGACAGGAGCTGATTTTGGGGAAGCCCAACGCCTAACGCGTCCCGGTAGGACAGCCAGGGTTCGTAGGCAAACAGGTTATCAACGGGAAGAAGGGTGTCTGGCCCTAACGTAACCGGCCAGAAGAGGAGCAGCGGCAGGAGCAGCAAGATAAGCCCGGCGAGAACATCAGACCGGTTGATGGCTCGAGACAAGCGCGAACTCCTAAATTTCAGCCGATCGCGGCAGCGGGATGGGTTGGACTTTGCGGTGCCGCCATCGAATTTCAAACACGCGCAGGGCCGCCTCTATTTTGACCGGGACCGACATTTTGCTTTTGCCGATGCGCCGATCTTCAAAATAAATCGGAATTTCCACAATACGGAGGTTGAGTTTTTCCGACACAAAGGCCATTTCCACTTGAAAGACATAGCCGTTAGAGTTGATGCGCTCCAGCCCGATGCGCTCCAGAGCGCTGCGTTTCCAGCACTTAAAGCCGGCGGTCGCATCTTTGGTTTCGACGCCCAAGATACCGCGCGTCCAGATGGAATTAGCCCACCAACTCAAAAACCAGCGCCACCAACTCCAGCGCTCGTCCAACTGACCACCATCAATGTAACGCGAACCGATCACCACATCACAATCGGCAATTTTAGCCAGCATTTGCGGGATATAATGGGGCGAGTGGGAGAAATCGGCGTCCATTTGAACGATATATTTGGCCCCGTTGTCCAAGGCCCAGCTAAAACCAGCAATATAAGCGGTGCCTAAGCCTTGTTTGCCTTGGCGATGGATCACGTGCAGCCGGCCGGGATAGCACCTTTCCGCCAGTTGTTCGACAATTTGGCCCGTATTATCGGGCGAGGCGTCATCAACGACTAATACATGCAAATCGTCCACATTCAGGGTGAGCAGTTCGGCTGTAATGGCCGAGATATTGTTAGCTTCATTATAAGTTGGGATAACGACCACGGTTTTCATAGGGCTTCTCTATCAAGTCAGTAATTTAAGATGGTGATGTAAATTGAATGGTTGGCAGTAGGCGTTGATTAAATTCCCCCCGCCAGTCCGGTCCGAGACGTATGAGTTCGGCGCGAATCGCTTCTGAGTCGGTCAGCAGTTTCGCCAGATTAATGCGCATACATGCGGGAGCAAACCGTTGTAGCTTGGGTATCCCTCGCTCCAACAATTTCATCGCGCCACGCCAATTTTTATGGTTGATATGGTAACAAGCCACGCCGATTTGCAGAATGCCTTGAAACATAATCCGCACCGGCGCGGGTTCATCATTCCAGGCGTGCTCGATGATCTCATGACATTCATAGTAATCCCCTTGGTTAAAGAGAGCAATTCCTTTGACCAATCGGGGCGGGGCGTCCTCGTGGCAGCGTCGATCATCGATTGTCCATTTGTGCTTGTCAACGAGATGAGCCAGATTACTAACGATAGCCCCCCGACCCACCACCGCCTCGCAGCCGGCGGCCAGTGCGGCGTCGCGTAGGGCCAAATCGATATGAGGACCGAAGCCTAAAATTGGCACTGGCCCGGCCTTAGATTTTTTGATCAGCTTGATCAGGCTGCTCCAATCCCCACTCCGGCTAAACAGGTCGATAATCACCAGCACCGGCGATTTGAACAAAGCCAGCGTGAGTTGGGTTTCGTCTGTCGCGGTAATCGGTTGGTAGCCCAAATAGCGCAAATTATCTTCTAATCTGGGGAGAAACATTAGGTCATTAACAACAAGAACAACGGACTCGGTCATTGGCCTGACACAATACAAATGGCTCGAAATTTACGAATTTTACTATTGTATGCATATATTGAATTTATGTCCAGCACGCCAGGTGCAACATTAACCGTGACGACATGACTAGTGTACCGCAAAAATGAGGCGTTGAGTAGAGGCTAAGGTACTTTATTTTATTGCCCTAAAGTCAAATATTGGCTTCCCCTTAGGGTTATGGGTTGTCCAACGCTATCAGCCAGATGTTTTGATCGGCGCTGTTGACGAAGATAACGCTGTTTCCGTCCGGCGCTACCGTCCAGTCGCCGTTGGAAATGGAGAAGACCTGGCTGTTGGGGTCAGTTAGGGGGCGGCTTTCGTTGGCCACGACATCGACCTGCCACAACTGCATGCTCGTTTCAGCCGATTCGCGCATTGGGATGAAAATCAACGAAGTATCGTTGCGCCAGTGATACGCGCCAAAAGCGGGGACGTTCAACTTTTGGACCACGGTTCCCTCCGGGTTGGCCACCCAGATGCCGCTGTTGCCCGATGTATCGGAGAAGGTCACGAAGTACACAATCCAACTACCACCTGGTGAAATTTCGATACCGCGAATCCGTTTGTCACGAACCAGTTTCGTTTGCTGGCCGGTCGTCACATCGAGGATGGACAGCGTTTGGGCCTCTTCCCCCTGAACTTCACGCGTGACCAGCCCAATGCGCCGGCTGTCAGGCAGCCAGCCCACCGATCCGCCGCCGGTGACGGTGGTCACCAGCCGAGGATTGTCGCCGCGCAGATCGGCCAGCCAAATGTCGGTCTGGCGCAGATCGTAGGGTCCTTCCTGATCTCGCGCTTCCCACATAATCTGTTGGCCGTCGAGCGAGTAACGCGGCCAGTTCCCGCCGGTATCGACCGCCCAACTTTCGCCGGTGGCCTCATTGACAAAGCGAGCCAAATCGCCGTCCATGGTGGCCACGGTCGTCCGGTCAGGGCTGCGGAAGCCGATGACCTCATCAACCAACACGGGCGCGGCTGGGGGGTTGCTCACCTCAACGCCATAGATGCCGGCCGGCGCTGCGGGATCGGGTTTGTCGATGAACAATACCTGCTGGCCGTCGGGCGAGAAAAAGGGCTGGACGCAGCAGCCACCCTCAGTAAGCTGGCGCAGCTCCGGGGTGGCCGGTGGTGGGGTAGGGGTGTCCGTCGGCGCGGTGGTGGGGGTTGCTGTTGGTGCGGGCAGCGGCGTGTCAGTCGAGGTCGGCTGGGCGGCGATGGCCACCACGGTCGCGGCCAGGGTGATAAACGACTCGGCGGGTTGAACGGCGGTGGGTGTTGCCGGCTGGGTGGCTGAACCGCAGGCGGTCGCCAGGAACCCGACCAGCAGCACTATCAGGCGGCTCAAATGACCCGCTCGCACTAACGGCCTCCGGTTTCCGGGGGCCAGGTTAAGCTGTACTCGTTGAGCAGTTCGCCGCCAAAGGTGATGGTCGGTTGGTCTTTAATCGTCTGCCAGCGGCGCGGTTCGAGCAAATCGCGTTGAAAGCCGTTGCTAAAACTGCCGACGAGCGCCAGGTTATCCCAATCGGCTTTAATCAGCGGCACCGGGTTGAACGCCCGCCAATGGAAGTTGTCGCGAATTTCCAGATGCAAATGGGGCGCGGAATGGCACGTGCCAAACGAGTCGCCGCTAAGCGCGATCACCTCTCCCTGCGTGACTTCCTGGCCAGGGGTCAGATCAGGCTTTTCCAGTAAATGCCCGTACAGCGAACTATAGCCGTTTGGGTGATCGATGACCAGATTGTGAGGGAGCGACCCGTGCCGGCCATCGACCTCGCTGACAATGCCATCGCCGATAGCGACCACTTCGGTGCCGCATTCGGCGCTAAAATCCAACCCGAAGTGAATCCCTTGCCCGGCCTGGTAAAAGACGCGGCGCTGGACAAATGCCCCGGTGGTATTGCCATAAGCCTGCCCCAGTAGCCAGGTATCGGGGCCGGGCGGTTCGGCCAGGGGCAGAATAAAGGGCGGTTCGTCCGGCAGCTCAGCCGGCGGGTTAACCGCCGGAAAGCCGGCGTGGTTGAGCGGAACTTCCTGAGCGTACAGGAACGGCGCGGTTAAAAAAAGTAAGATTAGTAAACCGATTGATATAGTAACTCTTATAAAGAGATGATGTTTGATTAGCATAGGCAATTTTGAATGATGATTGATGAATAATGAATGATAAACATGATTACTCAGGCGAGGGCGTATTGTTAGCTTCTCGCTCTTTAACTTGACGGACAATATCGACCAGCGCTTCGAATGGCTGAGCGCCGGAAACCATATATTTGCCTTCGATGATGGTGGCCGGGACGCCCTGAATCCCATAAGCCTGAGCCTGCACCACATCCTGCTCCACCTCGGCGGCGTAGGTGTGGTTCTTGATCGCGGTCTCGAACTCGGCCCGATCCAGGCCCACTTCTGCGGCGATGTCGGCCAGAATTGCCAAATCACCAAAGTCCCGATCCTCGATGAAGTGAGCCTTATACATTGCCGCGTGATAGGCTTCGCCTAACCCTTTGGCTTCGGCCAACTTGGCCCCTTCGTGCGCCCATCGTGATTTGACGCCCCAGCGATGATGAATCATCTCGACACCGAAATTGGCCTGGGCGGTTTGGCGGGTGCGCGGCCAGGCGGCAGCGATGCGTTGTTTGTAATCTTGTTCCTGAGCGGGGGGCATCGGCGGGGCGTTGAGCGGCCGCAGTTCATAACTTTTCCATTGAATATCAATAGCTTCTACCTGCGCGAGTCGGTCCAAACTGGCCTTAATCATTAGACACCACGGTCAGACAAAATCGCTCCACACTTCAAATTTTAGAGACATTATCGTTTCCTTCTCTACTTTTTAGCCCTCAGTCTTAGCCTCAGCCTTAGCCTGTTGGTAAAGTTATCTACGGTTGATGAGAGATCTTTCTCTTACACTTCTGCTACCGGCTGAACACACTCCGGCACATCATGGCCCGGATTGTTAACCACGGTCGAAACCGGGTAAGCCATCATCTCCTCGGCGGGATAGGGCTTCAGCAGCGCTTGCAGTTGGTCGGGTTTTTGTTCGTTGGGGTCGAGCCACTGCGCGTAGGCATCACGCGGCAAAATGACGGGCATTCGATTGTGAATGGTGGTCATCAGATCATTGGGTTCGGTGGTTAGGATGGTGCACGATAAAATGGTGTCATCCTGCGGCGAGTGCCACACTTCCCACAAGCCGGCAAAGGCAAACGGGACCTGGTCTTCCAGTTGAATGTACATGGGGGTTTTGGATTTATCCGAGTTGCGACGCCACTCGTAAAAACCGTCGGCCAGCACCAGGCAGCGCCGGCGGCGATAGGCGGTGCGAAACGATGGCTTTTCGGCCAGCGTTTCCGACCGGGCATTGATCATCCGGTTGCCGATTTTGGGGTCTTTAGCCCAGGAGGGAATCAAGCCCCACTGGAAAAATTCAACTTGATGGCGTTCACTGTTAGCGATGACGGCCACCGGCTGTGAGGGCGCGATGTTGTACCGAGGTGGCATATCGGTTGGCACGTTGGCGTGATCGACAAACGCCTCGGCCAATTTCTGGGCAGTTGCCTTTAAAGTGTACCTTCCGCACATAAATCTTCCCCCTAATTTTTCAAACGCTTGTTCCCAGCGATGCAATATGTTACTATCTTTTATACTATCTAGGGCAAAGAAGCAAATTTGAGTGGATCAGCCCTAGCATAAGTCATTAATCTCAGATTTGCTTAACCCCATTTGGGTAGAATATCATGGGAGGGTACATCAGTAAAAAAAACCTTCTATCTGGGTGATTGGCGCTTTGGTTTAAATGAAGACCGCTGAAACCCCAGTCGCTTGGTCTGCTGAAACAGAAATCGACAAGATTTCGAGACTACAGGAGCATCTCATCATGACAACGCATCCCAAAATTGGTCTAGTATTAGGCGGCGGCGGCAGCCGGGGACTGGCTCACGTCGGGGTTCTAAAAGTTTTTGTACGCGAGCAGATCCCGATCGATTTTATTGTGGGTACGAGTATGGGCGGCATCGTGGGCGTCTTATTCGCGCTGGGCTATCATCCCGTCGAGATCGGACAAGGCATTAGCCGGCTGCAGCAGAACTCCCTCTTCAACCTATCGAGTTTAACTGCTCGCTCTCGCCAGCAGCGAGTCCGCGATAATCTGTCTGAGATTTTAGATGGCAAAACTTTTGCCGATTTGTCTATTCCGGTCACGCTAATGGCGGTCGATATGTGTCACGGCCAGGAAGTGATGCTCACTCAGGGCGAACTGGTGCCTGCCCTGCTCGCTTCGAGCGCCGTGCCTGGCGCGTTCCCCCCGGTCCACCTCAACGGGCAGGAACTGGCCGATGGCGGTGTGCTGGACAGTTTGGCCACCCACGTGGCCTTCAAACAGGGCGCCGACAAAGTCATTGCGGTTGATGTCTACCCGGAGCTGGAAAAAGACAACCCCTGGACCGATCCGTTTAGCGGGATTCTCGGCCTTGAACTGCCGACCGTCTTCAACGGCAATGGCGCTAAAAAACAAAAGCCGCCGTCACTGCCGGCGGCGCTGTGGCGCTCGGTGCGGGTTATTACCTGGTATCTACACCAGCAGCGCCTCGAAAATCACCCCCCCGATATTTTGATGCGTCCTGATGTCGATAGTTACGCTTCGCTCGATTTCCGGGAAATCGACCTGCCCATTCAGGCCGGCGTCGAAGAAGCCGAGCGCCACCTTGACGCGCTGCGGTCCCTGGCCGGCGATAGACGGGTTGAATATAACTTTGAAATCACGTTGGAATATTAATATGAGCTACGCAGTTGGGTATATCGCCCAAAGGTGACAGTCACTTTTTGATTAGGATGCGTGTCTGTTTGGCCCTAGCAGGTCGATTTATTACAATCAAGTGACTGTCACCTTGTGAACTCATAAGTTCTAATTAATTCACTCCCACACCGGTGCGTCACATTTAATCGCTAAACTTTCCATCGAATTTTTGTAGGCGGCCATCGTCGCTTCGACCGAGCCTTGCCAGTAAATCGGTTCGCCGATAAAGACGTCGCAAAAAAAGGGAACCAGCACAAAATCCCCTTTCGGCAGCGACTTGCCCAGCCCGTGCATGAAGACCGGCACAATCGGCACAGCCGGATGCCGCTCCGCCAGGCGCGAAATGCCCGATTTAAAGCTGTTCATAATCTCCGGCAGGCCGCGCGATCCCTCTGGAAAAATAATCAAAATATCGCCCCGTTCCAGCGCCTCGGAACTCGTGGCCAGCGGATCGTCGCTGGGATCTTTTTTCTGGCGCTCGATCGGAATGATGCCGATCACGTTTAGACTGAACCAGGCCATGACCGGATTACTCAAAAAGTAGTCGGCCGCCGCCACGGGATGAACCCGATTGATTTTAGAAATAGGCCAGAGTGACAGCAGCGTCAACGTATCGAGGTGGCTGTTGTGGTTGGGAGCGATAATCGCCGGGCCGGTTAGCGGCAGCCGGCGCTTGTCGAACACATTGAGACCGATGATAATCATGATCAACGGCCTGACGATACACACAAAGAAAAAAATCCGCAGCAGTGTTGCCATAGATGCCTTCTAAGGATACAAATAGGTGATCATATGATAAAAAAGTGGGGCGGTATAGACTAAGCTGTCAATTCGATTTAACATCCCACCGTGGCCGGGCGTCATCGTGCCACGGTCCTCAAACTCGAGGTCGCGCTTAATCGCCGTAAAGACAATATAACCGATTAGCCCCGTAATAGCCACTAGCCCGCCCAACCCAATGGCCTCGATGCTAGAAAAAGGGGTCAACCAGGGAGCCAGCAGCCAGGCCGTCAGGACCGTTAAGCCGATCCCGCCGATCAGCCCGGACCAGGTGCGCGAGGCGCTGAGCTTGGGAATGACTTTACGATGGCGGGTAATCCCACCAAAAATGAACTGGGCGGCGTCGTTGACCTGAACCAGGACCACCAAAAAAAAGGCCAAGCCGATCCCCCCTGCCGCCGGGTTCAGCGAGTTCGGCAGCACCAACAGAAACGCCAGATGACTCAGGCTGAAAACGGCCGTCATAATGATCCAGATAAGCAAACTTAGGGCGCGTAAAAAACCGGTCGGTTGGCTAATCAGCGTCATCGGCAGCGGCAGGAATAGAAACACGTACACCGGAATAAAAACCACAAACATGCCGTACCAGCCGACCCAAATCCAGTAAAATTGCAGCGGGATCGTCAGATAGGCGAAAAATAAAACCCGCCGGTCGGCCCGGCGGCTGGGCGTAATCGACAAAAATTCCTTGAGCGCCAGAAAACAGATGAAGGCGATGAGGATTAATAGAAATTTATCACCGATAACCACGCCGGCTAAAAACCCAAACACGATGACCCACCAAAACCGGATCTTTGACTCTAATTTATCTAACTCCAGGTCGGGTCCAAGTCGTTCCAAAACCGGCAGTAAAATAAAATGAACAAATAAAAGAAGCGCGATTATCGCGCTAATGACTGCAACCAACTGGGGATACCTAAAAAGGCTCAACATCGATGCCCTTTCTCATTTGCTTCATAATGAAAATGATTTGCCTCTTGGCTCAAATTTTTAATTAAAGGCAGGTCACGGCCACCTGCCTTTTACATAATTTCTAAAGGACTTAAGTGTACTCCTTTTTTAGCTGTCTATCAAGCCCGAAAAAACGATTTCCGTACACCTACCGGAATGTGCTACAATAGAGCTGGCATTTTATGAGTTACCGAGTTCAAAAGGTGACAGTCACTTGGGCATCATAAATCGACTTGTTTGGGCTTAACAGGTGGACACTTTCGGCAAGAAATGACTGGCACCTGGTTCGTTACACCCAACGGCATCAGTCCTACATTTATTAAACGCAACGAAACGGATCGATATGCATCTAAAACCAACTGACCTCCTTGGCCTGTACATCCATATCCCCTGGTGTCCCACCCGCTGTATCTATTGCGATTTCAATACCTACATCGACGGCGATCTCGATTTGAAATCAGGCTATCAGGCGGCCCTCATGCGTGAAATTCGCGAGACCGGCGCGGCGCTCAAGCGGCCCCGGCTCGATACGATTTTCTTCGGCGGCGGCACCCCAACCACGCTGTCGGCCGAGCAGCTTGTTAAGTTCATTGATGTGGTCAAATCCAGCTTCGATCTCCAGCCCAACGCCGAAATTACCACCGAAGCCAACCCCGGCACGCTGTCGCTCGAATACTTACAAACACTGCGCCAGGGCGGCGTCAACCGGCTGTCGATGGGGGTGCAGAGTTTCAGCGACTATGAGCTAAAGTTTCTGAGCCGGTTGCACAACAGCCGCGAGGCCCGTAAAGCGGTTGAGAACGCCCGCTCGGCCGGTTTCGACAACCTCAACCTCGATCTGATTTTTAACCTCCCCCAACAATCGCTCGATCAGTGGCAGTTCAATTTAGATGAAGCGCTCAAACTTGAGCCTGATCATCTGTCCATCTACTCCCTCATCATCGAACCGGGTACGCCCCTCTACCGGCAGGTCGTGCAAGGCAACGTGCCTCAGCCGGATGACGACGTGGCCGCCGATATGTACGCCGCCACGATGGATACCTTGGGCCAGGCCGGCTATGCCCACTACGAGATTTCCAACTGGGCGAAAACTGACGGCGAACTGACCTGGCAGTCGCCGGAATTGGCCTCGGCCCACAACCTGATTTATTGGCGCAACCAGCCCTACCTGGGGTTAGGTGCCGGCGCGTACGGCACCGTCAACGGCCAGCGCTGGGCCAACGTCAAACGCCCGCAGAGCTACATCGGCCGGGTCGATACCGGGGCCGGATTGGGCCTGGCTCGCGATGAGGAGACAGTGGAGACTATTTCCCCGGAAATCGCCATGACTGAACACATGATGCTGGGCTTGCGACTGGTGCGTGAGGGTGTCAGCGCCCAGGAATTTGAAGCACGCTTTGGCGTCGCCTTAGAGACACGCTACCCCCAGGCCGTGGCTTATGGCCTGGACCGTGGCCTAACCGAATGGATCGACTCGCCCACCGGCCCCCGCCTACGGCTAACCCCATCGGGCCGATTTGTGGCGAATCAAGTGGTTGTTCAATTTATGGATTGATCAATACACCACAAAACAAAACAAACCGTGCAACGACAAGTGGAGCGACAAAGCTTGCTTTGTCAACAAGCGGAGCAACAAAGCTTGCTTTGTTATTCTCCATAGGGTCAAAGTAAACTTTGACGCTCCAGACCTTTATTTTCAGCGTAGCGGCGGTCGGCGGTCAACCGGCGGCGGTCGCGCTTGAGGAGAAACTCATTGTCAACTGAAACCATTTCCGCCCAATGGCAGAGTCTAAACCACGATATCACTACCTGCCGCGCTTGCCCTCGCTTAGTGGCGTGGCGCGAGCAGGTGGCCCGCGAGAAGCGCCGCGCCTATCGCGATTCCGATTACTGGGGGCGACCCGTTCCCGGCTTTGGCGACCGCCGGGCCAGATTATTAGTGATCGGCCTGGCCCCCGGCGCGCACGGGGCCAATCGTACCGGCCGCGTCTTCACCGGCGACGGCTCCGGCGACTTTTTATACGAAGCCCTCTACGAAGCCGGTTTTGCCAGCCAACCGACGTCCCGCCATCAAGATGACGGCATGGTCTTAACCGATGCCTTTATCACCGCCGCGGGGCGCTGCGCGCCGCCGGCCAATCGCCCCACCGCCGACGAGTTGAACACCTGCCGCCCCTTCCTGGCCCGCGAACTCCAATTGATGCCGCAAATCGAGGTAATCGTGACGCTGGGGCTCGTGGCTTTCGATAGCTGTCGCCGCGTGCTGGGTGAGTTGGGCTATAAATTCCCTCGCTTGAAATTCGGCCACGCGCTGCACTATCCGCCCGCCATGACCCACCCGCAGCTCCCCCATATCCTGACCTGCTACCACCCCAGCCGCCAAAATACCAACACCGGCCGGCTAACCCAAACCATGCTGAATGAGGTTTTCAAGCAAGCCCGCTCGCTGCTCTCTAGCTAAGGATCGGGAATTAAATAACGCCCCGAGATTTGGGTCGCTTCAATCGCCTTATCTCCCCATCTCCCATCTCCTAATCAGTACCACAGTCTGATGTTCATTCGCCTTTCGATATGCTACAATGAGTTGAATACCGAGTAGCTATCGACAATGATAATGAACCCACTTGCCCCCACCCAAATGCTTAAAAACATTCCTCTGTTCAAAAATCTGGCCGAGGATGATTTGGCGCTGGTCGCAACCCAACTCTACCGCGAAAGTTACCCCAAGGGCGCCACCGTCTTCAACAAAGGCGATTTTGGCGACACACTCTACCTGATCGAGTCGGGGCAGGTGGCAGTGGTCGGTGAAGATAGCAAAGAGACCATCGCCTTTTTGGGGCCGGGCAGCTTTGTCGGCGAGATTTCGCTGCTGTTAGCCAGCCCGCGGTCGGCCACCTTGCAAGTCATGCTCGATGCCCGCATGTGGACCTTGAGCAAGACCAGTTTCGAGCGGCTCATCAACACCCGCCCGGCCATTGCCCTGGAGATGATGCGCGAGATGAGCAAGCGACTGGTAACAACGACCCAGGGCCGGCAAGAACGGTCTCATCACCGCCGGATTACGGCCGTTTTTGGCAGCCAGGCGTTGGACCTGGCCCGCGCCCTCTCTGCCGAGTTGAACTCGCCCATTGGGGTACTGGTCTTGCCCGGCGCTCAGGCCGCCGTTGAAGCGACGCCAAGCCGGAGTGTCAGGCCCATCCCTGCCCATAACCTGACCGCTGCGACCCTGGCCGAGCAGCTTAGCCATCAGGTGGAGTTGTTCAAACACGTGCTGGTCGTCATGCCCAACCAATTCGATCCTATCGCCGACAAAGCGCTTGAACTGGCCGATACGGTCGTGAGCATTGGCGCCTTACCGGCCTGGTTTTTACCGGCGGGCCGGTCCGACTTGTGGACCACCACCGGTTCAGCCAGCGATCTGGCCCGGCTGGCCCGGCGGCTAGTCAATCGGACCATCGGACTGGCGCTGTCAAGCGGCGGCTCGCGGGGATTAGCCCACATCGGCGTGATGAAGGTGCTGTTGGAGGAGAATATCCCTATCGACATGATCGCCGGCACCAGCGCTGGCGCGTTATTCGGCGCGCTCTATGCTCTGGGCTGGAGCATCGAGCGGTTGATCGCCTTTGGCGATGAGCTGAAATCGGCTACCAAAATTTCCAACTGGGATTTTAACTTCCCGCCGCGGACAGCCCTGGTCAAAGGGCGCATTGCCCGGGACAAACTCATCGCCAGATGGGTGAACAACAAGAATTTTGAGGATGCCCAAACCCCCATATATATGGTCGCGACCGATGCCTATACCGGCGAAGAGATTGTCTTTGACTCAGGCCCGCTGGCCGATGCTATCCGGGCCAGCCTCAGCATCCCGGTGCTGACCGAGCCGTGGTACTACCGGGGGCGCTATCACCTCGACGGCGGCATTGTCAACCCCTTGCCTTCCAGTGTTCTGCACAAACGCGGGGCTGACATCATTATTGGTTCCAGCGTGGTTCAGCCGATGGGCCAATCCTACCAGGGTGACACTCACAAGATGCCGACCATGATGCAGACCATTTCTAATGTCTTTAGCGCGATGGAAGCTGAAGCGATTGAGAAAGAATACGACTATATCGACGTGTTGATCCAGCATCGCGTTTCAGCCGGCCACGCGCTCGATTTCGATCAGGCTACTAGCTTGATTGAATTGGGCGAACAAACCGCCCGTGACATGCTCCCGGCCATCAAAACCGCTCTGGCCGTAACCCCGGCCGGCTAGGTAACTGGGCGGCTAAAGCCGTTACTACAAAGCCCTAGCGTTCGTAGTAACGGCTTTAGTCGTTTTTTAACTCAGCCTGTAACTGACCATCTTCTTTAAGTTTATCACTCGCCTCCTAAAAGCCACCGACCACCGGCCACCGATCCGGCTGGCGCTGCGGTAGTTCCAGCACGGGCTGACCCTCTGGATCGACCAGGTGAACGGCAAAGACAGCTTCTGCCCCCTTAAACCGGATAACTTGATAGCCCGGCTCCGGCTCGACCTGGACCACAAAATGATAACCGGGGCGCTCCGTGCAGGCCGCGTCTTGAGGATCGCATAGATCGGCGGGGTCGTAACCGGCTTCCGCCGGATCGAGTGCCACGATTTTGACCGCGCGATAATCCAACAGCCACAACTCGATCAACCGGCCTTGCAGCAGATCGGCCAACGCCTGATCATCGTAAGCGCACGCCGTCTGGGGGCGGCTTAATCCGGCACTATCCACCGCAAAGGGCAGAGTTCCATCGGTCCATAGCCCCAGCAGGTAGCGCCAGTCGGCGGTGAGGGCATCGAGCTTGGGGCCGGCGGGGTAGCTTTGCTCGAAAATGGCTTCGCTGGTGTACAGCACGGCGGGCTGCTCGAACCACCAGGTGAGCCAGTCCGGTGAATGGTTGCTAAAGGGCCGCTGCGACCACACCGACTGCCGCTGTTGGGTCCGTGTTGGGCGCTGCCAATCCGCCGCTGTGTAACAGATGTCGAAAGGCGTCTCCTCGCTGTAATGTTGCAGCGACGGCGGTTCCGGCGGCGGGGCCGCTTGCCAGTAGTAAAAATTGGGCGGGTGGATCAGCGGGTAGGGCAGCAGCCCCACATCGATGGTATCAGTGATGGTTTGGACGGGGACTTCAAACTCGAGGTGGCTGTCGCGAACGCGAATGAGACCGGGTTGAAGACCGGTCAGGGTGAATGAGCCATCGGCGTTGGTTCGCCCGCTGGCGGCGTCGTCCGGCGCGTCGCCGATCCACAGCGGCAGGTCGGCCACGGGCGTTCGCGCCCCGGCTCCGTTCACCACCCGCCCGGTGACAGTCGCCCCTGGCGGCTCCTCAGGCATCGCCGCCAATAACTCTTCGCGATCAAACTGGCCGTAGTAACCCACATTAGGCCGCAGCGGATCTTGCCGATCAACCGGCTGGCTGACGCCCGGTACGGGTGTCGCCTTGCCGCTGCCGGGGTCGGCCACCATTAAATCGAGGTGGTCGCCGTTGCGCTGGACGTAATAGAGCTGCTGGCCGTCGCGGCTCCAGACCGGTGCGTCTTGATAGCGCTCGACGGTGTTCAGGCGATGATACGCGCCGGTGGCGGGGTCGAGTAGATAAATGCGCCGGGCAGCAATGGCCGGATTGTCAAAGGTCGAGTTATCGGCCCAGTCGTCGCCGGTAAGCGTGGTCTCGACGGCGGCATAAGCGATGCTGTCGCCGGCCGGCGACCAGGCCACAATTCCCGGAACTTGGGCCGACCGGCTGATGACCGTGGTCACCTGGCCGGTGGTCAGGTCAAAGATGTTGAGCCACTTGTTGATCTGCGCCGAGCGATAGCCGCCGGCCGTAATCGCCAGCTTCGTCCCATCGGGCGACCAACTGTGGTAGCGGGGATTGACCAGCGCGGTGTTGTCGCGCCCCAACTCCAGCGGCGACATGCCGGCCGGCAGCACTTCGCGGGCAATGGGATCGATGTCGCCGGTGTCGGTGTCCAGCACCAGGGGCGGGATGCCGTCGGCCAGCAGCGAGGCCGATAGCAGGCTAACCCCAAACAGCACGTGGCGGCTGTCGGGCGACCATTGGCCGAACACGACCTGCTGCGGCGGCGGGGCGACGTTGTGGCCGTAGTCGCTTTCCGGCGGAGTGTAGATCAGCGTCGGCGTGGAGACGGTCCGCGGCTGCACGTCGAGATCAACCCGCCAAACCTCCGCCGGCCCGGCCGCAACGACGCCCTGTTGTTGATCCACACGCAGCCAGTGGGTCCGCACGGCCAGCAAACGGCGGCTGTCCGGCGACCACACCGCCGACCCAATGGCGCTGCCATCCGGGAACAGCTCCCGCTGATTGTTGCGCCAATCGCTGACGATCAGGCTGCCGGTGGTGTGGTTGACCAGGGCCGTCCACTGGCCATCGGGTGAGCGAACCGTATCGATCAGGTCGAACTGGCCGCTGCGGGGTTTGATGGTGAAGGCCAGCGTCGCCAGGGGATCGAGTTGAGGCGCGGCGTCGATGACGCTGCCCTGAGGCAAGGCACAGATGCGCAGTTCGAGCCGATACCGGCCCGGCTCAATTGAGCCAATGGTCAACTTCAGGGTTTGGTCGGCCACCGGCTCGATCGGCCAATTTTGGATTTCACTCTCTTGGGTATTGACAAGCGCCAGACAGGCCTCCGCCTCGCCGGCGACCACGGCAGCCGGCAGCCCCTTAATCTCAACCGTGACCGGCTGGTTGGGTTCGGCCGAGCGCGGTCTGGCCCGAAACTCAGCCACCGGAGGAAATGGATCGGCTGCCGGAGTTGGGGTGGCGGTAGTTAGTCCGGTCTCAGGGAGCAGGCGGGCGGCCTGCTTCACCGGCAGAGTGATTTGGATGGCAAGGACAAGGGTTAATGTTAACAGTAAGGGTCGCAAATTAAACCTCGTAGGTTCTATAGCTCTGACGCCGTAGGATAAATCAGCCATTTATCCTAGGACTTACGCAGTTGGGGGTAACGAACCCGGTGACAGTCACTTTTGGCCGAGAATGAACGCCCGTTTAACCCAAATAGATCGATTTATCACACCTAAGTGACTGTCACCTTTTGAACTGCGTAACTTCTATATCCGTCGCCTTAGCTGTGGCTATCCTTCAATGGGTTTTGCATTGAACATTATAGCACGCGACTCTGAATTTCCTTCTGTGTTAGACCTTTTCGAATACCTTCTGTAAAGGTTGGGGAGCATCAAAGCTTTTTTGATCGGGCTTGATAAAGCTGGAGCATCAAAGCTTGCTTTGATCCCCTCTTTTATGACAAAGCAAGCTTTGTTGCTCCAGTAAATTTTTATTGCCGATGTCGCCCCGGAGGATGGTTGGACTTGGCCGATTGATTCATCCAGCGACCTGACGAGGTAGACTGTGTAATTGCGCGGTGAATCAAACGGGCGGATATGTCGGGGCAGACGATCGTTCGGTGAATTCATACAGCCGAATGCCTCAGAGCATATGATCGTGTGGTGACTCATACAACCAAATGCGTCAGGGCATATAATCGTGTGGTGATTCATACAGCCGAATGCCTCAGAGCATATGATCGTGTGGTGACTCATACAACCGAATGCGTCAGGGCATATAATCGCGCAGTGGATTCATACAGTCGAACACGTCAAGGCATATAATCGTGTGGTGATTCATACAGTCGAACGCGTCAGGGCATATGATCGTGTAGTGATTCATACAGTCGAACGCATCAAGGCATATAATCGCGCAGTGGATTCATACAGTCGAACACGTCAGGGTATATGATCGTGTGGTGACTCATACAGTCGAACGCGTCAAGGCATATAATCGCGCAGTGGATTCATACAGTCGAACACGTCAGGGCATATGATCGAGCGGTGAATGTATACGGTCAAACACGTCGGGTCATATGATCGAGCGGTGATTCATAGGGTCAAACGCGTCGGGGCATATGATCGAGCAGTGATTCATAGGGTCAAACGCGTCGGGGCATATGATCGAGCAGTGATTCATACGGTCAAACGCGTCGGGGCATCCAATTGAGGACTCGAAAAGTGACGTAACCGATATAGCCGTAACGTTCGGCTTAGTGGCTAAATGGCTCTGCGGGTCAGGACATCCATTTAAGCACCTGCTTATGCAGGAAGGTCTCGGTCAAGCGGTGAATATGGTAGCGGCGCTCGGTTAGTGTGCCGCCAACATCAACCAGCGACAGGCGAATGAGCAGATCGAGCGCGGGGTAGAGCGCTTCTTCTTCGAAGCCGGTTAGGGCGGCCAGATGGGCCAGCGTCGTGCCGGATCGGGCGGCCAGCGGCATGGCGACAAAGACGCGCCGGGTGATCTCATCCAACAGGTCCCAGGCTTGGCGATAAATGAACTCGTATAACGCTTCAACCTGCTGGCCACGCGCTTCGCTTAGATCGGTCAAAACCCGGGGCAGCGACCGCACCTGGACCTGGCCGATAATCAGCTTGAGTGCCAGCGGATTACCGCCGGCGATGTGGCGAATGTCGTCGGTGGTTTCAGCCGGAGCGCCGACTAACTCTTCGATGCCTCGCCGCCGGGCTTCATCGCGGATGAAGGCGTCGGCGCTGGCCGGATCCAATTCAGCCAGGTTGGTGGTATGGACGTCACCGTATTCGTGGAGGCTGAACCGGCTGGTGAGTAAACACCAGGCGGACTGGCTTAGTTCGCGCAGAACAGGCAGTAGTTCGTGATAATCGGCGGTGGTTTCCAGGTTATCAAGAATGATCAGATGGCTCTGGCGGGCCATTCGTCGTTTCAAAGCCGGTAGAATCTGGTTGACCGGCGGGGGCAGGCTCGATGGGTCGCACAGTTGGAAATCGACTGCCTGGAGGAACTGTTCGGCTGTTAAGACCGGTTTTTCTGTGGCCTGAATTTCGCCCCAGGGAGCAAACTGATGCTGGCGGGCCGTGATCCACACGATTTCTTCAAAGCTGCCCAGGTCGATGAGGTCACGGACAAGGGCATCGGCCAGACTGGTTTTGCCGATACCGCCGATGCCGGTCAGGCAGAACAATCTAATATCAGGCTGGCTGTGCAGCAGTTTAACGAGCTTATAGCGCAGCTCAGTCGATCCAAAAAGCTGGTGGTAGGAGGATGGCTCTAAACGGTTTTTTAACCGGGTGATATGGTTGGTTCGGATATTGGTTTCCAGGGTATAGGCCAACTCGGCCAGCGCTTTTATGGCCTCGCGCCGGCGGCGGTAGAAGCCGCTTTCGGAGATGCCCAGCGAGTTAGCCACGGCAAAGCCGGTTTTGTCATCGATGTAACGGGCTTTAAGCAAGTCTGCTGCTTCGGGATTGCTCTCGTTTAGTTCTTCCAGCAGATCAAACAGAAGCTGGTTAGTTGCTCGGAACTTGTTATTGACTTTCTCTTGGAGCGTGGCTTTCGCTTTGCGGCTGAGGTAGGGCAGCCACGGGTCAAGCGGAACATCTTGGTCGGGATTGTGCCATTGTTTAAGCGCTTCTTCAAGATGCTTTAATCGGTCTGACTCATCGAATTGGTGGGGTGACATCGTATCCTCTCCTAAACTGATCCATTATAGCATAATCGGGTGAGGTTACTCAAGTTGGGCAGAGCAGGTCATTATTAGATAGTAATAGGGAGTCATTTAACAGTAGTTTGACAGTGAAACGGAGTGAAAAATGTGTTAAATTATGATAAATAATGATAACAGTTGTAACGAAATTAGAAAAATGTCGAATATTCGCCACAGTCAGACGGTTGTGATTCTGGCCGATGGGTTTGACGAACTACCCACGATTGGAGTTTTAACGGCTCTACGAAAAGCGGGCCTACGATCTAAATTGGTGGGGCTGCGCTCGAAACCTACTGTCGGAGCACACGGGATTGTCCTGATACCGGACCTAAGTTTGAGTCAACTGCTAGAATTGCGATCAACTATCTTGGCGCTCATTTTGCCTGGGGGAGGCGGGCATCTTGAGCGGCTGCGTCAGGATCCACGGGTCAATCTTATCCTGCAACGGGGCGCGGACAGCGGTGCGGCATTTGTAACGTTAGCTCAGGGGGCCGATAAATTATTAAAAGAATATATGGGCGACGGGGCTTGGTGTCTGTCACTAAACGCTGCCGAATTGTGCATCGATGATCTGGGATGCCAAATTGTAAATTGGTTACTTGAAACTGGGAGGAAGTAACAACTATGCCGACGACATCATTTGAAATTGTGCGAATGTTGCTGCCTGATGAGGTTCATCCTTTACCGGAAGAGCGTCAGGCAGCCTTAAAAAACCTGCTGGCTCAGGTTTGTAATATTCCTCAAGACCAAATTTGTTTTCCGAAACACAAGAAAGACGGTCTATGGTTATGTTTGAGTCTGCCTAAAATTAGAGCGCATCGATTGATTGAACAGTTTAATCACTACGATGAGGCGCTGCACCTTTTACGGACAGAGTTTGTTATCGGTCAGCTTAATTTGCTGCCGGTTATTTATGATCCTGAGCCATTCAAAGAAATGCGCTCTGACCAGATATCGCTGCTGAGGTTGGTGTATCCCGGAGCCGAGCGCCTGGAACTGGAGCAAATTTTAGAACAGGATCGCTACGACAACTTAGTGATCCTCGTCCGGATTCTGCAGGGCCACGGCAAGCCGTTTGTCCGGCAGATTATAAAAATTGGCCATAAGGCAGAACTGCGCCGTAGATGGCAAACTTATCAACAGAAGACTCATAAGGCGCCGCCCTTAATCGCGCCTCGATGGGATAATTATGTGGAGTGGCAGGGGTTGGCTGGGATGAATTATAGTTATGTGGGCGGCGGTATGTTTGGCCGAACCCAATCGCTGGCGGAATTGGTTCGAGATGCCCGCACTTCAACCCAAACCTTAATTAATGTCATCGAGACGATGCTGCGCGATGGCTTAGGGTATCATTGGTATGGTCAAAATACGCCCCTGGTTTGCTCTTTTGCGGAAGCTTATGGCTCGGCCTTAGTGGAACAGCTTCGGGTCCGGCTGCGTCCGGACTCGGCTGATGGGGTGGGGCCGCCAGGGGGAGCGCCGGATTTTTTAACCGGCTATCAGCGCTTGACCGGCGACGCCATTCTCCAGACTTACCCCCAGCGTCAAGCCGGTGAATTGGTGCAAATTCGCGGCCTGATGGTCACCAACATCAAGCCGGACGAGCTAACCCTACAGCATCCGATCGACCCTGGCATTGTGGTTAGAGTTGAGGGGGCGTCGCTGCCGGCGTTGTCCCTTCAGGATCGGGTTGTGGTGCGCGGTCAGGTGGTCTACAACCGGCAGCAGCGTCTGGGGGAGATCGCCCAGCGTATTTTTGCCAACACCCCGGCTATAACCATAGATGTGGCTCAGAAATCGCTTTCTTTAACCGCCGAGACCGACCCTTATCCGAACCCGCTCTTTTTATATAATGATATTTTGAAGCAAACTTTGTACGGCCGTAAAGCCACTATTTACGGCCGGATGCGCCCCGACATGATTTTGGTTGACCAACGGCAGCGCGGCTGGCTGATTGATCTGGAGACAGCGGACGAGTGTCACACGCTTTTTGATTTTATCACGCTGGAGACCTATCTGCGACAGCTTTTGGCAACGCTGCCTGACAACCCGTTTTCATTAAGCGATTACATTCGCTTTGAAGCGAATGTAACGGCCGTTACCTTGGGCGAAACGGGGGAAATTCCAGACAATCCCTGGTTAAAGCGAGCTTTTTTCATTATCACCGCGCTGCGTGAGATAGCCAGACCATTTATGCATCAGCCGCTGAATTTTAGCGGGGAATATTTACCGGCCCTCTTCCTGACCAATTTGGGCGTCTTTAGGCGTTATGGTACCACCGGTGATGAAGCGGCTCGTTTAGCGTTCATTACCGCGGCTGTGGTGGGCAAATCGATATCCGGGAAAGGCGGGGCTCAGCCTTATTTTTTTAAGAATCAACTTTTTAGGCAGTGGGTGTGATTATAAAGGTCTGGAGCGACAAAGCTCAGCTTTGTCCAGACAAAGCAAGCTTTGTCGCTCCAATATAACAAAGCAAGCTTTGTTACTGCGGTAATTTATTCCTGGGCTCGCTGCTTTAACTTGTATAGCTTGTTCAACGCCTCTAACGGCGACAGCGAGTCGACGTCAAGTTCCTTGATTTCCTCCACTAACGGGTGGATTTCCGGCGCTAAAAAGGACATCTGCACTCCTGAGAATGCCTGGCGCGTGTGTTCGCGGCGCTCCCGGAAATCGGCGTTGCCCTCTAACTCCTCCAAAATCTCATTGGCCCGGTCGATGACGGCTTTAGGGATACCAGCGATTTGGGCTACGTGGATACCGTAAGATCGATCTGCGCCGCCAGGCACAATTTTATGCAGAAAGATGACTTTGCTGCCTTCCTCGGCTACGGCGACGTTATAGTTGCGCAGATGGGGCAAATACTTCGCCACCTCGGTCAGTTCGTGGTAGTGGGTGGCAAAGAGGGTTTTTGCTCTGATTTTGGGGTTATTGTGAATATATTCCACCACCGCCCGGGCAATGGCCAGCCCGTCGTAAGTGCTGGTTCCCCGCCCAACCTCATCTAAGATGAGCAGGCTGCGCCCCGTACTCTGCGACAAAATGGCCGCTGTCTCGACCATCTCCACCATAAAGGTACTCTGGCCGGCGTGAATTTCATCCTGCGCCCCAATACGAGTGAAAATGCGATCCACCAGGCCAATGTGCGCTCGATCAGCCGGAACAAAACTGCCAATTTGAGCCATCAGCACAATCAGGGCTACCTGCCGCAAAAAGGTACTTTTGCCTGACATGTTCGGTCCGGTGATGATGTGAATCATTTCCTCTGAAGACATCCGAATATCGTTAGGCACAAAGGCTGTAGCCAGACCGTCGGCATCGACCAGCGGCATGGTTTCGACGACCGGATGGCGGCCGTTGACAATGTCCAGGGGGATGTCGTCGCTGAGGACCGGGCGGATGTAGTTATTGTGCAGCGCTACTTCCGCCAGGGCCGTCACTACATCCAGATAAGCCAGGGTACGAGCGGTAGTCAGCAAGCGCTGGGCTGAGGCGGCAATCTGAGCGCAGACTTCTCTAAAGATGCGTACTTCAACTTCAAGCTGGCGTTCGTCGGCATTGAGGATAAGGCTTTCATACTCTTTGAGGTCGGGTGTAATGTAACGCTCGGCGTTGACCAGGGTTTGCTTGCGAATATATTCCGGCGGGACCTGGTCGGCGTTGGCTCTGGTGACTTCCAGATAGTAGCCAAAGACTTTATTGAACCCTACTTTTAGACTTCTGATGCCGGTCCGCTCCCGTTCGATCCCTTCCAAATTAGCCACCCATACCTTAGCGTCACGCGAACCGGCAATGATGCCGTCCAACTCCGTCGAAAATCCAGGCCGGATGATGCCGACCTTGCCCAGTGTCGCCGGCGGTTCGTCGGCGATGGCTTGATCAATGAGATCAACGATATCGGGACAAGGGGCGAGGGAATGGAGAATGGAGAATGGAGAATGGGGGTTGGGGGTTGAGGGTTGGAGGTTGGGGGTTATGAGGTCAACGTTTGGGTCGATCTTAGCCTTAGCCTCAGCCTTCCCGAACAAACCGGCTAATACCGCTTGCACCTGCGGGACAACTTCTAAGCTGCGTTGGATAGCCTGTAGATCGCGGGGGGTGGCGATGCCCTGGCTGACCCGGTTGGTCAAGCGTTCCAGATCGGCCACCTCTTTGAGATAAGTGCGAATATCGCCGCGAGCCAGGGTTTGGGTGGTGAAACGTTCGACGTCGTCGAGGCGGCTGTTTAACGCCGCAACGTCGAGCAGGGGCTGGTGGAGCCAGGTGCGCAGCAGCCGGCCGCCCATCGCGGTGATGGTTTTGTCCAAAACATCGAGCAGCGAACCTTGAACCGCCCCCCGGCGAATGGTTTCTGTTAGCTCCAAATTGCGCCGGGTGGACGCATCCAAATCCATAAAGTTATCGGTGCTGTAGGCGGTCAGGTGGGTGATATGGTTGAGCGCCGCTTTTTGGGTATCGGCCACGTATTGGATGATCGCCCCGGCGGCCTGAACCGCCAGCGGTTTACCGGCCAGCCCAAAACCGTCGAGCGTGGCGACATCGAAATGGCGCTGGAGTTCCTGCCGGGCCTGGTCGAGATCGAATCGCCAGCTTTCATAGAGCGAATGGGGAATCTTAAGAGAGCGCAGCAGGTCTGCACTCTTATCGTGGGGGATCAACACTTCTGCCGGTTTGAGCCGGGTGATCTCGTTGAGAATCAAGCGGTCTATGTCCCGGTTTTGCAATTGGGTTGCCCCAAATTGGCCGGTAGTGATATCGGCGAAGGCAATACCGGCTTTATGGTCGGTTACGATCAGCGCGGCCAGGTAGTTGTTTTCGTTGTCGGCCAGCAGCGAGCCTTCCACGACCGTGCCGGGGGTGATGACGCGCTGCACCTCGCGGGGAACCAACCCGTTGATAGGCGTACTGCCAATTTGCTCACAGATAGCGACTTTGTAACCCAGCTTAATCAACCGGGCGATATAATTTTCGGCTGAATGGTGCGGCACACCGGCCATCGGCACCCGCTGGTTTTTAGACACCTTGCGCGAGGTCAGCACGATGTCGAGTTCTTTGGCAATGAGCTTGGCGTCGTCATCAAACGTTTCGTAGAAATCACCCAGCCGGTAAAATACGATCGCGTCAGGGTATTGTTTTTTGACCGACAGATACTGCTGACGACTAGGTGTGGTCATGTAACCTCGACTGCTTTCGCTTTGGTAACCCGCATCAAATCCTGGACCGGCAGTTCTAAATTTACACCGCGCTTGCCCGCGCTAACCAAAATACGATCCATTTCCAGCGCCGGCTGGTCGATATAAACGGTAAAGTTTTTGTGCAGCAGCGCCAGCGCCGAGATACCGCCAGTTTGCAGGCCGGTTAAACTTTCGGCCTCTTTTTTCGAGGCCATTTGGACCTTTTTATGGCCGGTGGCTTTAGCAACTTTCTTTAAATCAAGTTCTCGACTGCCGGCCACCATAATTAGCATCGGTTTACCCTGAGGGGGCAGCACCACCAGCGTTTTGTAAACGAGGTTGTGGGGCAGGCCGAAGTGATCGGCCACGCCGTCAGCCGAGTGAATGGTGTCGGGGAACTCCCGCAGTGTGAATTTGATTTTTTGCTGTTCCAGCAGGCGCATCGAGTTGAGTTTTTCGGTCATTATTAGGGGACGGGTTCTTTTAAATCTTCTTGATGGTCAGCTAAATATTGCATCAACACCGAAGCCGCTTCGGCTGACACCGAGCGACCGTTTTGCTGGGCCAACTTTCTTAAAAGTTCGTACTCCCGGTGCTCGATATAGGTCACCAGGTTTCTCTTTTCCTTTGTAAATTTTCCACCAACTGTGGTCATCGTTCCTCACCTAAAGTTTCTAAATTTATCTGGCCGTTCATTATAACATTACTTAAAGAATCGCAGAAAATTAATAGCGTTTTTAGAGTTCATAGGGTTTATTAAGTTCGTGAGTTTTCAGCTCGATAATACTACATTTAGCCCTAAAATGAGGCTTCTCAGCGATGGGATAACCCATTAAACTCCCCTAACTCCAAAAACTCTATGAACTCTATTGGGGAATACGGTCGCCTTTTTTCGGAAGCGTGCTTTACAGTATAATAGCTGCCATTCATTTTATTTTTTCAAACTATAGTTGGCTAGTCGGCAAGTAACCAGCCAACCATCTAACCAACTATCCAACTATCCAACCAACTATCTTTACGGAGGCTTCTGTTGAACTATCGAAAATTTGGCCGAACGGGCTGGCGGGTCTCGGAAATTGGGTTTGGGGCCTGGGCTATCGGCGGCAGTTGGGGCCATGTCAGCGAGGCTGACGCGCTCGACGCGCTGCGGGCGTCGCTCGACCAGGGCGTCAACCTGATCGACACCGCCGATGTCTACGGCGATGGCCGCAGCGAGCAGTTGATTGCCAAAGCCCTCAAGGAGCGCTCGGAGCGGGTGTATGTGACGACCAAAGCCGGGCGGCGGCTCGACCCGCATGTGGCCGCGGGTTTCACCCGAGAAAACCTGACCGCTTTTATAGAACGCAGTCTGACAAATCTACAGGTCGAGGCCCTGGATTTGGTCCAGCTTCACTGCCCGCCGACCGAGGTATTCTATATGCCGGAGGTGTTCGGCATTTTGGACGACCTGGTCCAGGCCGGCAAACTCCATTACTATGGCGTCAGCGTGGAAAAGGTAGAAGAGGCCATCAAAGCGATCGAGTACCCCAACGTCCAAAGCGTCCAAATTATCTTCAATATGTTTCGTCACCGGCCCAGCGAACTCTTTTTTACGTTGGCCCAACAGCGGCAGGTGGCTATTCTGGGGCGGGTGCCGTTAGCCAGTGGCCTTCTAACCGGCAAGATGAGCCGCCAGTCCACTTTCGCCGAAGATGATCACCGCCATTTCAACCGGCATGGTGAAGCATTCGATGTCGGTGAAACATTTTCCGGGGTCGATTTCGAAACGGCGCTGGCGGCGGTCGAGCAGATTCGGCCGCTGGTGCCGGCCGGCGCGACCATGGCCCAGTTCGCGCTGCGCTGGATTTTGATGTTCGATGCCGTTAGCGGCGTTATTCCAGGGGCGAAAAATCCGAAACAGGCCCTCGATAATATCGGTGCGGCCAATTTACCCGCTCTCGACGCTGAGACGATGGCGCGGATCGAGGCCATCTACGCCGATAAAATCAAAGCGCAAGTTCACCAGCGCTGGTAGCGAAAATTAGAAGAGAAAAAGTAGAAATGAAAAAATAGAAATTGGAAGCTGATTCCTGTTTTCTCATTTCCACCTTCTAATTGGTTATCTCTATGCCCCTAACAACACGCCATCTTAATCGCTATCGCCAAATTGCCGAAGTGCTGGTCAGTCACGGTTTTGGAGCGCTCCTGGCCCAAGTTGGCCTTGACCGGCATCTAGGGCTGCCCTGGTGGTTGTTTCGCAAAGAACAATCTGACGAAGCCGAGATCACCCCGGCTCAACATGTACGTCTGGCTCTGGAAGAACTGGGGCCGACCTTTGTTAAACTCGGCCAGATTTTAAGCACCCGCCCCGATTTCTTGCCGCCGGCTTATATTGTCGAGTTGAGCCGGCTGCACGATCAGGTGCCGCCGGCTGCTTGGGAACTGATTAAAGCCCGGATTGAAGAGGAACTGGGCGAGCCGGTGGAGCGGCTCTTTAAGTGCATCGATCCGGTACCGATAGCCGCGGCATCGCTGGCTCAGGTTCACGCCGCTACTCTGCCTGATGGCCGGGAAGTGGTGGTCAAGGTTCAACGGCCCAACATTCAGAAAACGATCAACCTCGATCTGGATATTCTGTATGATCTGGCTCGGCTGGGGGAAGAACGGACCACCTTTGGTCGCGATTTACTGGAAATTGTGGAAGATTTTTCCGTTTTCCTGAAGGCCGAATTGGATTACCGGCGTGAAGGCCGCAACGCCGAGCGTTTTCGCGCCAACTTTGCCAACGAGCGACACCTGTACGTGCCTCGAATGTGGTGGGAGTACACCTCCAGCCGGGTTTTGGTGCAGGAGCGAATCAATGGCCTTAAGATCGATGATATCGAGGCTATCGAAGCGGCCGGTTATAATCGCGACCACTTGGCGCTGCACTGCGCCCGTCTTATCATCAAAGAAGTCCTTGAAGACGGCTATTTTCACGCCGATCCCCACCCCGGCAACATTTTAGTGCTGCCCGGTGAAGTTATCGGTCTGATCGATTTTGGCACCGTCGGATTGCTGCAAGTAAGCGATCGGGCGGCGCTGATCCGGCTTTACGTTATGGCGGTTCAAATGGATGTTGAAGGCTTCGTCGATCAGTTGATGCGCATGGGTGTGGCTGATATTAACCTGGAACGACGGCCGCTCCAGCGGGATATTAGGCGGTTGTTATTGAAGTACAATGGCTTGCCTTTGAGCGATGTCCGGGTCCAGGAAGTTTTGGATGATTTGCGGCCGATCCTCTACACCTACAATTTACGCCTGCCCAATGATTTGTGGCTGCTGGCCAAGACATTTGTGATGATGGAGGGCGTCGGCAAGAGACTGGCGCCCGATTTTGATATCTTCGCTGTGTCGGAGCCGTATGTTAAACATTTTCTGCGCCGGATGTGGCGGCCAACCGAGTGGGGACCGGATGTCTGGCGCAACCTGACCGGCTGGAACGATCTGGTGACCGATTTACCACGCCAAACTAACCGCATTCTGACCCAAGTGGAGCGCGGCGAAGTGGGCTTAAAGCTGCATATTACCGAAATCGATAAAACGGTTCACCGTTTGGATGATATCGCTAACCGGGTGATTTTATCGCTGCTGCTGGCCGCGTTTATTATGGCCTTGGCGTTGTTGATTCCCACACTCAATTTAACCTGGCCGTGGGGGCTGCTGACCTGGATTATCATTACCAGTTTCGCAGTGATGTGTTTCCTGGCGCTGTGGCTGATTATCTCGATCATCCGCTCCGGCGGCGGGTTGTAAGCCTAGTACACTGAGGTATAAATAGCTCCCCAGTTCGTAGTAATGGCTTTAGCCGTTTCTTTCAACAGCACCGCTAAAGCGGTTACTACGAACTATCCAGTTACTTACGCCGTGATGTACTAGTAATACCCTAATGGCCAGGTTCTAAAGAAAAACCACTCGCCGATATGGACATCGGCGCGGCTGGCGGGTACGCCTAAATTAGTGATGTCGGTGCGGGAGAGGGCATACAGACAGCCGCCGGTGGGGTCGTGGCCGGCCTTGATCACCCGGCGAGCGATTTGCAAAAACTCCTCGCTGGGTTGGATATCGGCCCGGTAACCGAAAAAACCACTCGACACGTGGGCAAAGGTATCACCGTAGTAAGGGTTGATCAGCCGATTTTTCGCCACCCAACCGACATAATAGGCTGCCTCTCTATCGCCAGGGGACTCGCCCTGCATAATTCGGGCTAAATCGATCACATCAATATTGGTCAGGCGTTGTGGGTTGAAAACTAGCGGCAATCCCGGCAGTGAGGTCGGGCGGGGGGTGTACATCCGGGTCGGCATCGCACCATCGTAGACCTGGGTAGGCAGCCCGGTAGCGATAACGACCTCGGTGGGCGCGGGCGTCCAAGTAGGCGGCAGCACAAAGCCGTGAGTAGCAGCCGCTTCAATGATCGCCGATGGCAAAGCGGCGGTCAGGGGGCGATGGGTGAGCAGCGGAATGAATAAAAATAGAATAATTCCGGCGAAGATCATCAAGCAGATCAGGCCGGCAATGGCTACCCATTCTTCCGGCCCCAATGGTCTACGTTTCCGCCCCCGGAAATGGTTTTTTTGACGCGGGGATTTTTGGTCGTCCACTTTTAATTTGTCGGCGCGATGTTAATTTACGTGACTTTGTCCATTGGTGGGGCAGTCAATTACTTGCCTCACCGGTTTTGAGCCTTAACCGATTAACCCCAGCCGGGTTCCATTCAATTTGGCCGGATCGAACCAAGCGGCCGGCCGGCCAAACCAATCGACAGGTGGCAGCAGGTCAAGCTGTTGGGCGGCCTCAAAGTTGGTTGTATTAATCAAGAAGGCGCAGGGCGACTCGCCAAAACGGGCCAGTTGCATGGCCAGCCAGTCCTTATGAGTTAATGGCGCGGCCAACGTGACTTGGCTCTCCGGGAAATGGGCCAGTTTGGCTCCAAAATTGACATCGTCCACCACCTGAGGTTCGGCCCAGTGATAGAGACGCTGAAAAAGCGTGATGGTTTCGGATAGACTTTCGACGCCTACCACAACTTGACCGATACCGGTTAAAACGCTGCCGGTTACGGCGGCGGACGGTTGTACGCGTAGCGTGCGCGGCGTAATATCTTTGATGATAAATGGAATGGTCGCGCCGGCGGCTTTATCGCCCAAAAAAGCCAAATCCCACTCAACGAGCTGCCCATCAGGGCGGCGGCGATGGTAGTAGTTAGGTCCGGTGACCGTCACACCCAACCGCCGCACCCGTTCCGCCTCAGCCGCGACATCCTCAGCATAGACTGCCCAGGCGCACGGCCCGCCATCGCCGGCAATATGTTCACCCCAAAAGACATTATCTTTTTGCCCTGGCTGCATCGATGAAATAAGTTCAATGTAAGAACCATCGTCAAACCCCAGCAGCGACATATGGGTGACGCCATTAGAGTGGGGACCGCCATAATCTGTTGTCAAACCGATGGCTGCAAAGCTCGCTTCCAAGGCAGCTAAGGTCGATCCGGCTATCGTGACGTGATCGATCGTGAGTTGAATGGGAGCCGCTGGCCCGGCTTGTTCATTTATACCCATCCCGTACCTCCGCAGTGACAGGTGGCGTAAAGGCACTGATAAATGGACTAATTAGCCCTTTTTCGGCCACGCCTATCTCTGTTCAACATAATTGACATCAGGCGGACCACCACAGCAGCCGGGCGGCACGATGGGCAAGGGTCCAACTGGATATTTGAACTGCGAGGGTGGCGGGAAGGGCGGAATCGGAATAATAATGGGAAAACCTTCGGGCGGATCGAAACCGTTTGGCAGATGATTAACTTTTAGCAGATCACTGATGCTCACGTCACATTCATTGGCAATCCACTCCATTGTAACCTTGTCGGAGACGGCTTCGTAAACGTTTGGACCGTTACCCAGCCAGAAGGGAATGAAGAGGACTTGATTTTGAAAGACATAATTGGGCGGGTACAGATCATTAGCGACGTTGATAGCGTAAGGGGTGGTGTTGTATTTTTGGGCGATACTGTGAATCGTGTCTTTGTGCTTGACCCAATAACAGATACCGAAGGTCGAATCGGGCGGGATTTTGACATACGGCCTGAGAGGCTTTAGCCGTTCCACCATTGGCTCGCGCGTTGGTTCTTGCGTTGGTTCTTGCGTTGGTTCTTGCGGCAGCGGAACAACGATAATTTGACCATTTTGTTGAGTAAATGGAATGGGTTGGTCCTTGTCATTGAAAAGCTCGACCGAACTGAAGGTCAAATTGCTGGTTCCTTCCTTCACAGCCCGGACAATCAGCGTGGCCAGTAAACCGGAACCGGAAGCCGGCGGTAAGGGCGGTGGCTGGGTAACAATATAGCTGATCTGCCCAGTTTTATTATTGATTTCATTTTGGGCGATGTAGTCGGAGACCAAGAAATCACCCGGCTTGATTTGGTCATTTTCCTGACCGAGGAGGGCATCATCGATCTGGATGATGGCCGGGTCAAAACTAATTTCAATCGCGGCGCTGTTCAAGTTAACAACATTATCAACCAGAATATCGACTGTCATCGTACTGTTGGGTACAAGGTCATGGCTGGGTGGTTGAAACCGAATCTGGCTGCCGGTATCCGCAACTGAGGATGGTTTAAATTCTTCACGTGGGGCTGTCGAGACAGCGACAGCTATCGGTTCGTTGACCGGCTGGCTAATATCTCCCGAGCCATTATTGGTTCGTACGAGTTCGCAGCCGGCTACAATTGCCATCAAAAAGCAGGCTGCTAGCCACAGCCGTATATTCTTTACATACCGCATATAATATCTCCCCGCCGATATTATGTAAAACTTTTATGTCATCCTAATAATAACTTATGTCAACAATTTTGGCAAGATGCTAATTGAATTTGACATCTTTTTCGTTCATAATATATAATTTGGTTCACATTATGAAATACCATTTTAATATTTTCGAGTGACATTGTAGCGTGTCGATTAACGAACCTTATCCCGGTACTCAGGCAGTTATGCGGGCTTTAGCCTTGCTTAAATCGTTTAGTGATGACAAGCCCGAACTTAACTTGGTTGAGTTAGCTCAAGCCGTTGATCTCAATAAGACAACGACCTATCGGTTATTAACGGCCTTGGAAAGCGAAGGGCTAATTACCCGCACCCCTGAGGCAGATGCGTACCGGCTCGGCCCGGAGTCGATTGCCTTGGGCGGGCGGGCCATCCGGGCCAATAGCTTGCCCAAAGTTAGCCGTCCGGAATTGGAAGCCTTGGCCCAACAAACCAAAGAGACGGTGACGATTGAGATTTTGTCGGGACAACAATCGCTGACATTGGATGAAATTTCCGGCAGTTATGTGGTTGGTGTATCGCGCTATATCGGGACACGCTGGCCGCTGCACGCCACCTCAACTGGCAAAGTCCTGCAGGCACATTTACCTCCGGCCAGGTTAGATGAGGTGCTGTCCGCGCCGCTGGCCGCCTATACCCCTCACACGATTATCGATGTCCCAACTCTACGGCAGGAGCTAGCTAAAGTTCGCGAGCAAGGCTATGCCATTGGGAACGAAGAGCTGGAAATTGGTTTTGTGGCGGTTGGCGCGCCGGTTCGAGACTATAACGGCAGCGTTGTGGCCGCCATTGGGGTGGGTGGTTCTAGTGCTCGCTTGAGTCAGGCTATCGTCTTTGAACTGGTCGATCAAGTTATGGCGGCCGCTCAACGGATTTCTGAACGGCTGGGCTATCGCAAATTTATTGAGAAATAGCAGCAAGCTACTCAATTGATTCAGTGAGGTCGCTGTAAAATCGTTTCATCCGCCGGCAATGCCTTTTGTCGGCTTAAATTTTATTGACATAGAAAGGAACATTATGAGCGTAAAACGCATCAACCCCGTCCCCAGCGATATCGACATTGCTCAAGCCGCGACCGTGAGACCGATCATTGAGATTGCCGAAAGCATTGGCCTCACTGTCGATGACCTGGACCTTTACGGCAAATACAAGGCCAAAGTCCATCTGGATGTCCTCGAGCGGTTTGCCGACCGCCCGCAGGGCAAATACATCGATGTGACCGCTATCACCCCCACGCCTCTCGGTGAAGGCAAAACTACGACCACTATCGGACTGACTCAGGGCTTGGGGCGCATCGGCCAAAAGTCGATGACCTGCATTCGCCAGCCGAGTATGGGGCCAACCTTCGGCATTAAAGGCGGCGCGGCCGGCGGTGGCTACAGCCAGATTATTCCAATGGAGGATTTTAACCTGCATCTGACCGGCGATAACCATGCTATTAGCGTAGCTCACAATCTGGTGGCCGCCGCTCTCGATTCGCGCATTTACCACGAAAGCCGTATGTCAGACGAACAAATGGCCGAGCGCGGGCTGAAACATTTGGATATCGATCCCTTTAACGTGACCTGGAACCGGGTGGTCGATGTTAACGACCGCGCGCTGCGCAATATCGTAGTGGGATTGGGCGGCAGCGGCGATGGAATTCCGCGCCAATCAGGATTTGACATCACCGTGGCGTCGGAAATTATGGCGATTTTGGCGCTGGCGACCAGCGTGCGGGATATGCGCGAGCGATTCGGCCGGATGGTGGTGGCGTTGGATCGCAAAGGCAACCCGGTGACAGCCGAAGATTTGCAAGTGGCCGGCGCGGTAGCGGTTTTGATGAAAGATGCGCTGATGCCTAACTTGATGCAAACGATCGAAGGCCAGCCCGCCTTTGTTCACGCCGGTCCATTTGCCAACATCGCTCACGGTAACAGCTCGATTGTGGCCGACCAGATCGCCCTCAAACTGGCCGACTATGTTGTGACCGAGTCGGGGTTTGGGGCCGATATCGGCATGGAGAAGTTTTTCAACATCAAATGTCGCTACTCCGGCCTAGTCCCCAATGCGGTGGTGATTGTCGCCACGGTTCGGGCCTTGAAAATGCACGGCGGTGGTCCACGAGTGGTGCCGGGTCGGCCGCTAGACAAAGCCTACACCGAAGAGAATTTGACGCTGCTGGAACATGGCGTGGAGAATCTGGAAGCCCACATCCAGAATGTCAAGCGATTTGGTATACCGGCGGTGGTCGCGATCAACCGCTTCCCGACCGATACAGATGCCGAGATTGAGTTGATTAAACAACTGGCCCTCCAGGCCGGAGCCGAGCAAGCCATCCTGGCCGACCATTGGGCCGAAGGCGGCGATGGCGCTGTTGAACTGGCCGAAGCTGTGGTGGCGGCCTGCGAGAAGCCCAGCCATTTTGACTTTCTTTATCCGCTGGATTGGACCATTAAGCAGAAAATCGAAAAGATAGCGATCGATATTTATGGAGCAGACGGAGTCATTTACGAACAACTGGCCGAAAAACAAATCGCCGGCTATGAAAAAGCTGGCTTCGGCAAATTACCGATTTGTATGGCCAAAACCCACCTGAGCATTTCGCACGACCCGGCTTTGAAAGGCCGGCCAACCGGCTTCACCGTACCGATCCGAGAAGTGCGGGCCAGCGTCGGCGCCGGGTTTATCTATCCCTTGCTGGGTACCATGCGCACGATGCCCGGTTTAGCTTCCAATTCGGCTTTTACCAAGGTCGATCTCGATTTAGATACAGGCAAAGTGGTCGGCTTGTTCTAAAATCGTTAACCCAAACTGTATCTAAATCGGTTTATTTGCCATAAACAAAAAGTGGGGCGGATACTTCTATCCGCCCCACTTTTATTTTTCATAAATGGATTTAGTAAGTTTGTCCTACGCCACCCTCAGTTAAACCCCTAAAACCATTCCCAGTAGACCAAAACCGTTATCGAGCGCCACAATCAAACCGGCAAAGACAATGGATACCATCGACATCAACTTGATCAAAATGTTGAGCGAGGGGCCGGTGGTGTCTTTGAAGGGGTCGCCGACGGTATCGCCAACCACGGTTGCTTTATGGGCGGTGGAACCTTTTCCCCCATAAGCCCCTTTTTCGATGTGCTTTTTCGCGTTATCCCAGGCACCGCCGGAGTTAGCCATCATAACGGCCATCACAAAGCCGGTGGTCAACCCCCCGGCTAGCAAGCCCAGGACTCCGGCCACACCAAAGATAAGGCCAATAACAACCGGCACGGCAATAGCCAAAAGGGAAGGTGCTACCATTTCGCGTTGAGCACCGGCGGTACTGATAGCGACACACAAAGCATAGTCGGGTTTTTCTTCGCCTCTGAGGATGCCGGGTTTTTCTCTAAACTGACGCCGAACTTCTTCCACCATCGCCCCGGCCGCCCGGCCGACCGCATCCATAGTCATCGCTGAGAAGAAGAAAACCGTCACCGCGCCGGCGAAGATGCCGATGAGTACGGCCGGATTGAGCAGTGAAACATCGTAAAAGTCGGCAAACTGGCGGATAGTGATCTCCTGGATGGGGATCGATTGATTGGCAACTTCTAAAGCCGTTTCGCCTTTTAGTAACAAACTGGCTCGAATCTGTTCAATGTAGGAAGCCAGCAGCGCCAAGGCGGTCAGCGCGGCTGAACCGATGGCGAACCCTTTACCGGTAGCCGCCGTGGTATTGCCCACAGCGTCTAACTCGTCGGTGCGTTCGCGGACTTCAGGCGGAAGATGCGACATTTCGGCATTGCCGCCGGCGTTGTCAGCAATGGGGCCGTAGGCGTCGGTGGCCAGGGTTAGACCTAAGGTTGACAGCATACTGGTCGCGGCCAGAGCGACCCCGTACAGACCCAAGAGGCTGTTTTGCAACCCGCCGGTGGCGTAGTAGCTCAGGGCAATCCCTAACACAACCGCCACCACCGGAATACCGGTGGAGCGCATCCCAACGGCCAACCCACTGATAATAACGGTCGCGGGGCC
Source organism: Anaerolineales bacterium (assembly GCA_020634935.1). Taxonomy (GTDB): domain Bacteria; phylum Chloroflexota; class Anaerolineae; order 4572-78; family J111; genus JAGRBY01. The sequence continues at coordinate 46,929 of JACKAT010000006.1, forward strand.
GGTTTCACCCTGTTTGGAAATACTTTTGGTCGGCTCATATTCATCAGAGGTGTAATATTCAGTGGCCCGACCGATGACCTCACCCACGACCAGACCGGTTACAATGGCAATCAGGAAGGCCCAAGGTAATTGCAGAATATAGATAAGCGGTATAGCCGCTATCGCAATCAGAATTGAACTAAAGGTAATGCTTCTGATTAAGGCGCCCATAATTTCGCCCATCGACGCATCTTCCTTGGTCCGCACCATATAGATGCCGATGATCGACAGGATGACCCCCATACCGGCAATAGCCATCGGCGCGGCCAGAAAACGCACTTGCATTTCTAAAATGCTGATCCCGTCCGGCACAGTTACCCCCAGCCCAACCGCGACGGCGCCAACGCCCAACGCCGAGGCGGCTCTGATTGAGCCGACATACGACTCGTACAGGTCGGCCCCCATACCGGCCACGTCGCCGACGTTGTCACCCACGTTATCGGCAATGGTTGCCGGGTTTCGCGGATCGTCTTCCGGAATGCCGGCCTCAACTTTACCCACCAGGTCGGCCCCCACATCGGCGGCCTTGGTGTAGATGCCGCCACCCACACGGGCGAACAGCGCCTGAGTGGAGGCGCCCATTGCCGCGCTGAGCATGATGACGGTAATTTCAGATAAACTAACTGACGTAAAGAAGTAAAGGAAAAGAAACCACAAACTGCTATCCAGTAGAGCAAAACCTACCACCGACAGCCCCATTACCGCGCCGGCTCTAAAGGCCACCTGCAAGCCATCATTCAGGCTCTCTTGGGCCGCATGGGCGGTTCTGGCTGAAGCGTTGGTGGCCGCCTTCATGCCGATGAATCCACAAATGGCCGAGAAAACCCCCCCTGTAATGAAGGCAAACGGCACAATGAAGCTTTGCAGGCCGGCAAAGCTCATAATCAGTAAGATGACAAAGAGGATAACAAAAACGACACCCACAATTCGGTATTGACGGCTCAGGTAGGCCATGGCCCCTTCACGAACGGCCTGAGCGATTTCGATCATGATTTGGGTGCCTTCGCTCCGTTTCATAACCGACTGATAAAGTAAATAAGCTACAAGTAGAGCCACAAACGACCCAACCGGTGTTAACCACCAGATCCAGGGTAGTGGTTCGCGAGCTTCTTGAGCTAATGGTGCTGCGAATGCAGGAGGTGCAGCGATTACCAAAGTGAGGATTAGAGCCACTATGACTCCACGACGAAACATGTAGACTCTCCTTAAGTTTTAGTCGAACAAATTCGGTTAAAGATTTATGCTAACGAGGCAGTGAATTAAAGCAAGCTTCGTATAGGAGGCGAAGCCGGGCATTGTAGGGTTTGCTCTCTCTCATTTAGAGGTCTTATCGCCAGCTAGGTCACGATTTTAAATGAGTTATATTTTATTGTCAAAAATAATTGTGCAAAATTGAACTATTATAAGAACTTAATGTTTGTTTAATCTCAACTCCCTATGATGAAAAGGATTATCGCGTCAACCTGACCTAAATCTCAACAGTTTAAACGGAATCTCTATGATTGAGATAGACAATATTACCAAGCATTTTGGTAACAAAGCCGTTATTCAAAATGTGAATTTCAAAGTCGAAAAGGGCGAAACGGTGGGCTTATTTGGGCCAACCGGCGCTGGCAAAACCACTCTTATCCGAGTTTTGACTGCTTATATGCTTCCTTCAAGCGGTAAGTTGACCATATTAGGGTACAATATCTTATCCCATAGCCATGAAATACGTCGGCGGGTGGGTTATTTGCCCCAAGGGGTCTCGCTTTACGGCGATATGACCGTTGAAAATTATCTCACTTTTGTAGCGCGGCTTCATCGGGTTAGAAATCGATATCAGAGAGTTTGTCAGGTTATAGAAGAGTTTCAGTTAACAAATCAGGCTAAAACGTTGATTGGCAAACTACCGCCAGACCTCCACCGTCGGGTGGGCTTGGCCCAAGCGGTTGTCTTTAACCCCGAAATTTTGATTCTTGACCAACCTACGGCGGGGCTGGCTCCTGACCAAATCATTGAGATTTATCAGTTTATCAAACCTCTAACCGACCAATATACGGTCTTGCTCAGTACCCACACTTGGTGTGATGCTGAAGCGTTTTGTGATCGGGTCTTAGTGATTGATAAAGGCCGTATTATCGGCGAAAAATGTTTAAAACCCTCCAAGAAATGGATTGAACCTCGGAAGGCGGCTGAAGCAGGAGCCATCTCCATTTTAGCAGAAGCACTTTTCATTTCAATCAAACCAATCGCTCGATAACCAACTGGTTATGAACGCTCTTGTTGTGGCCAAGCGAGAATTTGAAACATTTCTTGTTTCACCTACCGCGTATCTAATAGGGGCGTTTTTTTTATTTATTACCGGCATCGTTTTTTCTTTTAATATCGTAGTTTATGAGCGAGCTACCCTTGCCCCCGTATTCGAAACAGCCGGGGTATCGTTGATCTTTTTTATCCCCATTTTGATGAGCCATCTCTTGGTCCGTGAGTTCCAACGTGGCACGTTGGAATTATTGATGACCTCCCCGGTAGCCATGTGGGAGATTGTTCTAGGTAAGTTTCTGGCCGCTTTTCTATTTTTGATGGTTATCTTGGCTCCCACCGTGGCCTATTTATTTATCTTGATTTATTATGGACAGCCGGATTTACCGGTAATATGGGTGGGTTATTTGGGGCTCTTACTTTTCGGCGGGTTAGTGATTAGCTTGGTTGTCTTATCATCGGCTATGTGCACCAGTCAACTCACCGCTATTATTTTATCGATAACCCTAGCTGCATTCTTTTGGTTAATTGGCCGCCTTGACTCTGTCATCAACGGCGAAGTGGGGACTATTCTGGCGTATCTATCAAGCCAACATCATTTTTTAGATTTTGTGGTGGGCATTATGACCTTAAGTAACATAACCTATTTCATCACCATGATCGTTGGTGTACTCTATCTGACCACTCATATCCTCAAGATGCGGCTTTAGCGTTAATATTTAATCACTTTGGCCAACTTGATCACTTATTAGCTCACTTTCAATCACAACTTACTTGCCGAAGTACAAGGCGGCTTACTTTTGGTATGGCGAACTATCAATCAAAATTGGCTCTAAAACTGCTTATCTTCATCACCCTTCTCATTCTTATAAATGCGCTTTGTTTGAGCTATGACCCCCAGTTAGACTTAGCCGTACCTCAAAGCTATACACTTTCGCCTCATACCATCAAAGTTTTGCAGGAACTCAACCAGCCGGTCAAGATTCTGTGTTTTTTTCGCTCTGGTGATGGGCGCCAGGCTAAAGCGAAAGCCTATCTGACCCAGTTTGAAACTGAGTCCAACCTGGTTTCCTCTGAATTTTACGATCCCGACTTGGAACCTGAGATATGGCAAAAGCATAATCTGAAAGATGGCGGCATAATCTTTATGGCCAGCGGTAAGTCCTATGAGGTTGACCAGATTGATGAAATGCATCTTACAAAAGGTCTGTTGGCCGTTACCCAGCCACAATCGGAACCTTCGGGTCTCCCTCTTTTTGGATCATCTTCGGAAGTATCCCCCAGAGAAATGCCCCTAAATTTTTTAGAAATTGTATTTGTTCTATTCATGGCTGTTCTCCTGATTCCCTTCACCTTTGTTACCCTTAGCCTTTTAGTTTGGTGGCAGCGACGCTAACCCCCACCATTAGCCTATTGATTTTCACTCAAGAAGTATGATAATTTTTTAGAGTGTTAATTAGCTTGTCGCCGCTTTCTTGATCTTTAACAAACACGTCGGTCAGTCGATATTCGATTCTGGGGTGAGCCTGGCTAACACCTTTTAGCGCTAGCCAGTATCGAAAATGAGGGTCACAATGAACGAAGTTGAACAAATACACGACGAAGCCCTGGCTCGTATCGTGCTGGGGTTAGTTGTTATTGCCGTAATTATTGGGGTAGGGGCGTTCACCATTGAGGGAGTTGCTTCACCCTGGTTTTTACGCGCGGTGGCGCTTCTGACCGTTGCTACCATCACTTACCTGGTCCGAATCTCTGGTCGAGTTGTGGTGGCTGGCTATACCCTCGTCTTTCAACTTTTAGGGCTTATTGCCGAAATATTTTTAAGCCCCAGTGTACTGACCTCTTTTGCTCCTTATTTACTTATTCCCCTGGCTGTTGTTGCCGGTATTCTCCTTGACTCTGCCGCTGTCATGGGAATAATTGGCTTATCCATCCTCATTATCTTTTTAGTCCTGGTGGTTACTGACCAATTTTCATTAACCACATTCGGTCTGTTTTTACCGCCGGCTTTGCTGGCCCTGGTCACAGGACTGCTCATTTCTGAAAATCGAAAATATATTACAATCCTGGGTACGCGTCTCCAAGAAAATAGAACTATCCTAAAACATCACACGCGCCAGATGATGCACTCCACCCGCCAGCTTGATCAACTTCGGAAGGAGGTTGCTACCTTTAATAAGCAACTGACCGAAGCCAAATTTAAAGCCGCTTCTGCTGCCTCAACCCCGGTTCTCGCTGAGCAGCAAATTTCACTGTTGTTTGAAGAAACCTTGCACGCGCTCGATGAACAGTTTCAAGAGTTGGAAAGCGTCATCGAAAATGTAAGTGATAAAATGGGGCAAAATGGCCAATCTTCAGCCCTGGCAGATGTTTGGATAAAGATTGATCACCTTAAAAGCTTGCTGATCAACCTGGATGAACTCCTCCAAATTGAAAATGGGCAGATTGCGCTGGTCTTGGAGCCGGTCGATCCCGGCCAATTACTCAACGATGTCGCTCATATTACTCAAGGTCTGGCTGGTGGAAAAAATATTTTGGTTCGGTCTAATGTCCTTGACGCCTTACCCCTGATCCACGCCGATCCCTCCCGACTACGCCAGGCCCTGCTGCAAATCTTGATCAATGCCGTAAAATATACGGACCAGGGTCTGATTGAACTCCATGCTAAACTACTCGCCACCGGATTGAAGATTACTATTTCCGATACCGGCTTGGGGATCGACTCGCATGAGATGGATCTGGTTTTTGAAAAGTTTGGCCGGGCCAGTCAAGTCATAGCTCAGAAGCGACAAGGTGTGGGATTGGGATTGGCGATTGCCAGACATTTTATCGAACTCCATGGAGGCAAAATTTCGGTTTCAAGTGTAGTCGGGGTGGGTTCCGAGTTTTATATCGAACTTCCACTCAAGCCAGTCGCCGGCCAGCAGCCCGTCTCTTTACCCCAGGCTGAACTTGAGGCCACGTTACTTTCTAATCCGAATACAGACGAGACGGTGCTGTCCGGTCGATATGATATCACCAAAATTTTTTCGCAGAGCCGGCTAGATGACCCCAACCGGCTAGCCGCTGTACCGGCTTCGTCATCTTTTTCTCGCTCACAGCCGCCGGTTAGTCGTATGGGGCCAACTTATACCCGTCGTTTTGGTTTGATTTTATTGACCTTACTGCTCCTTATTGGCGGCTTTGTGGCGCTGTTAGCCTTTATTAATGGCCCGGTTACCGGTCCATCCGGGATTGCTGTCACTTCCCCCGATCCTTCTTTTACCCCAACCCAACCCCTCGATCCGACGCCCACACCCACTCAGACAGTTGAACCCTCAAAAACGCCTGCCTCGCAACTGGCCACAGATTTCGTCATCACGCCAACCTTACAGCCATTACCCTCACCCACCTTGACTTCAACCTCGACCCGTATGCCCCCTACGCCCTCGCCACTGCCAACATTAACTCCATCACCTGTCTTCATCACATCAACCGCATCTATCTCATTTAGACCGGTAGCTAACGTGTCCGGCGTTTTGGTAGCGGGGTTGCCCACCGGTCAGCAAGTTTCCTATTTCGATAATCGTGATCGTCTTGAGGCGGCGCTGGCTCTTATGCCCGAACCGAATAGCCGCCTCACCTGGTCATCATCGGGGCAAGCCTTACTGACCAGCGATCACAATGGTGATCGAGATATTTACCTGGTTAATCCCACCGGTGTGCCGATTAATTTAACCGAGACTGTAGGCGATGATCTCCAGCCGGCTTGGTCGCCCGATGAGCAGCAGATCGCCTTTAGCTCCAACCGCACCGGTAACTTTGAAATTTACATCATCAATGCTGATGGCAGCCAACTTACCCAATTGACCACCGATAATCGAGCTTTCGATGAATGGCCGGTTTGGTCGCCTGACGGCCGCCAAATTGCTTTTGTCTCAGATCGAACCGGCAATGTCGATCTCTTTGTCATCGCCGCCGATGGTACCAATCTCCGCCAGTTGACCGATGATCCTGCCGACGATTGGCCCGCCGCGTGGTCGCCGGATGGTCGCCAACTGGTATTTGCCTCAGAGCGAGACGGCGATTGGAATTTGTATGTGGCGCCGGTTACGGGCGGTGATGCTATTCAATTGACGGATGACCCAGGCGATGAACGTGATCCGATCTGGTCGCCGGATGGCAAGACCATCGCTTTTACCTCTAATCGAGCCGATAATTGGGATATTTATACCCTCCCGGTCTCCTCAGGCTCGATAAGTAATGTTCCGGCTGCCAACTGGACTCAAATTACCTACACCCCCACCGACGAACGCTACCCCAGTTGGTTCCCCGCTCCAACAAGACCCTAACCCCTGTTAAGAATTGAAGAATAAATAACTCGAGCAATCCGGCAGGAGAGGGGAGATTACAGATAGGGAGATCGGCCTTAGAAATTTCCTTATCTCCGTTTTCAGTATTGTTGAAGTTATTTAAGGGTTACTCCTAAACAACCCTGATATATGTTCCACTCTTGGCTGTTGCTTTCAGCTTCGCCTCATTTTTGATCTTGACAAACTAATATAATTAGTATATAATCTAATTATATTAGTTATTGGCTTGTTTAACGGCCACCTCCTATAACAGCGGCTATAGCCCATCCGCCAGCATGAAACTTTATTGGAGCGACAAAGCTTGCTTTATCATTCAACGGTTAGGTCAAAGTTTACTTTGACGCTTCAGACCGTTATTTTCAAGCGAGTGCGACAGAACCTACGGTACAACAACGACAATGAAAATTGTGCTTTAGTTCGTAGTAGACCCTTTAGGGCCATGTCATCGCTAAAGCGATTACTACGATACTTTATTTTCACAGGAGACTTTTACGATGAAAACAACTTATCACGGCGAGAATCTCATCCAATTGACGCGCTTAACAGCGTTCAATTGCTACTTTGTGCGCGAGAAAAACGGCTTAACCCTGATCGATACCGGTTTGCCCGGCAGCGCCAACGGAATTTTGGCGGCGGCCAAACAAGAAAATCTACCGATTACCCGCATCGTCTTAACCCATGCGCACGGCGATCACGTCGGTTCACTCGATCAATTGAGCCAGGCCTTACCCTCCGCCGAGGTTGCTTTTACCGCCAGAACGGCCCGCTTTTTAAGCGGCGACCTGACCCTGACCGCTGACGAACCTCAGGCCAAACTGCGCGGCGATTTTGCCCTGCGTCAAACCAAACCCACTCGTCTCTTGGCTCTCGGTGATCGCATCGGTTCATTGGAGGTCATTGCTGCGCCGGGACACACGCCAGATCACATCGCCTTTTGGGATACACGCGACGGCACATTGATCGCCGGTGACGCCTTTCAGACTAAAGCCGGGCTGGCTGTCGCCGGAGTGATGCGCTGGCTGTTCCCCTTCCCGGCGCTGGCCACCTGGCATCTGCCGACCGCGCTGGAAACGGCGTACCGGCTGCGCCACTTGAATCCGGCCCGACTGGCGGTTGGCCACGGCCAGGTCCTCGAAAATCCAGCCGAATTAATGGATCGCGCTATTGCTGAAGCTGAACAGCATCTAGCGAATGGCCGGCATCATCAGAAGATCGCTCATGGCTAAAACCCGACAGTTGACTCCCGAGGTCGTCATTGAAACCGCTGCCAGGCTAGCTAATGAGTTGAGGGATGCATCCCGGATTACACTTACCGATTTGGCGGCTGAACTCAACATTCGAGTCCCGTCGCTTTACAATCACGTTAAAGGGTTAGATGGCTTGCGGCGTGATCTGACCGTGTGGGGCTTGCAGCAGCTTTTGGCGGCAACGCGTCAAGCGGTCTTAGGCCAAGTTGGGCGCGACGCCCTGCTGGCCGTCGCCCACGCCTATCGCGCCTTTGCTCACGCTCAACCGGGCGTTTATTCACTGGTGCTAAAAGCGCCCCCGCCTGAAGACGCCCAACTGACCGCCCTTTCCAACGAACTGCTGCTGATCTTGCAGTTGGTGCTGGCTTCCTACAACCTGCAAGGCGAGGCCGCTCTACATGCCATTCGCGGCTTTCGCAGTGTGCTGCACGGCTTTGTCTCGCTGGAAACTGGCGGCGCTTTTGAACTGCTCTTGGATCGCGACGAAAGCTTCAATCGATTGGTCGAAATCTACCTGGATGGCTTGTCGAAAAATTGATACACGCCGATCCTATTTCATACACCTTTGGAATTATTTTTCGACTGATTTTATACAGCATCGGTCCATAATAGGGTTTAGTCGTTTAGGATAAATAACATTTTTAACGACACTTCTATTGAGTTAATTAATTCCATCGAAGGAGTAAACAATGACAGCTCCAAATCAATCTAAAAGCCCGGCCAAACCTAAAGGCAGCAAACCTCAACCCACCGCCCAAACTACCCCAACCCCCAAAAAGAAAAAGTCTGACAAGAAATAGATCATCGGCGTCATAATCGCCTTAAAATCGCTCATCAAAAAGCGATCCGGCTATAAGAGCGGATCGCTTTTCTGTTATCAGATATTTATAGGCTCTGATTGTGGCTTTAAGCGTACGCCAAACTTTCCCGTACGCTGATTTGCGTCGCGCTTCTGGCCGGCAGCACCGAGGCCAGCGTGGAGATGCTTAACACCATCCCCAACCACACCAGTACGGCCCCATAACTGTAGGCGTAATCCAAATTAATATTGAGCATAATCTGCCCCATCTGCTGCGCCATCGGGCGACCCAGAAGAAACGACAGCGGCACGGCCACCGCCCAACTGAGCGTGCCTTGTAAGACGCCCTCCATAATCAACATGCCCAAAATAGTATGCGTTCGCGCCCCAACGGCTCGCATCACGCCGATCTCGCGGGTACGCTCCACCACGCTAATCGACAGCGCCCCCATCAACCCAATCCCTCCGACCAAGGCCAAAATAGCGGCCAGGGCCAGCAACATATTAATATTTATCGCATACTGGCTATCGGCAAACTGGCGATCCTCAAAGGTGGTACCGCTGCCGTTGAGATCGACATCGCGCTGCCGGTTTTCGTACAGCGTTTTCAGTTTGTCAGATACCGCTGCGACATAAGCCTCGCCGCGCTCTTGGGTTCGCACCAGAATTTGTGTACCGCGATTGTGTTTGTGGGTCGCGTTTTCCACCGCGGCCAGTGGGGCGTAAACCGGATCGCCGCCGAACCCATCAGTGAAGACGGTCTGGAAAATGCCGACCACCCGCCAGGTATCATCGCCGAACTCGCCTAAATCGAGCGTTACGGTATCGCCCACGTTGATATGGTGATCCTCGGCAATTTCCTGGTAGATCACCAGCGTATTCTTGTCGCCCGGCTGAAGCCAGCGACCGGCCACGATAATCGGTTGGTACATCTGGCTACCGATAGGAATGCCGTTGAGCACAATGCCAACGCCGGCCTCGCGCAGGCGCTGCCCCGCTTTCAACAGCGAGCCGGGTTGGGTCAGCCACACCTCCGTCTCCACCACCTCCGGCAGTTGTTTGGCCATGCGCGTCACCCGGTCGGCCCGCTGGCGATCCTCGAAGCTGATGCGGACATCGTAGTGGCGCCGATTTAAATCGTTGGTCACGGTCAAATCGGTCGATTGGGCCAGACTAATCACTACCAGAAACATTGTGCCGGCGGTAATCAAGACCAGTTGGGTCAGGATCAGCCGGCCCTTTTTACGAAACATATTGTTGAGCGAGATGGCGTAAGACGACGACAGGAAGCGCCGGCTCAGGCGGTCGATCCCGCGATCAAAACCGTTGTTGCCAAAGCTGCCGGCGATGCCATAACTGGAGATGGCCTCGCGGACGGTAGTGGCCGTACCCTTGAGGATGGGCAGCAAGGCCGCAATCAGCGGCGTCAACAGCGCTGCCCCGGCTTGCAGTTCGATGGCTACAGGGGAGATGTGGAACGTGTCGTAGTCGATATTAAAGAGATTAAGAAAGGTTTTTGTCAGGCTAAACGCCACATACGCTCCCGGTGCAACCGAAATGAGAAATGCCAGGCAACCATAGACAAAAACCGCGCTTAAATAAATTTTTAGAATGGTCGAGGTCTGACCACCCACAGCTTTAATGATCCCGATTTGATTGGTCTGCTGGGTAATTAGCGCCGTTAGGGTGTTGGTAACCAAAATGGCGCTGACAATCAGGGACACAATAGCCAGAATTTGCAGTACAAAATTAAATCCCTCGACGAAAATGCGTCCCCAGTGCTTGTTGGGATCCTGGTAGATGACGTTCGTCACGCCGATATCCTCTTTGGCTAGGCGGTCCTTTATCTCTGTTGCGACTTCTTCGGCCAACTCTTGGCTGTAGGGGTCCACCTGCACCAGCAGCTCGCTGAATTCACCCTCTTTAACACCGAAGCGCTCCAACCCCTGGGCATCGACAAAGAAGCGTGCTTCACCGCCAAAGGCCGGCGGCGGTACAAACGGATGGCGGATTTTGCCCGTCACTTGCAGCGCCCGATCGGTCTGGTCCAGTTCAAAAATAACCTCATCGCCAATATCAATGCCATAAAATTCGCTGGCCGAGCGGTCGATGCCGACGCTGCGGCTGCGCTCGGGCCACTCGCCGGCTTTGAGCTGCAGCAGGTCGTACTTCATGTCGTGGTAATCATCGCGCATCACTAGCACGCCCGGCTTCCATTCCGCTTCAAGGCTGGTTTTATAGCGCACGGTCAGTTGGTTCAGCACCTCAACCCCGGCCAGGCCATTGATGCTCTCCAAACGGATGGCCGTATCCCGATCAATGCGCTTATCCAACCCAATGTTAAGGTGCGACGGGTTGACCGCCTGGTGGGCCTGATCCATTCCGGCTAAAAGCTGGTCGGCCATCCCAAACACCGCCCCCACCGCAAACGTTCCGGCCGCGATACTGAGCACAGCCAAAATCGTGCGTACTTTGTTATCCCAGAGATCAGACCACAACTTGTACCAGATGACGGACATGTTTCGCTCCTGTTGAAAAACCTAATCCATCTGAATTTATTGAATAACCATCGAATTTACACTGTATATATTCCGAACAGTGTTAGGTGAAATGTAAAAAAATCTAAGGTGATGGTCTTAACCCGCGACACCAGGCTTCGAGCATGGTTCGGCTGGTAGCCAGCCAATCATGATCATCTTGAGACAGATGGCTGACAATTAGAGTAGACATCCCGTGGACGGTAGCCCAGGCGGCAAAGACTAAATCATCGCGCCGGTAATTATTCGAGATTTCGCCGGCATCGAGACAGCGCTGGATACCGTTGACCAAAACGTGGTGCGTCCCTTCGGCGATAAACTCGTCGTCCGGTTTTGGTGAGCGTAGGTCAGGCGTATTGAAAATAAGCATAAAGTGTTGGGGGTTCTCAAGAGCAAAGCGGATGTAGGCCATGCCAAGTTCGAGTAGATAGTCACGTGGCGGCAGGCTGGTCGGTACGCTGAGCAGATAGCGGCTAAAGCGCTCGAAACCCTGAGCCACAACAGCGGCCACCAACTCATCTTTATTGCCAAAATATTCATACAACCCAGCCGGACTATAATCGATACGCCGTGCAACTTCGCGTAGAGAAAATCCATGAGCGCCGCGCTCGCTAATTAACTCGCGGGCAGCATCAAGAATGGCTTCGCGAGTACGAGCAGCGCGTCGTTCTCTGGCGGATAACGCTTCTCCCATCATAATACAAACACTCATTGTTGACCGAACGGTGTTCGGTGAATTCCTTTGATTATAATCGAACACCGTTCGGTTGTCAAGAGCTGTTTAATGGAGCGACAAAGCTTGCTTTGTCATCCCCGTAAACTCAAAGTCAACTTTGACGCCCTAACGTCGTAATTTCAACGGGTGAAAAATTGTCAGAAAATTTGGCGCACCAGCGGCAGTTGTTTCAACACCAGCGCTGTAAAGGCCCAAGACAACAGCATCGTGAGGATAATCAGAATGAGGGCTTTGAGAAAAATCGAGAGCGGAATAGCCACAAAAATCAGCGCCAGCGGATACAAAAAGAGGGGGTGCAGGTAGTAGATGCCATATGAACTGGCGGCTTGGCTTTTCCAAAATGGATTATCGGTATTTAGCCGTCGTTGGAGTAACGCGGCGCCGCCCAGTAACGATGAAAAACAGAAGAGGTTGAACAGTAAAGCGTTGCCGGCTTTGAGGATGATCGTGGTTTGAGCCGGACTGGGGATAGTGAAGCGATAGCCTAAATATAGCAGCCCGGAGACAATCAGAATGGGCAGCCAGACCGCCAATCGGGGTTGATAGCCGTTCTGGGTGAACCAGCCGCTTTGGTAAGCATATAGCCCTAAAACAAAATAGCCGATGTATAGAGGAACTCTCAAGGGTTGGAACACAAATAAGTAACCGGCGCGTGACCAGGTATCGAGCGGAAAGAACAGGTTCACGGTTAAAAATGCCGCACTCATCAGCAGGACGAAGCCGCCTAACAAGCGCCAGGATGGTTGAATGGGCTTTCGTTCAACGGCGCGGAACTGAGGGCTGATCGCGTAGACTAAACTCAAAATAGCGAAAAACAGAAACAAGATGCCAAGAAACCAATAGACCGCCTGCTGGTAAAGCGGCCCCCAGAAGTCCGTTTGCCAAAACTCAAGAAATGAGACCGGGACACCGCGCGAAAGATAAATAATGTAGGTGATTGGCGGGGCTAGAATTAACACTCCAAACAGCCACGGCAGCCCGATTCGGATAAATTTGTCTTTTAGAAATTGGGCCGCCCCTCGTTGGGCTAGCGAGGGCCAGGCAAAGTAACCAGAGATAAAAAAGAGAATCAGCATAATGGGGACATCGACCAGCAGCACAACCGCCGTGAAAAAAAGGCTGTTCTGCGGATCGATCACATACCACCATTCCGGGGCAAAGGCCATATAGGTGATTGACGTATGCAGCACAATCACCAAAAAGATCACGACAACGCGAAAGTTATCGAGAAAGTAGATGCGCTTTGATCGATTCATAGGTAGACTCAGTTTCTCCTTAGGTAGTCGAGATGATCGTCGAAACTGAGTCTAGCCTAAAGCCTACTTTGTGCAAATTTTCTCAATTACGACAGAAAAAGAGTTTGGCGCTGGCAAAATTGCCGGGAATTTCATCAGGCGCATCGTACATGGTCAACATACCGCCGTTATTTTGCAGAACTGCATAGTAACGGTTGTAAGCATTGACCATCGACTCATACTCGGCGGTTAAGTTGTCCTGCTGGGTTTGATAATTGGCCGGTTTGGGGTTGGCCCGATCCAGGGCGCAGCCGGCGGCAGCGGTGTTCGCCAAACCTCTCGCATAGGGAATCGGTAACGGTACACCTGTGGAAAGCGTGTACAGAACTGTATGCGCCAAGACCCGTTGTCCGGATGTGGTAAAGGTGACCAGCGGCCAGATCAGCACAAAACATATCACCGGCACAATAAAAATGGCTAGCACACAACCGCGCCGGGCATGTTTAGTTTCTTCCTCAATCGGCATGCGGTCTCTTTCATAAATAGACATATTTTTAGTTCTCCTCTTTATTAAATAAATGCGTGCCGGAATAATTTTACCTGAAAGCGACACCTTCCGGCAACCAGTTCGATCTGTTCGCGCCGGATGAGAGGAATGATAGGTAGGCCGCGAGGAACTCGGAAAGTGACTGTCACCTGGGTTTTTGCGTAAGTCCTGATTATAAAAATTCGCAAGTTTTTCTTACCTGAGTGTAAATGTTGTGGTAAACTAGCCTTTGTATTTAGCGAGGCTGAGTTAAAATTTGTAGCCGGGAGGTTGTAATGTTAACCAAACACATCCCATTGATCAACTGGGCGCGATTTATTTATGGCTTTGTGGCTCTCAATGCTTTGGCCGGAGCGATCATTCTGGTTTTGCTGCCGACATTTACGGCAACGCTTTTTTTCTGGCCGATCAATCCCCCAATTAACGCCCGGTTGTTTGGGGTGCTGTATCTGGGTGGGGCGGTGGCCGTGTCGATTGCCGTCTGGCGTAACCAGTGGGAACCAGCTCGCTATCTGGTCCCGGTTTTAGTGACGGCGGGCATTCTTATCACATGGGTGACCCTTTTACACCTGGATAAATTTACGCCGGGTATAAAGTTAGCCTATTGGCTGGTCATTTATATCGGTGCGCCGCTGCTGGCCCTGGTTATTTACATCGCCCAAGAACGGCGCGGGGCAACCTGGGATGTAACGGTTCCGGTTCGGCCCTTGACCTGTCAGGTCGCGGTTGTCACCGGTTGGATCGTGTTAGCGGCCGGCATCCTGCTTATTTTGTGGCCGGCGGCGGCTGTGGCCAACTGGCCCTGGCCGACCAGCCCGCTGATGGTGCGCATTTTTGCTGCCTGGTTTGGTGCATTCGGCGCGGGTCTGTTATGGTTCAAAGTGGAGCACGATTGGCAGCGCCTGCATCATCTACCCTATCTGATGATCGCTGCCGCCGGACTTGATTTGCTAATGGTAATTATTCATTGGCCGGCGATGACAACCATAGGGTTGACCTTCTGGCTTTATTGCGGCCATCTGTTGCTGTTTGCATTGGTGGGTGGTTTGCTGCATTGGTTACAGATACAACCTATAGCCCAAGAGATTAAAGTGTAATGAACCGCATCGAGCAATTTTGGCAAGCCTATTTAGCGACCTGTCCTGATAACATTCCCCCACAAATGTCATATATCGCCGAGTCATTTGGCGACAACCCCCGTCTGGCCGATGAATTAGGCCGGTTAATTTTGCAGGGCGTCAAAACCGCCACCTGTTCGGCGTTATGGGAATGGCAAGCCGAAGGCGCACTTCCGCCTGACGTTGGCCAAATCACCATCGTGCTGGATGGCCAAGATGAACCGCTGTGCATCATCGAAACCACCGAAGTGACGATACGGTCATACAGCGACGTAGATGAACAGTTTGCCTTCGACGAAGGCGAGGCTGACCGCTCACTTAAATCCTGGCGAGAAGGGCATTGGCGCTACTTCTCGCGAGTTTTGCCTAAAATTGGTAAGGCGCCGGCCCTGGATATGCCCTTAGTCTGCGAGCGCTTTCAGGTGTTGTATCCTAATGTTGACAAAGGTGCATATGATCGAGACCCAAACTAACCCCCCCCTATCGATTCGCACCAAACTGGCTTTTGGCGTCGGCGACCTTGGCCCGGCGATGGTCTCGATCATCAAGGGTTTCTTTCTGCTCAACTTTCTGATCAACATCGCCGGTTTGTCGCCGGGACGAGCCGGAGCGGTGTTACTCGTTGGCAAAATATGGGACGCCATTAACGATCCGATTGTCGGCACGCTAACCGACCGGACCCGCACTCGCTGGGGGCGACGCCGGCCGTGGCTGCTCTTTGGCGCGTTTCCTTTTGCCGTGGCTTACTTCCTCCATTTTATTGTGCCGGACATGGGCGAAACCGCCTTGTTCTTTTACTACGTGGGCATCGGCCTTTTGCTCGACGCCAGTTTCTCCGCCGTTAACGTCCCCTACGCCGCCCTCACCCCCGAACTTTCCGAGAACAGCCAGGAACGGACTGAACTGAATATGTACCGCTTCAGTTTTTCAGTTTTGGGCGGGCTGGTGGCGGCCATCATGTATAATTTCATCGTCAACCAGCTTTTCGCCGATAGCCCCGATACCGGCAACGTGATTCAGGGCTTACTCATCGGGGCGGTGATCATCGTCAGCAACATCATTGTTTTTGCCAACACCACCGAGCGCGATTCGACCGAGACGGTCCAAGCTGACATCCCCTTTTTTGACGGATTGAAGATTACCTTGCAAAGCCGGCCATTTTTGTATGTGTCGGCTCTCTATTTGCTATTGTGGCTGTCGATTCAGTTTGTGCAATCCCTCATCCTCTTCTTCTTTCGCGATTGGATTGGCGGCAATCCCGGCGGGCAGTTCACCCTGGTCCTTTTTGGCCTCCAATTTTCGATTTTCGTTTTTATTCTCTTCTGGGGCTTGATGACGCGGCGGCTGGGGCGTAAAAACGTCTTTTACATCGGGGTGGTGTTCTGGATAGCGGTTCAGTTGGCGCTCTTTTTTGTGCAGCCGGGGCAAATTGCGCTGGTGACTTTGCTGGCCGTTTTGGCCGGGGTCGGCGTCAGCATTGGCTTCTTAATTCCGTGGAGTTTGCTGCCCGATGTCGTCGATCACGACGAATTGCTAACCGGCCGCCGCCGCGAGGGCATTTTCTACGGCTTTTTTGTCTTTCTACAGAAGTTTGGGATCGCTGTGGGGTTATTTGTGCAGGGACAGGTATTGGAGTGGGCCGGATATGTCAAGCTTCAAGGCAGCGTTATCCCCCAACAGCCCGACTCGGCTTTGATCGCCCTGCGCGTACTGACCACCCTTGTGCCGATTGTCTTTCTGCTGGCGAGTATCGCGGTGGTCTACTTTTACCCCATCACCGAAAAGAAGCTGGCCGAAATCCAGGCCGATTTGGCGGCGCGGCGGGCGACTGCCGGTTAAGCGGGTCGCTTCACGCTTTCACCGATTGATCCATGTTCGCAGTAACTCAATCCGTTTTTCCAACTGCTCTTCGGTGCATTCCCCCTGGCTGTTGACTCGCTGGGTGCGATTGAGCGCCGCGTGGATGTGATGGTAGGGTTCCCCGGTTTTGTGATGATACTGGGCCACCAGGCTGCTGATCGTTTGGCTCAATTCCGCTTTGCGTTCGCTTTTGGTGAGTGGGGCCACCCGCTCGGCCACCCGCTGCTCGACGGCCCGCTTCATTTGCGCTTGAGGCGGCGCCAGCGAGGGATCGTTCCACAGGGTTAACTGCCCGCCGTGGACAATAATCGACTCGAGGCCGCTGTTGGTGGCGTGCAGCGCCTGCCACACCGGCGTCGGGTCTTTTTCCGGCGGCAGTTCCTCGTCTTCCAACTCCAACACCTCTGGCTCAAGCTGCGCCGCGATGTGATGGCGCTGCTCCCGTTCGATCTGCTCGGCCAATATTTTGAGACGAATATCCGCCGGGAGATAGCAGTAGGCCACCTGCACCCCGGCCGGCTGCGGCGTTACCCGCACAATCCGCCCCAAAAATTGGCGAAAATACAGCTTGGTTGTAACCGTGGTGGCATAAATGCCCACCCGCAGGCGCGGAATATCGACGCCCTCGCTGACCATATTGCAGGCTACCAGCCACTCGTTCCGGCTGGCCGTGTATCGTTTGATTTTGCGCGAGGCTTCGTTGTCGTCGGACAGCACCACCGTGGGGCGGGTGTGGCTGACCTCGGCCAGCAGTTGGGCCAGCTGTCGGGCGTGGTCTTGATCGGCGGCCACCAGCAAGCCGCCGGCTTCGGGTTGCTCCTGCCGGGTTTCGAGCAGCATGGCGTGGGCCTCTTCCAGCATTTGCCTGATCCAGCCGCTGTTGGGGTCCAGGGCGGCCCGCAGGCGGCGCGAGGCGGTGGTGTGCTGCAAATGATCGGTAAAACTGACCTGGATAACCTCGTCATCCTCGCTCCAGGCTACGTCGCCGCCGTAGGTGAAGAAGGCCACCGACCGGCACACGCTGTCTTCAATGGCCCGGCCGTAAGCATAAACGTAATCGGGTTGGCTGATGTCATCGTCATACCGAACAAAAGGGATGGTGTTGTTATCGCTGCGAAAGGCGGTGCCTGACAGCGATAGAATAAAGCGGGCCGGTTCAAACGCCAGCCGCAGCGAGTTGCCCCACAGCAGGCCGTCGGCGGCGTGGTGAATTTCGTCCAGCACCACCATCGCCCCCCGGCTCAATTGGCCGAAGAATTGAGGCCGTTTAGCCACTTGATGGTACGTGACGACCAGCCCGTGATAATCGGCGGCCAGGCGAACTTTGCGGCCAAAATGGCTGTCCAACTGCAAACCGGATTGAGCGGCGGCCTGCGCCCATTGAGTCCGTAAATGGGCGGTCGGCACAACGATGATCAGGCGCTGGGCGCGGCCCGTTTCAAGCTGGTGAAGGCCAACTTGCAGCGCGGCGGTTGTTTTGCCGGAGCCGGGGGTGGCTTCCCACAGCAGGCTGGTGGCTCCGGCGGCTAAACTTTGATGATAATTTTCCAGGGCTTCGTGCTGCCAGGTTCGGAGGTGGTGGTTCATATCGGTCAACGAATCGTAACTATAGGTGACTGGCACTTTGGCTTCTTAAATGGACAACACTCATAGAAAACAAAGATGTCGATATGGCAGTTAAGTGCCAGTCACCTAGTGTGCTCATTTCGGTCGATTGCAATAAAAAAGGAGCGCAAAACGGTGTTTTGCCGCTCCATCACGGACGTAGTAACTGCGGTTGATTTTGAAGATGATTAAGACAACCTCATTATATTCAGATTGGTTTAAATATCAAGCAACTACCCCATTAACAGCAATGCTAAGTATGGCCTAAGATTGGTCCCGTTTTCCTGTTAAGCATCAGATGGGCCGGCCTCATCTGCCGGCCGAAACCGAGCGGCCAGGTCGCGCAGTTGGATCACTCCCAGCGGCTTTAACAGAATAGCATCGGCTTCATTTCGTAAACTTTCGGCTTTGGCAGCGTCGGCGGTGACGATAATAACCCGCGTTTGGGCCAGCCGCTCATCCGCCCGAATGTGACACAGGATGTCCGGCCCCGGCACGCCGGGCAAATGGAGGTCTAACAAAACCAGCACCGGCTCAATTTCGGCCAGCCGCTGCACCGCCGCCCGCCCATCCAGAATGCTTTCCGTTTCAAAGCCGGCCATTCGCAGCGCTGTCGAGAAAATTTCGGCCAGCATGTGTTCATCTTCAACAATCAGAGCCAAAGGAAGACTCATTTATCTTTCTCCTGGTTTGAGGTCAAGGGTAACATAATCGTAAAGGTACTGCCCCGGCCCACCTTGCTGTCGATGATGATCTGGCCGGCCATTAATTCGGTTAGCTCTTTAACAATAGATAAGCCTAACCCGGTGCCGCCGTGTTCTCGCGTAATCGAGCCATCGATCTGCCGGAACGGTTCAAAAATGTATGATTGGGCTTCCGGGGGGATGCCGGGGCCGGTATCTGACACTTGCAGCGCCCAATGAGTCGGAACGGGGCAGTAAACCTGAACGGTTACGCGGCCTTGTTTGGTAAATTTAATCGCATTGCTGACTAAATTGACCAAAATTTGCTGGATTTGCTCCGGGTCGCCGATCACTGTCGCCGGGAGATCGTCGTCAATGGTGGTTATCAGTTCGAGGCCTTTATTTTGAGCCAGCACGCTCATTTTAGACCGGACTTTTTCTACAATTGTCGCCGGTGTAAACGGCGTTGGCTTCAACGAAAAACGGCGGGCATCCAGCTTAGCGTGATCGAGTAATTCGTTGACCAGATCGGTTAAGTAAAAGGCACTGTCGAGGATTTTGGTCGTAGCTTGCTTTTGGGGGGCGGTAACCGGGCCATACATCCCCATTTCCAATAATTCGGCTATGCCCAAGATAGCGGTTAACGGCGTACGAAGTTCGTGGCTAACTTTAGCCACCAATTCGGTTTTAAAGCGGCTGGCCGCCAGCGCCTGATCGCGGGCGATAGTCAGCATCTCTTCCGCTTGCTGCCGTTCGATAATTTCGGTTTGCAATTCCGCATTGGTCCGGGTTAGCTCAGTCGTTCGTTCGGCCACGCGCTGTTCTAACTCATTGGCGTAACTTTGAACCTGCTCCAGTAAGCGGGCATTCTCCAGCGCCGCCGCCATCTGGTTGGCCAGCGTTTGGCATAAGCCGATTTCGGTGGCGGTGAAGGTTCGTTCGGTGACGGACATCAGCTCTAATAAGCCGATGACCTGATCTCGCACGACCAGCGGCACCATTAACAATGAACTCAGTTCCCACTTCTCCAGCAAAGCTCGCTCGGCGGGATCAATTGTTGGATCATTGAGATGGATGTGCAGCGGTTGATTTTGGGTGAGCACTTGCCGGGTGAGGGCATAATCGGCCAGAGGATACATCGTTCCGCGGGGTTCGGCCCATTCTTCCGCTACATAGTCCAACAGGGTCACAACGACATCTTGCTCTTTGCCCCAGAGCGAAATAGCACATTCTTCTATTTGCATGACCGTTGTAACCTGCCGGGCAATGATCTGCAGCACGGTTTCCACATCCAGAGCCATCGATACGGCGATGCTTGAGTCGACCAATAAGGTTAGTTCGTGCAGACGGCGTTGCGCCTCGGTAAATAGCTGTGCATTTTGAATGGCGATGGCGGCTTGAGGCGCCAGGGCTTCGGCTAGCTGCACGTGCTCGTTGGTAAAGAACCCCGTTTGGGCCTTATCCATCGAATACAGGCCGATGACTTGATCGCCAACGACCAGCGGCACGCCCAGCCAATTGCGAATGTATTCGCTGCCCGGCCGGATTTGCCAGCCGGGATAGGTGTAGGTATCGGCAATTAAATGGCTCTGCCGGCTGGCTAGAACGGTTTGGATGCTGGGCGTGGTCCGGGCGTCAAAGGTAATCCGGCGAAACTGCTCCGGGTCGGTCCAGTGTTCATAGCCGCGGATGGCCTGGATGACAATCTGGCTGCCGGCCTCGACCAGCATCACATTGGCGGTATCGTAAGGAACCAGCCGGCTCACGTAATCCAGCAAGGTCTCCAGCACGGTAATTAAATCCAGCGACTGAGTTAGGGCTTGATTGGCCGCCTGTAAGGTTTCGGCCACGCGCCGGGCTTTCTGTTCGGCGGCATAGAATTGGGCATTTTCGATGGCGCTGGCGGCCTGGTTGGCCAAGAGTTGAGCCAGAGCAAGTTCCTGATCATTAAAAACGTGGCTGGCCTGCTCGTCCACAATTTCCAGCAGCCCGATCACCCGTTCCTGAAAAATCATCGGCAGCATCAACAAGGTCTTGAACTGGCATTCTTCCATATAGGCCAATTCGGCCGGCTCAACATCCGGCTGATTGATCGTCATTTGTTGGGCTAAGCGTTTAACCATAACGTGTTTGGTCAGCGGAAAATGGGCCAATTGAAAGATTCGGCCCCTGTGGCTATCATATTCCCAGGTGTGAGGGCCAACCTCAAATATGATGGTAATGGTATCGGCTAACGAATCCCATTCATAGATCACACAGCCGGTCGCTTCCAACAGTCTAATCATTTCCCTGGCCACCGCATTCAAAACCGCCTCAAGATCCAAACTTGAACTAATGGCGGCCACAGCGGCCTGGACCGTTATGAGCTGCTGGTTACGCTGCGTAAGCTCGGCTTCCGTCTGCAGCAGTTCCAACTTTAAGTCTTCTAATTCGGCTACCCGCTGGCGTAGCTTTACGACCTCATCAATCAGTTGCTCTTCCGTATTGTCCCGGTTGCTCACGTTTTTCACCCTGGACTGCCTAGCTGGCTAAGCCCCTTTGATGTCGTTTAATTATAACATACTCTATGATTCACACTACCCATCTTTTATCCTACCAGAGATTGGTTTTCTTGACCTTATTTCGATATCCGGTCTAGGGCAAGAGAGCAAATTGGCAGCCGGGGGTATGACTTTCGACCCCGGCTGCCAATGAATGGCGCTATTTAAGGAGGGTGGTTGTTTGGTCATGACCATCTTTCCTTATTTGGCAGTAAATGGGTCGGGGATAGACCCGCTTAAAGTGTGTCTCAACCGATGAGGGTTTTCACTTCTGCCTAATTATCACACAAACCCCTGACTTTTACAACACCGCTACAAATTAAAGAAGCGAGGCGATTCGGTATTTTAATATCGGCGGTATTTACTCAGCAGATAAGGTGACTGGCACTTAATCACTGTAATTGTAGCGTTATATTCCACTCAATGGTCTCGATTTGAGCCAAAGTGCCAGTCACCTGAGTAATTACTATCGGCGAATGAATTCGGTGGCGATAGGCCGGATGGCGACAGACTTTCAAAAAGTGACCGTCATCGGGTTCGATCTCACCTTCATCTCAAAAAAGGACATTGAGCTTTTTTAGAAGGCGATCTGCCGCCAAAAAAAGCCCTCAAAAAAAATCGAAGGACATTTCAGATCAAAAAACGGGGGTCAAAAAATTTTGAAGGCCGTTTTTTGATAAAAAATGGGGGTCAAAAAATTTTGAAGGCCGTTTTTTGATAAAAAATGGGGGTCAAAAAATTTTAAAGGGCGGTTTTTGATGAAAAATGGGGGTCAAAAAATTTTGAAGGGCGGTTTTTCATCAAAAAACGGGGTCAAAAAATTTTAAAGGGCGGTTTTTCGTCTAAAAACGGGGTTAGAAAATTTGATAGCTCTGCCCTAAACTGTGGTGAAGAAAAATTTAGACAGGATTAACCCGATTTACCGAATTATGATCGATAAAATCGTGATAATGAGGCTAAACAACCCATTTGAACCGCAAAGACGCAAAGAACGCCAAGATTCATTATAAAAGCTTAGCGAACTTGGCGTCTTCGCGGTGAAACTTACTTCACCCGCTGATCGGTAGCAACTTAATGGCAGTTATGCTTCAGTTGAGGATGTTTCCTCAGAAGCCGCCGTTGGCGGCGGCTCGACCTCAAACAGAGTCTCCAGCTTAAACATAACGGTGGCCAGGGGCGGCAGGGTAATCAACAAAGAATAATCATAGCCGTGGCAGGCAACCGCTTGGGTGGTGACGCCGCCGTAGTTGCCCACATTGCTGCCCCAATAGATGCCGGCGTCGCTGTTGAGCAGTTCGCGGTAATAGCCCGCCTGGGGTACGCCGGTGCGGTAATTTTTGCGCGGCACCGGCGTGAAGTTCGAGATAACCACCACAAATTCTTGGCTGCGTTTGGCTTTGCGCATAAAAGAGAGCACGCTGTTTTGGCTGTCGTTGGCGTCGATCCATTCAAAGCCGGCTTGGGCAAAATCGTTCTCGTGGAGGGCGGGTTCGTTTTTATAGACGTTATTGAGATCGGCGACGTAGGTTTTTAGCCCCTGATGATTCGGCGATTCCAGCGCTTGCCACTGCAAACCGGTGTCATAGTTCCACTCGGCCCACTGGCCAAACTCGCAGCCCATAAACAGCAGCTTCTTGCCGGGATGGCCCCACATAAAACCCAAATAGGCCCGCAAATTGGCAAACTTCTGCCATTCATCGCCCGACATCTTGTTGATCAGCGATCCTTTACCGTGAACCACCTCATCGTGCGACAGCGGCAGGATAAAGTTTTCATTGAAGGCATAGATCAAACTAAAGGTCATATTATGGTGGTGGAAACTGCGATAAATAGGCTCTTTACTCATATAGGACAGCGAGTCGTGCATCCAGCCCATATTCCATTTGAAGGTGAAGCCCAGCCCGCCCAGATAGGTCGGGCGCGAAACCATCGGCCAGGCGGTTGACTCCTCGGCGATGGTGATGGCGCCGGGAAAGACGCCGTGGATGACCTCGTTCATTTTGCGCAGAAAGCTGATGGCTTCCAGATTTTCCCGGCCGCCATATTGGTTGGGAATCCACTGCCCCGGCCCGCGCGAGTAGTCCAGATACAGCATCGACGCCACCGCATCGACCCGCAGGCCGTCGATATGATATTTATCTACCCAGAAGAGGGCGTTGGACAGCAAGAAGGCCCGGACCTCGTTCCGGCCAAAGTTGAAAACCAGCGTCCCCCAATCTTTCTGCTCGCCCTGGCGGGGGTCGGCGTGGGAGTAGAGATGGGTGCCGTCGAAATAATTCAGGCCGGACCCGTCTTTGGGAAAGTGGGCCGGCACCCAATCGAGAATGACGCCGAGGTCGTTCTGGTGGCATTGGTCGATAAAATACATGAAATCTGCCGGCGTGCCAAAGCGGCTGGTCGGCGCAAAGTAACCCAGCACCTGGTACCCCCACGAGCCATCGAACGGGTGCTCGGCAATCGGCAGCAGCTCGATGTGGGTGTAGCCCAACTCCTTCACATAGGGAATGATCTGCTCGGCCATTTCCCGATAGGTCATATAGCGCGTGTCCCACTCTTCGTCTTCCATCCGGCGCCACGAGCCCAGATGGACCTCGTAAATGGCCATTGGCTTATCGAGTGCCTGGCGTTCAGCCCGGCGCTGGATCCAATCCTGGTCGCCCCACTGGTAGCGATCGAGATTGGTGACCACGGAGGCGGTTTTGGGGCGCTGCTCCATAGCAAAGCCGTAAGGATCGGCTTTGTCAAAGGCTTGACCGTCCTGAGTGAAAACCTCATACTTGTAGACGGTATATTCAGCCAGATCGGGAATAAATATCGTCCAGATACCGCTTTCGGTGGGGGACATGGCATGACTGTTGCTGTCCCAGCCATTAAAATCGCCCACGACCGATACCTTCGTGGCGTTGGGCGCCCAAACGGCAAAATGGACGCCGGGCTGGCCGTTGAATTCGGTCAAATGCGCCCCCATCTTTTCATAGGCCCGTTCGTGCGTCCCTTCGCCAATGAGATATTTGTCGAAATCTGTAAAGACAAAGTTGTTGGTTGCTTGTTTTTGTTTTACATTCGTCATTGGAATTGTCACCATTGTCCCTTTCCAGCATGCATTTATTTTGTTGTTTTGTTAGTGGGTGGCCGGCTCGCTTGCGCCGGTTCGATTTTTCAGACGGAAAAATCTTCGTACAATAATTGCTAAAATTAGATGGAACTGTTCAGGTGACTGGCACTTTTACTCAAAATAGATAATGCTGAGTAAAATGCAACGTTTCAATTACCATCGTTAAGTGCCAGTCACCTGATGTTGGCATAGATACAATTAAATAAGGAGAAACAATCAATGAGTGCAGTTAATCAAGACATCGATGTCTTAACGATCGGCGAAACTTTGATCGACTTTATTTCCACCGAACCGTCAGAGGGCTTACTTGATGCCTCGACTTTTACGCGCTATCTGGGTGGTTCACCGGCTAACATCGCCGTAACGGTCTCGAAGTTGGGCGGCGCGTCTGCCGTGATTTCTAAAACCGGTATCGGCGCGCTGGGTCAATTTCTCAAAAATGAATTAGGGTATCACGGCGTCAACACCAACTACTTGGTGATGGATCACCGGGTTCATTCCAGCATTATTCTGGTGTCTCGAACCACGGGGACGCCTGATTTTGAAGCGTTCCGCAGCGGCGATTACCAGCTCACGCCCGAAGAGGTCTCGGAAGAAGCGATTAGCCGGGCCAGGGTTATCCACGCCTCCACGTTTGCGCTCTCGCGCGAACCGTGCCGTTCGGCGGTTAGACGCGCCTTTGAACTGGGCCGGGCCCAAGGTAAAATCGTTTCGCTTGACCCCAACTACAGCCCGCGCATCTGGCCCAACTATCAGGAAGCGATGCAAGTGGTGGCGGAATTATATCGCTATGTGTCTATCACCAAAGCGTCGCTCGATGATGTTCACCGTTTGTTTGGGCCGGATCAAACGCCTGAAACATATATTACTCGCTTGCACGAGTTAGGGCCAAAAACGGTTATTCTGACAATGGGCAAAGACGGTTCGCTCATTTCCGACAACGGCAAGCTGCTGGGCCGGTTACCCACCCGCGCCATCAATGTGGTCGATGCCACCGGCGCCGGCGATTCATTCTGGGCCGGCTTCCTGGTGGCGATGCTCGATGGCCACTCCTGGCAAGAGTGTTTGCTGTTCGCCCGCGAAATCGTCGAGATGAAGCTCACCCGGGTTGGCCCGCTGCCCGCAGCGATGGATCGCCAGGACATCTACGCTCGCCTCCCGGCCGCCACCCCCGACTTCTTAATCAATTGACAATTGATAAGTGATAACCTGAGTTCGATAATTAGCGCTGAGCATGTCATTTCGCAGCCGGAGGCGGAGAAATCCCTCAGGCATAGCCATAAATGAAGCATTCGCCGGGAAAATTTGACGTTGTCGCTTCAAAGTTTCCCCGCCAAATCACTTTTTATTGGATTGTCACCGGGATTTCTCCGCTGGCGCTACGAAATGACATGATTGGATGTCAAGTGCGTAACTCCTATATCAATTATCAATTAGATTTATCTTTGTTCGGCCTTCTTTGAACTTGTTAAACGACTGGTTCAGGGTTGAATGGTTGGGCCAGACATATTTGGCTTCCCGCCGGGTTGGATAATAGGCGGCGGTGTACAGGGTGCCAAAGGCCTTTTTATATTGGGTGTTGTACAGCGGCGGGTGCAGAAAACGTCGAACAAATTTCGGCCCGGTCTCATGCGAGTCGGCCAGCGTTTGCTCCAGAAACGCTTTACGCTCCACCGTTGAGGTTAAGCGGGCATAGTCGTGCCACTCGACGTTTTGCTGATGGTTGGTACACACCGGATCGTGGGTGACGATGGCGGCATCATCGGGAACCAGGTAAACGGTAGTTAACGCGCCCTCTTTATCCACAACCGTGACGTTATACGGCATGTGGACAGGGATGCGCTGTAAAATTTCGGTGGCGGCTTGAGTTGTGTCGCAGGTCTCCAAAATATAGCGCAAAACCAGCGGAATCCCAAATCCGTCGCCTACAACTTTGCGCCCCCCAAACGCCAGCGATACCGCCAGCCCGGCCTCGTTGAGGCCGTCGAGCACCCCCCACAAACAATCGCTCATAGCGATGACCGGCCGCAGCCAGCGCGTGTACAGCAGGTTGCCTTCAAACAACCGCGGGCTGTAATCGTAGTTGCGCACCAAAACCGGGCTGTCGCCCGACCAGACCGCCTGCGAACAGCCGGTTAGGTACGATGGCGGGCAGTACAGGCTGAGAAACCGCGCCGCCAGATCGCCGCCGCCGGCCAGATCAGTCAACTGTTGGTAGATCGGCGTCAGTTCCGGCATGTGCTGGCGCAGTTTCTTCAGCGATGTCACGTAGCCCGGTCGCGCGGCCGCTCCTTCGGATAAAAACCAGGTTTTATACAGCGGCCAGTAGGTTTCAAACAGCGCCTGCCATTTCGGCCCCGGTGTGTCTTCGTGGATTGAGTCTAGAGTTAGTTGCATCGTTTAATTTGATAATTCTAAGTAGTTTTCAACTCTAAGTTGTTACATTAATTTAGACAGAATTAACAGGATTAATATGATTTTTCCTTATTTTAATCTTGGAAATCCTGTAAATCCTGTCTATTCATCCTGGTCTCAAACTCACAAGTTAGTTATGAAAATTACTTAGAAGTTACGCCGTTGGAGATCAGCCCTCCCTAAATCCCTCCCACAGGGAGGGATTTGCCCGGTCCTCCCCCCTTTGGGGGGGGAGTTAGAGGGGGGTTAAACAGACTAACGGCGTAAGTCCTAAATTCATCATTCATCATTCCCTACAGCATCTTAAAGCTGCCGATTTCAGCCGGCACTTCCGGTCGGGGCGTGAATTCGATGGGCGGTTTGGCTTTGTACTGGGCCCGAATGCCGTTGATCCAGGCTTTGGCCCGGTCGTTGAGCTGGAAATCATCCGTCATTAGGCGACCTCGCGTGACCAGAATACCCAGGTCGGCCCCTTCATACTGGTAGTCGCCCACGCCGGTGATGCGCAGGAAAAAGGCTTCGTGCTCGCTCTCAACCGCGCGGCGGTGGGAGTCGTACCGCGAGAAAGAGACCTGACCGTGATCATCCATCTGCCAGATGCCGGTCGGCGGCGCTTTGGTGACGATGTTGATCGTGTCCTCGGTGTGTTTGATGACCAACTGCCCCCAATCGTCGATATTCTCCGGCTTGGCCCAGCGCTCGTTCAATTCCTTTACATCGAGCTCATAATCAACATCCATCCATTCCAGCAGGTGGAACATAAACAGCGGCGCGTCGGCCAGGGCAAAGACGGCGTGATTGGTAATCGAACTGGCCCCGGTTACACGCGGATTGATCTCGCCCAGGTAGACATCGTTGCTGTCGGTGTCCAGCAGGAAGTCGATTTCAAAGTAGCCGCGATAGCCTTCCTTTTTGAGCTGCTCGCCCACGGCGTAGGTCGACTCGCGGGCTTTGCGGCGAATTTCCGGGGTGAAGGTATCGGCGTAAATCTCGTTGCCGCACCAGCCGCCTTTGTAGGGCGTTAGCTCTCTGAAACCGACCAACTCGGTCATCAGCGGCCCAACAATCGTACCGTGGCGCGTCACGCAGGCTTCCATGGCCGACCCGCGACAGTTGATCCGCTTCATCACCTTCACTTCCGGCTCGGCGATGATCTCTTCGGCGTACTTCTCCCACTCTGCCTCATTAGAAATGAAAAAGGTCGTATGGCCGGAGTCGCCAAAGGGCGTCTGTACCACCAAATCGGTCCCCAGCGCTTCAGACACGTCGAGCAGTGTTTCGTAGCTGTCCACCTTGGCCAGCACGTTCGGCACCGAATCGACGCCGGCTTGGTTGGCGATGCGGGTGGTGGTTACTTTGTTGTCGATATGCGTCCGCAGCTTGGCCGGCGGAAAACAGACCTCCAGCCCCAATTCCTGGGCCAGCGCCTCGGTGTCCTCGTCGAACATCAAAAACAGAACTTTGCCGCTCCCGCCGCGCTGGGCGATGTAGTCGGCCACCTCTTTATGTTCCAGCAGGTAGTTGTTGATCTCTTCGATACTCTCAAAAATATCGTGGGGCGTTTCAATCGGCACCAGGACGTTGGGGTGCTGGCCGTCGAAGCAGTCGATGTAGGTGATGAACTTAAAGCTCTTGACCCATTCGTCAGCGCCCAGTAAATTAAAGTTGGTGGCGCTGATAAAATAGATCGGGGTTTCGTTGCGTTGGAAAAAACGGCGAATATCGGAAATGCCGTTTAACTTGGTACTGTTGGTTGTCATGAAATAATTCTCCTCTTTAGTTTGTGACTGTTTAGTAGTAAGCAGGTAGCCGTTAGCTGATGGCTGAACGCTAGTAACCTGAGTTC
Organism: Anaerolineales bacterium; assembly: GCA_020634935.1. Lineage (GTDB taxonomy): Bacteria > Chloroflexota > Anaerolineae > 4572-78 > J111 > JAGRBY01. Next base: position 75,847 of record JACKAT010000006.1, read on the forward strand.
GATAATTAAAGTCGTATATGTCATTTCGTAGCCGAAGGCGGAGAAATCCCTCAAGCATTGCCATACCTGAAGCATTCGCCGGGGAAAAATGAGCGTTGTGGTGGCAAATTTTTCCCACCGCACACCTTTTCAGGCGTATTGTCACAGGGATTTCTCCGCAGAGTTTATCCTGAGCGAAGCCGAAGGGCTGCGAAATGACATGAGACATATCTTTTTCCGAACTCAGCATACCACGATGCAAGGCATCGTTCTTACCGTAAGGAAAAGGGGAGATATGGGGGGAGCTACCCCCCACGCCCCCCGGCCTACGGCGTTTTCCTTAGCAGGTCAGTAGCTAACGGCTCATTTTGATTTCTTCGTTTTCTTCTTAGCCGCCTCAGTCTGATCGAGGCCGTCCGTGGCGGCGATTACTTTTTCAGGCGCGGGATGGCCGTTGGTGCTGGCTGACGTTGAGTCCGATTGGCTGTCGCTGCCGGCCAATGCCGCCTCGGTGAAGACGCGCAGGCCGAGGCTGGGCCGGTAGCCGTGAATTTCCTTGACATCGAGCGCCTTCAAGAAGTCCAAAATCTCCTGGCTGATGACCTGGCCCGGCACTAAGATGGGAAAGCCCGGCGGGTAGGGAATAATGAACGAGGCCGACACCACTTCGCGCCCGGCGGTGACGGCTCGCTCGATGGTGCCGTCGAGTTTGAGATACTCGCACAGATCTTCGTTGTAGGCCATAAAGTAGGCGGCCCGCATATCGCCTTCCGGGGTGGTGGGGTTGGGCCGGAATTTAGCATGGAAGTAGCTGAAATCGGGCAGCGGCGGTAAATCCTCGGTGAGCGATTTGACCTGCTGCTGGTGCAGTTCCAGTTCGGCCGGGTTGTAGGTAGAAATCTCATGGTCAAGCTGCTGGGCGATTTTGAGCAGCACGCTGATTAGAAACGCGACCGAACTGCGGGTGGTGCCGATGTTGGTCATAAACAGCACGCTGTTGCGCGAGGTTTTGTTGACTTGAATGTTGAACTGATCCATCAGATAGCGATTTTTGAAGGTATCGCCGTCGATGCCGGCTTGGCCGGTGTAGAGGGTGATGTGGGTCGGGTCCAGCACAAAATCGTCGGTGTGCCAGGCCTCTTCCATGCGGCTCCAGCCGGTCTCGGCGTCGTAATACTGCTCGACGCCGGAGGGGCGGTATTCTTTGGGGATCAAATCTTTGGCCGACAGCACGGCAAAGTAACGCCGCAGCAGGGGATGCTCGGTAATCTTGGCCCGCAAGGTCATGGCCAGCTCGGCGCTCTTTTGCACCAGTTCGTACCCTTCCAACTCGACCTGCCGCCGCCCGACGTCGAGCGAGGCCAAAATCTGATAGTTGGGCGAGGTCGAGGTGTGGGTCATATACGCCTCGTGGAAGGTGTCTTCTACCTTGCGGTTAAACTCTTCATCGTGGATGTGGATCATCGACCCCTGTCGCAGCGAGGTCAGCTTTTTGTGGGTCGATTGGGTGCTGTAAGCCCGAATCTTGACCTGATCGGGGTCGGGCAGCAGATGATGGTCGAGCCAAGTCGCGTCGTCGTTGGGATCGAGCGCGTCGATCTTTTGACGATAGGCCGCGTATGTTTTACGATAGGCCTCGCTGCTGTAACGGGCGTGCAAACGCCGAGCCGCTTTCATCGCCGTGCGCTGGCGGTAGGTGGGCGTAAAAGCGGCAAAGCCAAACCAGGCTTCGTCCCACAGGAAGGTGATATCCGGTTTGATGGCCAGCACTTCCTCCATCACCCGCTCGACATTGTAGACCAGGCCGTCGAAGGTGCAGTTGGTCAGCAGCAGCATCTTGACTTTGTTCAGCCGGCCGGCCCGTTTCAACTCCAGCAGCCGCTGCTTGATTTCGCGCAGCGGTACGGCCCCGTACATCGAATACTTCTCGACCGGATAGGAGTCGAGATAGACCGGGTGCGCCCCGGACAGGACCATGCCGTAATGATGCGACTTGTGACAGTCACGGTCGATGAGGACGATATCGCCGGGCTGGAGCAGGGCCTGGGTTACAATTTTGTTGGCGGTCGAGGTGCCGTTGGTCACAAAAAAGGTGTGCTGCGAGCCAAACGCTCGCGAGGCCATCTCTTGGGCCTTCTTCAGCGGGCCGGTCGGCTGGAGCAGCGAGTCCAGCCCGCCGGTGGTGGCCGATGTTTCGGCCAGGAAGATGTTGTGGCCGTAAAATTGGCCGATGTCCTGAATCCAGTGCGATTTGAAGATGGAGTTGCCGCGCGAGATGGGCATGGCGTGAAAGACGCCGGTCGGGCGCTGGCTGTAGGCTTTGAGCGCGGAGAAGAACGGCGCTTCGTAGCGCTCGGTGATGCCGCGCCGCAGGCTGAGGTGCAGTTCCAGGTTTTCCTGGCGATAGAAGACCCGCCGGAAATTTTTGTAAACGCGCAGAGCGATATCTTCCACAGCGGAGTCGAGCACCAGATACAAATCCAGTTCCGGGCGGAGCTTTTTGATGGCCTCACCGAGCGCCGGACCTAAGTCGGCGTCAGCGCCATCCGTCTCAATCTCCTTGGCCACGGAGATGTATTGCTGCAATATGTCGAGACTGTACTTAGATTTAAAGGGAAAACTGTAGCGAATGACGCAGCCCTGGATATTGTGATTGAACAGCACCGCAATCAACGCATCTTCAAAGCTAGGCACAACCACGACATCATAGTAAAATTTGTCGTCGGGGTCGATGCACGCCAGCAGCCCGCGCCGCAAATCGCGCTCTTCGCGGGGCGAGAGGTTATCGACAAACAGCACTTCAAAATAGTGCTGCTCGGCCCGGTTGACCGGGCGTTCGTCGCTGCTGTGCGAGGCGCTGATGACGCCATCGACGCCGCGCAGCCGCGAGGCCGTCGAGCGATAACGATAGGAGTCGCTGACCAGCATGCGCACAATCCGGTTGACGGCGTTGGTCAGCAGGTGATATTCATGCCGCTCGAACAGCGTTTCAAGCTGCTGCATGGCTTCCTTGCCGGGAAAGGCCCAGTAGCTTTCGATGGGTTCCAGCAGATCAAAAATGTCTTGGATTTGCTCGCGCAGCTGGGCGGTGTCCGCCTGGCTTTTGTGCTTTTCTTCCAGGTGCTTAACCGCCTGTTTGAGGTTGTTCCAGGTGTCGGTTCTGAGCTGCGAGGCGTTGTAGTGGCGGCTTAAACCGTTTTGGGGTTGTTGATTTTTATCTGTCATAGATGTCTCCTTTGATGATAGCCGTTAGCTGATAGCGATTAGCCGTCAGCTAAAGTTTTACGTTGGGGTTATTGGTTCATAGGCTGAGTCCGTTTCTTTATGCTGGAGCGTCAAAGTTTGGAGCGTCAAAGTTTACTTTGATTTGGAGCGTCAAAGTTTACTTTGATTTGGAGCGTCAAAGTTTACTTTGACCCATGACAAAGCCAGCTTTGTCGCTCCGGTAAAATTTTGTTGACCGAGGGCCTGGAGCGTCAAAGTTTACTTTGACTCATGACAAAGCCAGCTTTGTCGCTCCGGTAAAATTTTGTTGACCGAGGGCCTGGAGCGTCAAAGTTTACTTTGACTCATGACAAAGCCAGCTTTGTCGCTCCGGTAAAATTTTGTTGACCGAGGGCCTGGAGCGTCAAAGTTTACTTTGACTCATGACAAAGCCAGCTTTGTCGCTCCGGTAAAATTTTGTTGACCGAGGGCCTGGAGCGTCAAAGTTTACTTTGACTCATGACAAAGCCAGCTTTGTCGCTCCGGTAAAATTTTGTTGACCGAGGGCCTGGAGCGTCAAAGTTTACTTTGACTCATGACAAAGCCAGCTTTGTCGCTCCGGTAAAATTCTATTCCTACCGCCGCAATGCCCTCTTCCCCGGCTGAAAAATGGTTCCTACTGTTGAAAAATGGTTCCTACCACTCGAAAAGTCATTGCTACCGCCGAAAAATGGTTCCTACCACTTGGAAAGTCATTCCTACCACAAAAAAATGGTTCCTACCACTTGGAAAGTCATTCCTACCACAAAAAAATGGTTCCTACCATCCGAGAAATGATTCCTACCACAAAAAATGGTTCCTACCACCGCCGAACGGTTCCTACCGACCGCCGAACGGTCCGTACCGCCGCCGAATCGTTCGTACCGTCGCCGAACGATTCCTACCATCAGCCTGATAACTTTAAAAAATGCGGCGCTATGCCATTCGCGTGGAATGATTTGTGGAGCGGTGCGTTGACTATAGAATTCATTTTTACTTCCATCTGAATTCCCACCAATCAAAAGCCTTAGCACCTTGGCCATCATAGTGGAAATATTGCTTATTCTTGTACCCAGCCTGCGTTTCGAGCCATATAGGATGTACTGGAGAGGCAACATCTACCAGATGAATATATCCTGTACCATCATCACGGAGATGTAACTTGAAAAATGCCACAGAATGGCTTGCCGTTAATTGTGGTACATAAAGCCAACCACTTCTGACTTTTCCCAATGTCCCATACTCTGCCCAATCAATGGCTGCAACTTTGAGATCGATCCCTCGGTACGTCCCCCTCAAAGTTATTCCATGCCCCAAATGATTATCCTCTAATGCTAATAGAAAATTATAGGCAACTTTGTTTGGCGCTTCTGGAGGTTGAAAGTAAGGCCCATGGTTATTATATCTCGCTTCATTGTGATGTTTAACCCATTCAAGCAGTCGTTCAACCTTAATTTTTTGGAGTGCAAAATCAAGAATAGCTTGGACGACTACGTCCTTACCCGCATTTTGAGGCAACTGATCACGAAGGGGTTGAAAATCTACTTCGTAAAAACATAAATCATCACGAAGCTCCCTTTCGGAAAAGCCCTGTTTCAGAAGGTCGCGTATATTCTTGAGATTGTAATATTCATTCATAAGTCAAAGGCTTTTTCAGTTGATTCCCGAATAACCGTCCCCCAAGGATTAGATTACCCACATCTACCCCGGTTATCACCCTAAACTTGGACAGCTTACACCTGCATTATCGCTGGTGAGCGCCTGCCTCACCATATCCCCACCTCGGCGTTAGCCTCACTCGCCCCCGGCCACGGCGGCATTGTGGCGATGATGATCTTGAGCGGGACATCTCCCGTGTTGCGAAATTGAAACATCGTATGCACGGGGATAACCAGGCTCGTGCCGTTTGTCTTTGAGTTGAACGGGGTCCGTATTCATCAATCGTGTAACTTCGCCCCTTTCGTGACCTTATCAATAACCTTCTTCTCACCGCGCAGGGCAATTCCCACCAAAGGGAGATCTTCTGAAGCATACCGGGCGACAGTTTCGCGGTTCGCTGCATCGAAGCCGGTGGAAAACATATCTTCAATATATACCGCTACAGGGAGATCGTTACCCGTGGCTCGATTGAGGATGGTCTTGAGTTTGGCGCGGTTAGTTTTCAAGATCATGATGGGTTGAATGCATAAAGGCGCGTAAGTTTGGCCTGAGGCATCTTGATAGGGCTGCCCGATCAAGCCCTCATTTGACGCGATAATGCCCGACGTCAAAAAGGCGGCGACGTTTAGCTTTTGCCAAACCGCCAGGTCTTCATCAATGACGATTACAATTTTGGTGTCGAAGTTCATTGCTCTAATAATAAAAGGTCACTGAAGCAGGCTTGGACCCGGTTGCCAATAACTTTTCTAAACAGATTCAGCCAGATCAAATAACTTTAGCAGCCGATTGTTAGTTTCAGCTTGCAGTTTTGGGGACAAATGACCCAACACTCGCTTGATTAAGGTCGTTGTAGCCGTCATTAAGCGATGCAACTGGAGGGTAGATGAAACCCGTAAGCCTGTTACAGCAAAGTCGCTGTCGCCTGGTTGGAGAACGAGGTCGGTTGGTAAGGGGCTGGGCGAAATACGACTGGTAATGAACGCCAGAATAATATGGCGATGTGGCCCAATTGGATTGGTCAAGCAAACAGCCGGACGCACTTTACTACTGGATAAATCATCAAAAGGAAATGGGACTAGAACCGCTCTATACTTCGTCACGGAATGGTTCTCCATCCGTCAAAGCGTAGATGTCTTCAGCCGGATCATTGAGAAAATCAAAAGCCGGATTGTGGGCAGCAGCGTGCAGCCACTGACTTTCATCCTCTTCGTCTTCAAGGGGATAGAGAACGATCACCTTGACCCGCATCGGGCCGGACATCGGCAACGGCCCATCAAGTAGAAGTTGTTGATGTTCATCAATTCTACCCGTCATTTCTATGGCTGTCATTGCAGTATCCATAAATATTCCCTTTTTTGAACCTAGATAAACTTTATGATTAGGAAGATTGATCGACTAACCCTACTATCTTTGGAAACTCTTCTTGAAGAATTCGTCGTAATGTAGCCTCTGTCACCGGTTTTTCAGAGCTTTTAGTTAAATACTCTTTCAGGGCATCATTGATCATGGTTTGATACCCCATTCCGGCTTCCTCAGATCTGGAACGGAATTCTTCAAGAATGGCGTCATCAATATAGATAGTTATTCGCGTTTTTCCTTTAGTTGAAAGAAGCGCACCGCGTTTACCTTCAGAAAAATCATACTCAGCTTTCATATTCTTTCACCTCACGACTTGTTGCACAACGGACTGAAATAAGTCTGATTTCTTCCCCTCGAAATGTATAAACCACCACAAGAATTTCGTTGGCGCTGCCCATCCCGACCGCTATAAATCTATCTTCATTTTCGGAGTAAGGGTCTTCGCGGTGTATGGCCAGGGGGTCATAAAAAACGCCTTCTGCGTCGGCAAAGGATACTTTATGCTTTCTTAGGTTGCTCTTAGCCTTCGCAGGGTCAAATTCAAATTTCATTTGTATAATATATGTATAGTGTGCATATACGTCAAGTTGTAGGCGAAAAAACTAAGGCTGCCCAGATCGATGTTATGCTATTTGTCCAATCACCCACCCAGGATTAAGCGGCGAACATCCACTCTAACCATCATTCTGGTCTTGAACAGGCGATGCCTACTTCGGTAAATCCGTTTTGCCGTTGCCGGGTTGAAACGTTTTTTTGTAGCGCGTCGGTTTCAACAGCGGCCCCAGCGAGTCGAAATGCTCCGAGCGGGCGCCGTTTTGGTAGATCGGGAACTCGGCAGGCCGATCGCGGAAACTTTTCAGCACTTGCCCCAGGCGCATCATGCCGAACTCGCGGCTGCGGCGAACGCGGTCGAGATCGACTTCGATAGGGATCATCTCTTCGCCGTTGCCGGCCTGGTGGATGACCGCGCCTTCCGGCCCCACCACAATCGAGCGGCCCACGCCGCCGTCGCCGACGCCGTTGATGTCGAAAATGTAGCACTGCTGCTGCACGGCCGTGGCGCGGGCAATCGATAGTTCCACGTCTCGGTCAACAGTCGGCGTCATCGATGGGTGCAAAATCACCTCCGCGCCCATCGAGACCAGGGTGCGGATGGTTTCGGGAAACCACATATCGTAGCAGATCGACACGCCAAACCGGCCCACGTGCGGCACATCGAACACCATAAATTCATTCCCCGCCGAGACGCCTTCCTCGTAGGGATAGAAGGGAAACATCTTGCGGTAACGCCCCACCACTTCGCCGTGGGGGTTGATGACCGGGGCGGTGTTGTACACCCGCTGGCCGTCGCGCTCGTAAATCGAGCCGGGGATGAGCCAGATGTGATGTTTAGCCGCCAGCTTTTGGAATTCGGCCTCGGCGGGGCCGGGCAAGGGTTGGGCCTTGGCCGCCAGCGGGCCGTAGACGGCCAACTCGCTAAAAAGGACCAGTTGAACCCAGGGATAAATGGCCATCAATGTATTCAGTTTATATTTCATGGCTTCCAGATTGCTTTCCAGCGTCGAGTGGACGCGCATCTGGATGCCGGCAATGGCAAAGGGTGTCATCGTGTTTTCACTTTCAGGGAGGCTATTGAATGGTCTCAGGCCAGACCTTATAGGTTTCTAAAGGCTAGCTTTGACGTAGCGCTTGCTCCAACCGGAAGGGATGTTATTGCAAGTGGCATTCGGAAACCTATAAGGTCTGGGTTAATCTGTGGACCACACAAAAAAGTTTAAAATAGACAGGGTTAACTAACAGAAGCGGCTAGCGCGCGTTCAAATTTTTCAAGCCCCGCATTGATTTGAGACTCGGTCACCACCAACGGTGGAATCCAGCGGATGGTGTTGGCGTAGGTGCCACATGACAACAGCAGCAGATGACCCTCTTCGAAGGCGTGCGATAGCACCGCTTTGGTCACGGCCGGGGCGGGCTGTTGGCTGTTCGGATCGGTGAATTCACAGCCGACCATCAAGCCGAGCCCGCGCACATCGCCCAAAACCGGATAGCGGCCTTGCAGTTCGGTTAGGCCGTCCATCAACTGCTGGCCGCGGATGGCGGCGTTTTCAACCAGCCCTTCGTCTTGAATAACCTTGATCGTGGCTTCCACCGCCGCGCAGCCCATCGCGTTGCCGCCGTAGGTGCCGCCGTGCGTGCCGGTTTGCCATTGGCTCATAATTTCTTGAGTCGAAGCGATGCCGGAAATGGGGAAGCCGCTGCCCATGCCTTTGGCCATGACCATAATATCGGGCTTGACGCCGGCGTGTTGGTGAGCAAAGAATTTGCCGGTGCGACCAAAGCCACTTTGAACTTCATCGGCGATGAGCAGGATGCCGTGCTCGTCGCCGATGCGGCGCAGCCCTTGCATGAATTGTTTCGGGGCAGGAATGTAACCGCCTTCGCCTAACACCGGCTCGATGATCATGGCGGCGGTTTCCTGCGGCGCGGTTTGGCCGTGGAGCAGTTGGTCCAACTCTTGCAGGGCGAAGCGGCTCACCTGCTCATCGTTCATCCCGTAGCGATAGCCGTAGGGGAAAGGCGCGACAAACACGCCGGCGGGCAGCGGTTGGTAATCGAGGCGGTAGACGGTTTTGGCCGTGGTCATGGCCATGGTTTGGGCGGTGCGGCCGTGAAAGCTGCCTTGAAAGACGATGATGTTGGGTCGCCCGGTGTAGTGGCGGGCCAGTTTAACCGCCCCTTCGACGGCTTCGGCTCCGGAGTTGGACAAGAAGAAGGTGTCCAGGTGGGACGGGGTCACTTCGTTGAGCCGCTGGCTCACGCGGATCAGCGGTTCGTGAAAATAACAATTGACCTGGGCGTGCATAATTTTGGCGGCCTGCTCTTGGATAGCTTTGACTACGGTCGGGTGGCTGTGACCAGTGTTGGTGACGCCGATACCGCTAGTAAAATCTAGATACTGTTGGCCGTCGGGGCTGTAAACATAACTGCCTTCGCCCCGCTCGACGACTAAATTGGTGATGCGTCCCCAAACGGGGGCAATATGAGAAAGGTCTTGACTCATTACGGATATAACTCCTTTATCTCAAGCTAAGCGTGGATTAACACAGTGATTTTTCACAGGTCTTATTCTAAGGCGGATACATCCAAAATTCGTGGTAATAATAGGAGAATAGTGTTCAAACCTCGAATTTTTTTAAACAAAGGCGGCAGAACTTGGGTTAAGTTGTTAGCGTCTTACCGGCTATATCTGACACATGAAGGTGTTGCCGCATTTTTTCAATTAGGCCTTCAGCCAAGTGATCCGCATTTCTGTTACCGATGATAATCTGCCCGCCGGCCATAGAACCGTGACCGCCGGCTACACCCTGCTCCCCCACAACCGCCTGAACAAATTGACCGGCGCCGGTTTGTTTCTGGGTCCGAACTGAAATAATCAATCGTTCTTTGTGGATTCCCATACAGATAACCCACTCAACCCCTTTCATACGCAGTAAAAAATCGGCAGTTTCGGCAGTCAGGTCGGGATACTGCATCGGGCCAAGGAAAGAAATGGCCACGTTGTTGTAGATGCGGGTGGCGTTGAGGGCTTCGGCTAAGTTCTTAAAGTAGTTCACCGGAACCTGGGCGCGCTCAATTTTAAGCAGCGCTTCCAGATCGATTTTGGGTAAAAGATAGCAGATGGCTTCCATATCCAGCGCCCCGGTCCCTCGCCCCAGACCCATCGTGTCGGTTTTGATGCCATAAAAGAGCGCCGTTGCTAAAAAGGACGGAATGCCCACCTGCGCCAGCCGCAGGTATTCGGTCATAATGCTGCAAGCGGCGCCTACCGAGGGACGGACATCGATATAGTTTACCGCGCCGTTCACCTCGCGCTGGGGGTGATGGTCAATGACAACGGCGATGTCGGCCCCGGCGGGTAAGGCATTGTTGCCGGCGCCCGGCTGGGTATCAACCAGCGCAAACGGCGCACAAGGCTGATTAATATGACCGTTGACCCGGTGAAGCGGATGGTTCAAATAACGAACCAGCGCTTTATTTTCCGCCCGCCCGATAATCCCCCGATAGACAATTTGGCACTTGATATTTAACTTTTGAGATAAAAGATACCGTAACGCTACGGCGCTGGCAATTGCGTCCGGATCAGGGTTGTTGTGAGGTAAGATGATGATTTCATCTAATTCCTGCACCGCTTCAAACAACGCTTCAAGTCGCTCCTTCAACGTTACTCCCCCCTTTTCTCTCTTCAATTGGCCTGAATAACGTATTGAATTTTAGGTGCTGAGGCTGGCCCAAACCTAGGCCAACCTATATTGTTGGTCCAGCCCAGCTTGGTCCCGACAAGTATACTAGGAAACGGCAATAAATACCTAAAACAGAAATTATTTTTGTTCTGAAAATGAAAAGTCCACCGGTAGAACGGGCCAACCCGCCATCCTGTGGACTTATGTAAGGGTAGTCGCCCCTTTTAGGGGCGATCTATATATCAATGCTTCAGACGAAATCGTTCAGAGGTTAAACAGGGGTATAGATAAACAAATTACCAGCTATCTTCTGTCCAGTACTCTCTCAACACCTGATCTTTCTCAAACATATCAACATCCCAGCCCAACTTGAGGGGGGCTAAACTGGTTACGGTTAAATTAGCCCAACAGTTTGGACAAATGACTTTCGGCATTAATTCCGAAAGCGTGTCAAAGTGAAGCTCCTCTTCACAATCTGGGCAGAATACGATAATATTTTGTTTGTCTAATACCATGAGATTTCCCTCGACTCCCTGCTATTAAATTGATAGAAAATATTTCAGGCAACAAAAAACCAGCCTACCGTACAGCAAGGTTGTTTGGATCATTTTCATGTACAGAAGCTGGCTATCAGAGCAGCCTGCTCAAAAAACCAACATTGGTTTTAATTGAATAATTTATAAACGAATAAGCGCAAAAATCTAACTAATTTCTCAACACAGCGGAAAACAATACAATATTATATTCACTTCACCTATTTATTGCAAATTTAAAGATGGAGATCCTTTGGCTCGATTGTTTTCTTGACAATTGCCGGCCGCAAGCCCTTTTATCTGGCCCAATATCGTGATACAATTAACCATCAGAGGTTAGCGGAACCCATAAAAAGCGAAGCAACAGTTACCGGATAATTGCTTCAAAAGCGATGGTTACCTTAGGTCCATAAATCTCTTAGTGGGGTTATCGAGATTGATATGCTGAATGCCTTTATTCCCCCTGAACACCTTATCAAAGATGAAACCGCAACTTGTCTTGTCTTGGCCCGCCCGAATCCTTTATATCGATGGGGTGTTATTTCACTGATCTTGGCTGTAGTGACCGGCGTCGCCACGGCCCTATTGGGCATGGGGTGGGGTGGGTGGCTCGTGGCTACGGTGTATGCCGGCTTGGCCCTGCTGCTGCTCACCAGTCGCCGGGCGATTATCATTGATCTAGCTCAGCAGACGTTATTTTTCACCACCCACTACCGTTTTTTCGACCACCAATCTCGCTTCTTCCACTTCGGCAAAATCGACAAAGTTTATCTGGATTTTGAGACGCATCTGCATCAGGGCGCCCTGATGCCACGTAACTATACCCGCCGGCAGTGGTTTATTTTTGTCACCCTTTACGATGAGCGAACCGTTACGCTGGTCCGCTATCGCGCCGACTATCCGGTTGATCAAGAGCCCAATCTATACAACGAAACTCAGGTGTGGGAAAGATTGGCCAAAAAAATTGCCACTGCCACCGGCAAACTGCTCATCACCACCGCTACGGTTCCCAGCCGCGCCCCGCGTACCTTTATCGATGTCATCGACCAAATCGTCCAGCGCCGGCTGAACGCCCTGCCCGACGCCGATCCGCTCAACCGGCAAACGGTTCGGCTGCGCAGCCACCCCAGCGGCCATATGGAAATTATGGTTAACGGCGTTACGCATCACACTCTGGATGAACTCAACGATGAAAACGTACGCCAACTCATCCAACAGGCCATCGACGAGTGGCACGAGCCGAAGCGTTTATGGAGTTAGGGAGTTTATAGAGTTTTTAGAGTTTATAGAGTTATGAAGTTTATGAGGATATTTCCTAACTCCACAAACTCTCTCCACGAACTCTATGAACTCCTCAAATTTTATTCACTTCCATCATCCAACGTAAACCCAATCTTGATCGTCACTTGCCAATTGGCCACCTGATTGTTGTCGATATAGCCGCGAGTCTCAATAATCTCGAACCAGCGCATGCTGCGAATCGTTTTACTCGCTTTCGTCACAGCGTTCTGCACTGCGTCTTCGATGCTGACATCGGATGAGCCGGTCAATTCGATCTTTTTATAAACACGGTCAGTCATAATACCTCTCCTTAATTATTCATTACTCATCAATACACTGTAAATTAAGTCATTAAGCTTTTGTCATGGCGAGCGAAGCGAAGCGATCTCCTCCTCCGAACGTGGAGATGGCTTCGTCGTTCCTCCTCGCTATGACCATAACCCCCAAAAACTTAATTTACGCTGTAATCATTCATATTTCTAGGACTTACGCAGTTGGGTGTATCGAACCCGGTGACAGTCACTTAGACGCGACAAATAGCGTTGTTTGGGCTTAAGCGGACGTTCGTTTTCGGCAAAAAGTGACTGTCACCTTTTGAACTGCGTAACTCCTAATTTCATTATTTAGTATACCATTACCTAACCTAAGTTGCTACCTGTCCATGAACAAGACCTGACGGGTTTTCAAACGGGCCTTAATGCGGCTAAATTCCCGAAGTTACCTACTGAATTTCTACGATTATGCTACCAGGCTCGAGCGCAATACAAACATCCGCCTGGCCAGTGGTAGGGTGTCGCGAGACAAATCGAACTCCGAGCTATCCATCCAGACGATTTCGTCATTTGAGAAACGACTGGCTAAGTCGCTGATGGGCAGCATTTTAACCTTTGTACCCGGCAGATGGTAGTGCATCGGAATGATAATTCGGGGGTGGATGATGTCGATGGCCTCACGCAGATCGTCCAATTCAAGTGTCGGCGGGCCGCCAGCCAGTACAAATAGAACATCGACCCCGGTCAAGGCGTCCAACTGCTCCTCTGTCAGCGGGTTGCCGACGTCGCCCATATGCGCCAGTCGAATACCCTCCAGCGTAAAACGGTACATGCCGTTATCCAGCGGCGAGTCTTTGTGAATTAGGCTTTCCCGCACCGGGATGGCGGTGATTTTTAACCCCTGTACGATAGCTCCATCATCAATAATATCGGTCGCTGTGACGACCTCCGGCTCGCCAGGAATCATTTCAGCGTAACAGTGACCACCGTCATCGCCGGAACTGCGAATGACGATATCGGCCGGTTCGGTAATCGGCGGATACCCCATTTCGTCCGGGGTATACGGATCGGTGATGATCCGCAGCCCATCACCTTCAATTAAAAATGAAGCGTGTGCAAACCATTTGATTTTCATTTATGGAAGAGATAAGGAAATAGGGGGATAAGGGGATTAAATTGCCTTATCTCCGGTCTCCTTTCTACTAATTTGAGAAATTAATAAGCTTCGATGGTTTTGAAATCATCAACCCCCTGCCGATAATACCAACATCCGTTTCTTTTGCCATACGCAAGCTCCTTTGCTTTCTTCGTATTCTTTGTTACTCTAAAACTTCTGGATTTAAAATGTGAGGTGGTCGCTCACCGCGTAGTAGTTGCAGCGCCTGAATAATGGCCTGCTCCCACAAGCGATCTTTGCCCGGCCCCGTCGCCGAGGCGATATGCGGCGTGGTCACGACGTCATCCCGGCTGAGCAGCGGGTGATCGGGCGGTGGGGGTTCGATATCGAATACATCGAGGCCCGCGCCGCGCAGATGGCCGCGCTCCAGGGCATCAAGCAGGGCTGCTTCATCGACCAGGCCGCCGCGGGCGGCGTTGATCAAAATCGCGCCCGGTTTCATCAGCGCCAGCCGCTCGGCATTGATTAGACCCAGTGTTTCCGGCGTACGCGGCACATGCAGCGACAGTACATCGGCCGTAGGCAGCAACCTGTCCAGCGTCGGCATCAACTCGACTCCGATGGCCGCGGCCTGTTCCGGCGAGACAAAAGGATCGACCGCCGCCACCGTCATGCCCACGCCTTGAGCCAATTTGGCCACTCGCTGGCCGATCCGCCCCAATCCAACCAGCCCCAGTCGCGCGCCGTCGAGTTCAAAACCGGTGTAACGGGCGAAATAATCGATGCGCTCCCGTTTTTGTAACGTGCGGGCGAACCAAGTCAACTGCTTGGCAACGGCAAAAAGCAGGGCCAGCGTGTGTTCCGCTGTAGCGATAGTCGGCGCATCGGGTGTGTTGCAGACGGCCACACCCCGTACGGTAGCGTCGGGAATGACCACATTATCAACGCCGATGCCGGTTCGGGCAATCACCTGCAAGTGGGGCGCCTGGTTCATCAACGTCCCATTGTAAAGCAAATTCGAACCGGCGATAATCGCTTGCGCCTCAGTAAGATCGGGCGTGTGGGTGCCGGCGCCGATGGCCACCGCCACCTGCGCCAGAAGATGAGCATGCTTGGGCGGCAGCGGTCGTTCAAACCAAATTTTGAACATCATTGCTCTCCTTTAGTTATGGCCGTCAACGGTCAGCGGTCAGTTTTATTGGCCCCCGGCAGCGGTTTAATGAAGTTCGTGACCCGCGCCGAGCACAGCAACTGGCCGCTTTCCAGGTGATAAATATCGACCTGATGGAAAACCAGAGAACTAGTCCGGCGCAAGACGCGGCCCACGGTTTTTAGCGTGCCATCCTTGGCCGAGCGCAGGTGCGAGCCATTGATTTCAATGCCAACCGGCGCTTCTTTGGTCATGTCGGTCAGATAGGCCGAATGCATACTGGCGGCGGTTTCGGCTAACAGCATATTGACGCCGCCGTGTACCAATCCCATCGGCTGGCGGGCCGCGTTAGTGATGGGCATACGCAGTTCTACCTGCTCGTCATCAATCGAAATGGCTTCAATGCCCATAACTTCCATAGCCGTATTTTTACAAGCGGCATTAAGCGCCTCAAGGGTCATGCGAGGTCTTGAATTGGGATGATGTTTCAAATGCATTTTATGACAACTTTCACAAACTATTTGCGGGTGGTATACTTTCAATCCTAAAATTTTAGCCCATAATACCCATCATTACAAAGGAGCTTGATTAATGAGTAAAGTTCGTGTGGCGATCATCGGTGTTGGCAACTGTGCTTCATCTTTAGTTCAAGGCGTTACCTTTTACGGCAACGCCCCCAGAGATGAATTTGTACCGGGGCTGATGCACGTTGAATTAGGCGGCTACCATGTCGGTGATATCGAATTTACCGCCGCCTTCGATGTCGATCACAATAAGGTTGGTAAAGACCTGTCGGAAGCCATTTGGGTTGAACCCAACAACACGATTAAATTTGCCGATGTGCCTCACTTGGGCGTCCCGGTCTATCGCGGTATGACCCACGATGGGCTTGGCAAATACGTGAGTCAAAAGGTCAAAAAGGCCCCCGGCCCCACCGACGATATTGTCGGTATTTTGAAGGAGACGCAAACCGATATCGTCATCAGTTACCTGCCGGTTGGTTCGGAAATGGCGACCAAATGGTATGTGGAACAAATTCTTAAAGCCGGCTGCGGTTTTGTTAACTGCGTCCCGGTATTTATCGCCCGAGAGCGGTATTGGCAGCAGCGATTTGAAGAGCAACGATTACCGATTGTGGGTGATGATATCAAAAGCCAGGTTGGTGCGACGATTGTTCACCGGGTGCTGACGCGTCTCTTCCGTGATCGTGGCGTGAAAATTGAGCGAACCAGCCAGCTTAATGTCGGCGGCAATATGGATTTTTACAACATGCTCGAACGCGAGCGGTTAGAGAGCAAAAAAATCTCTAAAACCAACGCGGTCACCTCGCAGCTTGACTACCAACTCCCTGAACAGGATGTGTACATTGGCCCCAGCGATTATGTTCCCTGGCTGGCCGACCGCAAATGGGCCCATATCCGGTTAGAAGGCCGCACCTTTGGTGATGTGCCGCTTAATCTGGAACTCAAATTAGAGGTCTGGGACAGCCCCAACTCGGCTGGCGTGGTCATCGACGCGGTTCGCTGCGCCAAACTGGCCCTTGATCGGGGCGTCGGTGGCTCGCTGCTGGCGCCATCAGCCTACTTTATGAAATCACCTCCGGTACAATACTCTGACGGTGAGGCCTTGGATCGTCTGGAAGCGTTTATCGCCGGTCAGGAAGAAACATTCAACCTGACCCCCTCTGCTGCCAAAGACTCTGAGCCGTCAGAATAAGTCAATCGGGAGATTAGGAGAGTAATGTTGCTATCTCCTAATCTCCCTTTCTGTTTGCTAATTTCAAAGTGAGAATTGCTGATCAATTCCAACAATTCAAGGTTGCTAAGTTAACTGGAACGAGGAGGGAGATTAAATTCAGTCGATTTTATGTGGCTAAGAGGTAAGAGAGACACAACAAAAAAGCCACACTTTTTCAGTGTGACTTTTAAGATAGAGCGGGCGATGAGATTCGAACTCACGACCTTCTCCTTGGCAAGGAGACGTTCTACCACTGAACTACGCCCGCGAACGAATGAAGAATTGAGAATGAAAAATGAAGAAATTTCTAAATTCTTCATTCACTATTCTCAATTTTTAAGGCAGGGGTGGCAGGAATCGAACCCGCAACCTTCGGTTTTGGAGACCGACGCTCTGCCAATTGAGCTACACCCCTAAGTGTTTAGAAGAGTAGCGGGGGAGGGATTCGAACCCCCGACCTCCAGGTTATGAGCCTGGCGAGCTGCCTCTGCTCCACCCCGCATCGAATATGTCGATTTCTTGAATAAGGGTCATACCCCCGATTCTGTTTTAACCGTCATCTGTCTCAGGTTTATTAAACCTGGCGACGCTTGGCTTACAAAGTGTTATTTTGGGTCGCCATTGTCGCTGCGGTGAGACCAAGCCGCAGCCTGGCCCACTCACCTTGCTCTCAATCGCACGCTCGCCTAGCCGGCCTTGTTACCAGGGCCGCTGGTAGGCTCTTACCCTACCGTTTCACTCATCACCCCTCAATTCATTCAGGGCTGACTTGCTTTCTGTTGCGGTTGTAGTCAAAGACACTTTGCAGCGCCTTGCCCTCACTTACTGTTTCGTGAGGCGATCTTGCCTCTATCGAGGCCGAGAGTCGGGAAGTTCCTCTACTCAACTTAGGTTGAGCAGCGACGGTTCACTTACTCAAGAAATCCAACTTAGGAATAATTCCCCAAAACAGACAAAAAGCTGTTTTTTCAGGCGTCCCCGGTAGGATTCGAACCTACGGCCTTTTGGTCCGCAACCAAACGCTCTATCCACTGAGCTACGGAGACATGGGAGACCTGAATTTTACAATAAAAAAGCGTGAGAACAAATCTCACGCCTATCTTTTACCTGCCCCAACGGGGGCTTCAAAGATAGGCACAACAAGTACACCGTCCAAACAACCAGCCCTTACCAAAATTTACGTAGAAGTTCATCTTTTTGATAGTTTTGTTTGTGTTGTTAGTATACTTGGCTCAACGAAGAGAAAGTATATCATAAGCTTTGAGGGTTGTCAAACTTATTTTGGTGAAAATCGGGCCAATTAAGGGGTTTTAATCTCGTCAATGGGTTACTTTTCCGGCCCCAGCCGCAGCACGATAATCGAGACCATACCGACAACGGCCACCCCAAAACTACCGGCCAATAAACCCGTCAGCGGCGATATATCGTTATCCTGCCTGTCTTTAATCGAGGCTATAGCCAGGGAAGTATCGTTGGCCTGGATCAAGGCCAGCAGACTGGGTCGATTAGGAATGTCAGCTTTATACGCCTTAGACGAAGCGGCTTCGATGTGATTTGAAAAAGTCAGGGGAATTACGGTTAAGAACAGGGCTAACAAGATAGCTGAAACGGTCGATTGAATGGCTTGTTTGTGTTTAATCACCTCAGGACTCCAATCCAAAATCAAGTAATACAGTTGTAACCTTAAGGATACAATATTATGCGACTTTTGGTAAGGGAAAAAAGTCCTTAGTTTAGAGGAAAAAGGTACTTAAAAATTTGCCCGAAAGTCACAAACGATAGCCGGCGGCTACCAGAACCACTAATTGGCGTCGAATTTTTCCAGGGCCAGTTCATAGTTTCTAGCCGGGATCGTGCCGATTCTTTCCGGCGGCCGGCCGGTAATCGCTTTGACAATTTTGACCACATGCTCATGGCTGTTTTCAATAAACAAGCGATACTGGTCTTGAAAGATACCCGCCGCCGTGGTCCCGGCGATATAAAGACCGGGGACGTTGGTTTCCATCGTTTCAGGGTTAAAATGGGGTACCCCTCGGACACCTTCCAATTCGACGCCGGCCAGTTCATACAACCTCATATCGGCCCGAAAACCGGTGGCCAGCAAGACAAAATCGGTGGGGTGAATGATTGGCTCGGCCTCAATGGGCCGCCCGTCGCGCACGGGCTGAAGCACGACGTGATGGGGCGTAATCTCCACCGGAACGGTTGCCGAATAGTATGTGATCGTGCCGTTTTCGATTTGAGCCATCACATCGGGACGGATATGCTCTTTGACCCGGTCACTAAAAACCGCCCGGCGATAGCTTATGGCTACTTTAGCCCCCGCTCGCCAGCAGCGGAGAGCTGCCTCAACGGCCGAATTGCGTCCGCCGATGACCAGCAAGCGCCGGCGAAAATAGGTATGAGGATCATCAAAATAATGGGTGACGTGGGGCAAATCTTCGCCCGGAATGTTGAGTCGGTTGGGCATATCCATGTCGCCCTTGGCAATGACAACCCGCTTAGCGTGGTAGGTACGCGGACCGGTCAATGCCTCGGTTTTGAGCGTAAAGCCCGCCTCGCTGCTTTCGATCATCGTTACTGTTTCATACGTATTGACTTGTAAGTCAAACTGCTCGACAATGGCCCGGAGATAGGCCAGGTAATCTTCACCGGTAATGCGCCCCTGGTGGTTGTTTTGAATAGGCACGCCGGCAATGGCAATCCGCTCAGATGTGCTGAAGAAGTTGGTCTGGCGCGGCCACCAGGAAATGGTATAGCCGATTTGTTTAGCTTCCAAGTGAATATAAGTTACCCCGGCTTGTTTAAGTGCAACCGCCAACTCCAGGCCAATCGGCCCAGCTCCGATAATAGCGACTTCGGCGGACAGGCCGCTGGAGTGGTTATGCTGGTTCATGGTGGATCTCCTTGTGAAATTGAGGGTGGATCTGGTTTGAAGGTGCCAGGTCAGTAACTAACTCAAGTTTGATTTAGTATTTCCCGAACGCGTTCAACCAAGCTAGAGGGCGTGAAAGGTTTCGGCAAAAACGAAATATCCAAGGTCCACTTATCCGGCCGACGTAAAATATCGTTACTGTAACCTGAGGTAAATAGCACTTTTAGATCAGGAAATCTCGCTATTAATTGTAAAGCCAGGGCCTCACCACTCATCTGTGGCATAACGATGTCGGTTAGCAGCAGATCGATAGTAATGGATTGATCAACCAGGCTGTGAAGCGCCTGTTCGCCATTATCTGCCTCAATCACTTTAAAGCCATGCCAGCGCAATATTCGGGCCGACAGTTCACGCACCGCGGCATCATCTTCTACCAGAAGAATTTGGATCGGCAGCCCATCTAGATATGTGTCTGCTGCCGATTGAGATACCTCATCGTCGCATGAGAACCGCGCCATAAATAAAGAATATTTCCTTTGACCAACGGCGCCGATAATTATGTTTGATTGGATAGGAGTACCTAAACGGGATAACAGCTCCACCCTACTTCTTTGACCAACTTCATTGGTGGAAAAAAAAGTTTTAATCATTTAAATTTGCCTTTATTAGAATCGGTTTAATATGATAGTTTCCTGTTGATAAATGGGAGATCGTGTTCAAACAAGCTCCTCTTCTAAAAGATCCGCCATTGTTCTCAAGTAAAGCGTTACATCCTGCTTATCATTGCGGCTCAAGTATTGAGGCCCTTCTCCTAATCGGCTTAGGATCCGTTTGTCGCTCAGATTTTCCAAATGAATGACATCTTCATAGCTAAAACCGAAACTGTGCAAGGTTAAAAAGATATCATCAACATTCTGACCGGTTCCCTCACAATAATCTTTGGCGTGCTCAGTCCACTCGCCCATTTGAAAATTAACGCATTTTACAATCTCATAGTCAGACATATCCGTCAGCGTTTGGATGAGATGCCCACAGTTACAGCGGCCCATATGCCCCCACTCATACTTTGCCCCATCCGCCAGGCGATTAGCAGTTTCCCGTAGTGCGAAAATTAGTTCCGAGTTGCTTTGAGCCATCAATTAACCCCCTTCAAAAGTAACCCTATTTAAAATATTTAAAAACACGCCCTTGGGCCAGCCCTATATAAAACTACTACTACTATTAATAAGATAATGACTCTTGCCTCTCAAGTCAAATTGATCTATGGCTCCAATGATTTCGGCTATAGGTTCTCGCTGTTGGTAAAAAAAAATTAGGCAAAAACGTAACTTTTTCTGAACAATGCGGTTATAAAATAGGGGTATTGATACCTGGAACAAAAATAGTAGACAGCGCGTCTAACAGTAGAGGGTGGTTTTATCCCTTCAACTTTGACATACTGACCAATCTGTTTACTATTGAAATATAAGCCCGACGAGACCAATTATACCCGATGGATCAAAAAACTATTCCTACAAACCCACCACCGGCGGCTATGCCCACTCGGCCGACTGCGGTTACACCGTTACCCCAACCGGCTGAACCTCCCCCGGCAATGTGGGCTTACTGGCCTCAGCCACCAGTTCAGCCGCAATCACCCTCTATTTGGCGGCGGTTGACGTACTTGACTTTAGGCTGGGTCATCGCCTTATTGCTGGCGTTGGTGGTGGTCATCTTTACGGCCGGCTTACTTTTTTATCGTAGCGATGTCATTGCTCCCGGGGTCTATGTTGCGGGGGTTCACCTTGGCGGGCATTCTATGACTGAGGCCACCGCGCTGCTGCGGGTGCAGTCTCAAGAGCGGGGTATTGTGCTGGAGGGGGATGGCTCCCATCAGGCCCTGATCCCGGAAGCGCTGGGCATCAGTCTCGATGCAGCCGCCACGGTCACTT
Organism: Anaerolineales bacterium; assembly: GCA_020634935.1. Classification (GTDB taxonomy): domain Bacteria; phylum Chloroflexota; class Anaerolineae; order 4572-78; family J111; genus JAGRBY01. The sequence goes on from JACKAT010000006.1 coordinate 97,224, forward strand.
TAGCCCACCGGCAGGGCCGCTCGATTGAGTCACTGCGCCGGTTAATCGACACCAAAGGGCAGGTTGAAATTGAGCCGGTTTGGAAGTTCGATCCCCTGCAAGCGCGACAAACCCTGCAAGCCCTGGCTCCACAATTCGAGCGGACGCCCGTTGATGCGGACATTCGTCTAGTCGCTGGGCAGGTGGAGGCCGTGCCGGCGATAATGGGCCAAGCTTTGGACATCGAGACGACGATGACCGAACTCACTCAGGACCCGCTGCACATTCTGGCTGAAGGCCGGCTGCCGCTGCGCTTAAAAACCGTAACCGCCGATTTGACCGACGTTAGCCGACCCGTGGCCGAAGCCCATACATTCTTGAACCATACGATTACCATCCCGGCCTACGATCCGCTCGATGAGGAAACCGTCTCACTGAAAATTGCGCCGGCGGTATGGAATCAATGGATTTCGATGAGGTTAAACGATACTGATCCGACCCAATTTGAATGGTCCTTAGATGCAGACCAGGCCCGGCAAGCGCTGCCCCATCAGATTGAAGCGATGGGGCCGGAGCAGTATCTCAAACTGGATGAGACGGTCGAGGCCGTTACGGCCGCCATTACCAACCAAAGTTGGGCCGCCGATGACCTGCGCGTGTTTCACCATGACCAGCGGCACACTGTTCAATTTGGTGAAACACTGTCGAGCATCGGCTTTGATTACGGCATGCCTTATCCCTGGATTGAACAAGCTAACCCTGGGGTAAACAATGCGCTGTCACCCGGCCAGGAGATCATTATTCCATCACCCGACGCGCTGCTGCCGCTGCCGGTCGTTAAAGACAAGCGGATTGTCGTCAGTTTGAGCCAGCAGAAACTGTGGGCTTATGAACAGGGTCAACTCAAGTGGGAATGGCCGGTCAGCACCGGTATTTCAGCCAGCCCCACTGCGCCTGGCATCTTTCAGGTGCAGAGCCACGAAACCAACGCCTACGCTGCCAGTTGGAATTTGTGGATGCCCGATTTTATTGGTATTTATCGACCGGTTCCCACGGCTGATTTTATGAATGGCTTCCACGGGTTCCCGTCGCGCAATGGCGCGACCCTGCTCTGGACCAATGACTTAGGCCATCCGGTTACCTACGGCTGTATTCTCGTCGACTCTAAAAACTCCGGCAACCTGTTTGACTGGGCTGAAGCCGGTGTTGTCGTTGAGATTAAAAAATAGATGCCAGAAATTAGGCATTACCAAAAAGAGATGTAGAATTGAGTCCGCTGGCGATGCTGACCACATCGCCGGCGAGGGTTGTTATTTAAGCCTGGGGGAGAAGTTATAATGACCACTACTTACCGAGATTGGCGGTATAGCCTTGCTGTGGGGCTGCTGCTATTAATTGCTTTGGGCGTCTTTTTGATTTTTGATTTAGAGATCGCTCTCTCTATCAACGGCTATTTTACGTTAGCCTACACCGCTTTTTGGTTGTTGATTGGCTTCCTTTTACTCCGGCATCGACCCAACCGATACAAACTCTCACTTTTGGCTCTATTTCTGACGGCCATTCTCGTCATCTACTTCATCGATTGGAACGGACGCAAGCCCTTCCTGCGAGACTTTCACCGCATCGAGCTTGGCATGACCGCCGATCAAGCGGATCAGATGATGGCTCAATATATTAAATTCGTTGGCCCTACTACCCAACTCAATGCTCAGGGTAAGGTGCTGACCGGCAAAGTGAGCTACCGGCCTGCCCGATTGGGCTGGGGCGACTCAGATATCGCCATTCTAACCATCGAGAACGGTCAGGTTGTCGATTTGTCTTACTATCCTGATTAAGAGCTCGTCGGCCACTTCTCCCGTATTGAATTGGGGATTAAAAATCAGTTGGACAAGATTTACGCAATTCCAAAGGTGACAGTCACTTGAGCACGGTAAATGATCCGTTTGAGCTACCCAGGGGCTAATTTAACGACAATAAGTGACTGTCACCTGACTTTTTGCGTAAGCCCTGTTGGAGTATTAACAGCAGCCACCATCAGGTTAGCGTAGGGTTGGCGAAAAATGGGCATCAAGGAGGCGTCAAGTAAACTCTGCCAAATGCGAGTAAACTAGCAATCGTGCAGTAGTTAATCTTCTCCTCCTTTGAAAGGCTGGGACACGATATCCCGGTCTTTTTCATTTTAAAGTCAGGACTTAGGCAGAGTGTAGCCCAATTTAGGCCCGATCGGCACTGGGGATCTACAAAGGGAATGGCTCGTAGTTTAGACCACAACTCGCTCCTCCAAATACGCCTCCAGCCGAGCCAGCGCCTCCGGCATATTCCGGCGACCAAAGCCGACACGGAAATGGCGATCATCGAAATCATATTTGGTGCCGGGCAACAGTAAGACGCCGGCCTGGTCCACCAAATCGGCGCAAAATACCTCGATCGATTGGTTTAACTTCAAACCGGGAAAGGCGATGGCCCCGGCTTGGGGCGGAACCCAACTAAAAATAGCCTGGTGGCGGTCGAAAAAGGCCTTGAGCAGCGCCAGATTATGCCTGGCAATTGTCAGATTGCGCTCAACAATCGGGGCTTTCTGGCGTAGGGCTAGCGTCGCCAGATATTCGCTGGGGGCGCTGTTGCAGATGGTGGTGTAATCTTTGAAAGCCGCCATAGCCTGGTACACCTCGGGGTTACGCGTAGCGATCCAGCCGATGCGTAAGCCGGCCAGGCCGTAGGTCTTCGACATCACACCCAGCGAAACTGCGTTCTCGTATAAGTCGCATGCGGCGGGCAGTTGATCCGCCGGGCGATATTCCAGGCCGCGATAGACCTCGTCGGAGAGGAGGATGAGATTATATTTTTGGGCAATTTCGATCAACTGCTGCTGGGTTTCGCGGCTCATGAGATAGCCGGTGGGGTTGTGGGGGCAGTTGACCACGATGACTTGGGTGTTGGGTTGAATATGCTGCTCTAACCACTCCAAATCGAGCGCCCACGCCTCGGCCTCGCTGGTGAGCCAGCGGGTGACCTGACAGCCGGCGGCGCGAGCGACTTCATAGAGCGATTGATAACAGGGTGAATGAACTATCACGTGGTCGCCAGCGGTAAGCACGGCATTCATAAAGTTGAAGATGGCTTCCTCGGCCCCGGCGTGAACCAGCACCTCATCGACGCTAACCTGTTCATACAGGCCGGCGATCTCGGCGCGAAGTTCCGGGCTGCCCTGGCTTTCGGTATAACCCAGCCAGCACTGCTGTAGACCCTCCATTGCTCCCGGCTCCAAGGCCAATAGTTCGGCCACCGTCATCGCCTCGCAGTCAGATGTGCAGAGTAGATAGGGCGCCTTGAATTCATAGCGAGCAAAGTACCGTTCTAAAGCAAAGGGTTGAATATTCATCAAGTAGCTCCTTGTAGAAATAAATAACTCAAGCGGCTACCGCTCAGCCGGTGAGGTCGGTTTCACCGCGAAGACGCCAAGTTCGCCTAAAGAATAATATATGAGTTACGCAGTTCAAAAGGTGATAGTCACTTTTTGCCAAAAATAAACGTCCGGTTAGACCAAACAAGTCGATTTATCACGTCTAAGTGACTGTCACCTGATTCGACGATAAGAAGATTAGAGATGGGGAGATAAGGCGATTGAAGCGACAAAATCTCCCTATCTCCTTATCTCCCCTCTCCCCCATAGGAGGTGATCGTTACCCGGCCCACAACTGGGCCAGCTTGAGGCACAGTTCGGTGGAGCGGGCCATGTCCTGGACGCTAATCCACTCCAACGGGCCGTGAATGTTTTGCATGCCGGTGAACAGATTAGGGGTCGGCACCCCCATCTCGGTCAGCCGCGAGCCATCGGTGCCGCCGCGAATCGGCGTGGAGAACGGTTCGATGCCCAGTTGGCGGCAGGCCTCGCGAGCCAGTTCGACGGGACGCATGTCGTTTTCCAGCCAGTAGCGCATATTGCGATATTGCTGGGTAATGGTGCAGGTAATCTTGGCTCGCGGCTCGGTGGCCTGGATGGTGGCGCAAACCTGCCGGATTAACTCAGCCTTGGCTGCCAGCCCTTCCAGTTCAAAATCACGCAAGATAAAGTTCAGTTCGGCTTCGGCCGCGGTGCCGCTCATCTGGTAGATGTGGATGAAACCTTGGCGGTCGTCGGTGGTTTCAGGGGTTAGGGTGACGTGAGGTAAAGTGTCGATGATTTTGGCGGCCAGGTGTAACGCATTAACCAGTTTGTCCTTGGCATTGCCCGGATGGATCGAAACCCCCTCAATATGGACTGTAGCCTTTTCCGCCGAGAAAGTTTCGTACACAATCTGGCCCAGCTCGGCGCCGTCTAAGGTGTAGGCAAAATCCACCTGAAGATCATCCGGCAAATTGGCGTGGACGCCGCGCCCGATTTCTTCATCGGGCGTGAAGCAGAGGCGGATCGGCCCGTGGGCCACATCGGGGTTTTCCAGCAGGTGATGGGCCATAGTCATAATGATGGCCACGCCGGCTTTGTCATCCGCGCCCAGCAGGGTGGCGCCGCTGGCGGTGATGATGTCATCCCCGACCTTTTCGGCCAGGTAGGGGAACTCGTGGGGCGACAGCACGGCGGTAGGGGCATCGGGCAAGACGATGTCGCCGCCGTCATAGTGGTGGTGAACGAGGGGCTTGACCCCGGTAGCGTTGAAGGCGGGCGCGGTATCGACGTGAGCCAAAAACGCGACGGTAGGCGTTGGCGTCGCCACGGTAGCCGGAATGGTGGCCAGAACAGCGCCGTAATCGGTCAACCTCACCTCCTGTGCGCCCAACGTCGCCAGCTCATCGACCAGCAGGTTGAGCAGGTCATACTGGTGGGTGGTGCTGGGCGATGTGGCGGATGTTTCCTCGCTTTGGGTATCAATTTGCGCATAGCGCACCAACCGTTCTTCTAACTCTTTATCAAACTGGGCAGACATAAAATCCTCCATTTTTCACTATATAATTCAAGTTGCCGCCTGACTGTCCAAATCGAGGAGTAGGCTGTATGGAGTAGGGGAAAAATCCCCTATTTCTTACTCCTTACTCCCTACTTCCATCTAGCTGATCGACGAAATCAGCGGCTTTGTCCTTCAAAGTAACCATCGCTTGCAAAATTAGCCTTGTTGATGATGGGCCGGTCGGTCATTCTTTTATTGTGACGGCTTTAGTCGATTTCAGCAATTTTAAGGCGCGGCCGGCTGACGAAAGGGCTTGAGCCGGACTGGGTTGTATTTGATTTGTGTTGGAAAAATCAGGAAATGAGACTGAAAACGGCCAATAATTGGCAGATGATGCATGAAAAATAGAAGAATGTTGAATTTGCGTTGAGAAACATGCCAAAAAAGTGCGGGAGATGCTAAAAAAAGCGCGGAAGATGGTAAAAAAAGCACAGAAAGGGTCTGAAAAATATAAGAAACGTTATATTTGCGTTGGAAAGGCTTAAAAAAAGGACGGAAAGTCTTAAAAGAAGCACAGAAACCGTTAAGAAAAGGACAGAAAGTCTTAAAAGAAGCATAGAAACTGTTAAAAGAAGCACAGAAACCGTTAAAAAAAGCACGGAAACAAGCCCAAAAAGGCGGGAGATAGTCGAGAAAAGGATCGCCAGTCATAACCCGGACGAGCTAAACAATGAAGTAGCTAACTCATTTGAGCTAACCGGACGTTTATTTTTGGCAAAAAGTGACTGTCACCTTTTGAACTGCGTAACTCCTAACGTATCCAAATCGGTGAGTAGGGATTATACGTAAATCTACGTACAACAACCGCCGTCCAGGGGTCTGTATATGTACTTTAGTCCTATAAAATAAGGGACTTTCGGGCGAAAAATATAAGTACCTTTACCTCTATACAAAGAATGGGCATTATTGTAAGCTAAAATTACATAAACTAGAACTTCATTGGAGGAGATTATGTCTATTACTCAAACCGATCTAAGAGTACGTGTAAAAAAATTTGTGACCAACGGTAAGCACCCCGACTGTCAGGCGGTGCTTGCCGCCAGCGGCTATGGAGAGAGCCAGTTAGCCGCCGGTGAGGCGCTGCTGGATGCCTGGCAGGAAGCCAGAGAGAAGGTAAAAGGGCTGGGGACTATTAAGAAGTCGGCCACCCAAGCCGAACGGTCGGCCGAACGGTCGGCTCAACTGGAAGCGACGGCGCTGCGCGAGGCGGTGCGCACCTTGTGGATGGAAGATGAAGCTACTTTGGAGCAGTTTGATCTGGTCAACTACCGGCGCCCACCCAAACGCAGCGTAAAACAGACCAACGGCTCAACTAATGGGGATGGCTCGACGGCTGAAGCACCGGCCACTGAGGCCAGCAATGGGGACAGCCCCACCGCTGAGACACCGGCCAACGGATCGAGCAACGGCAAAACTAACGGCAGCGGTTGGGTTTCGGATTACCAATTGGGTACGCCGCAACGCATTGCTCGCTGGCGGGTGTTATTTAGCATGGTCGGCAAGCTGGCTGAGGCTAAGCAGGCCAAGCTGGCTGAATTCGGCTGGGATGGCGCTCACGTCGATCAGGCGCTGAGTCTGGTGGAAAAGTATGCCCAGGCCGACGCGGCCCAGCAAAAGAAGATTAAGGTGGTTGAGCTTAGCCAGGCCGCGGCCCAGCAAGCCGAGCAGGAGCTCCGCCGCTGGTATCTGCAGGCCAGCCGTCTGACCCGTTCAGCCATCAAACGGCGGGTATCGCCGGATCAACAGCAGTACATGCGGGATTTGTTGGGGCTGTAGCCGGCAGCCGACCGGCGACTGACGATAGTGACCACTAACCCCAACTCTCGACGGGGCGGAGGTTTATCCGCTGCCGATACCCATAAGATTTTAATCCCACGCCCGGTTGAAGGGACAAACTCAATTCTGATTAGGATGGGTTACAGATATTGCCTCGTAACCCATCCTAATCCGATCAACGCGTATATTAGCCAACTGATACCTACCAGATATCGAACATCTTTACGTATCTTTTATGGTGCGCCCTCTATGTTTATCCGATAAATACTTAACCCCAGTTGCCACCGTTTACCGAAAAGACCTGTAGGGTTTCCGAAATGGCGTTATCCCGACCAGAATTCGGATATTTAACGCCATTTCTTGTCAAAGTTAGGGTCGAAACCCTACAGGTCTGGAAGGGTAGCAACTTGAGTTACTTATAGAAGGGACTTACTCTGCTCTGGGTAAGGGCAGCCCCTAAATTGTTTAATAAGCCGTTAGAACCCATATTCATCTCAGGAGAAAAATAAAAATAAATGAATCACCAGACAGCAACAGTTTATTCCTTGCCAGGCCCCAAACAGAGACGCTCCCTATTTAATGTTATTAGCAGCTCATTGAAAGCCCAGTTGATGGGCTTGTTGCTGGCGATAGCCTTAGTTCCGCTCATCGTCGCCGGGGTCATTACCTATTTCAACGCCAAGGCGGCGATCGAAACCGAGGCCACGAATAAACTGATCGCCGTGCGAGATATCAAAGCCTTACAAATTCAGAACTATTTTGGTCGACTTGAAAGTCAAGTACGCACGCTATCTGAGGACCGGATGATAGTGGACGCGATGAGCGAGTTCAAAACGGCATTCCACCGCTTCGGTGGTGAGCCGCCGCTGACGGATGATAAATTGAAGGTTTTGCGCGACTATTACCAGAATGAATATTTAGCGCGACTAAACCTCAATCTCCCAGAGCCGGTCAGCTTAGATACCTATTTCCCGACCGACCCGCAAGTTCAAATGGCTCAATATCTCTACATCGCCGCCAACCCCCAACTAACGGACCAGAAATATTTATTAAACGAGGCCGAAGATGGGAGCCATTACAGCCAAATTCATCAGCGCTACCACCCCCTTATTCGCCACTATCTGGAAGAGTTTGGTTATTACGATATCGCTCTGGTTGACTCGGAGACAGGACATATTGTTTACACGGTTTTCAAAGAGGTCGATTACGGCACCAGTTTGTTGACGGGGCCTTATAGTAACACCAATATTGCTAAAGCTTTCCGCGCCGCCAATGAGGCCACCGATCCTAACTTTGTCTATCTGGTCGACTTTGAAAATTATTATCCCTCATATAATGCCCCGGCGGCCTTTATCGCCTCACCGATATTTGATGGGATGGAGCGGGTGGGCGTCCTTATTTTTCAGATGCCTCTTGCTCGGATTAACGCTATGATGCAAGAGCGATCCGGTTTAGGCGAAACCGGCGAGACGATTCTGATTAGCTCGGACGATTTTTTACTGCGATCGGCATCCCGCTTTAGCGAGGAACCCACCATCTTTAAACAAAAGGCCGATACAACTGCTACCCGGGCTTCGGCGGCCGGCGAAACGGGGGTCAAGACCAGTACCGACTATCTAGGTCAGGCCACCATCATTGCCCATAGGCCTTTGGAATTATCCGGTTTGAATTGGTCGCTCAACGCCAAGCAAAATCAGGATGAAATGTTTGCGGCGGCCAACACCCTCCGCAACACACTCATCGGGCTGGTGGTCATGGTGACGCTGGTGGTCATCGGGCTCGCTTTTATGATAGCCCGGACGGTTACCCGGCCGCTGATCGCTATGGCCAACGCCGCTCATGGCCTGGCGCAGGGCGATATCGATCAAACCGTCCAGGTCAACAGCCGGAATGAAATCGGGTTGATGGCGCAGGCTTTTACGGATATGATCGCTTATTTCAAAGAGATGGGCGAGGCGGCTGATCGGCTGGCGCAGGGTAACCTGACTGTCAGCATTCAACCTCGGTCGGAGCGTGATGCGCTTGGGCGGGCTTTTCAGGGGATGATCAACAGCCTGCGTCATATCATAACCGAGGTGACTTACAATGCGACCAATCTGGGCGCAGCCTCCGGCCAACTCAGCAGCGTGGCTGAGCAGGCCAGCCAGACGACTAACCAGATTAGTGTGACCATTCAACAGTTAGCGGCCGGGGCGCAGCAGCAATCCGACTCAGCGGTATACACTAAGTCGTCCATTGAACAAGTGACCCAGGCCATTGACGGCATCGCTCTGGGCGCTCAAGAACAAGCCGAAGCGATTTCCCGGTCCGCTCATATTGCTCATCAAATGGATACCGCGATCCAACAAGTAACCGCCAACGCTCAAGCCGGGGCCAACGGCGCTTCGAACGCCGCCCAGACGGCTCGCCACGGGGCCAGCATTGTTGAGGATACGATCCAGGGCATGCACACCATCAAAGCCAAAGTGGGCGTTTCGGCGCAAAAGATGCAGGAAATGGGCCACCGGTCTGAATTGATTGGGGCTATTGTGGAAACGATCGACGATATTGCCTCGCAAACGAATCTGCTGGCCCTCAATGCGGCCATCGAAGCGGCTCGGGCCGGCGAACACGGCAAAGGCTTCGCCGTGGTGGCCGATGAAGTGCGTAAGCTGGCCGAAAAATCGGCCAACGCCACGGAAGAGATTACCCGCCTGGTTAAGGATATTCAGCAGTCGGTTACGGAAGCGGTGTCGGCTATGGAAATAGGCGCAAATGAGGTGGAAAGCGGGGTTAGCCGAGCCAATGACGCCGGTCAGGCGCTGGTCGATATCCTCCAGGCCGTTGAAACCGTAGGAACTCAGGTCAAAAAGATTTCGACGGCCGCGCAGCAGATGACCATCTCTTCCAATGAATTGGTGAGTGTGATGGAGAGTGTGTCGGCTGTGGTGGAAGAGAACAGCGCCGCCGCTGAAGAGATAGCCGCCAGCGCCAGCGAGGTCTCCCACGCTATCGACAGCGTTGCCCGGGTGACCGAAGAGAACAGCGCCGCAGTGGAACAGGTGAGCGCCGCGTCGGAACAGATGAGCGCCCAAGTGCATGAGGTGAGTGATTCGGCCCAAATTCTCAATACGATGGCTCAAGACCTGAAAGCAGCGGTGAGTCACTTCAAACTTAACGCTCCGGGAACAGATACCCCTGAATCCATTCGCCACGAGACTAGCCCAGACCAAGCGTTAATGCCTGAACTCAGTCTGGTGAATGGTAGCAGTTACCAGACGTATTGATAGCGACCTGAATTGACTCGAAAACCATAAAAATTCGCGCTGTTACCTGTCGGGAAAATGGGTGGCAATCATTTAAATAGTGATTGTTACCTATTTTCGATCAAATGCAGCGTTTCTATCAGAACTCGCTAGACCTTCAAGAGTACGACGGTTTGAGCAATCGCGCTACAAAAAGGTGTTCCTATCTACTCGAAAGGCGGAGATGTTGATAATAAGCTATCTTTTACGCAACTTTTATGGCGTCCCTCTCCGATTATCCGATAAATTCTATACCGTTTGTTTTTAACCAACTTAGGACTTACGCAGTTAGGTGTAATGAACAGGGTGACAGTCACTTTTTGCCGAAAATGAACGTCCGTTTAGCTCAAACAGGTCGATCTATCACGCCCAAGTGACTGTCACCTTTTGAACTGCGTAACTCATACAACTATTATCATGCATAATCTGGGAGCTTTAATTGAATATTTTCAAAAATTTCTCTGTTGGAACAAAAATCTTAGCCGGAAATTTCATCGCGTTGGCCTTGATGATCGTGGTGGGCGGGGTAGCCATCGTCCAGCTCAACACGATTGATAGCACCGTTTCTGATTTGGCCAATAGCTTAGCTGTTGACCAGCATTTGGCCGACCAGATAGAGTCTAAAATATTGCTGGTCCGTTTTTACGCCAACAAATATATTCGCGACCAAAAATCCGAAGACCTGACCCATTATCAGGAAGCGCTGACTGGCATTGAAACGTTGTTGACTGAAGCGGATACAAAAATTATTAAACCTCAACGGGTTGAAATGCTGCACCAAGTTGAAACCGGCGTCCAAACCTATAAATCCACCTTTGCCGAAGTCACCCAATTGATTGCCGACCGCGAGCAAACAGTTAGCACCATCTTAGACATTGAAGGGCCGCTGGCTCAACAAAAGTTAGACCAATTGGCTCAAGTGGCTTTTGATGATAGCGATTTCGAAGTCGCTTACCATTCCTTGAAAGCTAACGAAGCTTTGGAACTGATGCGATTGAATGCTTTCCGATACCTGGAGCACGGGGATGAGAGTTGGCTCGTAAAGTTTGAGGAGCACCATACTGAAGCAAAAGCGGCTTTTGACTCAATAAAGATTAATAGGCAAAACGCAAACTGGCGCGAGTTGATAGCCGAAGCAGCAGCGGCGGTCGAACACTATGCTGAGGGCTTTGCTACCCTGCATAGTGATTACTCACACCAGAACGAATTGATCGAAACTCAACTCAATGTGGTCGGGCCGCAAATTCGTCAAACGGCTGCAGACATATCGGCCAGTGTTCAAGCCGATTTTCAAGCCCAAAATGCAGCGACAACGAGTTTTGTCGTTCAAAGTATGACCCTTTTAGGTGTTATTATGGCTGTGGCTGTTGTAGTGGTAACGGTCATAGCCCTCTTCTTGGCCCGTACCATTGCTAGGACGGTAAATATTGTAACTTGCGCCGCGGTTGGTATTGCTGAAGGCGATTTGGAGCAGTGGGTGGAAGTTGATAGCCATGATGAGCTAGGGAGGATGGCGGCGGCTTTCCAGCAGATGATTTCTCATTTGAAACAGATGGCCTCGATCACCGACCGATTAGCTCAAGGAGACCTGACCACCGATATCGAACCGAAATCGGAGCGAGATGTATTAGGCACTGCCCTGGCTCGAATGATCACCCACCTGCGCCAGTTGGTGGGGCAGATGACCGACAACGCCACTAACGTCGCCAGGTCCTCTACGCAATTAACGGCCACCGCCGAGCAGACCGGCCAGACCACCAGCCAGATTAGAGCCACCATGCATCAATTGGCCTCGGCAGCGCAGCAGCAATCTGCCTCAGCCTTACAAACTAAAACCTCAATTGACCAAATTGCCCGTGCCATTGACGGCGTAGCTCACGGCGCTCAAGAACAGGCTGCGGCGGTGGCTGAATCAGCCAGTATTACTAATCAGATCAGCCTGGCTATCCAGCAGATAGCCGCCAACGCCCAAGCCGGCGCCAGCGGCGCCTCGAATGCCGCTCAGACCGCTCGCCACGGAGCCAGCATTGTTGATGATAGCATTCGCGGGATGCACACCATCAAGACCAAAGTCGGTCTGTCGGCGCAAAGGGTGCAGGAAATGGGCCAACGGTCTCAACGAATTGGAGCTATTGTGGCCACTATTGAAGAGATCGCCGCGCAAACCAACTTGCTGGCCTTGAATGCCGCTATCGAAGCGGCTCGGGCCGGGGAACACGGTAAAGGCTTTGCTGTAGTGGCCGATGAAGTTCGCAAACTGGCCGAGAAGTCCACCACTGCGACCGGTGAGATTGCCGAGATTATTCAGACTATCCAGCAATCGGTGACAGAAGCTGTCACGGCGATGGAGGATGGCGCTGCCGAGGTGGAAAGTGGGGTCGGTCGAGCCAATGAAGCCGGTCAGAGTTTGGCCGGCATCCTGAAAGCAGTGGAAGCTCTGGATGACCAGGTCAAAGAAATTTCCCTGGCCGCACAACATATGAGCAATTCTTCTAAGGTGCTGGTCCGGGCAATGGAGCGCGTCTCGGCGGTAGTGGAAGAGAACAGCGCCGCCACTGAAGAGATGGCCGCCAGTTCTAATGATGTTGCGCAAACCGTTGACAATATTGCTCGGGTGAGCCAGGAAAACAGTATTACCGTGGAAGAGGTGAGCTTCTCAATAGAGAAAATGGGGACTCAGGTACAGGAGGTCAGCACCTCGGCGCAAACCCTAGACGAGATGGCCCAAAGTCTAAAAGAAGTGGTGGCTCAGTTTAAACTGAATAAAGTAGAAATTGATAAAGGGAGTCTGCCCCGGCTCTACGCTGTCCAACCCAGACAAGGGGAACATGAGCCGGTTCTCGTCAACGGTAATGGCTACCATATTTAGTAATATCCGTATTAATTGAGTGACAGCCAGAGAAGGGCTTGGAGGACAAAATTAAATTTAGCCGGAGCATCGTTCCAGGGAGCATTTCACGTTTGGGGTAAACTGGTCCCTTGAATTGCTGAGGCCGCTGAAAACCCTGAAATCGCTGATTTTCAATTGAAACGCCATTAACTGGGGCTAAATCGGGCGACTTCCGTCACAAGTTTAACCCTTCAGCGCTTTCATACTTTCTCAGCGTATTCAGCGATTCAAATTTGCCCCAAATAGAAACGCACCCTCGTTCCAGCCCTAATTGACACCCTTACTGTTTCATGCTACACTCTTTTAACATGCCAAGCAAGTCAAGCACGAAGATGAACCTCGCCCCAGTGGGGGTGAGGTTTTTTGTCTTTATAAAATAACAGACGACAAATCGTACCATACCTAATCCATCCCAGGAGTACAGCTATGAAATCAAGCGAACTAGAGAAAGACGCTCTCTATAAACTTCGGCACAGTGCGGCTCACGTTATGGCCCAGGCCGTGTTGGAACTCTACCCCGAAGCGAAATTGGGCATCGGCCCGCCGATTGATACCGGTTTCTATTATGACTTCGATTTGGGCGTCGATGCTGAAGGCAAGCCGCGCACCTTTACTCCTGAAGACCTTGCCGCCATCGAAAAGCGAATGCGTCAGATCATCGCCGGTAAGCACGAATTTCAGTACCAAGAGGTCAGCGCCGATGAAGCCCGCGAGTTGTTCAAAAATCAGCCCTACAAGCTGGAATTAATCGACGGGCTGGCTCAGGGCGGTATCGACGAGTACGGCAACGAAACCGACGAAAAACCTGTCATCAGCACCTACCAGCAGGATACCTTTAAAGATTTATGCCGAGGTCCACACGTCGAAGCCACTAACAAAATTCCGGTCGATGGTTTCAAGCTGATGACTGTCGCTGGCGCTTACTGGCGCGGCGACGAGCATAACCCGATGCTCCAGCGTATCTATGGTACGGCCTGGCCCAACAAAAAAGAGCTAAAGCAGTATCTCGACATGCTGGAAGAGGCCAAAAAGCGCGACCACCGCAAGCTGGGCAAAGAGCTGGATATTTTTACCTTTGATGACGAAGTCGGTCCCGGCTTGCCGTTATGGCTGCCAAACGGCGCGATTCTCATCGAGGAGTTGGAAAAGCTGGCTAAAGAGATGGAGGAAAAAGCCGGCTACCAGCGCGTCCGCACCCCCCATCTGACCAAAGAAGACCTCTTCCTGCGCAGCGGCCACCTGCCCTACTACGAGGAAAGCATGTACCCGCCCATGGAAATGGAGGGTGTGCGCTACTTCATCAAGCCGATGAACTGCCCCTTCCACCATAAAATCTTCGGCAGCCGGCCTCGCAGCTATCGCGATATGCCTATTCGTCTGGCCGAATATGGCACCTGCTATCGCTACGAAAAAAGCGGTGAACTGTTTGGCCTGATGCGGGTCCGCTCAATGCAGATGAATGACGCCCACATCTACTGCTCCGAGCAACAGTTTGAGCAGGAATTTATGGGCGTCATCGCCATGTATATCGACTACTTCCGCATCTTTGGCATTGATAAGTACGTGATGCGGCTTAGCACCCATTCTAAAAAGGATTTGGGCAAAAAGTATGTCGACAACGAACGGCTGTGGCTCAAAACTGAAGATATGGTCCGCCGGGCGATGGACAACGGCGGGGTGCCCTATGTGGAAGTGGCTGGAGAAGCCGCTTTTTACGGCCCTAAGATCGATGTCGAAATCTGGAGCGCCATTGGCCGCGAGTTTACGCTGGCCACCAACCAGGTCGATTTTGCCGTGCCGGCCCGCTTCGACCTGTCTTTCGTCAACCCCGACGGCGAGGATGAAACGCCGCTGTGTATCCACCGCGCCCCGCTGAGCACCCACGAGCGCATGGTCGGCTTCCTGATCGAGCATTACGCCGGTAAATTTCCGGTGTGGCTAGCGCCGGAACAGGTGCGCATCATCCCCATCACTGAAGCCCACCACGACTACGCCGTGCAGTTGCAACAACGGCTGCGGGCCGAGGGCATTCGCGCCGAGGCCGATCTGGGCTCCGACCGGATGAACAACAAAATCCGGCAGGCCCAATTGATGCAGGTGCCTTATATGCCGGTCATCGGCGATCAAGAAATGGCCGAAGGCGCCATCGCCCTGCGCAAGCGCGACAATTCTCGCCAAAACGGCCTGCCGGTGGGTGAGTTCATCGCCTCGGTTAAAGAGAAGATCGCCACGCGGTCGAGTGAGTTGTAAGTTAGGGAGTTCGTGGAGTTTATAGAGTTTGTAAAGTTTATGGCGTTCGTTGAGTTGGCTGAGAGAATTGTTCGTATCTTCTCAGCAACTTGAAAAAACAACAACAGATGTAAAAATAAACGAATAGAGAAAGATAAAATCGGTTGATTTCTTAATTCGTTGTTGCAGACCTCGAAAAGTTGAGACGTAGTTGAATGCCTCCAACTCTATGAACTCATAAAACTCATAAAACTCCACAAACTCTTTTACATTCTCAGGGCGAAACCTCTATCACCTTTTGAGTTGAATCGGTAAGCGTGTCCTGACTGGTAATGGTCAGGGTAGTGGTATACGTGCCGATAGCAGTGTAGGTATGAGTAGCGACGCCGCCACTGCTCACCAAGCCGTCACCCCAGTTCCAACTGTAGTCGATGATCGGGCTGCTCGCCTGCGAGGTGCTGGCATCGAGGGTGAGGACCTGCCCCACTTTGACGGTCCCTGGCCCGGTGATCACCGCCAGCGGCGGGGCAACCGGCGTTTCGATAGTCGGAGGCGACTCGATCTGAATGGAGGACTGGGTGGTATCGGTTAGAGCGTCCTGGTTGGTAATTGTCAAAAGAATAGGATAGATGCCGGGGGCGGTATAAATGTGAGTCACATTCACAGTATTGGCCTGAGTACCGTCGCCCAACTGCCAGTCATATTGGATGATCGGACTGGCCGACTGTGAGGCTCCGGCGGATAGAGCGACCGTCTGGCCGACCTGAGCCGAAGACGGGCCGCTAATGATCGCCAGCGGCGTCGAAGGGACATCGGTTGCAGTGGCGGTTGGCGTCAAGGTCGGCGTGGTGGTTACGGTTGGGGTCGTTGTTGGCGTTTGAGTGACCGTTGGCGTTAAGGTCGCAGTGGCGGTCGGCGTCAAAGTTCCAGTGGATGTGGGAGTTAGGGTCACGGTCGGCGAGCTAGTGCCGGTCGCAGTCGGTGTTACCGTAGTCAGGGTCGGAGTTAAGGTTGGGGCCGACCCTAGAGTGGCGGTCGGCGTGGTGGTTGGGGATTTTGTGGCCGTGGGGCTATCCGCCTCGATGTTGATGATCCGGCTGGCGCTGTTGCTAAAGCCATTGGCATCGATAACGGTTAGCCGGACGTTGTAGTAGGCCGGCGAGTCAAAGGTGTGCGAGGCAACCGCTCCGCTGGCAACGCCGCCATCGCCAAACTCCCAATCGTAGCTAGCAATTTGGGCTGAGGCGGTTGAGCCGCTGCCGTCGAAATTGACTGACTGGCCCACTTTGGCCGCATCCGGCGCAGCGATGACGGCTACTGGCGCCGGCTGGGCATCGATGCGGATGGTAAGGTTAGTGCTGCCCCGCAGCCCCTTATCATCGACCAGAGTCAGATTGACATTATAGTAACCGGCCGAACGGTAGATGTGCTGGACATTGACCCCGGTTGAGCCGGTGCCGTCGCCAAAGGTCCAGTTGTAGCTAACAATCGGGTTGGCTGCCTGGGAACGGCTGGCGTCAAAACTGACGGTTTGATCGACCTGGGCCGCGGTCGGGCCATCGATGACCGGAATGGGCGGCGTTTCGGGCTGCGGTTCCTCTTTGATGTCGATATCAACGCTGGTGCGGTCGCGCAGGCCGGCGCTGTCGCGGACGGTTAATCTGACCCGATAGGTGCCGGGCGAGGTGTAGGTATGGTTGACCTGCTTGTCGTCTGCTTCTTTGCCGTCGCCAAATTCCCACTCGTAATCAACAATTGGATAATCACCCCGGCGCGACCGGCCACCGTCAAACTTCACCGGCTGGCCGACCAACGCTTCCGATGGGCTGCTGATAACAGCGATAGGCGGATTGTCCGTGACATCATCCTGGCGCTGCCAACCTAATTCGATGCGGGCCAGTCCGGCGCGCTCGTAATATTCAACCCGCAGCTCGCGGACGCCGCCGGCGATAGAAGTCTTGAACTCAACATTGCCGGTATCGCCATCCTGCCAGTGGTCATAAATAAGCGTATTATCAAGCCAAACTCGCGCTCCGTCATCAGAGCGAAGGCGGAAGATGTAGTCGCCGCCCTCGAAGCTTTGACGGCGAGTCCAACGCGCCGAAAAATTGTCGGCCGACACCTGGGAAGCAGGCGAGCCGTTGCTCCAGTCGTAATTGATACTTGCTTCGTTACGGACCAGAACGGGGGAGCCAGCCAGATCGACGTTGTTAAAGTATTCGGCTTTCCAATCCGGGAAGGTGTCGATGCGCTCCCAGCCCAGAACGGCCAGCGCCCCGCCGGTGGCATCGAAATATTCCATCTTGATGCTGTGAGCGCCGGCGGTCAGATAAATGTCGGCGCTGTAAGTCGCGGGGGCGCTCTCGCGCCACTCATCGATCAGCAGGTTGCCATCGACCCACAGCCGGGAGCCATCATCGGTTCGAGTGTAGAAGCGGTAGGCTCCGGCTGAAAAATCGAGGGTGCGTGTCCAGCGGGCCGAGAAGTTGTCGGCCCGCACCTGGGAAGCGGGCGAATTTTGGCCCCAGTCGAAACTCACCGCGACATCATTGCGAACCAAAACCGGACTGCCACTCAGATCACGGTTGTTGTAATACTCACCACGCCAGTCGGTGATGACGATGCCCGGCATAGGCGTAGCTGTTGGCGGCGGGGCAGGGGTAACGGTCGGCCGGGCCGGCGAGGCGACAATCGGCACATTTTCGATATTCTCGGCCGTGGAGAATTGGGCCGCGACCCAGCCGAAATCGCTGGCAGCGCTCTCGTACCGGATTTGCCACCAGGTGCCATCGGCGTTACGGCCGGTGATTTCGGCGGTCTGGCCGTACATGAGCACGCCTAAAATGTCGTACTCTACGCCCGGTCCTTCGCGCACGTTTAGATCGGTGTTGACGGTTAGCCGGGCTATATCCGGCGGCGGGGGAGTGGACGTCGGTTCAGGCTCTGGAGGCTCGATCTCTTCCGAGGCAGCCGGCGTTAGCGAGGGGATATCGGCCGGGCTGCTGATAGTTAGCAGGGCTTGAGCCGAAGTTTGTTCATTGTCCGTTTGGGCCAGAACCGGCACCGGGCTTTCGCTCAGCCAGCGCGGGTCTGAGGGTACAATGATGTCCACGCTAAAGCGCCCGTCGGGATCGACGATGGTGCTGTTGACGGCGTAACGCGGCGGCGACAGCGGTACAAAGTAAATGACAATCCGGCTGCCCACCGGCCAGCCGTCACCTTGCACCGTGACCGTGCTGCCCGCCGAACCGACGCTCGGCGATAAGCTTACTAGCGGCTGGCTAGCCTCATCCGTCGGCAACTCGCTAATTTCGGAAGGGGCCTGGCTGCCGAAAAAGAGACTGCCCAAAATGGCAAAGAGGACAATCGCCCCGACTAATAACGCCACAAAAATACCCAGCAGAGTCAGTTCAAATTTGGACCAATTTTCCAATATCGTTCGAAATGGATTATTATGATTACTCACAAAGACTTCTCCTCACAGCTTTGGGCTTGTCCACGAATCAGTTTGTCTTTGGCAGAAGCTTAGGAATGAAAAGTAAGCCGATAATGCCTGCCCATTATCCCAAGCCCTTTCTCTCTATCTGCGCCCACAGACAACGAACGCCCAACGTAATTAATGTGACGCTAACGAAGGGGCAAAAGTTCCAGTAGCATCAAATAATTATACGCCAAAATGATAAGATTTTGTATTTATTTAACATAGGAGAAGGTCTTGATAAGATTTCGGCAAAAAAAAGCCGATCATCGTTGATCGGCACGCTTAGATGGTCAATTGAACCTGAATCACACTATTAAATTCCCCTCATTATTCAATTAAAGCTAGACAAGATGGAAACATGTGATCGGCGGCGCGCCGATTACCGGCTATCGGGACATTTCTAAACGTGGCATTGTCTAACAATGCTTTAATATCCGGATCGATAACTGGCATTTCAGTTGGGTCAACAAAAACCACTAGGAAATCTACATCATTTTCCGATGGTAATAGCCTGACGAGGCGGTGGTTTTCAGCTTTATGTTGATCTGACATCTTATTAATGGTCAATTGAAGTTCTTGAGTTAGTAAGTTAAAGGCGGCAGTAGTGGTAAAAACGTCATATTCGGCCAAGAGATCACGATTAAACTTGGCCCAATCAAGCAGCTCGGGCATGCGATTGTCATCGGCAACAAGGGCGATCCTCTTCTTCCTCGGTTCCATAGCAAACGTTTTCCTTAGAGTTCGGCTAGAATCAGTCGAGCAGAATTTGCTCAAGGGGGATGGTCAACTCCCCGTTTTAGCTCGAGTTAGGCCATCCGAGCCGAGCAACCTATGGTCGACTGATTAAAACAGACAATATAACCGACAATTACGCTTAGATAAGCATAAATCTTCCTTTCTTAACCCTTAATTTTACTAAAGGCATGTGTAATTTGTGTTGAAAAAACGTATAAATTCTGTCATAAATTAATACCCCCTCTCAAAAATTCAAAAAATTCGCCTAATTTCAGAGCTGACCGGTTTCCCCCTGACATAGGAGACAATGCGTCTATCCGGTTGGAATAATTTTTGGTCAAAGTCAGGGCTTGAAAATCTATCAGCTCTTATTTGGCGATTTTTTTATAAGGTTGCCATTTCAGCGTTATCAAAGTTGCGATCATAGTAACTCATGTACTGCACTTTGTTTTCCAGAGCGTGAATGACCGCGTAGGTAAAATTCGTTTTCTCAAAGCGCTGGGCGCTGCCCAAACCACCGGGGCTAAACACGTTAATTTCCATCAACTTGTCGCCCACAATGTCCAGGCCAACCAGAAACATGCCGTCTTGAACCAGCTTGGGGCGCACAATTTCCGCCACGCGCAGCGCCGTATCATCGATTCTGGCCTTGGCGATGGTTCCGCCCGCGTGAACGTTACTGCGCATGTCGTCGCCGGTTCTAACCCGGCGAAACGCTGCGTAGCGACCCTTATAACGCAAGGGCGAGCCGTTCATCAGGAACAGCCGCGTATCGCCTTCCACTGCGGCCGGCAGATATTCTTGAGCAATCACATAGCCATGCTGAGCTACCGCCTCGACCATCTGATTGAGATTAGCCAGTTCGGTAGGGGTGACTAAAAAAACATTCTGCCCGCCCGAACCTTGCAGCGGTTTGAGTACAATTTTACCGCCCATCTCTTTGGCAAACTCTCTGATCTCCTTCCGGTCACGGGTAATCAGCGTTTTGGGCCGAACCGACTCGGGAAAGGATTGAAAGTACATTTTGTTTTGGGCTTTCGCCAGCCCATTCGGATCATTCAGGACAATTACGCCGTGGCGCATGGCCATTCGGCCAAAGATAATCCCCGCCGATTGGGCCCAAGGCCGGCGCACATCCTCGGCGGGATCGTTGCGCAGCAACAGTACGTCCAGGTCATCGACCTTGATCCGGCTTTGTTTGGCTTTCGATCCCTGTAAATCGCGTAAATAACCTTCACCGGTGGTATACTTTTTGGCCGTGGCAGAGCGGGCCCGGGCTTGAATAGAACCGTCGGGCGCATACAAAAAGTCGGCCACGCCCATCACCCAGGCTTCGTGGCCCATGTTGATGGCCGTCATCCCCAGCCGGGTGGTGGTGTACCCTTTGGTTTCGGTCATGATATCATTAACGACAAAGCCAATTCTCACTGTTGTTTCCTTTCGATTAAGTCTAAAATAGATGTACCGTTTCGTAATTCCTCGAGTCTGGTGGTGGCTTCTACAGAGTTCATATAGCGAGGATAAAGAGGCGTTGGGCGCAGAACTTGCCGCCATTGAAGTTCCTTAATAATGGACACATGGTCGGCGGCAATTTTACCGACAAAGAGGGGATCCAGCTGACCACCACCCTTTATATATTGTAATACTTCAACCAAGCCACGCAAGTAAATTGCGTCTTTTGTAAGCCCTCCCCCGCGATAGATGCGCATGGTGACGGTAAAGGCCGTGCGCTGGGCAAATCCATACGTTCGGTACAACTCTCGAAAGGTATCAACAAAGGTAGCCCCTTCAATCAGCCGTTTGGCCGCGATAACCCGCCCGGCCAGCAGGCGCAGACGAGGCCGGCTCAAGCCGCCGACCAGATATTCGGCCAGAACGGCGATGCCTTCCTGTAATTCTTCATAACCGGCCAGGCCGGTGTATAGCTGTTGAAACGGCTGGGCGCGGCCGTTGAAATAGGTCAGTAGGTGGGTGCCGACCTCATGCTGGATCAGCGCCTCCACCCGCGAGGCCGGTATGCGACTCTGCTGGCTGATTAGCAAATTGCCTCGCGAGACCATCAACCCGGCGATATCATCCCGCACCTGCACCCCAGCCGACAACTGCGGGTAAAATTGGCGGTAATAGGCGATTTCCTGCAACGCCCGTTCGGCAAAGTCGGCCGCGCTCAGAAAATGTCGTCCGCTGCTCTCATGGCTGCGCGGTGAGATGTGACCCAGGATGTCGATGGCCAGTCGCTCCAGATCGTCGCTTACGCCTCCAAATAATTGGAGACTGCCGTACAAAAACCGGCGCGAGCCGCGATCGCCCAGCATAGTTAGCTGCCGGTCAAGCTCATGGCGCTTTTCCCGAAAGAGATAAGCCAGGGTCGGATCCTCGACCCGCTCAATGGAGACGCGAAAGAGTTTTCGTTTCAAGAGGGCCGGGTCTACCGGCAGGGGCCGATAGTAAAAGACCGGCGGCTGCTCGAAATGCTGGCGTTTGAACTGGTGCCAGGCTAATTCCGGGTTGACCGGCGTGACTTGCAGCAAAAACTCAAAGGCATTGCTAATCTCGGCCAACTGCTTATCGACATTCCAGACCGATTTAACCAGCGCCCGGCGACCCAAGGCATGGTAATTGGGCGGGCGATAGGTCGTCTGCGTTTGCGAAAAATCGAAAAAAGCGCGGCGAAAAGCCCACGCCAGGCCGCGGTGCAGCGTCCGCAGCACCATCGGATAAATATCATTAGTTTTGGGGTTTTGGTAAATCGGCGCGATTTCCAGCCCTAACACATAGCAGTTCAATTTCCGAGCATCGGCCGATGACACCAGCATCGACATCGCGGCTGGCGATCGTTTCTTCCGGTCAGTAATCTCCACCGTAGCCGCCTCGCGTTGAATCTTGACCCGGCGCAGGGCTTTAGCCAGGGTTTCAATGGTTGACGCGGGCGGGCGCACATGAGAAGTAATAATCTTAAAGCCGGGCCTCAACCCAACCAGTTTGGCAGTACGGGCTGGCTCGGCCGGCGCCGCCCAAACTTCAATGATGAGAAACGCGTTGAATTGAGCCGCTAGCGTGGCCGTAATCGTTTTGACTAACGTCGATAAGGGGGTCTTATATTGTACGTCACCCCAAGCAATCAGATGAGCCGCCTCTCCGGTGACTAAGAGATCGGTTCCGGGATCGGAACTCTCGGCTGGGCGGCGATAAACACACAAAAAAGGCAGCGGACGGTCGATGTGCAGGCGTCCCGCTTGCGGCAAGGTATACCGAACTCGCTTACCCTGATCGAGTAAGGTTCGGATCTTGTCGATCAGATCGACCGAAACGACTTCGATGGTCTCATCCAGCGGTTGACTAATGCTGCTCACGACAAAATTCCTCGGAAAAGTTTGTAGAGTTTATAGAGTTTATAGCGTTAAAGAGTTGGGAATGGCACTCTATAAACTTCCCCAACTCCATAAACTCCCAACTCAACGAACTCCATAAACCCCCAACTCGACAAACTCTATAAACTCTCAAGTACCCCCGGCACAGTGGACTCCAACGCCTGCCGAATGGCGGCCAGATGCAGGGGATCGGGTTCGCCGGTCCATTCATCCATAAAAAATTTTTTGAATTCAATGGCCAGAACGCAAGCCGATTGAGGAAAAGTGGCATGGCTCCAGCGAGCAAACTCGCCGCCCTTAAACTTTACATTTTCTCGCACATCCAAATGCCGTCCCAAATAGTTAAACGCCTGCAAGTCGGCCATAAAGCGATCAACCATCGGCCCCCAGCGCGCCCGGTCTAAGCTGCCGGTGCCGACATTAACCTCCGGATTCTGTTCGGGGTCGGCCGGCGGGCCGGTGGGACCTTCTCGGCGATAGTTGTAGCTGTGCAGGTCAAAAACAACAAAGCGCCCGAACTTTTGCTCAAGCGCCGAAAAAATCTGGTAGGTTGTATTGTAAAAGGCATCGTACTGCTGCAGCGAGCGTTGAATCAGGGCTTCCGATGGTTTTTCGCGCCAGACGTGTAGGCCCCAGGCATCCTCCGGCTCGATGTAGACCGCCTTTTCTCTGGGTCGATTTAAGTCGACTTCAAACCGGGAACGCAGGCCAACCAGCCGGGTCGGAGCGACAACCGTCCAGTTGCCGGTAAAGGGGTCTTCCTCCCGCAGCCGGTCGGCTTCCGGCAGCGCCAGCAGCGCGGCTACCTCCTCCCGGACAGCGTGACCGTTGTGGATAGCGGTAGCCACCAACGGGCTGTCGCCCTGCTGTAACTCCCAAATCGTCAGATCGGTCATTATTTCACCGCCAGTTAGTGGGATCGGACATAGACTCGACCCTCGCCGGGCGCCAGACTGTTCACTTTATAATGCTTGCCGTTGAAAATTAGCGTCTGATCGCGATCCGATACGTAGTCGGCGGTGGAAAACTGACACTGCCAGGGGGCCATCGGATCGACGCCGGGGATAAGGGGGAGGCCAAAACTGGCGATACCGTTATCGACATCACCGTTGGCGACAAAGAGGTAATCCGGTTGGTCGTCAGCGTGAGTCCAGGCAAGCAGTTTGCTTTCGCCCAACGCGTCGGGTCGGATCAGCCAGCGCACCGGCCGGCCGGCCACATTCGCCCAGATGTGGTCGGCGTAGAGCCTGAGGCGGGTGGTCAGGCTATACAAATGACCGTTTTTGCCCCACACAAACGAGCCATGCGTGGCTTTGGGCCCTTCTGATTCCTGAAAGACGAATAGCTTAGAGTAATGCTCATTAGGCGCGGGTTGGTAGTGAACGTCTCGTGTTTCAAACCCCAGGCCCATGTAGCTGGACATAGATGTTAGAAAGAGGCCAATAAACAAACGCAGGCCATTGCCTTGCCGGTAAAACTCGTCAAAGCGGGGATCATCTTTGTCGGCGGTCATGAGGGTAAAACAGGGGGCGCAGCTGCGGGTTTCGAGCAGGTTGAGATAGGCGTTGAAGCGTTGCAAAAACTCCTTTGAACCGACCACCGTCGATTGTAAATCGCCCAGAGTGGTATCGGCGTCGGAGGCTTCCAGATGGTCCAGCTCTTCGCCGTAGGTCATCACGTTACGCGGGGCCAGGAAGGTTTCGGCGAAGTAACCGAAGTAAGCCACGCCTTGCTCTTGCCGAATATAATTTTTGACCGCGCCCAAAATATCGTAATAACCGTCGATGGTATCAGGCACACCCGCCGGCCGCATCTGCACATGGGCCATGTCGCCGCGCATAAAATCGAACCCGTAGCGGCGCTGTACTTGGGCGTACTTATCGCACACGTACTGCCACACCGCCTGGCGCGGGCGGCTAAAATCGATCGCCCAGTGGCGGTTATCATCGAGCCGTTCGTAAAGTTTGTAGCGCCCCAACGGGCCAAAGACGCGCGACATCGGTTCCGGTTTGGTGATCAGATAATCGCGCCAGACCTGGCCGACGGCGTCGACAATGCGAGCTTCGTTGCGGTTGTCAACCTTGAGACCACGATAGGGTGGCGCCATCGTACCCGGCGCCGGCTCGTAACCGTAGCCATACAGATGCCGAACCAACATCACCCGGCGCGCCTCGCGGCCGGCGTGGTCTTTGGGCGGGCCAAACAGCAGCCGCAGCCGCCGCCCTTCAGAGATATTAGCGCCGAACAGTTCGGCGGCGGTTGCCGGTAAGGCGTCACCGGCAACCGCCGGGCCATTTTTCGCCAGAAATTCAAAGATTTTGTACTCGACCTCCCGGTGCAATTCAGCCGAGTGATCGACGATGATCGTATCCTGGCGCTGCAACCATTCGAAGTAGGCTGGGAACGCCAGCGCGATCTGTGAGAAGCGATCAGTGTGGGGGATGACATCCATGCCTACGGTTTTGCCCATTACATGCAGTATATTGATAACCGCCCGCAGCTGTTTGTCGATGGTATTCAGTTCAGGTCGCAGGTCGGCCAGTTCGGGGCTAAAAAATTCGGGGTTGAGTTCCCAACTGCTCAGGCCGTACATGCTGCCCACTACCCCGGCCTCCCAAATAGGTAAGATGTGGATCGAGTCTTGGGCTTGCGGCAGCGTCAGTGCATATTTGACGATATGCCAAAAACTGCCCACGGTTCGCACGTTGATGCCGACCATATTGGTCTGCTTCAGCCAGCGGCCGTCCGGTTGGCCGGCCACCGGGCTTTGAATCGCGGTGGGCAGTTGGGCCGGCGGGTGGTCGGGATCGGTCTGGGCCGGGTCAAGGGCTATCTCGAGCCGGTCGCCCCAGCGGCGGCGGAGGATGGCCAGTGTTTCTTGGCCGGTTAAAGCGACCGCCTGCTCCGGCAGCAGCCCTGGTATAAATGACTGGCGGCCCTGCTGATAGGCCTCAAGATAAAGCTGGCGTTGGGCAGGCGACTGCCACTGATCCAGAAATTCTTGGTAGACTTTAGGCAGGTTAAAACGGTCAACGATGAATTCAGCCACGCTGCACGTCCTTTTAGTTCGCTGCAAGGTTGCAGAGTTGCAGGCTAGCAGAGTTGTAGAGTAGCAAAGTTACAGGATGACAAGGTTGCAGCGTTGCGGAGTGAGTTTGGTGCTAACACTTCTTCAACTCCTATAGGACCTACGCAGTTGAGTGTATTGAACCCAGGTGACAGTCACTTTTGGCTGAAAATGAATGTCCGTTTTGCCCAAACAGGTCGATTTATCGCCGCTAAGTGACTGCCATCTTTTGAACTGCGTAACCCCTATCCTAAACGCTTTAACGCCCTAACTCCTTAACTCTCCAACTCTTAACTCTTCAACTAACAACAACTGGGAAAATAATGCCCAAGTCTACCTCAAAACGCCGTTTGAGTCCAAATTAGAAATTGCCCAGAACCGTGTGCAGCTTTTTCTCTAGCACCTCATACGAGAAATATTCTAAAGCAAGTTCATAATTCTTCCGGGCTATGGCTTGAACCCGGTCGGGATCGGCCAGCAGAGCCTGGGTTTGTTGGGCGGCGTCATCATCGACAAAGCCGTCTAGCTCGACAAACTCGAACCCCAGCGGCCCGATATCGGCGTTATAAACGGGGTAGCGATTGATCACAATCAAGCGATGGAAATAGATAGCTTCCAGCAGGGCGTTGCCAAAACCTTCGTAGATACTGGGGTAGGTGATTAAATCGGCGTGAGGGTAAGCATCCCACAAGGAATAGATTTTATGACCATTCATGTGGCAGCGCTCTGACCCAACCAGATGATCGACCAGTTTTAGAGTCACCCGCATCATGCCGGCTTCGCGTTTGAGCCAATGCCAGTATTCTAACCCTTCATCCGCAGCCCGGTGGGTAATAAACAGCTGCTTCTTGGGCGTATCCAACCGGCTGACCAACCCCAGCGCCATCTCGATGCCCTTGCGCTGGATGACGCGAGTCGGCTGGAGGATGAAGAGTTCGCCCGGTTCTAAATTGAGGGCGCTGCGAAAATCTTGGTTGTAGGTGTCGAGCGGCGGCGGCGCGGTGGCAAAATCATGCACGTTAGGAATCACTTCCGAGGCGATGCCACGCCGGCTTTTGAGGTTGTTTTGAGCGATAGAGTTAATGGTAACGTGCTGAATGGTGGGTAATTTGGCCGGAAAAGCCGTATCCAACAGATCTAAGATCTCATTCGTGCGATAGCGCTGTCGCTCCCAATAGAGATCATGGTGATGAGCGATGGTATTGATGCCCAACTCGGCAATCAGGCCGGTCAAAGCAATCCCCAAGGCCAGGTTCATCGGGATGGTCAGCGCGTTCTCTACAATAATGACCTCCAGTTTATTGGAGCGAATAAATTTTCGCAGCGGGGTGCGGATTTGATCGGCCTGCCCATAAATATCGCCGGTGAGCTTGTGGGCGTCACCGTTGCGGCGATCCGCCCCAAATGCTCGCTGGCTGACACTAATCGCCGATTTGTGGTCGAAATGTAGTTCGGGGATCAGTGTACCCCCGGCGGCATAGCCGCTCAATTCTCCGGCGCAAAAAAAGACTTCGTGCCCCATTCGCCTCAGGACGTGAGTCCATTTTTCGACCTCCAGGGAAACACCGTCGGTACCGCTAAGCCGGGTTGAAATAAAGCCAATTCGCATGAAGTTAGTTCCTTTCTATCAGAAATGGGTCGAGTATCTTCTCAAAAAAATTTTTTAGAGCAAACGTGAGTTTGTTCGATGTTACCCCCAATTGTTGAGAAGATACGGGCTGGGTTTCTAAATGGATGGGGGCTATTTTGTTCTCACGCTTTTAACATATTTATGACGGACATTTTAATTCAGGGGCATATAAAATGAATAAGAAAAAAATATTAAATTGGTTAAATATTAAGGTTTGAGGCTGACAGGCACAACGTTTGTTCATTTAATCCCCATTAAATTTTATTAATACCAAAAAATGACCGGATTGACAAACTTTCAAAAAGTGATACAATTCACAAGATAAGCGCGTCGCAGCCCTGCCACGCGCTTTTTTCTTTAAGAAAGGAATTGCTGATGTTTTACGAAGTGCTTAAAATTATGGTATTAATATTGGGACCGTTGGTAACGTATCTGGCAGTAGTCAGTGTGCTGCAGGCGCCGGAACTGATTGTGAAACTACCGGCCCCAGCCCGCTACCTGATAGAGTTCGTTGGCGGCAGCTTTATTGTGGGGGCTTGGCTCGTCCCGCCGGCCGAGGCGCTCACCGGTGCGATGGCGCTGATCGGCTTGCTGCTGCTGCTCACCCCGATGACCGCCCACAAACTCGACCGCGCCCTGACCGGTTTCAGAGAAACCTGGCAGTAACCGGCGGTTTCCGACAAAAATGAATCGATTGTCTGTGATAGACATTAAAAACACGCCAACCCTATCATAAGTTGGCGTGTTTTTTGTAATGTCTGGCCAAAAACTAGAATATACCTAACTGCCCAGGACAGAAACAGGTCTTGCCCAATCTGTCCAATTCTTCCCCGTTTTTACACCTCAGCCGTGGTCGGATCGATCATTTGCCTGATGGTCGATACCTGATCGGCCGGAAAGCCGCCGCGACGGGCGTGCTCGCGCACCATCTCCGCATCAGGCGCAATGTAGACGCAATAAATGCGGTCATCCGTAACGAAACTCTGTACCCATTGAATTTGCGGCCCCATCTCGCTGAGCACGCTGTTAGATTGCTGCGAAATAGCTTGCAGCTCCTGGGCCGACAATTGACCGGCTTGAGGGATGGTTCGTTCAATGATATACTTTGGCATGGTTAATCCCCTTTCTTATAGTAAAATGCTTAAAATCGATTAATCTACGCTAATTAAAGCACAGGTCCCCCCTCAGTAGGTAGCTTTTTGTGATACTAGAGTGATACTGAGGTGATACTGTTAAAAGGTGATCATCATTTCAACTCAAGTGACGGTCACCTCGCCCTAAGAGGAGATATGGCGAATACGGTTTCATTTGGCTATTGGGTCCGGCGGCAGCGCAAGGCGTTAGACCTAACCCAAGATAGCCTGGCCCGACAAGTCGGCTGCGCCGTGGTCACCATCAGAAAGATCGAACGGGATGAGCGCCGGCCCTCCCGCCAAATGGCCAATCGCCTGGCCGACTGCTTGACCATCCCGCCGGATGAGCGAGATGCCTTCATTCAGTGTGGCCTGGGCGAACAGCCGGTGGATGTCCTCCCTCTGCCGCATCAGCCGGTCGAACCGGCCGGCAGCGCTTTTCCGCCGTCACTTCCCCTCTTTCTTGACATGCCCACGCCGGAGTCAACCAGTGACGCCGAGAGCCGCTTCGTTGGGCGGCGGGCTGAATTAGATCGATTAACCAGCCATTTGACGGCGGCCCTGGCCGGAGACGGACACATGGTCTTCGTGACCGGCGAGGCCGGCCGGGGTAAGACCGCGCTGTTAGCCGAATTTGCCAGGGTGGCCCAGGCCGCTCAGCCGGAGTTGATTATCGCCTGGGGCCGCTGCAGCGCCTACGCTGGCTCCGGCGATCCTTACCTGCCCTTTCGGGACATTATGGAAATGATCGCCGGTGATGTGGCGGGCTCCTTGACGGCCGGCATTATTACCCGCGAACAGGCGCGCCGGTTGTGGAACTTCGCGCCCGTTGCGGTTAACACCCTGCTGGAGATAAGCCCCGCCCTGATTGACCTATTGGTCTCGGCCAGTCTCCTGCGCCGGCAGCCCCGGTTAGCCTCTTTGATGGCCTCGTTTGAAAAGCCGCCCAATTCCCCGGAACGACACCAGATTTTTGATCAGGTCACAAAAATGCTTCAAGCCCTGGCTCGCCGGCAGCCCTTATTGCTGCTGCTCGACGATTTACAGTGGGCCGACGCGACCTCGATCAACCTGCTGTTCCATCTGGGCCGGCGGCTGCCCGGCAGCCGGCTGCTCATTGTGGGTACATACCGGCCCAGCGAAATCATGGTGGGGCTATCGGCCTTGGAGCCGGAACTCCAGCAGCCGCATCTCCTGGAGCCGATTATCAACGAGTTCCGCCAGCAGTTTGGCGACATCCAACTGAACCTGGAACGATTTGAGCCAGCCGCCGGCCGTCAACTGGTGGACGCGTTGCTGGATCGCGAGCCTAACCATCTGCCGGAATCGTTTCGGGTGGCCCTGTTTTGGCAGACCAAAGGCCATCCCCTGTTCACCATTGAGTTGATCCGAGAGATGCAAGCGCGAGGTGACTTGATCCGCGGCCACAGCGGCCAGTGGGTCTTGAAGTCAGAAACGTTAGACTGGACCAGCCTGCCGGTGCGGGTGGAAGCGGTGATTGACCAACGCTTAGGCCGGCTGGATGACACGTTGCGCGCCATCTTGACGGTGGCCTGTGTTGAAGGGGAAACTTTTACAGCCGAGGTGATCGCCCAGGTTGAACCGCTGGATCAGCGTCATCTTCTGCGGCGTCTCTCGCAGGAGTTGGAAAAACGCCACCGGCTGGTCCGAGAAGTGGCGGCCGTGGAGGTGAATGGTCGGCACCTATCACGGTACCAGTTTACGCACCTCTTATTTCAGCAGTACCTCTACCAGCAGCTTGGTCACGGCGAACGAACTTTACTCCACGCTCAGGTGGCTCAGGCCCTGGCGGATCTGTATCAGGACCAAACCGCCGCCATCGCGGTGCAGCTGGCTCACCACTACATTGAGGCTAATGACAAAGACAAAGCCGTCAATTACCTGCTGCCAGCCGGCGACCGCGCTCGAGCGTTGTCGGCTCACGCCGAAGCAGTTGAACACTACCAACGGGCTTTGGCTTTTTTGCAGGAAGCTGGCCGCCACGAACAGGCCGCCCGCACGCTGATGAAGCTGGGCTTGACCCATCATCTGGCTTTTAATTTTACCCAGGCTCATCAAGCCTATGCCGGCGGATTTACCCTGTGGCGGCAAGCGCGGGAGCGGCCGATTGACTCTATCCGCCATTACGCTCCCGCCCCCCATGCTTTACGGACCAACTGGCACGACCCGGACACCCTCGACCCCACCCGCCCGCGGACCATCTGGTCGGTGGGGCTGGCCCATCAGTTGTTCAGCGGCCTGCTGACCCTTAGCCCGGAGTTGGATGTGATGCCGGATGTGGCGCACAGTTGGGACGTGGGTGACGGTGGGCGTACCTATGTTTTTCATCTACGGAATGATGTCTTCTGGAGTGACGGCCTGCCGGTGACCGCCGATGATTTTGTCTACGCCTGGCAGCGGGCGCTCGATCCGGCTGGGTGGGCTTCTTTTGCCGGAGCGCTGCTGGGTGATATCGAGCAGGCCAGCGCCTTTCGTCAAGGGGCCATCACCGATCCTCATCAAGTGGCCGTGCGTGCAATTGACCCCTTGACCCTGCGGGTGTCGTTGGAGGGGCCAACCAATTACTTCCCCCACCTGTTGACCTTCCCCACCACCTTCCCAATTCCCCGTCACCACGTCGAGAAATATGGCGAGGCCTGGGCCGCAGCGGATCGGCTGGTGACGAATGGGCCGTTCCGATTAAAAACGTGGCGTCGCGGCGAGTCGCTGGTTTTGCAGCGCAACCCCACCTATCACAATCCCTGGCCGGGGAATGTGGAGCAGCTAGAATTGAGCCTGGACGCCGATCCAACCGATCTACTGCGGCGGTACGAGGTCGGCGACCTGGACTTGCTCCATTTGCACCTTCTGCCGCCCATCGACATGGACCGCGCCCGACAGCGGCACACCACCGATTATCTTTCAGGTCCGCAACTGCTGACCCATTATATCTGGTTCATTCACCTCGCCCAGCCCCCTTTAAACGATGAGCGCGTTCGACAGGCCCTGGCCCTGGCCTTAGACCAAGCAGAACTGGCCAATGTGGCCATGAGGGGCTTTGTTTACCCGGCCCGAGGCGGTTTTGTCCCACCGGGGATGCCGGGGTATGCGCCTGAAGTGGGCTGGCCTTACCACCCGGCCCGCTCGCGGCAACTCCTGGCCGAAGCCGGCTATCCGGCCGGGCGAGGTTTCCCTCCGTTAGAAGCGCTGAATCGACCGGATCATGAGCCGCTGGCTAACTATTGCCAACGCGCCTGGCGTGAGGTTTTAGGAATTGATGTAGCATGGAAAACGGTGCCGCTGTCTACCCTGTTCGAACGGTACGAACAATCGCCGCCCGATTTGGCCCTCGGCTTGTGGGTGGCTGATTACCCCGACCCTGATTGCTACCTGCGCGTGTGCGTTGAGATAGAAAACCCTAACTGGCGCCATGACCTTTACCGGCAGTTGATAGCCACCGCTCGCCGAGCCACCGATCAGGCCGAACGACTCCAACTTTATACCCAGGCGGAGGCTATCCTGGCTCAGGCGGCGCCGCTTATCCCGCTGGCTTATGGCCGGGTACATTTGTTGCTGAAACCGTGGGTCAAACAGTACCAGTTATCCACCATGAAGGGGCAGTTTTGGCAAGACATCATCATTGACCCCCACTAAGGAAATAAAACATGGCCAAACTTATTCTGCAGTCGATATTGGGCCTGGCCTTTTTACTGTTGGTTCTGGCGCTGGCCCTATTTGTCTCGGCCGGATCGCTGAGCTACTGGCAAGCCTGGCTCTATCTGGCGGTCTTCGCGCTCTGTTCGCTGCTCATCACCGTCTATTTGATCAGGTATGATCAACGGTTGTTGGCCAGCCGCGTCAAAGCGGGGCCGGTGGCCGAAACCCAAAGGAACCAGCAGATCATTCAAAGCCTGGCCAGCCTATCGTTTATGGGCCTGTTCATCGTCGCCGGTCTGGATTTTCGATTTCACTGGTCGGCGGTGCCGCCGCTGGTGAGCGTCCTGGCCAGTGGATTGGTGATCCTGGGCTTTTTTATTGTGTTTTTGGTCTTTAGAGAAAATAGTTATACCAGCGCCATCATTGAAGTGGCGGCGGAGCAAACGGTCATTACCAGTGGGCCGTACAGTGTCGTTCGCCATCCGATGTATGCGGGCGCCAGCCTGTTACTGATCGCTTCGCCGCCGGCTCTGGGCTCCTGGGTTGCACTGCCGTTTGCCATATTACTCATCCTGGTGGTGGCGGCCAGGTTATTGGCGGAAGAGCAATTTCTGCTGACCTCCCTAACCGGCTACGCGGCCTATTGTCAGCAGGTGCGTTACCATCTGTTACCGTTTATTTGGTAGATGGATGGCGATTGATAGCCCTGCCCTCAACTGTTTTAGACATGATTTATAAGATTTATAGGATTTTCTTTGATACAAATTGAAATAATCTTGTTAATCCGGTTGATCCTGCCCAACAATCGACTGCCAGGCCGGCGGGATGACCTCGCCATAGACCATGGCTTTCGCACCTAAGAAGCGGGCCAGATCGGCGATGGCCGCCGCGATGCCTTGGGTGGTAGCGGCATCCTGCGGCGCGTCTGCTTCGGCGTAGATAGCATTGATGTGCAGCTTGCCCGTTTTG
The DNA here is from genome assembly GCA_020634935.1 of Anaerolineales bacterium. Lineage (GTDB taxonomy): Bacteria > Chloroflexota > Anaerolineae > 4572-78 > J111 > JAGRBY01. The sequence continues at coordinate 130,371 of JACKAT010000006.1, forward strand.
CGATCCATTTTCGGATCGATGCGCCCGATCAGGCGATCCCCATGCAGGATGGGCAGAACATAGTACCCGTACTGCCGCTTGGCTTGGGGCACGTAGATCTCGATCCGAAAGTAGAAATCCCACATGAGTTCGGTCCGTTCCCGGTCACAGATGAGGTTGTCGAAGGGGGATAGTAACGTGATGCGCGGCTGCCAGGCCGGTCCGGCGGCCAACGCGTCGAGCAGCGGCATGTCATCGGCGTGGAGATACCACTCGCCGGGCCAGGTCACGTCGCCCTCGCAGATGGAGACCGGGACGATGCGCCCCTCGGCCACCAAGTCGGCCAAAACCGAGGGCAATTTAGGATAATAGCCGCGAATGAAATGGTTGTTGATCTGCTTGGCCGTGCCCACTCCCAGCGCGCGCAGCGAGAGCTGGGCGGCCTGCCGCACCATATCCGCCTGAGTCAATGATTCAACCTGACTCCACTCAGGCATATGATGTTCTGTTAGCGCCCATTTCTTTTGCACCCCCTCCCGCGCTGCCACCATAATCTCCCCGTGGGTCCACAGCATATCCAGCATCCGGCCTACATTCCGGTCGTTAGTCCAGCCCGTCGAGCCCCAGGCGACGGTCGATAAATCCTCGATCTCCCTGGAGGCCAATGGCCCCTCATGGCGCAGCCGATCCAAAATATGCTGGCGGAACTCCGCATTGGCCTCGATCCAGGCGTGCATCCGCTGATGCCAGCCGGAGTTGGGATTACCCGGCCGGCGCAGCTCCATCTGGGCGGCATGAATGAGATAATCTTCGGTCATGACAATGGACGCCGCATGCGCCCAATACTCAAACAGTTGGCGCTCGTCCCACAGCAGGGTATCGAGGTGAGCTGGGTCGTAGCTGCCCAGGCGGCTCCACAGCACCAGCCGCTGGGTATACTCCACCGCTCGAATAGGGTCGATTTGCACGCAGCGCAAGTCGCGAAAGATATCCATAATCCCGATCGGCGTTGGCTTCGGTCGGGGGCCGGCCAGCCGCTGGCGCGTAATCGCCAGCCGGCGAGCCAGGGTTGGGGTTATCGTGTAAGTCATACGGATTCACCTTTGAAGGTCATAATGGCCGATATGAGTTGAGACCTTTCGGTAAGAGGGCCGAGCCTATTGTATAGAAACTTTGTTCTAATGGCAAGTTCAGGGTATATTTCAGAATTAGCGCAGCTCACGCGTTGCAACACTGCACCATTGGCCGTGGCCTTTATTGCTGAGGCGTTTTTCGTGATGGGGATTCTGGCGTACTATTTCGCGAAGATTTTGTCTGAAAAGAAGTGGTTGGTGTTTATTGCTTTATCGCTCATCGGCGGTCTGGGGTTTAGCATTCCGGTCTTTCTGGTGACAAATGGCTCCAACGAGACCACGCGCTGAAGTTTAACTGTACAGGAGTTATAGTGGGGAAAGAGGAGATGGGAGATGGGGAGATTAGACCCAATCCAATCTCCCTATCTCCATCAAAATGCTGATGATAGACCCTAAGCCATCATCGCTTCAAATTGCGGTCGATCAACCGTTTCAACATCAAGCAGGGTGACGGCCAGCGTCTCTAGCTTGTCGCGCTGCTCGGTAACGATCTGTTTGGCGCGTTGGTAGGCCTGGCTCAGAATCTCTTGAATTTCTTTGTCGATTGACAGCGCCATCTCATCGCTGTAATTGCGCGATTCACCCATGCTGCCCAGGTAAGGATTGCCCTGCTCTTCGCCATAGGTACGCAGCCCGAGTTTGTGGCTAAAGCCGTAGCGAGTGACCATCGCCCGGGCCAGTTTAGTGGCCCGCTCGAGATCGTTGGAAGCGCCGGTGGTTACTTCGTTGAAAACAATTTCTTCAGCAGCCCGGCCCCCCAATAGGCCGATAATTTCATCCTCAAAGGCCCCTTTGGTGCGCAGATACTTGTCACCCTCAGGTAACGGCATCGTGTAGCCCAAAGCCATCCCCCGTGAGGTAATGCTGACTTTGTGGACCGGATCGCTGGTGGGCAAATTGTGCATCACCACCGCGTGGCCGGCCTCGTGGTAAGCCACCACCTCGCGTTCGTGATCGCTGATGATTTTGCCTTTGCGCTCCGGCCCGGCCACAATGCGCTCCATCGCGTCTTGAAACTCATTTTGGGTGATCAGGTGCTGGTTACGCCGCGCTGCGAAAATGGCGGCTTCATTGACCAGGTTCTCTAAATCGGCCCCAACGAAGCCGGGCGTCAAGCGGGCCAGATCAGACAGCTTGACCTCAGGCGACAGCGGTTTACCGCGAGTGTGAACCCGCAGAATGGCCTGGCGAGCGGTGACATCGGGCCGGTCGAGAATGACTTTGCGGTCGAACCGGCCGGGGCGCAGTAGAGCCGGGTCTAACACGTCGGGCCGGTTGGTGGCAGCGATGATAATCAGATTGGTGTCGGTGCTGAAGCCGTCCATTTCAACCAGAATCTGGTTGAGGGTCTGTTCGCGCTCATCGTTGCCGCCGCCGAGACCCACGCCGCGCTGCCGGCCAACGGCGTCGATCTCATCAACGAAGATGACCGCCGGGGCCTGCTCTCTGGCCCGCTTGAACAGATCACGCACCCGCGAAGCGCCGACGCCGACAAACATCTCGACAAATTCAGAGCCGGAGATACTAAAGAACGGCACTCCCGCCTCGCCGGCAATGGCTTTGGCCATCAAGGTTTTACCGGTTCCTGGCGGGCCGGCCATCAGCACCCCGCGCGGAATGCGCGCGCCAAGTTTTAAGAATTTTTCCGGCTCCTTCAAAAATTCAACCACCTCTTGCAGTTCGAGCTTGGCCTGTTCGGCGCCGGCGACATCATCAAAGGTGACCTGCGGTGCGGCAACCGCATCTTCATCTTTGGCATTGGCCCCGGCGACAATACGCGCACTGCTGCGCCCCATCCGTGTGGGTAAGCCCAAGAACCCGCCGCCACCTTGTACCTGCCGGGCAACGCGGAAAACGATATAGCCAATAAATAGTAGGGGTAAAAATGTAATCACCACTCCCAAGACATTCGATAGGTTGGCGCCAGGGTCTTGGACGATAATGGGTAGCGTTTTCAGGGACTCAACCGGGGCGCCCAAAATCTTTAGGGCCTCAACGGTGCTAATGTTCGACTCTTTCCGGGTCTGCCAGTTAGTGCCATCCGTTTTGATAACGGTCAGTGTATCGCCTTGAACCAGGACCTTTTCAACATTACCGGCTTCAATGGCGCTAACCACCTCAGGCAGAGAGACCTCTTGGGCAACGGTTTGGCCACTGATGATGCCATAAGCGTAAATTCCTACAAGCAGCATCAGGATTCCAATAATAATCCAGCGCTTAAACGACGAAGTTTGCTGTTTCTTTTTCAGGTCGTTTCTAAAATCCATTCGCTAACTCTCCTATAAAAATTATCTTTATGGTGGATACAGATTTCAGGATATTGAATGTGGCGCGGTCGCATTACATTCTGTCGATGGTTGTCTAATCATTATGCATACTTCATTCAATTAGACAAGGCTAAAATACAATCTTCCTATTTTGCTAAGGTTAGATTAGAGAAGGATGAATCAAGGGGAGATATTTGTAAAAATTAGTAACTACATACAGGACAGGTAAAGAGGGATAGGAAAAGCAGGTTGAGGGAAGAGTTGTTGAATAGCCTCAAAGGGAGAGCGACCATGCAACTTGGCTGTGTCAATGACAGAAGCCAAAGCAACATAAGCTTCAGCGCCCCATTGAGAGCGAAAGCCACCGGTGACTTTGCGATGGATGACCGCCGGTCGCAAAGCCCGTTCAGCCACATTGTTGGTGGGTTCAACATCAGTCCGGTACAGAAAGACAAACAGATGTTGGCGGTGCTTGAGATAACGTTTGTGTAACTTAACAGCTTCGAACTGAGGAGGTGAGCGAGTTAACAACCAATCACCTAGACGTTCCAGACGATGTCGATAAGCTTGGAAATGTTCAGGCGAGAGTTGGTCACGACGATGATGCAGGGCGATAGCGGCTCGGAACAAGGTTTGCACGGCGCGGGGCCACCAGCCTTGCGGATAGTGGTCAATGACCCGTTGCAGATCACGGTTCTGGTGAGCCAGACACAGTTGGCGGTGGAGTCGGTCAGCCTTGAGTTGAGCCGGTAAACAATCACTGCCCCAGACTTCAACGTTGCTATCGGCCATCACCTTGTCAATGACGGCTGCGGCCCGCGAAGGTTTAATGACATGCAACACTGCTGTGAGTGTCCAAAAGACCCAATGCCACCAGGTGCGACCGGCCACCCGCGCCCCAGTTTCGTCACTGTTGACCACCGCACTTTGCCGCACGACGGCTGCAATAGCCTCAAGCTCTTGGGTAGCGGCCCGTCCGACGCGACCCATCATGCGGTTGATGGCCCCCTGGCTCAACTCAACCCCGTGTAAGTCTTGTAAGGCTTTTTGGGTTCGTTCATAACTCATATGTTGCTGGTGTCGATAGTAGACCGTGGTGGCTTCCAACCGGCTTCCAAAGACCCGCTCCATCTCTAAACCTTGGGGCGGTTCAGCCCGCTGGCTGTGACCACAGTCAGGACATTGGACTTCGTACTGCCGAACCTCAATCACTTTGGCTTTGGGTTCAGGCAACTCCGTGATCTGGTTCACCGCCACGACCTTGGCGGCCGCAGGCCTCAAATCGCCCTGGCACCTGGGACACTGCTCGGCCTTGAGTTCAACTACCTCATCCGGTTCAGCCACCCACTGCCGTTGGGCTTTATCATGTCCATAACCGCGACCGTGTTTACGCTTGGGGCTACCCTGCGGTTTGTTGGCTTTCTGGTCTCGTGAAGGGGGTTGGGAGGAGTTCTTGGAGGTGGGGGGCGGTTTCCGGGGCCCGTTGTGCTCCTGGCGCAACTGGTCTAGTTCAGCCCTGATGCTGACCATTACCTGTTCAATTTCCGTCAGGCGTTGGGCTTGTTCCAAGACCAATTCAATCAACTCTTCTTTTGTCAGCTTTTCTAGTTCAGCCCGAATCATACCTCCTGGTATGCCATATTTTTGTTAGTTCTTAATGAGAATTTTTCACTGTATGTAAATACTAAAATTTTCTCAATCTGAATAGAATATGGGGAAATCCCAAACCGAGGAGGATATAGACCTTCTAGATGTCTAAACCGAGGGAGTAGGGCGTAGGAAGTAGGGCAAAGCCGATGACTTCTTATTCCTTGATCTCCACTGCCCACAAGATTAGACCTGAAATATTGAATTTTCGTAACACCTCAGCCCGCATGTCATTTCGAGCGATGAAGGCGCGAGAAACCCCCTAAGTCGCTGTTGGCAACCTAACATCCGGGGGGTTTCTCGGCAAAAAACGCCTCGAAATGACATGCCTGAGCAGTTACCTCAAGGGACCGGCAAAGGGTTGCGCTCGATAAATCCTCGCTGGTGCCAGTAAGGATAAATGGGCCTCACGTCGCTGGCGGCATCGAGTTTAGCTACCTGCTCGTCAGTCAGGTTCCAGCCGAGAGCGCCCAGGTTTTGCGCCAACTGCGTCTCGTTGCGGGCGCCGATGACCACACTGGCCACGGTAGGCCGCTGCAACAGCCAGTTCAAGGCGATCTGGGCCGGAGACTTGCCGGTTTCGGCGGCCACTTCGTCCAGGGCGTCGACAATATCATACAGCAGTTCCTCGGTAATGGGCGGCTCTTGACCTTTAAGCTGATGATGGCGGCTGCCGGCGGGCGGCGGCTGGTTGCGGCGCACCTTCCCGGTCAAATAACCGCCGGCCAGGGGACTCCAAACCACCGTCCCGACCTTCTGGTCGAGCGCCAGGGGCATCAATTCCCATTCGTACTCTCGACCAATGAGGGAGTAATAAGCCTGATGGGCGACGTAACGCGCCCAGCCATACTGTTTCGACACGGCCAGCGACTTCATCAGGTGCCAGCCGGAGAAATTGGAGCAGCCAATGTAGCGAACCCTGCCGCTCTGCACCAGATCGTCTAGGGTTCGCAGGGTTTCCTCAACCGGCGTCTGGGCGTCGAAGCCGTGCATGGTGTAGATGTCAATATAATCCGTCTTCAACCGGCGCAAGCTCGCTTCACATGCTTGTAGCAGATGATGGCGAGAAGACCCCAACTCATTCGGCCCCTTGCCCATGCGAAAGGTGGCTTTGGTTGACAGGAGCACTTTGTCTCGCCGCCCGGCTAGAGCCTGGCCCAAAATTTCTTCTGATAGCCCCCTAGAATAGACATCGGCGGTATCGAACAAATTAACGCCGGCTTCTAAACAAATATCAATCAGGCGGCTGGCCTCAGCCACGTCGGATTTGCCCCAAGCGCCGAAGAAATCGCCTTTACCACCAAAGGTCGCCGTGCCGAAACCAAACACCGGCACTTTAAGTCCGGAGTTACCCAGTTGTCTGTATTCCATAATTTCTCCTGTAAAAATAAATAAGAGTTCGTAGTGATCGCTTTAGTGATGGCACAGCCCTAAAGGACTTTTATGAATAAAAAATCATATGAAAATCGCTTTAATGAGGGAGTTCGGTTAGCATAACACGATTTATAGTTTATGCAATATATTAAGGGGTGTCCCTCTTTTTATCTTCTAAAACCTTGCAGCTTTTGACGATTTAAAGCCCTATTATCACTTTGCCCTGCTCTATTGGCGCATTTTCATGAGTTCGACTATACTTGTCGGTCGCGCAGTGTGTTATCAAAGGAAATGCGCAAAGGTAATTTATTTTCAAAGGAGCTTTCTTATGAATCGCTATGAAGAATTGGTGGCCATTTTGGACTCCCTAAAAGAGGACTTTGGCAAATTTTACGACGGGGGCAATAAAGCCGCCGGTACTCGTATCCGCAAAGGGATGCTTGACTTAAAAAACAAAGCTCAAGACATCCGCAAAGAAGTTCAAGACATAAAAAATCAAGAATAGTAGTAAGTAGCCTGCCCGCGTTTACCTGATAGACGCGGGCAGGCGCTCCTCGTTACCATTCGATCAAACGATTGTCCTGCTCAGTCGGGCTATTAACCAATCCTCACTCTTAGGTTGTTTCTCGCTCTTAAAGCGTCTTTTATTTTGTTATTTCAATTTTGTACACTGTAAATTAAGTCATTAAGCTTTTGTCATGGCGAGCGAAGCGAAGCCATCTCCTCCTCCGAACGTGGAGATGGCTTCGTCGTTCCTCCTCGTCATGACCATAACCCCCAAAAACTTAATTTACGCTGTATTTTGTCACTAATCACAAAACTTTATTGGTATTTATTCACTAAATCGGGTGAAAGGCACTTTATCATCGTCAATGTCTGGTGGTATTCCCTACAGCATTCTCGATTTGAAACAAAGGACCAGTTCCCCGAGTAGATGCCCTTATCTAAAATTGCAAGGATAGGACTGTGCCATACGTATTAAAAGATAAGATCGCTTTGGTGACCGGCGGCGGTCAGGGATTGGGGCAGGCGGTTTGCCAACGGTTAGCCCAAGCGGGGGCGCGTGTGGTTGTCACCGATATTAGCGGTGTGACGGCGACCACGACGGCGACGGAGATCGCTTCACTTACCGGCCAACAAACGCTGGGATTGGCGGGCGACGTGACCGATGAAGCCCAGGTGGAAGCGATGGTGGCCCAAACGGTGGCTCATTTTGGCCGGCTCGATATTGTAGTGGCTAATGCCGGCATCGTGATCGCCAGCAGTGTGACCGAGTTTCCGGCCGAGCAATGGCGGCAGGTGATCGAGGTTAATCTGATCGGCTATTATTTAACGGCCAAACATGCGGCCCGAGTCATGATCGAGCAGAGAAGCGGCTCGATCATTCAGATGAACTCAAAATCCGGCAAAAAAGGCAGCTATAAGAATTCGGCCTATGCGGCCAGCAAATTTGGCGGAATTGGGTTAACGCAGAGCCTGGCCCTGGAATTGGCCGATTACGGCATTCGCGTCAACGCCGTTTGCCCCGGCAATTTGCTCGACTCCCCACTGTGGGTTGACTCGCTCTACCAGCAGTATGGCCAGCGGTTTGGCCTGACCGAAGCGCAGGTCCGCCAGAAATATATCGATCAGGTCCCATTGAAACGGGGGTGCACCTATGACGATGTCTGTAACGTGGTGATCTTTTTGGCGTCGGACCAGGCCGGTTACATGACCGGTCAGGCGGTTAACGTGACTGGTGGGCAGGAGATGCGTTGATCACCGGCTCTTTTTTGCAACTCTGCCGGTTCATTTGGTAAAATGAACTGTTGTAAAAATTTGTTTCGATCAAAGGGAAGAAGATGACTGCGGAACGCTTGTATACGCCTTGGCGGATGAAATATATTACCTCGAAAAAGAAAAAAGTTGACGGCTGTGTTTTTTGTACCGCCGTTGGAGATAACCCCGACCATGATCGGGACAATTATCTGATTCTACGGGGCAAAACCACCTTCACCATTATGAATATTTACCCTTACAATACCGGCCATCTTATGGTTCTACCTAAGCAGCATGTCTCTACGCTGGTTGAGTTGTCTCAGGAGGTCCAATGCGAACTCATGCTGCACGTGACCTACTTTACCGAGCTGCTTGGCAACCTGCTGCGCCCGGACGGGTTTAACGTTGGTCTCAACCTGGGCCGCGATGCCGGATCGGGCATTGACAGCCATCTCCATATGCATATTGTGCCGCGTTGGAACGGCGACAGCAATTTTATGCCGGTGGTAGGCAACACCCGAATTTTGCCGGAGACATTGGAAGAGACTTACGATAAGATTGTGGCCGGTCTAAAAAATAACCCGCCGGCATTCCGCTAGCTAGCTAACACTCACCAACTGTATTCATTGGAGGCAGCATGCATCAAACTTATACTCTCTCTCATACCGACGCGATGAAAATTGTGACAGCCATTCAAACCCAATTGGAACAAAACCATAAGGGGGCGGCCATAGCCGTAGCCGACGAACACGGCGAGTTAATCGCCTTTCTCCGCACCGACGGTTGCCCTTTGGCCTCGATTTATATTGCTATGAATAAAGCTTTCACCGCTTCCAGGGAGCGCAAGGAGTCTAAAGCGGTTGGTACCGCCTCCAAAGAAGAGGGCTTCCCCATGACCAATTTTGGCGATCTCCGCTATGTCTCTTGGGGAGGCGGTGTTCCCATTGTTTATCAAGGCAAGGTAGTTGGGGCTGTGGGAGTTAGCGGCCTGCCGGAAGAAGAGGATATTGTGCTGGCTCGCATGGGCGCCGGTTTGATCAAATAGAGTCGTAACTATCTCACTTCAATAAAATTTTTCAATCGGCCACCCTCTGGCCTTAGCGATCTTAGCCAATTTACGGGAGGGATTAACGGCAACTGGATGTTTGGCCAACTCGAGCAGCGGCAAGTCCGAAGCGCTGTCGGTATAAAAGTAGCCTACGGTTCCCGGAAAGTTGACCTGATTAAGATCGGCCCAGCGTTTGACCCACTCCACTTTGCCCGGTCCATAACAGAGCGGGCCATCCAACTGTCCGGTATACTGTCCCTTTTGAACAGCCAGCCGAGTACATAGATAATCCTGCCCCAACCCCAAATCTTCAGCTACCGGCTTGACCAGTTCCTCAATCGAGGCCGACACAATCACCACGCGATGACTCTGCTGTCGATGCCACTCAATCTTCGCTCGGCCCGCTTTAGACAGGCGTGGCTTGAGATGTTCCCTTGCCAGTGCTGCAAAAAAATCGACAGTTTGATTAACCCCCCGCTGGCCGACATGCGTGATCAACCGCCCGTGAACCTGACCGAAATCGAGCTGCTTTAGTTTGTACTGCATACCCAAATAACTAACCACCCACCACGGCGCGCGGCGCTGCCTGATAATTTCCCGTACATAAATCATGCCGGAACTGGTGCTAAGCAGTGTATAATCTAAATCAAAAAAAGCGGTTGTTGTCATGCCTACCTTTTTTAGCCGAAATCGTATCGTCTCAATAATGCTGACGGGTAAGATAAACTTAAGTTGGTCTTGCAAAAAATCCACTTTTGCCATGATCCCACAAATCGTTGACCATAGTATAGTAAAGTTTCTCAAAAGGATAAAAGATGACCGTAAAATTTGCCTGCCATAGGCAAGGGATGAAAGTTTTTTTATCGACACAGAACTCCCTACCGGCTCGACCGCGCCGAGGCTAAAGATAAACCTGATGAAAGCGGCAGCTTGTACCACCGATGATAAACGGCTTAGCCGGTTGCAGCTATAATGTTAAGTAATTTTAATTGTTATTTAACTCCAGTTTAACTACAAGCTAATATTATCTTTACCTGAACAACTAAACTATTAGATAAGGTAATGATCGAAACCAGCTTCTAATAACATTCTCCAGACAATTCCGGTCAAAAAGCTTGCCGGCCACCCGCGAGGTTAACCTGTGTCCTTTGAACCTAAACGATGGCAGACCGAGATATGGCTTGAAGATCAATCTGAACCGGTGTACATCTACGGCGAGTCGCTGGAATTGTTGAAACAGGCGGTCGAAGCCTGGCTGCGTGAACATCGTCCCCTGAGTTTTAGTAACGGGGCGCCCCACTATCCTATTCCGGAACGGCGAAAAATATACGGCTACTCCAATGGCGCCCGGACAGTCTCTGTCTTTTCGATCCACGTCCCCGACCAACAACAATATTTGGCCGAAGGCTGGTACATTATTGAAGGGGCGGCCCTTTTCCCCCAACCTAAGCGCCTGGCCGGCTTTGACCAGGCTGTATGCTTATTCATAGAAAATGATCTGGTCATCGAAGCCGGGCCGGATTATAAACAACTTCCCATTAAAACGGAAGCAAGCTATACCAAACGAATCATCGTTCATCCCACGCTTCTGGCGGCAGCGGTAGGTATAACTACCGCTGTTTGCTATTTGGCTATGCCTATCGAGGGTGGGGTCAAAAAAAATTTTGTGTTAGCGGTAAGTAATCCGCTGGTGGTCATACTTTTTATTCTATTGATGGCCATGCTGTTTATAGGGTTGGGTTACTTTATTTTCAAAGGAATATCTATCTTTAGTACCCTGAAAAAGAAAAACAGCCGTGATAGGATTGAGTTGCGGCATAACTAATCGGTGAAGAGTAAGGTGATATCGGCACTGAAAGAGTTGGCTAACCTAATTACGATGAATATGACGCCCCTGACAGCCACCTTGGCGCGATCTTTGGCTGAAACGCAATATAGTAACCCTTTAGTCAATGATACCTTTCCTTTAGCCCGTACCATGCTGCGGACCGTCATAAACACATTAGAGGGGCAAAGTTCGCAGCCGCTCATCGATCTTTTTCAAGAGCCTGACCCCAGATATAGGTTTGAGTCGCCTACCCTGGCCGTCGAAATATTAGGCAAGGTCTTGACGCCGGTGGCCCCCAATTTAGAAGCCGGAAAATTTCTATGGGGTATGCTGGCAGACGTACGGCTCGAACTGATAGCGGACCATACTTCACTGATCGCGACTATTCAAGAGGAGAGGATTGATAAGGTCACACCTCAACCCCCAATGCCTAACCGCTCGAATAATAACACCCCCCCTCATTTGAGCCGCATTTCGCAGGTGACGATGCTCCAGGCAACCGAAGAGGTCAAAAGCGAGCCCAGTTTAGATAAGGGCGGCGCTAATTTTGATGCGGAACAAATTACCCGTACTGCCCTCTCGATTGCCCGGCTGGCCCACGTACGCTTAACCATCGAGTCGACGCTGGTCGATTTGCCGGTTTATGCGTTCCAGGTAGAAGCCGACAGCCTGGTTCAGGAAGTTGAAAAGCTGCTGCGAATACACACCATCCTGCCGGGGGTGATCATTACCCGCCAGGGGTTGGCGGTTGGTGTGATTTCGCGCCGCAAATTTTTTGAGCAGCTTGGCCAGTTATACGGGGTCGCTGTTTTTATGCGCCGGTCCATCAGGTTGATGCTGACCAAGATTAACGCCGAGCCGCTGCTGCTGCCGGCGTCGTGCCCTATTCCGGAAGCAGTCGATTTGGCTCTTAATCGCCCGTCGAATTTTGTCTTTGAGCCTATTATTGTGGAGCTAGCCCCCCACATTTATCGCTTGCTGGATGTTTACACCTTGCTGATGGCCCAATCTAAGCTGTTTGCCCATCTCCAGACCCAACTGCAAATTGCCAATGTTGAGCTGGAAGCTCGGGTGGCACAACGCACCGCCGAACTGGTGCAAGCCAATGCCGATTTAACCCAGGAGATCGCCAAACGGAGAGAGGTAGAAGGGGCTTTGATTGTCGCTCGTGACCAGGCCCTGGCCGCTAGCCGGTTTAAATCGGAACTGCTGACCAAAGTGAGCCATGAACTGCGGACGCCGTTGGGGGCTATCATCGGCCACGCCGAGATGTTACAAATGGGACTCCACGGCCCCATTTCTAATAAGCAGAACCAGACCACGGCCAAAATTATCGACAACGCTAACTACCTGACCGACCTGGTTGGCCACCTGCTCGATCAAGCGCAGTATGAAGCCGGTAAGTTATTGTTGAAAATTACCACTTTTACGCCCAGTGATGTCGTTGAGGACGTTGTCTCAAGATTAGCCGTGACAGCTCAACAAAAGGGATTGACGTTAAAAACCGAAATTGGCTCAGGTCTACCGGCCAGACTTTACGGCGATCCGGTGGCCTTGCAGCAAATTTTGGTCAACTTGGTCAGCAACGCCGTCAAATATACGGACCAGGGACGGGTCTGCGTTCGGCTCTTTTGTTTCGATGACCAGCACTGGGCCATCGAAGTCGCCGACACGGGGCCGGGTATTTCGCCTGAGAATCAAGCCCGTATCTTTGAACCATTCGGGCAAATCGATAGCTCAATGACCCGGCGGCATGCCGGGGTGGGGCTGGGGCTATCGATTGTCAAGCAGCTAACCGTCTTAATGGGGGGACAAATCCAGCTTGAAAGTCAGGTGGATCAGGGGAGTTCTTTTAGGATTATTTTGCCGTTAAAACCGGTTGATGAGGTAGTCGTATGATTGAACTAAATTCGCTCAAACCCTTAGCTTTAATTATCGAAGATGACGCCGAGCAGGTGTCTATATTTTCTGAGGCGCTGCGGCTGGCCGAGTATGAGACGGAAATTGCCCAGGATGGGGCGCTGGCCCTGGCCCGTTTGGCGGAGATTGTCCCCGCTTTGATCCTGCTGGATTTGCATCTACCCCAGGTTTCAGGCCGGGAAATTCTCCGCCAAATTAGAGCTAGCGACCGGTTGGCTAATACCCAGGTGATTATCACCACCGCAGCTCCCAGTACCGCCGATATGATTCGCCATGAAGCTGACTTAGTCCTCATAAAACCGATCAGTTTCATCCAACTGCGCGACTTGGCCGCCCGGCTGCGCCCGCCGGATACGGTCTATCCGGCTTAGGGATCACCCAAGTGCTACCGCTGCCAGTCATCGGTAAAAAAAGAGAAATGCCATTGCCAGCGAAATCGGGAGTAGGAAAAAAACCTTACTTCCTACTCCTTACTCCCTACTCCTTGATTAGGCTTTTTTATCCGCGCCTCAAAAATTGGCTCCATTTCCAGACGGCAGATCTCCGGGTTCTCGGGCAAATAACGGATGGGTGTTGGCTGGCGCAGCCGTAGCGTTTCGAATGCTAACTCATTATATTCGGCTGACAGAACAGTTTGGATGTGACCATCGGGTCGCGTCACCTCGAATTCATAGGCAACACAATATAAAACCTGATGGCGGGCGTTAGCCTCACGCCATAGGTTAACCACAGTCGCCGGCGCAATCTGCCCTTGGGTATACAGGCGGCGAACACTCCGCCAGGCGCGCCAGCGGGCCGGCAGCAAAGCCAGTCCAATCCCCAGCATTATCCCCCCCAAGCCCACAAATATCAGCAGCGGTTTAAACGGCGTGGTAAAATACGGCTCTAAAACCGATATCTCCGGATGATCCGCCACATATCTGACCATAATCGTTTCGCCCGGTGGGATCGGCTGAAATTTAGTCATAGGAATGGCATGTTGGCCTGTGTAAACCGTGAGATCGTCTGTGGTAAACTGAAATATGTGCGAGACCCACAACTTACCAGGGTCTTGCCGGATCATCCGGCCCGAGGTCACCACGCCCGACTGGTGAAGCTGCCAATAGCGATACCAATCCGGCCCCAACGTAAACGCGCACATCATCAGCATCACCAGGCTGCCCACCGTCCAGACAATACAAAAAACTAGCAGCATACTCTCAAACGATCCATCAGAAAGCACGCGCGGTTTAGGCCGAGGCAGCGATTGAAACGTGTTCATCCCCCTTTACATCTCCCCAAGCTCCACCACCTTCATTAACCCCATAACCCCCACGAACTCCACGAACTCAATAAACTCTACAAACTCTATGAACTCCACCAACTACTGAAATTGTTTGATTAATGCCTGAAAACGGCCATCCGCTCGAATGGGCTCAAAGTCCGGATCAACTTGCGCCTGGTCAGCCTCGATGCCCGCAGCCAACGCTTGCTGCAAATGGGTCAAGGCCTCGGTCACCGCTTGCCGGCTGGCTAAAAGACAAGCCATATTGTAGAAGGCGCTGCCGTCAGCAGGATTAAGGCGGGTCGCGGCTCGATAGTCAGCCAGGGCGGCCTCCGCTTGCCCCAGGTGATGATAAGCCGTGGCCCGATTGTAATAAGCCGTCGCACTTGATGGATCGCGCCGCGTAACTTCATCGTAATCGGCTATGGCCTGAGCCAGATCGCCTTGCTGCATTAAGAGATTAGCCCGCTTCAAAAAGAGCGAGGCATCGTCGGCCCCCAGCCGGATGGCCTGGCTGTAGTCGGCCAGCGCCGGTTCGACATCGCCCGACGTTACCGCCGCGTCGCCCCGGCCGATGAGCGCCGGGATAAATTGGTCATCTAGCCGAATTGCCTGATCGAAGTTGACCCAGGCGCGTTTATGATCACCCTGCTGGCTGAAAACCAGGCCGCGCCCCAGCGCCGCCCGGGGATCTCGGGCGTCATAGCGAATGGCCTTAGCGTAGTCGGCCAGCGCCTCATCATAGTTTTCCAGATGGTAATGAGCCAGACCCCGGCTGAGGTAGCTCTCGGCTTCGTCCGGCTTGATCGCCAACGCCTCGGTCAAGTCGGCCACGGCGGCCGCGAAGTTCCCCTGCTGGTAATACAGCAAGGCCCGGCCGGTAAATGCCCGCGACTCCCTTGGTTTTTGATTTAGCGCTTCATTATAATCGGCCATCGCCTGAGCCGCCTGATCGAGCGCCACATAGCACCGGGCCCGATTGAGATAGACCACCGCGTCGTCAGGATCGAGCCGGATGGCGGCGGTGTAGTCGGCCAGCGCGCCGGGGTAATCCTCTTGCTTGGCTTTCAGATTGGCCCGGCCGTACAGCGCGGCGACGTCATCAGGCTCCACTTGCAGAATGGCCTCAAAATCGGCCAGCGCCAGTTGATCCTGGCCGATTTCGGCGTAGGCCTTGCCCCGGTTGTAAACGGCGCTAATGTAATGGGGATCAATTCGCAGCGCCCGGCTGTAGGCAGCCACGGCCTCAGCATACCGCTCCTGTTGAAAAAAGACATTGCCCTGGCCCACATACGCCCGGCTGTGCTCCGGGTCGAGCCGGATGGCGGCGCTGTAGTCAGCCAACGCCTGGTCATAGTGACCCAGGCGGCGGTAAAGATTGCCCCGCCGGTAATACGGATCGCCCTCGCTGGGCAGCAGCCGGATGGCTTCGTTGTAATCGGCGATGGCCGCTTCGTAGCGACCGGCCTCGGTGTAAGCGTTGCCCCGGTCGTAGTAGGCTTCGCCATCGGCCGGGTTGGCCTGGATGGCCGCCGTATAGCGGGCGATATCGCGTTCGTTGTCGCTCATTCCGTCTGCTCCGAGTTACTTGTTTGCCAGGCCCGTTCCACGGTTTCCATCGTCACCTCGTAGTCGAACCCGCGCCGGCTGAGAAAAGCCATCGCTTTGCGTTTGAAGTCGGCCTCGTCTAACGCCTGCCACTGGCGTACTTTTTTTTCGATAGCTCGCCAGGCCAGCTCGCTCTCATCAATTTGCTCCAGAGCGCTGTCGATGGTGGACTCATTCAGACCTTTCTGCTGAAGTTCGTACCGCAGCGCCCGCGCCCCCTTAGGTTTCAGCCGCTCCCGGTTCTCTACCCAGCTTTCAGCAAACGCCGAGTCATCGATCAATCCTTCCTCATCCAGCCGCTCAATCGTGGCGGTAATGATGTCCGGCGCGACTTTTTTCTCCCGCAGATAACGCTCAATCTCGACCCGGCTGCGGGACCGGAAACTCAAATAGTTCAGCGCCCGTTGGTAAGCCTTATGCCGGTTATCTTGCTGTTTTAATCGCTCGATATCGGCGTCGCTGAGAAACTGCCCCTTCTTTAACTCCACAGCCACCGACAGCATCACGCCCAATACAAACTGCTCATCCAGGTAAACGTTGACCCGCTCTTTATTTCGTTTTTGAATTTCGAGTTTGGTGATGGTTCCAGCCATTAGGGGTAGTATACGGGTTAAAACTAAACTTACAAGACGACGTTCAAACGTTCAGACCGTCGCCAGCCGACCGCCGACCGCCTTACCCTATGATCCGTGTCAATATTCGACGGTCCACGGTCGGATGTCGGCGGTCAGGGGGTCGGATCGGTTACCGTTTCACCGCCAATCGGTAAAGCAGCAGCAATATAACCGCCCCGATCACCCCAAAAACGATGCTCATGAAGTCAAGGGTCCCGGTGGCTACGCTTAAACCCAGCACATTGCTCAGAAAGCCGCCAACAAAAGCGCCGGCGATACCAATCAGCGAGGTCACCAGGCAGCCGCCCGGATCGCGGCCCGGCATCACAAACTTAGCCAGTGCGCCAATAATAAACCCCACCACCAGCCAGCTGATGATTGAATAGATCATTCTTTTTGTTTCCTCCTGGATGAATCATAGTTAACTCAAGTTGCCACCTGTCCACGACCAAGACCTAACAGGTTTTCAAATGAGCTTTAACTCGGCTTGCTACCCTTCCAGACCTTTAGGGTTTCGACCCTGATTTTGACCAGAAATGGCGTTAAATATCTGAATTCTGGTCGGGATAACGCAATTCCGGAAACCCTAAAGGTCTTTCGCACAAGGTGGCAACTTATTAATTATAGGCATGGTAAGCCAGAGTTAGAAATAGGCAAATAAATGAGAAATATGATGATACCTAACGCATGGTTTGATGGCCATAGCTTAGCGCTATCGCCGCTGAAATAGGGCATTGCCTTCTCAGTAGAAATCAGGTACAGTAAAGGGCAACTTCGTTCGCGGTAAGCCCTTCAACCCTGACCCATCGCTAAAGCGATTACGACGAACCCTTTTTCTGGAGCCACAAAGCTGGCTTTGTCATCCACTTTTCTGGAGCGACAAAGCTGGCTTTGTCATTAACGGCAAGGTCAAAGTAAACTTTGACGCTCTGGATCGCTATTATCAGAGGAGTGCAACAGAACCTCGGTACAGCAACGACAATGGGAATTCCGTAGGACAAACTTAAGTTTGTCCTACAAACCCTTTTCAGAGGAGAAATAATATGGCTAAAAACAACGAGATCAGCGTCTTTATCGCCAGCCAGGACGCCACCTGCGATGAGTGCGGCGAGGCATTGGGACACGATGCCTGGATTACCCTGACCGAGGACAACAAGGCGCTGTGCCTGGCCTGCGCCGATCTGGAACACCTGATCTTTCTCCCGGCCGGCGATGCGGCGCTGACCCGACGGTCGCGCAAGCACTCAACCTTGAGCGCGGTCGTGCTCAAATGGAACAAGCGTCGTAAACGGTATGAGCGGCAGGGCTTGCTGGTGGAAAGTCAGGCGCTGGAGCAAGCCGAGGAAGAATGCCTGGCCGATAGCGAGGTCAGAGAGCGCCGCCGGGCGCGGGAGGCTGTTCGGCGGGTCGAGCTGGATCGCCAGTACGTCGAAGCCTTCGCCGGGCGGGTGCGCCAGTTGTTCCCCGGCTGTCCGGCCGGTCGAGAGACCATCATTGCCGAACATGCCTGCCTCAAATACAGCGGCCGGGTGGGTCGTTCGGCGGCGGCCAAAACTCTGGATGACCAGGCCATCCGGCTGGCCGTTATCGCCCACATCCGCCACGTTGAAACCCAGTACGACTCGCTGTTGGCCGGCGGCTATGGTCGCCGGCAAGCGCGACAGGCCGTCGAGGCTGACATCGATCGGGTGCTGACCCGCTGGCAAAGCTAACCTCAAGATATTCCCAGCAATAAAAACCGCTGGCAAAATCCTGCAAGCCTATTTTACGGCGTCAAAAAGTCCTTGCAGAATTCTGCAAACGGTTAGGACGATGATGATCGAGGCATGTCGCGCGGTGCAAGAGGCGATCACGATGATGATCGAGGCATGTCGCGCGGTGCAGGAGGCGATCACGATGATGATCGAGGCATGTCGCGCGGTGCAAGAGGCGATCACGATGATGATCGAGGCATGTCGCGCGGTGCAAGAGGCGATCACGATGATGATCGAGGCATGTCGCGCGGTGTAAGAGGCGATCACGATGATGATCGAGGCATGTCGCGCGGTGTAAGAGGCGATCACGATCATGATCAGGGCTTATCAAATTCTGTAATCGCTGGTCATTAAGTCTGGAGCATCAAAGCTCTGCTTTGATCTGGAGCATCAAAGCTCTGCTTTGATCTGGAGCATCAAAGCTCTGCTTTGATCTGGCGTGACAAAGCTTTATGAGTCAATAAATTAATCGGGGAATAACAAAGCCAGCTTTGTTGCTCCGATATGTGACGCATTTGATGTCTAAAACCCCATGTTTTGTCGCGCCACTCTATTTTCCTGGCCTTTTTTCTAGGGTGACGCTGCCCAAATGGCTGGTGTTTTTTCGGCTCGAAACCGTATACTTTTAGTCTGGATATATCTATTCAGTCATCTTCCTAGGTACTGCCCTGTCTTCTTGAACATCACTACCTTTGCACTTTAAAGTATTATGGCCAGAAACCAGGTTTTTAGCGCAAAAACCTGGTTTCTAAAAAAGTGCAAACATCGTGCTGAACATGACAGGACCTTCATTTCAGAGTAAAATGCGAGTTGGTTGGATGGTTAGATGGTTTGTGGGTTGGTTATGGGTTTCAGCCAGCAATCCAACCAACTCGCCAGCCATTTATAATGAAAATGTAGGGGAGCGACCAAGCTGGCTTTGTCATATTCACAATACGGTCAAAGTAAACTTTGACGCTCCAGACCATTACTTTTAAGGGCGTCGAACAGTCCTTACAGAACGACAGCGCGAATGAAAATCCCGTAGGACAAACTTAAGTTTGTCCTACAACCCCATTTTCAGAGGAGGCAGCATGGCCGAGATAGGCATTATGGTTGAGGGACAAGAGGACATGACCTGGGAGCGATTTTTTCGCCTGGCCGAGGCGGTCGAGGAGTTGGGCTTCAGCCACCTCTTTCGCTCCGATCACCTGACCGGCATCTACGGTTACCCGGAGCGGGCGTCGCTGGCGCTGTGGCCGTCGCTAACGGCGCTGGCCATGCGCACCAGCCGTATCCGCTTCGGACCGCTGGTCTGCGCCGTCACCTTTCGCCAGCCGGTGATCGTCGCTAAGATGGCCGCCGCGGTCGATCAACTCTCCGGCGGGCGGCTCGATTTAGGTATTGGCGCGGGTTGGAATGATATGGAGCATCAGATGTTTGGCCTCAACTATCCGCGCTACGGCGTTCGGCTGGAGATGTTGGACGAGGCCGCCACCGTCATTAAATTGCTCTGGTCGGGCGAACCGGCGACCTTTGAGGGCAAGCATTACCAACTTGACCACGCTCAATCCCACCCCGGCCCGGCGCAGCCGAACCCAACCCTAATCATGGGCGGCAAAGGCAAGAAGACCTTGCAGATCGTGGCTAAACAGGCCACCGAGTGGAATTTCGCTTATGGTGGGGTCGATTTCTTCCGTGAGAAGTCGCGGGAGCTGGATGAGAACTGCGCGGCCATCAACCGCGACCCTGGTGAAATTCGCCGCTCGATGATGGCCCCGTTTGTTATTGGTCGTGATGAGGCCGCGCTTCAAAGCCGGATCGAGGCCCATCGCCGCATGTTTCCAAGCCTGCCCTCAACTCTGGCCGAGTGGAACGAGGCCGGCTTTATCGGCGGCAGCCCCGGCCAGGTGATCGATCAGATGAAGGCGTTTACCGCCGCCGGGATCGATCGCTTTATGGTGCAGCATAATGATCTGGATGACCTCGACTCATTAGCGCTGCTGGCCGCAGAGGTTCTACCGCACGTTTAACGCACCAGGTAGATGATCGACACAATAACGCCGATAATGACCACAATCCGCCGGAGAGCGGACGGTTTGATCTTGCCGGCCAGCCGGCCCCCCAACACCCCCCCGATTAGCGCGCCGACGGCCATGACCAGCGCGGCCAGCCAGACGACCTGCCCGGAAAACAGGAAGAAAATCGCGGCGGCAATGTTGACGCTAAAGGCGACCGCCTGCTTCAGGGCGTTGAGCCGCGTCAGCGAGTCGTCCAGCACCAGCCCTAACACAGCCAGGACGATCACGCTCAGGCCCGCCCCAAAATAACCGCCGTAGACGGCGGCCAAGCCCACCGGCAGCACCACGCTCGTTTGGGACATCGATCCTGAGCCGGATCGGCTGCTGCGGCGAACCAGCCAGGCCCGCAGCGGATCTTGTACTGCCAGCAGCCCCGACGCCAACAGAATCAGAAACGGCACCAAAGCTCGAAACGCCTTTTCGCCGGTGTTGAGCAGCAGAATGCCCCCCATCAGGCCCCCGATCACGCTGGCCGGAACCAGCAGCCACAACCGCTGCTGCTGATCTTTCAAGTCGTTCCACTGGGCAAACGTCGCGCCGAGATAACCGGGGCATAGCGCCACGGTGTTTGTCACGTTGGCCGCCACCGCCGGAATGCCCACGGCGGTTAACATTGGAAATGTAATCAGTGTGCCGCCCCCGGCTAGCGCATTGACTGCGCCGCCGGCAACGGCCGCTAATCCCACAAGCAAAAAATCTAACCAACTGGTCATCGTTAAGGTTTATCCTGAGGGTAAAGTTATCGAAAAGGTATTAAATTCTTTTCTCTAGTGAAAAATAACACATTTAAGGAGGATAGCAAAATTAAGAGACAAGCCTGTTACGCTGTCGATGGGGCGATTAGGTGTTAGTCGCCCTCGCCTAACAACCCCATTTTTATGGCCTGAGTCACGGCTTCGGTCCGATTGGTGACATTGAGCTTGCCCAAAATATTGCCGACGTGAATTTTGACGGTACGCTCTACAATGTGCAGTTCCTTCGCTATTTCCTTGTTGCGCGCGCCCCGGCCCAGCAGGTGTAAGACATCTAATTCACGGGGGGTGAGCTTCGGATCATTGTCGGTGGAACTTTTTGATTTCTGATCCGGCTCATCCTGGGCCGTAACCTGCTCGACCATACTGGAAAAGTGATCGAGGATCCGGGCCGCGACGGTTGGGTTGAGCAGCGACTCCCCCCGGTGAGCGGCGCGAATGGCCTCAATCAGCCGGTCGGGAGGGGCATCTTTAAGTAGAAAGCCGCGCGCCCCGGCGGCGATGCCGTTATAAATATCTTCATCATCGGCAAATGTGGTCAGGATAATCAATTGAATGTTGGGCCGTTTGGCGTTGATGCGTTTAATGGCCTCAACCCCGCCCATGCCTGGCATCCTTAAATCCATGAGGATGACATCTGTGGGGGTTGACATGGTAAAGTCGATGGCGGCTTCGCCATTTTCGGCTTCACCGATGACCTCGATATCATCTTCTAAATCGATTATAGAACCTAACCCGCGTCGGACAATGGGGTGATCATCAGCGATTAGAACTTTTATGGTTTGGCTCATTTGGATATTACAACCTTTATTTGAGTCCCGCCGCTAGCCGGCGAGTCGATAAATAGTTGACCGCCCATTAAACTGACTCTCTCTTTAATTCCTACTAGCCCGAAGCCACCCGTTCGCACTTTTTTATCAGCGCCGTTATGAACTGCATGGGCGATTTGCTTTTGCTGCCTTGATTTTTCCACCCCAATGCCGTCGTCCACAATGGTGAGCGTGACCGTTTTGGGTTCAAAGACCAGCATTACCTCGATTCGACTGGCCTGGGCGTGTCGTTTGATATTGGTCAAGGCTTCTTGGGCAATACGATACAAATTTTGTTCGGTGTTGGCCTCCAGCGCACTGGGATAACCTTCCAAGGTGAATTTGGCTTCCAGACCGGTTTCTCGTTTAAACCGCTCCACTTGTTGGATAATCGCTTGGTCCAGGGTCAAGCTTTCTAAAACCGTTGGCCGCAAATTAAATACCGAGCGGCGAGCCTCCTGCAGGCTGGACTGAGCCAACTCTCGCGCTTCTTGCAAACTTTGCAGCGCTTTTTGTGTATTTTTCATGCTCAGGCGTTCGGCGGCTTGAAGCTGAATTAAAATGCCGGTAAACCCTTGGGCTAAGGTATCGTGAATTTCTCTGGCCATGCGGTTGCGCTCTTCAAAAACAGCGGCCTCACGGCTGCGCCGGTAGAGACGGGCGTTGACCACGGCGATGGCGATCTGATCGCCGATGGCCCGCAGCAGCTCGACTTCCGTTTCGGAAAAGGTTGATTCGGTGCGGCTGGCAATGCCCAGCACCCCGGCGATATCATCTTTGGCTAAGAGCGGCGCAGCGGCCAAACATTGCCATTCTTCATAGTTCAACAGGGGATCGTCCGGCCACTGGTGGCGGTAAAGATGGGCGTCTTCCAGCAGCAGCGGCTCACCGCTTTCGGCCACCTGGCCAATGAAGCCCCGGCCATAGTAGATAATTTGCTGCTCCATCTGCTCCGTCAGGTGGGGCGCCAGGCCGCGTTGGGCCCGCAGGCGCAAAAAATCTTCAGACTCGCGCTGCAAACAGATCCAGCAAGCGTCGATGGGCATGACCTCCAACACGGCATCCATAGCGTTGTTGAGTACATCGTCAATATCCAATGATTTGCTGACGGTATGGCCGACCGCATTAAGCGCGCTCAAGAATTGCACCCGCTGTTGAAGTTGGGCGTCGGTTAGGCTAAAGAGCATCGCGTGTTCCAGAGCAATAGCCGCATGGTTGGCAAAACTGGCGGCCAGATTGATCTCTTGATCGGTAAAGAAATGTTCGTCGTCGCGATAAATGGCTAAGGCGGCGGGCGGTACGTGCGGCGCAATCAAGGGAATGACTAGCAGCGATCGATAGCCCTCAACTTGAGCCAGCGGCAGGAGCTCGGCAAAATTGGGATCGGTTTCAACATCAGGCACTTGAATAGGCTGCCCGGTTGAAATAGCCCGATAGGCCGGGTATTGTTTGGTTGCTTCGGTTAATTCCAGGCGAGAGATATAGTTCTGGCTCAACCCCCGGCTGGCTTGAACCTTTAGCTCCTCTTGCATATCGTCGGTGATTAACAAAGCGCATTGACGAACGTGAAACAGGCGGCGGACTTCATCTAAAACGGCGCTGATAACTTGTTTGGTCTCTAAAGAGGAGGCCACCACTGTGCTGGTTTTGTTGAGCGTCGTCAGTTCGATCAACCGCTGCCGGATACTCCGCTCGGTTCTTAGTAGCGTCCGGGCCAGCCGGCCAATTTGGTCCGGCCGCTCCGATAGCGGTTCGATCGTCTCCGGGATTAGCTCGATACCGGATAACTGCTGGCCAATGCTTTCGCCATAGCGGGTTAGTTGGGCCAGCGGATTGATAACTCGATGGGACAAGAAAATCCAGAACATAACGGCCCCAACACCAAAAATGGCCAGAGCCAGAATTAACCCTTGTTGAAACCGTTTGAGCGAAGCAAAAGCCAATCGAGTGGGATGCTGAACAATGACGCCCCAGTTGGCGGTTGGGATGGAGGTGTAACTGTACAGCCACGTTTCTCCGTTGCTGTCGCCGGTTAGCGAGCCTTCTTCGCCGTTCAGGACGGATTGCAGTACCGCTAAGCTGTCCTTAGAGAAGTTGGTTAACAGCTTAGCGGAATTGGAGTGAGCAATGATCTGGCCGGTTGAATCGACAATGGCGATATCGATTTTCTCTCGTTCCGGACGTTTTTCACTGATTTGAACCACGGTTTCGGTTAGGCGTTGGAGTTCAAGATTAACGCCTACCACCCCATCGAACTCACCATTTTTATAAACCGGCATAACGCTGGTGACCACCGGCCGGCCTGTAGTGGGTGAGATACGGCCTTTTGAGAAGACATGCTTGCCGGTAGTTTTAGCTTCAATAAAGTAATCTCTAAAGGAAAAGTCGGTGCCAACGGTGGAGCCGGGACTGGAGGGATAGTGATATATCATGATGCCGTTTTTAGAGAGGCGGTACAGCAGGTTGACATCCTGACGGGCAATGGCTCCGGCGGAAAAGGCGGCCGGCATCCGCTCAGGGTCAGCTTGGATGACAACGGGGAGTTTGGCATAAGCCACGGCGGCGCCTTCGGCCAGGCGCAGGAGAGCATCGGTTTCCAAGGCTATGGCCTGAGCCAGACTCAAATCAGCAGCCGAAACGTCCTCGCGCAGGCGTTCGCTTTCGACAGAGTAGAAGAACAACGCCAGAGCGAAGATCGGCACTACGAATAAGAGATATAAGGCCAACAATTGGAGTTGTAGGTCTGTTTTGCCGCGTTCTTTCACACTCATTGTGAAACCCAGCCTCACTGGCTATTAAGGAGTCATCCGGGCGGACAACGCCTAAAGGGGTGAATTTTAATCGCTCTGTCTGTGACTCATTAGCCAAGATTGTTTCCGTGGGAGCAAGGCATTTTTTGGCTATTCTTTACAACTTACGCAGTTGGCAGGTCATTTCGAGGAGGAACGACGAGAAATCCTTGAGAACGATGTTGGCCAGCCGACTCTATAGGGATTTCTCCGCCTTCGGCTACGAAATGACATGATTGGATGTCAAGTGCGTAACTCCGATTCTTTTGGTTCGAAATTCGTTGCTACTCAGGTGTTGTAATAAGGAATGGATGTTTTTAAGGTTGAGGTCATGGAAAAATAGGCGTCAATTTTTAAGAAATTTGATACGGCTAGTATACCACAAGACTACGCAAATTATGGAAATGTGTCAAAAACTCTTGCTGTTAAAAGATCAATTTGTTATGCCCCAAATTGATCCGTCTAACTTCTCATAATTTACAGGTTATGTTATAATTTTATGTGAAGTATTTATGTCATTTTAATGCCAACAATTTGTATAAGAAAGTGGGGGACGCTGATGAGACCATACTCTGTCCGGTACTTAATAATTATTGCTACGTTGTTATGGTTAGTGGCCGGTGGCGCCACAGCTTTAGCTCAAGGGCCTGAAACCGTGATTATCACGACACCTTCGCAAGGGGAAACCGTAGCCGGTATTGTCGAGGTGACCGGAGTGGTTGATTTCCCGGATTTTGTTAAATACGAGATGTTTCTCAAGACCGGCGACAACTTGATGTGGGGGGCAACGGTCTATGCGCCAGTGGTTAACGGCCTCCTGGCCAGACTGGATACCCGCACCGTACCGGATGGCAGTTACCAAATTGTGGTTCGAACCGTCCACGGCGACAGTAATTACAATGAGTATCTGGGGCCGATCTTTACGGTTCAAAATGATCTAGGCGCGCCGCTGCCGCACGCCGAGGTCCAGCCCAGCCCGCTGTATACCCCTTATTCCGGTGCGCTGGCCCGGGTTCAAAATTGCAGCGGCCTTGATCTGGAATTTGACTATACCAGCCCGGATGGTTTCTGCAGCGCCGACGATTTGTGGATTATGGCCAAACCGCAAGACGCCACCCTCTGTACTACGGTCGATGTGCTGCTCATTCCCTGCGAATATCGCGGCACGGCTTGGGGGTCAGGTGAGGCCAAAGCCAGAACTTACAGCTTCCAGGCCGAACACGGCACCATTTATGAGATTACCTACGCCGGCGGCGTCAATCTCTTTATCAACCCGGTCCCCGGCGATGAACGCGCCCCAACCGATACCGCCGGGTTAGATGTTAGTGATCCGGCTCGCGCTCAAGCCGTAACCGATGCCCGGGCCGCCGCCGGACTGCCGCAAGCTCAAGGGGCGGCCTCAACCGCCGAGTCGGTGCTGCCGGTTTCCGGGCGAGCCGCTGTTACCGCCGGACTGCCGGTGATCCTGGCCGCCGGTGGCCTGATTATGCTGATGGTCATTGGGGGGGTCGTGGCCATTCGCCGAGGAAAGTTGAACGCCTAATTTAGCCATCTAGGGCTACATACAAAAACCCCCGCCGCTTCACGCGGCGGGGGTTTTTTAGTTATTTAGCAGCGCGGGCGCGTCAAACGCCCATCTCCATAAGCCTTCTCCGTTCTACGTTCTACCCACGGCGACGCTACAATGTATCGGAAAAGAGAATGCCTCCCAAGCCGATGATAACGCCTAAGTGCAGCAGCCACTGCCCGACTACCAGAAACGATAAAAACGGAACGAATTGTGCAATAAAACTAATAATCACCAGGATTAGACCGATGATCACCGGTAAGCCTTTAATAAGCGCCAGTTTGTCAAGCATTTCTGCAGCTCCTTGGGCGTTGCTAGGGTTACAAATGAACCGTCTCTAACAGAAAAGGTTCAACCAGGGCAAGTAGATGTTTGGGGATATGAACCGTTAAGCGCGTTCCTTCCGGCTCGTGGGCTTCGGTTTCGATTATAGCTTGATCATACAGCACCGATACCAGGTCGCCCCGGCTGTAAGGAATCAGCAGCGTCACCGTTTTACGATGACTCTCTAACACTCCTTCAATCCTATTGAGCAAATCATCCAATCCATAACCGGTTACGGCGCTAATGGCGATGCTATTAGGGTATTCGGCTAACTGTTCAGTGACCTGCTCCGGATCGGCCAGCCGGTCAACCTTATTCAATGCGACCAGTTGAGGCACTTTGCCAGCGCCTAAGTCGGCCAGGGTTTGGTCAACCACGGCGGACTGCTCTTCGGCGTTGGGATGGGTGATATCGACCACGTGCAAAATCAAATCCGATTCGACAATTTCCTCCAGCGTAGCCCGAAACGCCGCCACCAGATTGGTAGGCAGCTTTTGAATAAAACCGACCGTGTCGCTAAACAGGACATTATTTTTGCTGGGTAAGGTTACTTGCCGGGTGGTCGGGTCGAGCGTGGCGAACAACTGGTTGGCCGCTAGAACATCGGCCTGGGCCAGTTTGTTGAGCAGCGTGCTTTTGCCGGCGTTGGTGTAGCCGACAATGGCCACCACTGGAATACCCGACCGTTTCCGCTGCAACCGATGCCGGGCCCGGTGGGCGCGAACCTTTTCTAATTCACCTTTAAGATGGGCTATGCGGTGGTTGATTTCCCGGCGGTCAACTTCAAGCTGCGTTTCACCTGGCCCCCGGACGCCAACCCCACCGGTGGTCCCGCCGGCTCGCCCCCCGGCCTGTCGAGCCAGGTGGGTCCACATGCGGGTCAAACGCGGCAAGCGATATTCATATTGGGCCAGTTCAACCTGTAGTTGGCCCTCGCGGGTGTGGGCGTGGCGAGCGAAAATATCTAAAATGAGGGCAGTTCGGTCTAACACTTTCACTTGCAGCCGTTTTTCAAGTTCGCGTTGCTGGCGGGGGCTGAGTTCATCGTCAAATAGAAAAACATCTATCCCCAGTTCATCCCGGTAAGCGATTAACTCGTCAATCTTGCCCGTACCGATTAAGGTGCCGGGGTTGATACTATCGAGGCGTTGATAGGTGCCGCCCTCAACTGCCAAGCCGGCTGTATCGGCCAGCGCGGCCAGCTCTTCGAGCGAGTCTTCGATGTCGAATGTGCCGTGTTCTTTGGCCGGCCGTTTTAACTCGGCGCCAACGATAAACGCGTGCTCAACGGGCGACTTGGTGGAAATTAATTGATTTTGTTTGGAAATAGAGTATCTCCTCTCTATAGGTAAATTCGGTTACTGTCATGATACACGCAATAAATCAGAAGAGCAATACCCTTTTGGTCACTTCTTTTACCCCACACGGCCACTTTTCCCCGGAATTACTGAAAAATCAACCGGGTGGGACTAACCGGAAGTAAGAAGTAAGGAGTAAGGAGTAGGGAGTAGGAAGTAAGCCGTTTTGTCTCCTTAATCCTGACTTCTTACTCCTTGTTTAATAACGTCAGGAGATTCGTTTCAGCGTTACATCCCCGGCCAAAACCGTCTGGATTGAGCCGTCGGCTTGTTGAACACGGAGCGCGCCGTTGGCATCGACGCCGACCATAACGCCTTCCCAGCGCTCATCGGACGACACGTTGGTAACCACCACCGGCTGGCCCAACCCCATCAGCCGGGCTTGCCATTCCTGCTGGGGCGACACGCCCTGTTGGAGCGTTTGGTAGCGGCGCTCGACGCGCTCCAGGCAGCGCTGTAACAGCGGCAGCCGGAGTTCACCGGTATCGCGCGCCAGCAGCATCGACAGGCTGGCGGCGGTTTGGGCCAGCGACAGGCCGCTGTCGGGTTGAGGCTCGGTTTGCCGGCTGAAATCGACATTGACATTTAGCCCCAGGCCCACCACCACCCAACTGAGCCGGTCGCCCTCCAGTTCAAACTCGGTCAGAATGCCGCATAACTTCTGGCCGTTGTCGGCCATTAGATCGTTGGGCCATTTGAGTTTAATGGTCAAGCCGGTCAGTTCCTCAATCGATTCGGCCAGGGCCAAGGCGCAGAGCATCGTCAAGCGTTGGGTCTGGATCGGCTGTAAAAAAGCGCCCGGCCTGAACAGCAGCGAAAATAATAGACTGGAACCGGCCGGCGCGTTCCAACTGCGCTTGAGCCGGCCCCGCCCTACCAACTGCTCATCGGCAACGTAAAGCAGCCCCTCCGGCGCGCCGGATCGCGCCAGTTGTTTGAGTTCGGTATTGGTTGAGCCGGTCTGTTCCAGATAAACCACCGACTGGCCGAAGGTATGGGTTTTGAGATGATGACGAATAGCATCGCCCGACAGCTTAATCATTTGCACCGACTCCTGAATTTAGGGTATAGTACGTTTGCAGATGACCTATTGGCAAATTTTGATGAGGCGAGATGATCAACAAACTTAAACCTGCGCCAATTAAATTTTCCGCTTTGCCGGAGCGCCTGATCGGCCCCTTCCGGCTGCCCTGGGTGGTGAGCAGTGTGCTGGTGGGGGTGGTGTTGTATGCGGTGTTGATCCTGATTGTGGACCGGCAGGGCCGGCTCGATGACTTTTTTTCAAGCGGCGAGTGGTGGTATTACAGCCTGCTCTCGCCGGCTATGACCACGTACCTGTTGATCATTCGCCTGCTGGCACGGCGGCAGTTGGTCAACACGGTCGAGCGATTTCGCCCCTTAATGCCGTCGGCCACCACCTACGAGCGCTTGGTGACGGATGTTCAAATCCTTAAACCTTACCGGGAGTGGCTGGCGTTTGGCCTGAGCGCCATTTTCGGCTGGTTGGTGGTTCGCCCCTGGGAGCGCGAGCTGTCTGAGGTGATTCTCTATAATTTTATCAGCTTCGGCTTGATGTTCGGGCTGCTGGGCTGGACTATTTACAGCAGCCTGGTCACCACCCGGTTTCTGGCTAAACTCCAAGATCAGGTCCGGCAGTTAAACATTCTGGGGGCCACGCACATTCCCTCGATAGCCGGCTGGGGCGGCGCGACCACCTCGTTTTTTTTGGGGGGCATCGCTCTGGTGGCGGTGTTTATTCCCTTTGAGGATTTTTTTACCCCGGAAGTGATGATTGTCAACGGGATTGTGCTGCTGACCGTCGCCCTCATCTTTTTAAGAACGGGCGCGTCGACCGAATTTATGGGCCAGTTCCGCATCTTGCGGGCGATTATTTTGTTTGCGGTGGCGCTGCTCTTTGGTACGCTGGGCTATCATCGCCTGGAGGGCTGGCCGCTGATGGATGGCCTGTATATGACGGTTATCACCATGACCACCATCGGCTACGGCGAGATTGGTCCCCTGAGCCAAATCGGCCGCATTTTTACGATGTTTTTGGGGCTGGCCTCGGTAGGTATTGGCGGTTACGCCATCTCCACTATTGCCGCCTTTATGATGGAAGGCGATTTCCAACGCATTTTTAAAGGAAGCAGAATGGATAAACAGATTGCCGAATTAAAAGACCATATTATCTTGTGCGGCATTGGCCGGGTGGGCATGCAGATTGCCGCCGAACTGTACCGGTCGCAAGCCTCGTTTGTGGTGGTTGATCAAAATCATGAGGAGTTGGAACGGCTGAGACGATTGGGCGATGTGCTGTATGTGCGAGGCGATGCCGCCCGTGACGAAACTTTACGTCTGGCGGGCATCGAGCGGGCCAAGGGGCTGATTGTGGCGCTGAGCGATGACAAAGAAAACTCGTTTGTGGTCCTGAGCGGGCGATCGCTTAACCCCAATCTGCGGATTGTGGCCCGGCTGGTTGAGGAGCAAAACGCCGAAAAGCTGCGCCGGGTGGGGGCCGATGAGGTGGTATCGCCCAATGCGATTGGCGGGGTGCGGATGGCCTCGATGATGGTTCGTCCGGCGGTCATCCAATTTTTTGATGAGGTGCTCAACGTTTCGGGCCAAAGGCTGGGGCTGGAGGAAGTGCAAATTACGGCGCACTCCACTTTGAACGGCCAAACGTTACGCGAGGCCGCCATTGGCCGCGAGGTGGGGCTGTTGGTGGTGGCGATCCGGTCGCACGATGGTATATATCAATTCAATCCCAGCGCCCAAACTCAATTGGCTGCCGGCGATATTTTGATTGTCATCGGCACGCCGGAGCAGCTGGCTTTACTGCGGCAAATTAATTCCAGAGAGTGAGACAGAACCTCGGTACAGCAACGACAATGAAAATGGTTTGGAGCGACAAAGCTGGCTTTGTCATTCAGGGGTAGGTCAAAGTAAACTTTGACGCTCCATGCCGTTATTTTCAAGGAAGTTGAACAGTCCTTAACAGGACGACAGCGAGAATGAAAATTCCGTAGGACAAACTTAAGTTTGTCCTACGGAATTTTCAGAGGAGTAATCTTAATTATCGGCATTTTCTGACGGGTGAAGCCGTTTGGCCAGCAGACGAAGTTGGCCGGGGCTGACCGGTTTGAGCAGCACTAAAGTGGCTTTGTCGCGCAGGGTATCGCCTAAGCGGGCATCGGCGGTGGCGATAATGACGTGAGTTTGGGCGAACTGCGGCTCGGTTAAAATGTAGTCCAGAATTTTTTGGCCGGACACGCCCGGAATATGCAGATCTAAGACTACAATGGCCGGCGCCACTTCGGCTAACCGGGCCAGAGCCGCCTGGCCGTCGTAAATGATTTCCGGTTCAAATTTGGCGGTTTGCAGCGCGATGGAGAAGATGGTGGCCAGGTCATCTTCATCTTCGATAATCAACGCTAACGGGTTGGTCATCTCTCTCTCTCCTGGACTGGTAATAGGGGAAGTATAACGGTAAAGGTGCTGCCTTGTCCAATTTCACTGTCCAGGAGAATTTGCCCGCCCATTTGGGTGACTAATTGGTTGACAATGGACAACCCCAACCCGGCGCCCCTATTCTGGCGGGTTTCGCTGCCGTCAATTTGCCGAAACGGCTCGAAAATGTAGATTTGGGCCTCAGGCGGAATACCTGGCCCGCTGTCTGAAACGCGCATGGCCCATTGGTCCGGCGCGGGTTGAAACAATTCAACCTCAACCTGGCCGGACGGGGTAAATTTGATGGCGTTGCCGGTTAAATTGACCAGGATTTGTTGCAGCCGTTTTTCATCGCCGTAGATTTTGGACGGCATATTGTTAGCTATGGTGAAAGTCAGTTTCAAGCCCTTGGCCTCAGCCGGCACGCGCGTTTGGGTATCGACCGCCTTGAGCCATCGTTTCGTTTTAAACAGCTCGTTGTTGAGGGTTATTTCGCCGGATTCGTAGCGAGATTGATCGAGCAGGTCGTTGACCATATTGGTCAAATAGTTGGTGCTGTTGATAATTTTGCGGGTAATTTTCTGCTGCTGGTTAGACAACGCCCCAAAAATGCCGTCGTATAGGTACTCGCTGTAGCCTAAAATGGTCCCCAGCGGCGTGCGCAGTTCATGGCTGACTTTGGCTAGCAGCTCGCTTTTGAGGCGGCTGGCTTCGACGGCCTGGTCTCGAGCCGCCGCCAACTCTTCCTGGGCTTGTCGGCGTTCCAGAATCTCCGCTTCAAGAATTTGGTTTGTTCGGGCCAACTCGCGCGTGGTTTGCAGGATGGCGTTGGTCATACCCACATAGAGCGAATACCCCAAAGCCATTGATCCCAGCATCGTTTCGTCCTGTTCGCGCAGAATACGAAAGCCAAACAGCATGGCGCCAATTTGTTCGTCACCCTGTTGCAGCGGGGATGATAAAATAGCCACCGGATTATCTTTGGTGATCCAGCGCACCAGCGCACAAGGCGACTCTGCCCACGGCCCTTTAAACCACTGGATACCCTTGGTGTGGAGGGCCTGCCCAACAAAGTCGTTGGTGATGGGCAATAGGAGATCGTCAGGTTCTTGAAAGGCACCCCGTTCTAGCCGCCCCACAATCTTAAAGCTGTTGGCGGCCGGGCGCAATATAACGCACATACATTTGGCCGGGACAACCCAGCGCGAGTTATCGCAGACACACGCCCAGAAATGATCCAGACAGTTTTGATTAGAAAAGTTCTGGACGGCTTCGTGCAGAAAGCCCAGATTGAGCCAAATATCTGAGGTAGCGGCGGACGCCGGTTGTTGGAAGGTATTCATAAACCACCTCTTAGCAATTGCTGGGAGTAGGAAGTAAGGAATGGGGAGTCCAACAGTCTCGGTTGAGACGACAGCGAGAATGAAAACGCTGTTGTAGGACAAACTTAAGTTTGTCCTACAGCCTCTATTTACAGAGGAGTAGGGTTTTTTTCCTTAATCCCTACTCCCTACTCCCTGATAGGATACCCAGTGGCAACTTGAATTATAGGTTATAAACGTACAATTACTCTACCGGCAGCGGTTTTACATCGAACCAGGTGTTTAGAAAGTTGGTAAAAGACGCGATCATGGCCACTTCCAGGATTTCTTCATCGGTGATGCCCTGGTCGCGTAATCGGTTAAACTCGGCCGTGGTGACCTCTTGGGGTGATTTGGCCGTTTTGACCGCAAATTTCAGCAGTTCCCGTTGCGCCGGAGGGATTTGGGCCTCGTCCGGGTTGATGATGCAGCGCTCGATGGTTTCCTTCGGAACGCCCAGTTTTTCTAAGGCCGCGGTATGCAGCCGCGAGCAAACATTACAGTTATTTTTTTCCGAGATGGCCATCGCGATGAGTTGTTTGATGGTGGGCGGCAGTTTACCTTGGGCAAAGAAGGCTTCAGCGACCCGGCTGATAACCTGGGTAATGTCAGGCCGAATTGCTTCGGTTAGCTGCCAATTGGCTTCTGACTCTAAACCAAAGAGAACGGAAAAATCATAGCCGTTGGTGATCATGTTACGCTCCTTGACCATCGATCTGGATGGCGCTAATATCGGCCCAGGTATTGAGAAATTGGGCGAAAGAGGCCATCGAGACCACTTCCAAAATTTCCTCGTCGCTCATGCCGTGTTCGCGCAGAAGCTCATAATCCTCAGCCGTTACCGCGCAGGGATCACGGTTGATCTTTAGGGCAAAGTTGATGATTTGCTGATGGGCGGCGGGAATAGGGGCGGTTAAGGGGTCTCTGACACAGCTATTGACAACCTCGGCCGGGACGCCCATCATTTGCAGCGCGCCGGCGTGAACGGTTTCGCAGTAGCCGCAGTTATTTTGGACCGAGATGGCGACAATGATCATCTCTTTGACGGTTCGGGGCAATTTGCCCTGGATGAGCATACTCTGCACAAAGGCCCAACTTGCCGCCAGAATATCGGGCCGGATGGATTGGGCGGTGAAGAAATTCATCGGCACCCCGCCCATAGCAAAGCCTTTAGCATTTAAATCCTGATAAAGTTGTTCAAGCTCCGGATTGCCAGTGGGGTCAAAAATTTGTTCAAATCTGGACATTTCTTGCTCCTTTTTTTCGCTAAATTCCAGTCAATTTCCTCCGGTTAATAGTGTAGCATGGTTGTGGGTTCATTAGAAATTGTTATAGTTAGAACTTACGCAGTTCGAGTTTTTTCAACCACGAATTACACGAATTTTCACAAATTTTTATCCTTTTTTCGTGTAATTCGTGCAATTCGTGGTTAATTTTTAAGCCTGAACCCTTCAACTGCGTAACTCATAATAGTTTTATTGGGTGGCGGTTCAGCCTTGGGGCGACCCCGACATCTCGGATCGCTGAGACCCTCGAATCGCTGAGACCGCTGAAAGCTCTGAACCCGCTGATGTTGCATCCGAACCTGTCTTTAATCGTGGACCCCTGGGGCGATTGCCCTCTACCCACATATCACTTTATCTCCGCACTCCGTCAGCTATCGGGCCCCACTCGGCGATGAACTCGCCGAGCTACCAAACGGCACCCCATCAATGGGGTTTCATTCAAAAACCGGATTTCATCCGGCGCCGTTTTATAGCCCGGAGCATTTATGTCCGGCGGAGTTGGCTAAACAACGTGTTCGTATGCAAAAGTGATATGTAGCTAGATGACCGCTAACAGACACAGAATTGTGTTATAATGAGGTTTATTTAAGATATGACTTACGCCGTTGACCGGTTTAGCCCCCCTCTAACTCTCCCCAAAGGGGGGAGGACCAGACAAGTTCCTCCCTGTGGGAGGGATTTAGGGAGGGCTAATTTCCAACGGCGTAACTTCTATAAGAGTTAAGCTGTGGGGAGGGCGATCGATGCTTACTAATGAAGAGGTTAATCAAACACAAAACCCTGTAACCGAACTGCTGAACATCCTGCGCAACCGGCGGACTAGACGGTTTGGGTTAGGGATGAAAATGGCTTCCGGGCCGATGGCGTTTGAGAGCCGGCAGCCGGGGCTGCCGTTGAGCGAAACCGAGGAGGCGCTGCTGGTGTATGCGGCGGCCGGGGTGACGGGCTACGCCCTGGCCGATTTGGTTTTCGATCAAGGTCAGGGCGGCACGATTTTGTCGGGCCTGGTGGGGCGCACGGTGGCCAGCGGCGATGCGATCCAGACGGTGGGGCTGGTGGTGATCAATCCGGAGGCGACCTATTATATTAAACGGCCGCAAGACCGCGCGCCCGAGGAGATGCCGGAATTGCTGCGGTTGTCTGAGCAGCAGGACTATGTTGAACTCTACCGGCGCAGCCGGGTGAAGATCCGGGCAGGCCGGACGGCCCCGCCGGCGGAGCCGCTGTACAACCTCGATGTCAATCGCTGGTCGCTGTATGATCCGGCGGCGACCTATTTTTTGCCGGTTAATGAGTTGACCCAGATGTATATTAACGGCCTGTTGGAAATTTTTAATGAGACCACCGGTGTTTATGTACTGGATGAGCGGGCCGGTTTTCGCCCGGCCGGGTTGAAGCCGTTTGCCCGCAGTCGAGGCGGTCATTTGGAGGATGATCCTAAGCGAGAGCGCCTGATTACCATTCAGCAGTTGGAGCAGTTGGTGATTGAGTTTGTTACGCTGGAGCAGGGGATGGTGCTGCAAAATTTGGGGCTGATGGTGCAGGCGTTGGGCCTGGGCGGCTTTCCCCATTGGGGGGCGCATCCTTACGGCTGGTTTGAGGCGTTGGGGTTTCGGATGGACGCGATGCCATCATCGCAGTATTTGGGCTTGAACAAGCTGCTGGCGTTAGGCTTGAAATTAATGGGCCAGGATCGGCCGGTGCCGTATGCGCAGGGCTTGGAACACGAGGGCCAACCGCTGCTGAAACCGTTTTGCCCGCCCTTTTACCCCTCGATGGCTGCGGCGGTGCGGGCCGTGGCCGACCGCAAATTTGGGCCGACCGGCATTTTTACGGGCGGCGCTCACCTTAGCGCCTGGCGCGACCCCGCCGCCGTTAGCGCGGCTGCTTCGCCCACCAGCCCGGCGGCCATTGCGGCCACCACGGCTTATTGCGACTATGTTTTTAAGCGCTACGGCCGTTTTCCGGCTTATCCCCCGCCGCTGCGCACCGTGCTGGGTTTTCAAGCCAACCACGTCGATGCCGAATTTTACGACCGCTTTTACCGCCCCGAGGCGCTGAGCGAGACGCAGCGGAGTCATATGGCGGAGTGGCATAAAGGGTAAGGTTGAGGCGAAGGAAGTAAGGAGTAGGGAGTAGGGAGTAGGGGAAAATTTCTTGCTTCCCCATCAGTCATATAGGTTGTAGAT